>CAZEQK010000051.1:0-19474 GCA_964514395.1 uncultured Bacillaceae bacterium
AAAGTCTACTATTTCGATAATATTTTCTATATATCGACATCATTAATTTCTATTGTTTAATGGGTAAAAAATAATTTATCCCATTGTTCCAGTCATAAATCCACTGTCACCACTTGCACAAAAGCAATAACTCATAATCCTTCCATAATTAATGTAAAAAGCCCTCCACCTATTGCCGAAGGGCTTCTCATTTAAAAAGAATTTTAGAAACAAAATTATATTTTAAACTCTAGAATCTTTTGATTTAATTTTTGTGCTAAATTTGCTTGATTATTTGAGATATTAGCAACTTCCTCGATTGCTGCTGCAACTTCCTTTGTATTATTTGAAATATCTTGAGAGCTATTAGCTCCCTGTTGTGCTGAAACAGCGACACCCTCAATTGCCTGATTAATTTGTTCAATGGATGCTGTAATATGCTCAGTATTTTCCGCAAATTCATTAAACAACTTACCGAATAGCTCAGAATCCTTTTGGTATTGTACGCCAGTATCTACTAGCATCTTATAATCCTGCGTTATTTTTTCATCAATAAACTTTAATATTTCATTTGCATTATTAGATAAGTTTTGAAAACTTTGCTGTACTTGCTTCACTATGTTTTGAATATCCGCAATAGTAGTAGAGGATTGTTCTGCTAATTGTCTCACCTCATCTGCTACCACTGCAAAACCCTTTCCATGCTCTCCTGCTCTAGCTGCTTCAATAGCAGCGTTTAAGGATAGTAAATTTGTTTGCTCCGCGATATCAGAAATAATTTCTGCCATTCTACCGATTTCAGATACAATTTTTCCATCCTCTATTGACTTAATAATACGTACCTGTTTATCTTCATACATTTTTTTTGTGAGATCACTTGATTGTTCAGCTTTTTCTTTAAAATTAAGTGCTCTTTTTTCAATTTCTTTGGCAATATTATTTCCTTCTTGCGCTTTTACTGATAGCTCTTTCGAAATAGAATTAACTCCTTGACCTGAAGCGCTCACTTCCTCAATAGAAGCACTAGTATCTTCCATACTTGCAGCTATTTCTATTGTTGATGAATTAATCGTTTGTGTCTGAGCAGTCACTTCTTCAACAGTACTAGACAATAACTGACTTCCTTCATCTACTTCCTGTGAGGTGGTCTTAATGTTTTCAACAAGATCTCGAATATTAATAATCATTCTATTAAACGATTCACCTAATCGCCCTAGCTCATCCTTCGAATTTATGGTTATTGGTTCGACTAATAGATTTTTATCAGCTACTCTCTCCACTTTCTCCACAATATTAGAAATTTGCTTTCCTATGCTACTACTAAATAAAAATACGATAATACCAAGAATTAGTAATAATATAAGGGTTATTATAACTTGAAAAATTTCATCATTTTTCATTTGACTTTTATATGTTGCTGACTGTTGATCTACTAAGCTATCAATCTCATCTATGTAATTACCTGTACTGACGATATAATTCCATGGTTTAAATAATTTTGAATATGCCCTTTTTTTCGTTAATATTTTTGTTCCTACATCAGATGGCTTTTCCCACATATATTCAGTATAACCACCATCATCAGATTTTTTCGCAGCATTTATAATATTCTTTATTAAGTAAACACCATTTGGATCTTGAATATTCATTCTGTTTGTTCCCTCATTATCAGGAACAATAGGGTGTCCAACTAATACTCCATCTGTTCTATCCACCCAAAAATACCCTGATTTGCTGTAGCGTAAGCTTTTTACTAGCTCTAAACCAAGCTTCTTTGCTTCATCTTCAGACATATTCCCATTTTTATATTGGTCATATGCGTATTGCATTAATCCTGTCGCTGTCTCAACTTCGCTTTTAATCATTTTATCGTAATCTTTTAATAGATTATCTTTATATGTTTGTAGCGAACTATTATTATTTTTTACTGTAGAATATAAATTATAACCACCTAAAATACCAACTAGAATTAATGACACAATCACATAGAATGTAAGTAACCTGTATTTAATCTTTTTCAAAAAAATCCCCCTCATATGAACTATAATTATTATTAAGTATATATAATATATATCGGAAAAAAACTAAAAAAATAAAGGGTTTTCCGCCAAAAAATAATTACAAATTATTTACTCATAAAAAAAACTCCCCTTTTATGGGGAGTGAATAACACCAATTAATCATCGTCTTCTTCGTCTTCATGCTCGTTCCTATCTTCGGATTCCTTTTTCTCTTTCTTATGATGTCTTTTTAACTCTTCTTCATGCTTTTCTTCTTCATGCTTTTCTTTTTCCTGCTCTTTGTTCTCCTGTTGCTTCTCAAGTTCCTCTTTCGCTTTTTCTAGTTCTTCCTTTTGAAGTTCCTCAGCTTTTATTTTTTTATCATTCTCTTTTTGTTTTTCTAATTCTACTTTAGCTTTTTCAGCTTCTTTCTTTAATTCTTTTTGTTGTTTTTCTTTCGTTTGTTCCTCCTGGTTTTGTTTTTTGGATTGTTCTTCTTTGTCTTTTCCTTGTTTCAATGCATCTACTTTTGCTGTATCTTTATCTGCATTTTTTTCTTGCTCTAATTTTGCCTTTAACTCTTCTTTATACTTCTCTGTTTCATTCTTTACTTGCTCCATTTGATTTTTATTTTCCTCTGCTTGCTGCAGCGTCTTTTGAGCCTCTTGAATAACTGTAGAATCACCAGATTCCTTAGCTTTCTTATATGCATCCTTTGCAGCTTCAAATTGTTTCTTAGAATTAGAAAAATTCTGTTTTGCTGCAACATACGCTTTCATCACTAAGGTCTTCTTCACTTCTTTTGTTATATTTTCCGCAAGATTACTTGCAACATCCTTTGGTATTACCCCAGTAACCTTTACTACAACTTTATCTGCATTATTTTCAACAACCTCAATATTTTGGAGTATATTTGATACGTTCTGATCTTTTCCTATTGCTTGATCCACCTTTTCATTTGCCTTCTTTATTGTTTCGGTATATGCACTCATCACTTTTTCTACTAATTTTTTGTTATCCTTCTCTATCATGATTTGGGTTTCCGCAAGTCTCTCATTTGCAAATTCTACTAATAGCTGTGCCTTTCTGTCATCGGTAAACGTCAAAGTATAATGGACACTTTCAATTAGTTTTTCGAGGGGATAAAGGATAGAATCCGGAGTAATTCCTGCTGTTTCTTCTATTATTGCATTGGTGGTATCTCCAGTAGTGGCTGCATCAGTTGGTTGATCATTTTGACTGGTAGCTGTTTCATCTGTCTGATTCGTCGCATTTGTGCCACCGTCTTGAGCAAAAACTGTAATATTAAAAGTAAATGCCACTGCAAGGCTTAGTAAAATGATAAAAGTCCTTTTCATAATTACCTCCTTCAATCGTCTCATATACTATATATTTACGTAAGAAGATTTTTTATTTTGGGGTTTTGGTAGAATATTTTCAGTGAATATTTTTTTATATTATTTTATAAAATTTTAATACATTTCAATCAAATTTGGAATACTATATTTAATTAAATCACTTTCACCAATTAAGAAACGCCAATAAAAATCTAAAGTCTGAGAAGAAGGAGTGTAAATATGCATTTTGATATAGCCAATTTAAAGGAACATCCAGAATTAATAAAAGAGTTAACTGATCTTGAACAAAAATTCAATAAAATGCTTGATACAGATACCACAGCTATCGTAGCATATAGTACAGATGAAAAGGATGATAAGTGATATTCTAAAATTTTAAAATAAGCAGAGGCAATCCATGTTTGCTCTCTGCTTATTTAATCAGTTATATCTTGAATTTATTAATTAATTTGTTTAACTTTTGAGCAAGCTCTGCTTGATTATTTGCTATTGCAGCTACTTCATCAATTACTGTTGCTACTTCTGATGTGTTGTTAGATATTTCTTGAGAGCTAGCTGCTTCACCAAAGGCATTTTCTAATTGATTTACAGGCTTTGCAATCCATCTTGCTATAAAATAGGAAAAGAAGATACTTATCAATGCCCAATTAAAACTCCAATTAAAACATAATTACGAATAGGCTGTATATCTTGTAATAGCTCATCTACTTCTAGAGCACCCATTAGCTTCCAACCCATTTTTTATTTGTAACAAAGCTTAAAAATTTATCTTTTCCTTCTAATTGGTACTCTGAAAAACCAGTATCATTAGCTTTCGCTTTATTCCAAAAGCTCAAATCTGTAATGCTTGTACCTAAAATCGCTTTGTCAGGGTGAGAAACAATCGTACCTTCATTGTCTGTTATAAATAGATACCCGTATTGCCAATCTTTATCTTTGATATTTTTTCTGATAAATCCTTTAAGCTAATATCAAAACCGATAACGCCAACTACTTCCTCGTTATTTATCACCGCTTTAGCAGTGGATATAATCATATCACCTGTTACGGAATCCTTATATTGTTTTGTCCATATGACCTTCCCTTTATTTTCAGTCGCTTTTTTGTACCAATCTCTACCGGTTGGGTCATAACCATCTGGTAATTCGACCTGCGGATAAATATAGAAATTTTTATTGGCTGTCCCAAAATAGGAATACATAATAGATTCATCGTTTTTTTGTGCTACTTTTAACAATTTGTTAACATTAACCTTATTAAACACATTACCAGTTTTTTTAAAGCTGGAGTGATCAGATAATAGTAATAACGATCTTCAGCACCACCTAAAAATTCATTTAACCAAGTATCTGCCATATCTACATATTGCTCAGTCGTCGTATTTAATTTTTCTTTTAATATACTTTTTGATTTTTCATAAGAAGCATAGCCTAACAGCATCATTGGTAGAAGTATAGCTATCAATAATATCACTAATAGCTATTTCTAATTTTGTTCATAAACCCCACACTATGAGATTTAGCATTAAGCATTAGACCCATTGCTTTGTGTCCTATCTTTTCAAATAGTTTGCCTTTATCTGTTCAACTTCACATTTTCATCACAATTAAAATTGTAAACGCTTTAATTTATTATGTCTATAGTTTCGACATTATATATCATCATTTCGACAACTACGATAATTTAATGATGAATGAACCTATTTTGATAAGAAAATTTGTTCTAAATTTTTAGCAGGGAGTGGATAACTAAATAGATACCCTTGCCCATAATCACAATGAAGCTCTTTTAAATAATTCAACTGTTCCACCGTCTCAATTCCTTCTGCTAGCACATCAAAATGTAGATTATGACCCAGCATTATCATTGTATCAATTATACTTTTAGCATTTAAGGTTTCACTCACAAAGGATTTATCTATTTTTAAGCAATTAACAGGTAATTTATTTAAGTAATTTAATGAGGAATACCCTGTTCCAAAATCATCGATTGAAATATAGAAGCCTAGTTGACTCAACTCTTCAAGTACTTTTACCGCTTCATTCACGTCATTCATAAGTACACTTTCCGTAATTTCAATTTCTAATAAATTAGGATTTATATTAGTCTCTTGCATGATTTCCTTTATAGTATCCACAAATTTAAGATTAAATTGACGGGCAGATACATTAACTGATGTACGTAATGTTTTTAACCCCTTCTTTTGCCAATCGCTCATTTGAAAACAAACATGTCGTATAACCCATTCACCAATAGGAACAATCAAATTAGTTTGTTCAGCAGTAGGTATAAATGACATAGGACTTAATAGTCCAAGTCGTGGATGCTGCCAGCGTATTAATGCCTCCATACCAATGATTTCGCTATTTTTAAGTTCGAATTTTGGCTGGTAGTAGATTACAAATTGATCATTATCAATAGCGCTATGAATTTCTTGCTCGAGCCGAGCATTATTAAAAAATACAGTCTCTATTTCTTTACTATAATTCTGAATTTGATTTTTTCCTGAATTTTTTGCATGATACATTGCGATATCAGCATTGTTTACAAGTTGTTCAGGACTATCTGTATGGTCAGGATAAGTACTAATTCCAATACTAACGGTAGTAAATATTGTTTGTCCTTTGATAATAAATGGTTCTGCAAGTAAATACCTAACCTTATTAGCAATTTGAATAATATCCTTTGGCCTTATATTTTGGGTAGATAAAATAACAAATTCATCTCCACCTATTCTTGCGATATTATCTTCCGTTATTATGCTTCGTAATCGCTTCCCAACCTCTTGCAGCATTATATCTCCTACTTCATGGCCTAAGGTATCATTAATATTTTTAAAGTTATCTAAATCTATAAATATTACTGAAGCTCTATCATTGCTATCTATGGATTTAAGTATATTTAATATATACCATCTATTATTTAACTGTGTTAGTGAATCTGTAATTACTATTGTTTCAAGCATTTCGTTCTTCCTTATTAATCTATCTGCTAAAAAACCAACACCAATTGGAATAACAAGGTTAATAGCTGCTATCGCATAAATGATGAATAGCTCATCGGTCTGATGCACAATTCCTAAATAGTTTATTTCATACCATTGATCACCCAAAAATAAGAGAGTCGTAAAAAAAACACTAAATAATCCTCCCACTAATCCTAAATAATAGGACCAAAAAAAGGTTGGAATCAGCAAGAAAAAAAATTCCATATGGTTTAGATTATTAACACTATATAGGTTATTTATCAAAAGTGGTAATGAAATAAAAAAAATTGTAATAAAGAATATTATTTTTGGTATCTTTTTTATTTTGTTTAATATATTTCTGTTCATTTTTTAAATGCTCCTTATAATCTATAACCATAAACAAAATAAACGGCATCATTTATACCTTAAATCTATAGTTTTACGTATTCGTATCAACATAAAAAAAAGACTCTTAGGGTCTATCTGAGAATAAATCTTGGTATCACGTACTATAGTCCCTAGTCATTTGATTTTGATGTAATATTTTCATAAAAATATCATTATTTTACCTAATTACATTTTATAATGTATTACAAAAAAAAAATAAAGTCAACAAATATCGACAAATATTTACGTATTTAAACATATATTTACATATTCTTTTAAATAATAAAAATATAAAAGGCTCTCAATGAATCATCGAGAACCTTTATAGTCTATTTTTTCTTAATTACCTTACCTTCAGTACCATCAACTACGATAATATCACCATTTTTCAACTGGGCTGTACCTGTTTTTGTTCCTAATACAGCAGGTATATCATACTCTCTTGCTACGATAGCTGCATGTGATAAAGGACCTCCTGTATCTGCTACGACCGCAGCTGCTATTCCGAATAGAGGTGTCCAAGCTGGATCGGTATATCTACAAACTAATACATCCCCTTGCTTTAAATCTTTAAAACCATCGACACTAGTAATAATTCTAACCGGCCCTTCTGCTATTCCATTATTACCCGATACTCCTGAAATTACATCACTATCCTGATCTGCATTTCTCGATAACTGAATAACACTTTGCTTCCATAATAATTGATTTCTCTTCATATTTTTTTTTCGTTGATCTATTCGTTTTATCCATTCTTCGTTATTCACTTTTCCTAAGGAAAGCAATGAAAATTCTTCTTTTTTTATATATATAACATCTTTCTTATTCACTAATAAACCTTCATTCTCTAATCTTTTACCAAGTTCATTTACTATCTTTCTCCCAAAGTGAAATAGTGTTTCAATGAAAAATACAGTTTCTTCACGATACCTATAGATGTTTCTTAAAGATGAATAGCTCCAATTAAATAGCTTTTTACTCAATCCCTTTCGTTTTGATTTAAACGTTGTTAACCATTCTTGATGTTGTTTATTGCGCTCTTCTTCTTTTCTTTTTCTCTCAAATAATTGAGGATCACTTAGTACCGCTTTGAAAATATCTAAAAAATACATGGTGTCATCTAACCATGATTTACTAATAAATGGTTGATACATCTTCTCCGTTCTATAACCGTATTGATTTAAAAACTTCTGTATTTTATCCCAAATTGAATTGCCACCAGGCATCGTTATAAATTTCGTCTGAAATTCTTCTGTATTTTTATAATCTCCTTCTAAAATATAGGATTGGGCTTTTGGAAATTGGTGAGTAAATACAGCCAATTCAAATAATTTTTTGTCAATTATTGCTGTTAGATAATCAAGGTTTGTTGTTATGACATCACTTAGAGCCGGCCTTTTCTTTTTGGAAGTATATATTTTTAGTAGAGTTGATAAAGTAGCTACAGGTAAAATAGTTGAATCTATAATCAATTGAAAACGTAAATCATTTATTTTTTTTGCTAAATCAAATGTTTCTTCTAATTCTTTTATCAACTCTGTTTCAGATAACACTTCTAGCTTTAATCCTTCTACCTTCTCCAAATATGATCTTACTTCACTTACTAGCCTTTGCCAGTCTCTATCTTGTTCTTTTGTTGCTATAAACAGTTTATGAGGTAATAAAAACAGTTTCATTTTCAATTTTATCTTAGGTGGTATGAGATCAATGTTCCCCTCATCATCGATTTTTATAATTTCATTTGCTTTAGAAAATTTTATTCCTAAATATGCAATACGGTCTAATAAGGCTTGATAACTACTTGTAACTAATGAATAGTCTAATGGAGTTGGTGCTTCTGGATAATGCTCCAATAAATCATCTAAAATTTTTATCTGTGTTTTGCTTATTTTTCCAAAATCAACTTGTCTTGGTTTGTCTAACGTTGTGATAGGACGTGATTGCAAAAGATAAAGTGTATCACCAGCATATGCCCACTCAATGTCTTGAGGATATCTGTAATGTTTTTCTACCTTTAATGCTAATGCTCCAAGCTCTTTCAATAGTTCATTTGAAAGGGAGTACGCGTTACGTTTGTTAATTGAAACATCTAATAACCTCGTTCTTTCATTTTCTCCTAGAACCAATTGTTTTTCCTTCGTTCCTAACTCTTTTCTTATAACTTTCAAGTTTTCTTTTTTTATCATGAATGAGTCCGGTGTTACTTGGCCTGAAACGATCAGTTCCCCTAGTCCATATGAGGAGGTAACTAGCATTTCATTATCATTTTGACTTAACGGATTTCTTGTAAAAGCAATACCTGAAACATTAGAAGCTACCATTTCTTGTATGACAACTGAGATTAACACCTTGTTATGGTCATAGCCCTTTTGATTTCGATAAGCCATAGCCCTAGCTGACCAAAGAGAAGCCCAACAACTTTTGATATAATGAAGTAGATCTTGTTCACCCTTTACATATAAAAATGTTTCTTGCTGTCCAGCAAAACTTGCATCAGGTAAGTCTTCTGCAGTGGCAGATGAACGTACAGCAACAGGTAACATATTCCCACCAAGCTGTGAGTATGCATCTAAAATTTCCATTTCGAGATTAGGTAATATCTTCTGCTCCATGATGATATTTCTTATTAATGCTGATTTCTCTTCTATATCAGTTGGTTGTTCCCAATCAATTTTCTTTATAATCTGATAGATCGTATTTTGTCCATCATTTAAATCTATCAGTTCTTTATAAGCATCAACAGTAACACAAAAGCCATTAGGTACGGTAAAACCACCATTTATAAGCTCTCCTAGGTTGGCACCCTTCCCCCCTACTAGCTGAATACTATTTTTATCTACCCCATGTAAAGATACTGTATATTGATTTGACATATTTATCCCCTTACCTATCTTCTTTGAATTGAACCCCAATAAATAATCCTACTAAAGCAACAAAACTCATTAACACAAAGATAACAGCAAAGTTATTCAATCCTTGAGATATATTAAAATCAAAAATAATAAAATTAGCAAATATAGGTATTCCAACTGCTCCACCTATGTTTCTACTAATTTGGATGATTCCAGCAACAATGGCTCTTTTATTTTCTGTTACAGCGTTCTGCGAGGTTGCAAGTATAAGTGGTAAATTAATACCTAGCCCTATTCCAATAATTAATACAAAAATAAACGCTAAACTTAATTGAATCATATAAATACGAGTAAGGATTAATAATGTTAAGCCAACAATAGATAAAAGCCAGCCTGTTGAAAGAATTCTTGAAAGTTTAAAGCGCTTTGTTAAACTCCCACTTATTATTCCGCCTATTCCAATACCCATTGAAAAAAATAACAGTATTTTTCCACCGACTAATGCCTGATTACCAAATAAAGATTGCCCATAAAGTGGAAGTATAGTAATCATTCCATAAACTATTGTCCCTAACAGAAGCATGCTTAAAAATGAAAGCTTTACATGCTTTAATCTAATCAAATCAAGTGAAAATACTGGATTAACATGTTTCTTTTCTTGCTTTACAAAGAAAACAAAAACAAGAATGACGAGGAATAAAATAATCATTCGCTCCAAACTCAAAAAGCTTTTTACCTTTATTTGAAAAAGAAGTATAACTAAAATGATGAATAACCCCAATGCCATACTTCCAAGATAATCAATGTTTTTTTTCTTTTTCATGTGATTAGACTGATTGAAATAGTTTTTATTAACAAATATGATGGCAATAAGTCCAATTGGCAGATTAATAAAGAAAGTCCATCTCCAGCTATACATATCCGTGATTATTCCACCTAATAAAGGTCCAATAATGTTGGCTAGAACTTGCACAGCAGACAGAACTCCAAGCATTTTTGCTCTTTTATCTGGATTGAACAATTCACTAATCATCGCAATTGCAGATGGGGCAACCGCTCCAGCTCCTAATCCCTGTATAGTTCGAAAAGTAATTAATTGAAGCATGGTATGGCTTCCACCACTCAGCATAGATCCCAATAAAAAAACAACCATCCCCCATAAGTAAAAGTGTTTTCTTCCATAGATATCCGATAAGTTTGCAAATAAAGGAATGGTAATGGTAGACGAGATCATATAGGCACTGATGACCCAGCCATATAGTTCTTCATGACCTAGTTGATTTGAAATAATAGGAAGAACAGTTACAATAATTGTCTGCATTAATACGGAAGAAACCATTCCTAACAATATCCCATAAAATGTCATTTTTATTTTTCTATCTTTTGTCAACGGTAATCCCCCCCATTACAATAGACAATCTATCTTTATATTCATCAGCTAGAGGAGGTGGATTCTCTTTTGATAGCCATCGAAGCAGTATGAAGAAATAAATCCCAATGAGAATATCAGCCACTTGATTTGGTTGAAATTCTAAGGTGAATTCGCCGTTTTGTTGACCTTCTTTAATGATTTGTTCCATTAGTAATTTCAATTCTAATTGGTTCTCTGCTTCCTGCTCTATTTCAGTAGAATACATTTTTTTTAAAATTTCATAGGAGATAAGCTTGGTCATGATTTTATCTTCTTCATTCACTTGTGCCAGCACTTCAAATAGCTTGATGATTTTCTCCTTTGCACTTTGCAAATAAGCTAAGTCCTTCACTAACCATTCCTTCATCAATTCAATCCGCTGCTCCCCTAGATAGGTTAAAATAGAGTCTTTTGTCGGAAAATGACTAAAGAATGTTCCTTTTGCAACATCTGCCTTTTCAGTGATTTCTTGAACAGTGGTATTTTCATAGCCTTTCTCCGTAAAAAGTAATATAGCTGTTTTAAATATTTTTTCCTTCGTTCGTTCTTTTTTGCTTTTTGATTTTTTAT
Organism: uncultured Bacillaceae bacterium; assembly: GCA_964514395.1. Classification (GTDB taxonomy): domain Bacteria; phylum Bacillota; class Bacilli; order Tepidibacillales; family Tepidibacillaceae; genus CAZEQK01. The sequence goes on from CAZEQK010000051.1 coordinate 11,526, forward strand.
TTTGATCCATGATTTACACCTCCTTTGTATTGAATTGACCACAGTCATTTTTATACTATGGTCATTTTATACCTATTTTATTTTTTTTTCAATAAAAAATAAGATATCCAAATTATTTGAATATCTCCATATAGTATCTGCGATTTTACCTGTTTTCCATGTCTTTTCAGCGTTTTTTAGGTTCGATACATTCTTTTCTTTATCAATAATTCCTATCATTTATATACTCTTCTATCATTACCTGTAACACCTTGTGATTTAATCTATAGCTCTCAAAATTGCTTCAAACCAATCTTTCGCAAATTTATGTGCTTGGATACCATAATCAAGAGTTTTTAATTGATAATAAAATACGCTCTTGTAGGATTCTGGTATTTCAGACTTTATTATTTCATGTTCTAGATTCTTAAGCTCCTTCTCAACAATTTGAATCTTTTCGATAATTTCTTTTAGTATTTCTTTTTTTTTCTGTGTGCTGTCAACCAATCCCAAAAAAAATACTTTAGAAAGAGCAGTAACTTCTAACTTATTGGTTGAAATATCTGAAACCATCCATTCAAAGAATGCCTCTTTGCCATTATCCGAAATCATGTAAATCTTCTTATTACGACCGTTATCTGTTTTCTTTTCAAATGTAATAAAACCTTTTTTCAATAAATTTTTAATCGCAATTTGCAGGCTCCCATAACTAGCACTATAGAAAAGGGATATACCCTGTTCGAATGATTTGTTTAGTTCATATAATGTTTGATTCTTTAACATTAATAATCCTAATACTACATATTCCATAACATGCTCCTTTCATATTGACAATATACGAACTTCATATTACTATTAGTTATATATCTAATAGTAATATATTATTCGTTTCTATACAAGCCCAAGGTCAAAAGATAGATTTAAAAAATAAAGAGATATGTTATGAGTAAAAACAATAAGAAAACGTTAAGAAATGTCATTATTTTTTCCATTGTTGCATTAGTTTCCGGTTGGATCGGCAAGTTATTAGACTTATTTGTAGAAACTGGATCAAACGGTAGTTTAGGACAGTTGGTATAGTTTGTATCACCACTTTTAGTGATGGTCATACTTCGTGCTTTTGCAGGAAATGGCTGGAGTGATTTAGGCATTAAACCTAAAATCAAACAGAATATCTTTCCTTACTACTTTAGTATGTTATTTTATCCAATATTGGCTATTACCATTATATTGATAGGACTAAGCTCTAATTTGATGGATACATCCATTTTTTCATCAGAAGAAGCTATTCTGTTTTTCTCTATGTTCGGTATGTCACTCATTCTAATGTTTATAAAGAACATTTTTGAAGAATTCTCTTGGAGAGGATACCTTACACCTAAACTGTCTTCTCTCGGGTTTAATAGATTTATCGTTCATTAATGGGTTGGTTTGATTTGGGGAGCATGGCATTTCCCATATTTATTTATTTTTGGAACTTATACAACAGAAAGCATGATTATCTTAAAAAATATCCTGTGACAGAGTAAATATGTTTTAATTCTTTTAAACAGAAAACTCTTAAATACAAGAAGTTCTTTAATCTTATAGGATACCTAACAGGAGTAACTTTGGTTTATCATCACCAATATGTGTAACTATTACACAAAATACAATATATGAAATGGAGGAATGTAAATGAAAAAATTGGTAAGCGCAAGACTAGCTGGCAACATACTTTTGATTTCAATGGTGCTATTGGAAATGTTTTATGTTTTAATTTTATTTGAGGTTGTTCCATCTGATATCGTTTGGGGTGGAGAAATTAAAAATTCATCAGCTAATCTAATTACTTTAGAATTAATAGCAGTATTTGTAACATTAGTTTTCATAATGATTATTGCAGCGAAAATTGGCTACTTAAAATTAAGCAAAATCAATAAGCTAATAAATGTCGGTGTATGGTTTGTATTTGGATATTTAATTTTAAATACTATTGGAAATCTGGCATCGGATGTTAATGCTGAAAAGCTAATATTTGCACCAATTACAATTATTTTGACGTTTTTTGCATACAGATTAGCTATTGAAAAATAATTTAGAAAGGATTAAAATAACTGTCCCATTCGCAATATAGATTTAACTATTCTTCATAGTACAAATATAATTATTAATTATTTTTAAATTTCCATGTACTTATAAATATTATTTTACCAGTAATAGGATTTGCACCTTTTATTGGGTTTCTCATTCATCTCTGTTAATAGTAAATCATTGACCTGACTCTCACCAGCTGTTGGCCTCATAAAACCAACTAATTTATTTAAAAATTGATTATTCTCCAACTAAAATCTATAAATAACCTTTTTATTATGGTAATTATTTGAACTAATAATATGGAAAACAGCATAAGTCTATTTCTAATTGATATACAGGGCATGTACTTAAGTTTTTAATCCTAATTAGGTCACAATCTTTTCTATACAGTGTTACAATTAAATTAAATAGATTTTAAGGTGAGAGGAAGCGGTTATCCTGTATTATTTTTTACTTGCTATTTTAATATTTATTATTTTTGCTTATATTACTGATAAGAGGCAAAGTCAACACGCCATTCTGCGAAATTATCCTATTATCGGAAGAATTAGATATTTAGCAGAGCTGTCTTCTGATAAGTTGAAAGATTATTATACCGAAGGGGAAATCATTGTTAAAAGTGACTATCAAAATTTGGTGAAGATGGGTAAATACCAAAACACTATCATTCCCTTTGGTTCGAAACGAGATTTTAATGCTCCGGGTTACTATCTAGTAAATCCAATCCTTACCAAACAGAAGTCAGAGTTAAAGGTAGATAATAACAATTTAATATCTTTAAAAAAATATACAATTGATAAAGAAGGCTCTATGCATCTTCGCAAAGAACATATGCAAAAGGTAGAATCAAAGCCATGGTTATTTACGGATGATAATACAATTATTATTGGAGAGGGCTGTCCATATCCTTTTAAAGTAAAGGGTCCAATTGGCATGAGCGCAATGAGCTACGGTGCACTTGGAGATCATGCCATTTCTTCTTTATCAATAGGGATAGGCCTCGCGACAGGCTCCTGGATGAATACAGGGGAGGGTGGAGTTTCTTCCCACCATTTAAAGGGAGATGTAGATATCATTTCTCAGATTAGCTCTGGTTTATTTGGGTATAGAGACAAAGATGGGAATTTCTCATGGGAAGAATTAAAAGCAAAAGCAGAAAACCCAAAAATTAAGGCCTTTGAGTTAAAGCTGGCACAGGGTGCAAAAATCAGAGGTGGCCACGTCAGTGGATCTAAAATCACAAAGGAAATCGCAGAAATAAGGGGAGTGGAACCCTATCAAACCATAGATAGCCCGAATCGTTTTCATGAATTTAACGATATACCTTCAATGCTTACTTTTATTGAAAAAATAAAACAAACAACTGGTAAACCTGTTGGAATTAAAATTGTTGTGGGAGACCAATCATCCCTTGAAGAAATGATAATCCTCATGAGTGAACAAAAGAGTTATCCAGATTTCATTACAGTAGATGGTGGAGAAGGGGGAACTGGTGCAACCTTTAAATCGATGGCTGATAGTGTTGGTCTACCCTTAAAAACTGGATTGATGATCTTAGATAATTTATTAAAAAAACATCAATTGAGGGATCACATAAAAATCATTGCTTCAGGTAGCTTATACAGTGCCGACCGAATAGCTATTGCATTAGGAATGGGGGCCGATTTGGTGCAGGTGGCAAGAGCTTTCATGATACAAGTAGGTTGTATTCGAGCACAGATTTGTCATACCAATAAATGCCCAGTTGGTGTGGCCACAACCGATCCAAAATTACAAAAGGCTTTAGTCGTTGATGAGAAAAAATATCGAGTCGCAAATTATATCGTGACATTGAGAGAAGAATTATATACGCTTGCAGCAGCCTGTGGAATTGAATCACCAAGACAGTTTAGCCAAAAACATATTGTATATAAAGATGGGGTTGGAAGAATTACAAGTCTAAAAGCGATAAAGGAAACAATGTAAATTTAAAGAGATTGGCTCAAAGCTTGCTAAAGCTTAGGTGCCAGTCTCTTTTTATACTTAAAATTTTATCATTTAATCAGATTCGGATGATATTTAACGTTTACCGTTGGTTCGAAATCTCCATATGTAAATTTTCTAAATAATTATTTAACTCTTCCACTGTGATTCTCCCTTTTACAGGTTTATAAAAATGGTGATTCAGCTTAATAATAATCTCATATTCCTTTGTGTTGTAAAAATCCATTTGGATACTATCCTCTTCCGATTTTCCAATCCTACTTGTCATGAAGATATTTCCATTTACTTCTCCTTGAATTTCCTCGACGCGGTAAAATTCTAATTGTCTGTATAAACTTTCATAGGACCATTTAGGATTGGAACAGAATATTTTTTCGCCACTTTGATATTGATTAAAACTCAAATAGGATACATCACTTTTGTCATAGGGAAGCTTCTCACAAATCGTTGGATACTGCTCCCCTTGCTTCGACAAATTCTTAAATGCTGTCATCAGCTCAGGCGAAATAGAAAGATAGCCACCGAAAAGAGTTGCATAATTTGTTTTTGGATAAATTTGCATATTAAGGGCCGTTCCATCCTTGAACATCAAATTAATGACTATACGATGAGCATCATATGGCTCTTCACTAATCTCAGACCTTTTCATTAATGGTAGCTTGGAAAGTTTATTATTAATCAGCGAAAGCAAATTAGTGTTATATGAGGTTCTCATCCAAGAACCATCTTCTTTACTGCGCAGTTCCACGGCTGAAACCGTCGGTGTATCAGTTATCATATGAAATACTTGAGAAATCGTAAGGTCCATCGGTTCATCCTTTGCTAAAATCTTTCCCTTATTATAAAAAATTGCTTTACCAGCATGATTTATTACTAATACAGCTCTTTTCACTTTGACATTTTTGATAGAATAGATCTCTGTTCCTACTCTTAAACTACCTGAAAAATCAGGTGGTGTTCCAATGTATCGCTTGCCTGTTAGATCTAACTTCACCTCACCTAATTTTTTTCCCTTCATCGCTTCATATTGTTCTTCACTGAATGGGAATCGGGAGTATCTCAACCACCCGGAGGTACTATAACCATACCCATCCAGAAATAAATTAGAAATATAATCGGCATCTCCATTATTATTACTAGCAACTATTTTAAAGTTATCTGTTTGATTTGTTTCAACAACTCCCTTCCAAAGGGAGGGGAAAGAGACAAAACTAGCAAATACAACAACTAGAAACGAAGCAACGGCAATAACAGGAACCAACTTTTTTATTTTAATCTTATTTTTCTTTGGATATTCTGCTTTGAGTGATGATTTCAAGTGTTCTTTAAAGCTACTTTTTGCTTTTATCTTGCTCATTGCAGATAAATAATCATCTATTTTCATCATCAAAATCCTCCTTCAACTTCGCCTTTAGTAGCTTCCTTGCTCGATATAGCTGTGAGCCAACTGTCGATTCCTTTTTCCCCAAAATATCAGCTATCTCTGTTATTTTGTATTTTTCAAAATAAAATAGAAAAATAAGACTGCGATATTTTACTGGCAATTCTAATACAGTGCTCATGACTTCATTTTCCTTTGGAGTAAAGCTATACTCCTTATCATCAAATGGTATTGTTCGTTTAAACCATGCTGATTTTAAATGATTTTTAGAAAGGTTAATTGCAACACGAATAAGCCATGCTTTTTCATGTTCTTCATCTGTAAAGATGGGGGCTTTTTCTACCAGCTTTAAGAATACTTCTTGTACGATATCCTCTGAATCACTTCTATTTTTCAAATATGTATAAGCGATCCTAATTAGTGTGTCTGAATATCTTTCAATCGCTCTTATTGCAGTATTCTCTGTATGTAACATATCCTTCATACATTCTCCTCCTCTATCTATAACACAACTCAAAGCTAAAAAACTTTGCAAGCAGAATAGATTTTTTTATTTTCATTATATATAGTTTTACATGAACTATTAGAAATATATATATCAGTAAGTAATTCTCTCATATGAAAAAGATGACTCTAGTTTTGTCACCAAAGTCATCTCTTTACGTTCCAATAATTACGAATAAGTTCTTCTGTTTTTATTGAAAAGCTACAATAACCGCCCCTATACCTACAATAGTCAGCACAATTCCCCCAAAACGTGTAGACCATATATAAGACAGAAGGTTCGGTTCCGTCATTTGTTTCCAGTTTTCTGTTATTAACCATACAAGTGAAGGTTTTATTAAAAATAAAACACCAACAATGGTTAAAATGATACCAAGCATACGTTTTTTCATTTTATAAGTTTCATTTCTTAATGTACTAGCCTAACCATTTAGTTGTATGATAATTTTCAACGCAGTAAAATGATCTCTACCTTAGATAATTTGAATTAAATTTCAAAAACGTATCCACCTGCTTGTCAAAAAATTGACTATATTTATATTCATTGTATGGGGGAACTTTATTATTAATACCCCAACCAGCTTTTTTTAAACGGACAATCAATTCTTTGATAATTTCAACATTCTTTTGTTCATTTTCTTTGTACAAATGATAACCTGCAATCCTGTACTGATCAAATATTATCAGCATTTCATGAAGATTACTCTCTGCTTTTATGGCAAGTTTCCCATTATTCATAGCGGTCATATTATAAGCAATTGCAATTCCATTATTAGCTTTGTTCATTAAATCATTCAATTCTCTCCTAAAGTTCATCTCCTTCCATTCACCTTTATAATTATCGACAAAATGAACTAATTGCTTTAAATTCAAAGCCATAGTTCTATCCTTTACATAGGACATCGCCCAGTCTGTGTTTTCTTGCTTTTTTTTAAAAGTATAGAAAAGCCATCCGTTTGTAGTTATTGACAATATTAAAAAGATAATGAGTGTAACTATAATCCATCTTTTTATATGCAATTGCTTCTTACCTCCAAATTTTTATAGTATTTATGTGGACAGAAAAATTAAATACTACCAAATTACTTATTATTTTTCTTCTTCATTTCTTTTAAATATTCACTGTATTCGTCTACTAATTGGTGTAAATCATTTATTGGTTGGTTTAGTTTATAAAGCAAATAGCTATTGCTTTTAAAATACATCAATGTGTCATACTTAGCATATTCGTTCTCATCAAACATTAATTTGCTTTCTAATATCGCATCATCGATTTCTTCTATTTTTTTTGATATTAGAGTTAAATACTCTCTAATTTTTGTATCCATATCGGAATATTCAATACTGTTTATATGAATAGAAGCAAGTTTCATCCATAAATTGGATTGTTCTTTCGTTGACATGAGATATCTATAATTTACAGTAACATTTATGATGCTTAGTTTTCGGAATGCATCTAATGCCATAATCATTAATTCTGCTTCGGCAATCTGAGAATCAACACCCACAATATCAACATCACATTGAGTAAATTCACGAAACCGCCCCATTTTTATAGGACCATCTCTGAATACTTTGCCTATCTCATATCTTTTAAATGGCATCCTTAAAGTTGGGTTCATTGCTACAACTTTGGCACATATAGGCATATCTGAGAGAGTTGAATAACTTCTACTTATAAATAACACCTGTTCTTTTACTAAAATCAATATGGATAGGATACACTTATCTGGACAAATAAATTAAGGTCAAGTAGACTACAATTAATATAATTGAGGAGAATCTACAATGGCTAAAAGAGAAAGAAGAACATTTACAAAAGAATTTAAACATAAATGGTGCAGCTGTATCTAAGCGGTAAACCCCGAAAGGACATTATTCGTGAGTATGGTTTGACGCCATCTTCCTTGGATAAGTGGATCAATCAGAACCAAACTACTGGATCTTTCAGTGAAAAAGACAATAGAACTTCAGAAGAAACAGAGTTGGTTAAACTTCGTAAAGAAAATAAGCAGTTACAGATGGA
>CAZEQK010000052.1:0-18730 GCA_964514395.1 uncultured Bacillaceae bacterium
CCATATGATAATGCAGTGGCTGAAGCCACATTTAAAATCATAAAGACAGAGTTTGACAAAGGGCGTCATTTCGAGAGTTTGGTAGATTTAAAAAGAGAATTACAAGACTATGTGCATTGATTTAATAACAATAGGATTCATGGAACACTTGGGTATTTAACCCCTATAGAATACAACTTGAACACCTTAAAAAAATTGTCTAGTTTAATGTTGACATTCCAAGGTTCGCCTCTCCCCAAACATAATGTATTAAATATTACCTTTATATTTAATTTTGATAGTCTCTCCTACTTTCAAATCAATATTTTGTACAGTTCCTATTAATATTTTTGTTTCGTTAATTTTTGCTATATACATATATAAAGGTAAATTCATATCTAAGGTCCTGCTGTGATCCTTAACAATAATAGTCAAATCTTTCCCATTATAATCATTACTTGTAATAATAATATTTACAATATTATATTTTTTTGTAGATATTTTATCTAGCTCACTTTTATCTTTAATTAATCCGACTTGTTCAATAATTGTGATTTCGTCATTATGATAGCCTAAAATAATCGTATTAATGAAGTAATTTATAAAGAAAACTACTGTTAAAACTACAATAATTAATACTACCGTTTTATATTTTTTCATCTTATTCAATCACAGGCATAAAGTGTATTGCATACCGTGAGCGATAATAATCATAATCAAAAGAGCTTGGATATCCCCATCCAGTTGCAACTTCTATTTCTCTATAACCCAAATTAGTATTCTCATAATAACCATATGCTGCCATGTTATGATATTCGAATGGATCATCATATCCAAAATAAATCCCAATGTAAACACCTGTCGGATTTCCAACTGTAGCTCCGACTCCTAGAATTGCATATGGGTTTCCATACTTAATTAATTCAACAAAGTATAATTCCAGATTATTGTCCACATCATAAACTGGAATTATTTTATTTATCTCTGATCCTTTTAAGCCAGGGTGTAAGTTAACAAATTGTTTTGTTGCTTTTGTTGCGTCCTCCTCAGATACTAATAGTTTATTATTTTCTGCAAAAACAGTACCAGTGCTAAGAATTATGGACAAAACTAATATTAGAGATAATATGAAACTTGTTATTCTTACTTTAGACATTTTCATATCACACCTTTTTTATAATTTTTTATTTTCTCAAAATAAATGTAGATCTTACTTATATTTTTTTTCACCACCTTTATTCATATTTTTAGAATCCTAATCATTATACCAAAATCAAATGTAAATAGTTGTCGTTATTTGTATATTAATACATATTTTATAATAATTATACCAATTCAGTACTTTAATCTAATAATTACTATAATTTAATTTCAATTCTTTATTTCAATTCTTAAGATCTTAATTTAATGAACTACTTAAAATCTTATAGCACTGGAGTTAGTATAGTTTAATGGACACATCTAAGTTAAGTCCTTTACAATTAAAAATGAGAGGATGTGTCCTGATTGAGTAAGAAAAATCATGGTAAAAAATTTAATGAAGAATTTAAAAAGACTGTTGTTGGGCTCTACCATTCTGGAAGTTCTGTTAAAGATTTAAGCAGCGATTATGGTGTAACTGAAGTCTCAATATATCAGAATATTCCTGTTGGAAAAGAGGAGGATTATTCCCCTATTGTCAAGACACGAATTTTAAAAAATAAGTTATACTCCTTTCGTGTTTTGAATTAGGCAATTTTTTGCTGAAGATGGTTATGGTATACCTGCGCAGGGCATAAATCTCCTATTGAAGAATGTGGTCTATAGGTGTTGTATTCTTTGATATAGTCGTTTAGAGCCTTTCTAAGTGCTCGTGGACTATCGAATTCATGAATATAGATTAAGTCATATTTAAGCGTTCTAAAGAAACGTTCTGTACGCACATTATCAAGAGCTTGACCTTTTCCATCCATAGATACCTGAACTTGAGCTTCTTGTAAAAGCTTCAGTTAATCGGGATTTGTAAAATGGCTCCCCTGATCGCTGTTGATGATTTCTGGTTTTCGATGATGCAATGCTCTTTTAATAGTATTGATAACAAATGATTTTTCTAGTATGGTAGATAGTTCATAATCTATGATATATCGACTATACCAATCCATGATAATGAATAGATACATGAAGCCTTTTTCCATACGAATACCAAAATTCTGCTCTTTCTTTATCCCCGTTTTTTATGAAAGTTTCAATGGCTTCTTTACAGAAATTGCTGTATTTTAAATTTTCATTTAGCATTAGTTCAAATCCTTGATGATAGCATTCTGATGCTTTACTGTTTTCCTTCGTTTTGGAATATATAATTTTCCTAAATAAATGAAACCACTAGCTTTTTCTTTTTTACTGAATTGTTGTTTAATCGCTACATTCATAGTCTGAATAGCTTTTTTTCTTAAAAATAAACTCTCATAAGTGATAGCTCTATAAACGTAATCCTCATACTTTTTTAAAGAATAAGATGTTATTAAAAATAACAAAAATTGAGGGATTAATTTCCTCAATTAAATATTCATCTTCGTTATTCAACTAAACCTCCCGATAGTTGAAAAAGGAAAGGTTAAAATAGTTGCTTTTGATTTAACCATTTTTCTAAAATAACGTACCTCTCCTTCTTAAATACTTTTAAAACACAAAAAGAGCACCACAAATATTTCTGCAGTGCTCGCACATATTTATATTTTTACCAACGTGGAGTGGATTTCATAAGCTAACAACTCATAATTATTCTTTTTCTCTTGCTCTTTGTGTATCTCTAATATTTTTCTGAACTGTTATTGAAGCAAATAAACTAAGAACAAAAGCCATACCATAAAAGCCTTTTTCACTTAATGTAATACTTCCAGCGTTATATAAACCAATTACCATTAACGATATAGCTATTATTAATGCAAACCAACTAACACCATAATAAACGCTAGTAACAGGCACACCTTCTTCTTTATCTCTTACTGCTTTCTGCAAGGATACTGCAGAATATAATCCAAACATTAAAACAGCAAAGTAATACCCTTTTTCATTTCTGCATTGTTGCATTATACAAACCAATCAGATAAGCTATAACGCCTACTAATAACGCTGACCAAGCTGCCCCTATGAAAGCAGCAGTTGGCTCACCTTCCATTCTTTTTATTTCAGCCTTAGGTTTCCCGAGTTCCTCTTTTTCCAATAAAACGTCATTATTTATAGACACTGCATTTCCCCCTTTTTCGTTTTACAAAACAACAGAATAAAATTCTATAGTGCTTTTACCTATATTTTACCACAAAATTATATATAATGTAGTTACCTACCTATGATCTAGTACCTATACATTTAAATACCTATATAAGCCAATATGAACATAATATTCCAAGACATTTATCGTAATTTTTTAAGAAAAGAAAAAGACAATCAATCTACTGTGATCGTTTTTATGTCATTAGCAAATTAAATGATAATTCACTTGTATTTGAAACCGTTGATTTAGCTATCAGTAAGTATCCTAATGCTAAACCTATCTTTCACAGTGATCAAAGTTTTCAGTGCACCAGCAAGATATATAAAAATAAGCTTGATAAGGCTGGCATGGTGCAGAGTATGTCCCGTGTAGGAGTTTGCATTGACAATGGACCAATGGAAGATTTCTAGGGAATATTGAAGACCGAAATGTACTATTTAAGTAAGTTCAAGGACTACGAGAGTCTTGTAAGCTCCATACAAAGTTACATTCACTATTACAACAATCACCGTAACAGAAACGATTAAAGTGCATGACTCCAATGGAGTACCGTAATTATCTGTTATCTGCATAGATTACAACAAATAGCGCCAATTCATTGATTGACGCTAAGGAATTTTTATATATCCACTGTCTTCTTGACAGGGGCATGTTCATCTAACCTATCCTTCTTTCTTATTATTTAACTCTACAAAAATTTCCTAAAGCTCTTATTCCCATCATAGGAGAATAATACGGATCGATCTTCGATGATGGTTTCTAGATGAACCATTCTGCCCCATAGTTTATAGATATAGGGGAGGGTTTTTTCTAGGTACTTGATGTCTAGCTCAATTCCTTCATAGTGATGGTAGAGATATAGCTCCCCATTATTTTGATAATCCCCATTTTCTACTATGATATAGGGGAATCCTCCATTTACTCTAGATTGAACTAGTTGATCCCGTACCTTTTCCCAATCCTTTTCTACAATCACCCACTCATTGCCTCTTTTTTGGTATAGGTATAAGTCTAGCTCTTCTACAAGCTCTTTGGTTAAGTAGTTTCTTAAGAAGGAGATATCTCCCTCCATTTCCCTTATTTCAAACAGCTTCTTTCTACCTTCACCAGGCTTTACCCCATATTCTTCTTGCATTTCCTTTGTTGGATGATCCCAGCGTTTTTCAATATCCTCATACATTTTATTTCCAAGGTAATACGGATTGATGGAGGTTCGTGATGGCTGTACAACAGAGGCATTCAAGCTTGCAAATTCAATCGTCTCCTCCTCTGTTAAATCCATCTCCCGCAATATTCTAGTATGCCAATACGAAGCCCAACCTTCGTTCATGATTTTCGTTTCAATTTGTGGCCAAAAATATAGCATTTCTTCCCGTAGCATGGTGATAATATCACGTTGCCAATCCTCTAGCACTTTACTATATTCCTCGATAAATAACATGACATCTTTTTCATGCTGGGGTGGGAATTTATTCTGCTCCTTTTTTTCTTGCTCTTTATTTGTTTGGTCTAAGCTCCATAAATCATCATAATCTTCCCTTTTCTTTTTTACGATCTCTTTCTCACTATGATTATTCTTCTTATTAATCATAAATAAGCTTGGGTCTACATGCTCTTGGATAGCTAAGACTATGTCTAAAAACTCTTCTACCACACTTTTCCCATACTTTATTTCATATTTACGTATTCGTTCAGCAGTACTTGCCATACTTTCAACCATATTTCTATTCGTATTCCTAAAGCGAGCGTTGTTTTTAAAGAAATCAGTATGGGCTAAAACATGGGCTACTATTAATTTGTTTTGAATGAGACTATTCCCATTAAGTAAGAATGCATAGCTAGGGTTTGCATTAATTACCAATTCATAAATTTTACTTAAGCCTAAATCATACTGTAGCTTCATTCGATGAAAGGATTTACCAAAGGACCAATGAGAAAATCTTGTTGGCATGCCATATGCACCAAAGGTATAAATGATCTCTGGTGGACATATCTCATAGCGCATCGGGTATGGATCTAAACCAAACTCAGTAGCAATCTCAGTTATTTCCTTTATCGATTTTTCTAATGCCTTCATATCATCCATAGGAACCACCTAATAACCCATCTCAATAGGTTCTTTTTTTCCAAAAAAAGTTTTTAGCGCATCGTAAACCTGAGATTTATCCCTTATCACACTGTGCATAAATCTTTTATCTTCAATAAGCTTGTATACGCTCATCAACGTACTGTGACGATTATATTGATTTATTTCGCCATAGCCAAACATATTGGACCTGTTCATTAATTCTTTTACTAATTGCAGACTACGTTCATTATCTGATGTTAAGTTATCGCCATCGGAAAAATGAAAGGGGTAAATATTATAGCGATCTGGTGAGTAGCGTCTATCGATGATTTCTAATGCCTTTTTATAGGCGGAGGAGCATATGGTTCCCCCACTTTCTCCCCTAGAAAAAAACTCTTCTTCCGTTACTTCCTTCGCTTCTGTATGATGAGAGATAAATACTATTTCTACATACTCATATTTTGTTCTTAAGAATCTGACCATCCAAAAGAAGAAGGTTCTAGCAATATACTTTTCGAACATTCCCATGCTACCACTAGTGTCCATCATTGCTAGAACGACAGCTTGAGAGTGAGGGATGATAATCTCTTCCCATGTTTTAAATCGAAGATCATCAATCATTATATGATGTATTCCTGGGTTCCCATTTAAGCTATTTCTTTTTAAATTTTCAAATATAGTTCTTTTTTTATCAATATTACTCATTAATCCTTTTTTCCGAACATCGTTGAATCTTATATCCTGAGTGATCATCTCTTGGTTCGGTTTATTTTTTAAATTAGGAAGCTCTAAATCCTTAAATAGCATCTCTTCTATTTCCTCTACTGTGATTTCTGCTTCATAGACATCTTCCCCTGGTTTGTTTCCTGCTCCAGATCCTTTCCCCCCTGTTTGAGGTGATCCATCCCTACCAATGACATCTCCGATGCTTGAATCACCCTTCCCTTGGCCTCCCATTTTCTGCTTTTGATAATTATATCTAAAACGGTATTCATCTAAGGATCGAATTGGAATTTTTACAATTTGCCGACCATCAGATAAGATGATGCTTTCCTCACTAACCAAATCAGGAAGATTTTTTTTGATTGCTTCACGAACCTTTTCTTTATGCCGCGTTTGATCTTCATAGCCTTTTCGATGTAAAGACCAATCCTCCTTCGATACGATAAAGAGAGGCTCATTCATGGAATTTCCCCCTTTCATCGGTTTAGCAGACTACCAACATATTTTAATAATTCATTAGAGCAGACAGGACAGTAGCCATGCTCTTCTATTAATCGTTCTGATACTTGATTTATTTTTTTCAATTGACTCTCATCTGGTGTTTTTGACGAGGTTGTTATTTTCACTACATCCTTTAAATCCTCAAACAGTTTCTTCTGAATCGCTTCCTTTAATCTATTGTGACTATTATATTCGAATTTTTTTCCTTTTCTTGCATAGGCAGAAATTCTAATTAATATCTCTTCTCTAAAGGATTTTTTTGCATTCTCTGAAACACCAATCTGTTCTTCAATTGATCTCATTAGTCGTTCATCAGGCTTTAATTCTTCTCCAGTGATTGGATCCTTTATCCTTGTGTTATTCGCAAAGGCTTCTACATTATCTAAATAATTATTAAGCAATGTTTTTGCAGACTCTTCAAAGGAATACACAAAGGCCTTTTGAACTTCATTCTTTGCTATATCATCATACTCTTTCCGAGCAACGGAGATATAATTAAGGTATTTTTCCTTATCTTCCTTTGTAATTGCAGCATGCTGATCTAATCCATCCTTTAATGCCCTTAACAAATCTAAAGCGTTAATACATTTCTTCTCTTCTTTTATAAGTGCACTGGATATCCTATTTATCACATACCTCGGATCAATGCCAGACATCCCTTCATCCGTATATTCATTTTGCAGCTCTTCAACATCCGCTTGACTATAGCCTTCTACATCTTTACCATCATATAATCTTAATTTCTTTAAAATATCCATTCCTTGTTTTTTAGAATCCTTTAAACGTGTCAATATTGAAAATATGGATGCCGTATTTAATGCATGGGGAGCGATATGAACATCCTTAATATCACTCTGTTGAATAAGTTTTTTATAAATTTTTTCTTCCTCTGTAACCTTTAAATTATATGGTATTGGCATAACAATAATTCTTGACCGTAGCGCTTCATTTTTTTGATTACTAATAAATGATTTATATTCTGCTTCATTTGTATGGGCAATGATAAGTTCATCCGCTGATATCAGCGCAAATCTACCAGCTTTAAAATTACCCTCCTGTGTTAAGGACAACAGGTGCCATAGAAATTTTTCATCAGCTTTTAGCATCTCCTGAAACTCCATTAATCCTCTATTAGCTTTATTTAATTCACCGTCAAACCGATATGCTCTTGGATCAGATTCAGAACCATATTCAGCAATTGTTGAAAAATCAATACTACCTGTTAAATCTGCAATATCCTGTGATTTCGGATCTGATGGAGAAAACGTGCCTATTCCAGTTCGTTTATCTTCTGAAAATATCACCCTTTCTACCTTTACTTCGTCAATTTTCCCATTATATACATTTTCTAAATTCATCTGACAAACAGGACAGAGATTCCCTTCGATTTTAATAGAAAATTCCTCTTCAAATTCAGGGCGTAATTCATTTGGAATTAAATGTAGTGGATCTTCATGCATAGGACAACTTTGTATACCATATAAAGCACCTTCATCTGTCCTAGTAAACCTTTCTAATCCTCTTTTTAACATGGTTACAATCGTTGATTTACCTCCACTTACTGGTCCCATCAATAGTAAAATCCTTTTTCTAACATCTAATCTTCGAGCAGATGAATGAAAATACTCTTCTACTAAACGCTCAATCGCATCATTTAAACCAAATAATTCAGAACTAAAGAAATGATATTGTTTACTTCCATCTACGTCTTTCACACCTTTGCTTACAATCATTTGATAAACTCGTGAATGGGCGGTTTGAGCTACGTAAGGACTTGACTTTACGATACCTAAATAATCTGCAAAAGTGCCTTCCCATGCCAATTTCTCTTCTTTTTCGCGAAATTCAGCAATTTTGCTTAATATATCCATGGTAGCCTCCTTCCTTTTATTAACACATTGGCATTTTCAACGTCATTCATTAATTGATTTATTGTTTTTCTACTACTATATTCTTTTTCTTAGATTACATGATGAAATTCATCATTTATTAATATTTGAAGACTTTGTTAAATAGTAGAACTAGTTTATTTATTTATAATTTATGCAATACCCAGCTTTTGTTTTACATCAATTTTAATAAAATATAAAAATAATTATTAAATATACATGATATAGTTTTTTTTTGTATATTTATTCAATCATGGAGACAAAAAAAACAGTACTACTAGTCACGTAGTACTGCTTTTTTACAATGCATTAAAAATAATATATTTCAGCTTTTATTCCTTTATCTAATATTAATTCTGCATATGAATAATGGGGACTTCTTCTTTTATCCGTTGGTGATCCAGGATTTAAATATAAAATTCCGCCCTCTTCTTCATGATATACCTGATGACTATGACCAAAAATCACAACATCCACATCTTCATTGGCAAAAGCATGTTTTGCTCTTTTTGATGTTGAACCATATGCGCCATCGCCATGGATAATGCCAATGCGATAGCCGTTAAATTCTACAATTTTTTTTGTACCAAGCCTTAATAATATCTCTGGACCATCATTATTACCTGTTACCGCTTCTACGCGTGTGATACTCTCTAAATAATCCAACAGCTCAATGGTAGTGAAATCCCCTGCATGGATTAATGCATCAGAATTTGTAATGGAGTCTAACACCACACTAGGTAACGACTTTGCTTTTCTAGGCATGTGGGTGTCAGATATAACGGTTACTTTCATTGGTGTCCCCCTTATAGCTATATATGAAGGGAGCAATAACATATCTATTCTCCGATGTGATTCCTATAAACTAAAAATCCCAACCTTTGAATTAATTTGTTCCTTTAATTCAGACAATGTACCCTCTTGACTGATTTGATATGTAGGCTCTCCTCTATTAATAACGTAATCAGTTACTAAAAAAGTCTCCATTCCAAGTTTACTAGCAACCATATCCTCTTGTATATCATTTCCAACCATGATGGTATCTTCTGCCTTCATACCTAAATGGTCTAATATCTCATTAAAATAGTGAGAATGAGGCTTACAAAAATGAGATTCCTCATACACGGTTACCATATCAAATGGAAACTCAACTAAGCCTAACCAATTCAGTCTTTCGTAGATAGCCGTTTTTGGAAAGACGGGATTCGTCGCTATTACTATTTTCCTATCTTGATTCTTCGCTGTATGAATAATTTCCTTCGCCAATTCAGTAGGTTTTGTATGCCTGACTAAACTTGGAAAATGCTCTTCATAAAACCGATCAAAAACCGGCCAAATATCTTCTTTATTGAAACCTGTTTTCGCTAAAAAATGCTTTGTAAAGACTTCCTCGTTGGTGAGATTTCCATCTGTGTTTTTCATCATTTCATGGGTAGAATCCCATAATATCTTTAAAAATTTATTTGGATCAATATAGTCCTTTATATAAGGCACGATTGCCATCATATAATGCTCTACAAATTGATCTGTATCAACGGGCAGTAATGTCCCGTCTAAATCAAATAAAATTGCTTTAGCCACCTATATCCCACCTTTAGCATATTTCTTTTATTTATTCTCTTTCAATAATGTGTCATTTCGATAGTTTAAGCAATTACAATGATGTTGTTCAGCGTCTATTTCATACATACTGTCTATTAAGATATTACCGATCGTAAATGATTCTTGATAAAAAATATCACTTAGATCCTTGTGCTCCCAATCCTTTATAATACCCTCAGCATAATTTACAACCATATAAATCCCTGCGTAGCATGCACCAATCTCTCTCGCTAAGTATACTTCTGGGGTAATACTTTGGCCTACTACATCTGCAAACCAGGTTCGAAACATTTGAACCTCTGCTCTAGACTCGAAATGTCTACCATCAGTATTCACATAAATCCCTCTTTTAAAAACGTGTCGTCCTTCTGGTTCAACATTTTTTTTTGCAATCTTTGCTAGAGCATCAGCTTGTGATGGGCAAATAGGCTCTCTCATGGTTAGTAAATAAGAACCTCCAAGACCGATATCTTGACGCATAGAGTGATCAATATAATCATCTACAATCACCAAATCTCTTAATTCTAATAAGTGATTGATGCTTCCAACTCCGCCTTCTGCAAAAATTTTCTTTACACCTGCTTCTTTATATACCCAAAAAAGCTGCTGAGATGCTGTGCCTCGTTTTAAACCTTCATTTGGCCTCCAACCATGCATTTTTACGGTTAATATTTCTTTATCTGCTACCTTTATTAATTTAAACTTTGGACTTTTTCCAAAAGGTGTTTCAAATTCAAGGTTTTCTGCTAAAATTTCTACATCCTCTCGTTTTAAATCCTCAGGAAAATTAATGGAAAAAGTACTTGATCCACCGATAATCGCATAATTTACTTTTGGTATCTTCATATTATCACCCTTATTTCAATCCTAGAAATTTTAATTGTCTTAACGCTTCATACACAACGATCGCAGCAGAATTCGATAAATTTAATGATCGAACTGCTTCACCCATTGGAATCGTAATGGCTCTATCCCAATTTTTTTTTAAGATATCCATTGGTATACCTGCTGTTTCTTTCCCAAAAACAAGAAAATCCTCATCCTGGTAAACTACATCTGTGTACATCTGCTCAGCTTTCGTCGTGGCATAAAAAAAACGTCCATTTGGATATTTTTCATACAATGCTTCTAAAGAATCATAGTACCTAATTTCTACAGCATGCCAATAGTCTAGACCTGCTCTTTTTAACATTTTATCATCAGTCGAAAAGCCTAATGGCTTTATCAGATGTAAACGAGTAGCAGTTGCTGCACAGGTCCTTGCTATATTTCCTGTATTTGCAGGAATTTCTGGTTCATGTAATACAATATTTAATGCCATTTCTCATCACCTCAAAGCCATTCTTACCAAACTATGCTTACAATTATACTATAAATAAAGTGAAACTTCATTCTGATTGAGTTTTAAAACCCATCTGAATGTTAGTTGAACTAATACAAAAGTTAAGCGACGCTTAACTCTCGAGTGGCATTATGAACGATCAGCTATTGAACAAAAAAAAGCTTCTATAAAGAAGCAATTCCTGAAAAATTCGTACGTGCTAGCTTTCTATTTTTATCTTCGGTTTTAACAAGACTCCACCTTCAACACCGTAAGAGGGAGTTGTTTCAATCCCTCGAAATAAGGGCGGCATAGCACGACTTAATGCTTTAGCATTTAGTGTGACTTGTGCCCTATGGGTGCTAAGGTTCAGTTGGAGATAAAAAACTCCATCTGATCCAAGTCTTCTTTATTGAAAGAAATCTGATATATGAAAAAACGCATACGTTGTTTTTGAAGTCCATGCATAGGAATCACGATATGACCAATATCTTCTTTTTGAATTAACGGTATGTGCATTCACTAATGGCATCCCATTATAATCAATTTCCGTAACAATCGTATTATGTTGCCAATTCCCATCTCCATCAAAATCATAGCAAATTACATCCCCTATAGTTAGCTCTAGAGGAGAGGAAACCTCAATAGCAGTCAATCCCTTTCTACTATTTTTCAAATACCATCGTAAGCTATGGGCAACGGACCAGCTATAGCTCCAGTTCGCAGACTTACTCCCAATCCCCTTATACCACCAACCACTCCCTCGTCCACCATACGTCATAAGTGCATCACCAGCATAAAGGCATTGGGAAACATAATTCGTACAATCCACTTCAAAAGTTTGAAAGCTTGGATTATAGCTATTCCACCATTTATCGGCGTATGTGACCACCTGCTGACGATTATACTTCCCCATAGAATCCCCCCATTTATTAATCTATGTATCTCGGCTACACTCTACTACTAAATCTTGAAGATGCTATTTTTTATCCAAATGCCTGTGCTGCAATCGCAAATAAAGTTCCATTTCTGTTTAACAACTTATCAGCGTTTAATAACATGATTGGTGGCTGCTTAACAATCTCAAAACCATCCTCTAAAAGGGAATTAATGAGGGATATATGATCAGAAAGTAGGTCTATTCTAATTTTTCCTTTTTGATTTTTTCCTAATTGGTAAATTAATACTCTTGCTTGATTAACATCTCTGGCAATGATTGGACCTATTAATAACATATTTTTTAATTGAATACTTGCTCCATAACTAACGATGTTGTTATTACAATCTTTTATTACCATAATCTCATTAGCTTGATTCATTCGTGCTTTTATAAAATCTCTTCTGTTAGCACCAACCGCTCTTTTATCAAGCACAATAATTTCCTCAAAATGGCTATTTTTATATGGTGATAATGTATAAACTTTATTTAATGTGATAGATTCAACTGGTTGAAAATGACTTGTGATTAATTTATGAACCGTACCTATCTGTTTAAATCCCAGTTTTTCATACAAAGGAATTCCTTCGTTGGTAGCAATAAGCATGATAGGTATATTTTTTACACTATGTATACACCTTAATGTAACAGCCTTTCCTAAACCTAATTTCTGAAATTTTGGATTTACCATGACCATACCAATGGATGCAAGTTTATCTTCATACGTAAAAATAGCAGAGTTTGAAACTAATTCTCCATCTTCCGTTTTATGTCCAAAAACTATGCCTGAAGCAAAAATAGTTTGTAAGTCAGAGGCGGAATAATCCCACTCAATTATTGCTGATAATTTGACAATTTGATCGATATCTTCTTCGTTTAGTTTTTCTATTGAAAGGGTATTCACCATTATTCTCCTCTCTATTTTTTAAATGAATGATTTTCATGTAAAATAACTACTCATTATGTATAACCAAGCAATCGAACTTAAAAGAATGGAGAGGAATTATATCCTCTCCATAAATACAAAAACTTTATAATACATTCTTTATTTTTTTATAGCCCTCTAACTCTAAAAGAAATTGCTTAATTTCTAAACCTCCACCATATCCTACTAAATTCCCATTAGAACCAATCACACGATGACAAGGTACAATGATAGAAATTGGGTTGTTATGATTTGCACCACCAATTGCACGAACAGATTTTGGTGAATTAATTGCTATGGCAATATCTTTGTAGCTTCTAACTTCTCCATATGGTATCTGTAAAAGTGTTTCCCAGACAAGCTTCTGAAAGGAAGTACCATACAAGTCAACATTTACATCGAAGTGTACTCTCTCTTTATGGAAATACTCGTTTAGTTGTTGTATTACATCAGATAGTTCATCTTCTGCTTGTACAACCTTATCAGTATTTATCCAACGTCTTACCCATATTTTCAAACTAAATAAATTATCCTCGCTATGTCCAAAATTCAGCCAACATATACCTTTATTAGTTGATGCTAGTGTAATTGGTCCAATAGGCGAATTCATCTCGGTATAATAGACTATGTTAGATGAATCACTCATATTATCCCTCCCAAAGGTTGGTTATCTTTTATACTAACTATTTATTATGCGTTTGACTAATCTAATATATCATGAAAACAAAGCTTATTTAATGATTTCTCAATCTCATCCATTACATTTTTATCTTTTTCTCCTATTTTCGCTATCTGTAAGATTTCTTTAGCATTGTTACCACCGATTTTACCAATTGCCCATGCTGTTGTCTGCCTAATCATTGGCCTGTTATCTTCCAATAATATTCTTTTTAAATCTAATAAAGCAGACTGATCTTTAAAATTGGCTAAGGCAATAATCACATTTCTTTGTATCGTTTTTTTTCCACGCCACCCAGCTGCAGTCATTCCCCATGTTTTTCTAAATTCCCTATTAGATAGCTGCAATATTGGTTTTAATAATGGTTTTGCTAATTCTGGATCAGGAGTTGTTTGTTTTTGATGAGTTGCATTCACACCTTTATTTTTGGGACAGACAGTTTGGCATATATCACAACCATATAGTCGATTACCAAGCTTCTCCATCAGATTTTCTTCTAATACATCTTTTCTTTGAGTAATATAAGATAAACATTTTTTTGCATGTACCTGACCTGGTTGAATAATTGCCTGTGTTGGACAGGCATCCAGACAGATTGTACATTCTCCACACTGCTCCTCCATTGGTTTATCCTCAGGAAGGTCTATGTTAATAATCATTTCACCCAAATATACATAGGACCCAAATTCAGGGGTAATTAATAATGAGTTTTTTCCTATCCAACCAATACCTGCCCGTTCTGCTACTGCATGATCAGAAAGCACGCCAGTATCTGTCATATAGACATATTCTGCCTTAGGATTTAATTCCTTAATATAAGATCCTAATTGATCTAATTTTTCTTGCAGGATAAGATGGTAATCTAATCCCCACGCTGAACGAGCGACAAAACCACGATAATGACCCTTTTCTGAAGTTGGAGCATTATTTAATTTTGACTGATAAGCTATCGCAATGGCTATCATCGATTTTGCATCCTTTAAGGTTAATCTTGGGTCTACTCTTTTATTAATATCCTGCTCCTCAAAGCCTGATTCATAGCCTTCCTTGCGGTGGTTTGTTAGAATTCTCCTTAAACCATCAAATGGTTTAGCTGTAGTAAAACCAATCTTATCTATACCTATTTTTTTGGAGTACTCCATGATTTTTTCCTTTATTATTTCATTCATCGTCACATCACTCATCTGTCTATTTTTGAAATAACATCATATATGAAAATAAATTTAATTCAAATACTGATGTAATTTTTTTTAATATCATAGTTTATATAGAAGTAAAGCTTTTTAGGTATTGGAATAATTCTTTATACTCATTATTTTTCTCTGTTTTTTCGCTTATACTCTCTTTTATTAGCTGAAATTGTTGTGAGGTTAAATGAAGTGTTATACCTCTATGATGCTCACTTGTTTCGCTTGAATGATTTACATGTTTGCTGATAGCCTCAACAGCTAATTCATCTGCCTTCTCATTCCAATGATTACCCGAATGCCCTTTAACCTTCAACCATTTTACATTCCTGTCCTTTTCTAACGAAATAATTTTTTCCCATAGATCCTGATTTTCGACTGGTGTACCTTTAGATGTTTTCCAACCTTTTTTTATCCAATTTTCTATCCAATGCTGAGTAAATGCATTAATTAAATAAGCAGAGTCAGAATATAATTCTACTTCACTATGAATAGGCGTATTTTTTAAAGCCTCCATTGCAGCAGTTAACTCCATACGATTATTGGTTGTGGAAAGATCATAACCTGAGAACGTTCTCCCATCAAGAAAAACTGCTCCCCAACCTCCAGGCTGTCCACCTTTTGCTTGATTATTAAGGCATGCTCCATCAGTATATACTACGTATGATTCACTCATAATATTTAATTCCTCCAAACGAATAAATAATATTACAATATTATTCTTTCTTCTCGATTTAATACCCTCTAATTAATAAACTACTTTAGTAAAAAAACGCGACCCTTCGTCCTTAATCGGAACGAAAAACCGCGTTAGAATAAATGAATTAAGCTTGAACAAACTGTAATAAGATACCTGTAAAATATAACATGTCTTTTGGCCTAGGTCAAGGGAATTAATAAAAATAATAATAATTATTATTTTATTATTATTTTATTATTATTTTTTTTCTAAACCTTTTTTTAAAAAGAAGAATATTCCGATAGCTAATAGAGCAGCTATTACATAATTAAAGTTATGAAGTATTGGTTTAACCCATCCTAAATTTTCACCAAGCTTATAACCAAGCCAAGCCAAGAACCAGTTCCACGGTATACATCCGATAGCTGTAAAGATAATAAATTTTGTAAAAGGCATTTTTGAAATACCAGCTGGTAATGAAATAAATGTACGCACTACAGGTAATAATCTTCCAAAAAAAACAGTGGATTCCCCATGCTTTTTAAACCACCGATCTGCTAGATCTAAATGACTCTCTGATAATAACACATATTTCCCAAACTTTTTAATAAAAGGTCTACCACCATATGATCCAATATAATATGAGATAGTTGAACCAACGATATTACCTAACGTTCCTGCAAATATAACCTTCCAAAAATTCAATTTCCCTATAGCAGCAAGATAACCACCTAGAGGCATAATCACCTCACTTGGTAATGGTATATTAGAACTCTCAATAAGCATACCTAAAAATATTCCTGTATGGCCTAATGTTTGAACAAGAATATCAACTATTCTTGCTAAAAAATCAAAAATTTGAGACATTGCTCTCCTCCTAGATACAAGGTATCTTCTCTTTATATTTAAAAAATAACAAATCACCCTTTAAAGACTCTTTTATACATCTAATGACATTTATGCACGTCCAAAAGTTCATTTTATTTATATTTATTTATTCAAAAAAAATTACTATTATCTTAAGAAAATATTTTATAAAAATTAAAAAATTTTAAAAAAAATCAATACATTGTACAAGTTACAAGGCATTGATAAAGTTTATGTATTCAACATGGTGCACTCAAGAGCACTACAGTTTTACTCGAACAAGGATGTAATTCAACGTAGTTCTCGTAATTATATATGGTGCACTTAAGAGCACTACAGTTTTCATTTGTCATCATTGCATTTCAACTTTGTTGCGCTCAGTATTATATGGTGCCGGTGAAGGGACTCGAACCCCCACGGTTTCCCACGCGATTTTGAGTCGCGCGCGTCTGCCAATTCCGCCACACCGGCAAATTATGGCGTGCCCTGAGAGATTCGAACTCCCGACCTTCTGATTCGTAGTCAGACACTCTATCCAGCTGAGCCAAGGGCACACGAAAATTAAAATATTTAACAATCCATTTTAAGCACTGCAAGCTTTCGTCTTGTCATGGTACATCTCGACGTTGCGCTCAATATTATATGGTGCACTCGAGAGCACTACAGTTTTCGCTTAACATGGTACATCTCGACGATGTTGCGCTCAATATTATATGGTGCCGAGGACCGGACTTGAACCGGTACGATAGTCACCTACCGCAGGATTTTAAGTCCTGTGCGTCTGCCAATTCCGCCACCCCGGCACGCTGTATGGAGGCGGCAACCGGATTTGAACCGGTGGTGAAGGTTTTGCAGACCTCTGCCTTACCACTTGGCTATGCCGCCACAAAGTATGGAGTACTCGAGAGCATTACAGTTTTTGTTTGTCTCTGTTGTATCATCACATATTGTGCTCGGAAATTATATGGAGCGGACGACGAGATTCGAACTCGCGACCCTCGCCTTGGCAAGGCGATGCTCTACCACTGAGCCACGTCCGCATACATATCTATTTAAAATAAAACACATCGAATGGGGCGACCAGTGGGAATTGAACCCACGAGTGCCGGAGCCACAATCCGGTGCGTTAACCACTTCGCCATGGCCGCCAAAATATTTAATGGCAGGGGTGGCAGGAATCGAACCCACACTAACGGTTTTGGAGACCGCTGTTCTACCGTTAAACTACACCCCTATAATGGTGGAGGGGGTAGGATTTGAACCTACGAAGCTTCCGCAACGGATTTACAGTCCGCCCCATTTGACCACTTTGGTACCCCTCCACGAACTCATGACAAAAACATATTCTTTATGATTTATGGCTTCATACATCTTAAAACTCAAAAAAAATTTAGCTCATATTAAATAAACAAAAAATAATGTTTATTACGGTTTATGAGTTCTACAACCTTCGTTTACAAAGCTGTATCTCGACGTTGTTGCACTCATTAAATAATGGTGCACTCCAGAGCACTACAGTCTTCCTCGAACTAAGAAGTAAAATCAACGTTGTACTCGGAAATAATAATGGTGCACTCCAGAGTACTACAGTCTTCGTTTACGAAGAAACATACTCGACGTTGTTACACTCATAAATAATGGTGCCGGCGAGAGGACTTGAACCCCCAACCTACTGATTACAAGTCAGTTGCTCTACCAATTGAGCTACACCGGCACTATAAATGGTGGTTCGGGACGGAATCGAACCGCCGACACGAGGATTTTCAGTCCTCTGCTCTACCGACTGAGCTACCGAACCAATTTAAGACAAAACTTATAATAACATGAAATAATCTAGTATGTCAATAAGTTCTTTTTATGGCGGAGAGAGTGGGATTTGAACCCACGAGACGCGATTAACGCCTACACGATTTCCAATCGTGCTCCTTCGGCCAGCTCGGACACCTCTCCACATGGCTCCTCGTGTAGGACTCGAACCTACGACAACTCGGTTAACAGCCGAGTGCTCTACCAGCTGAGCTAACGAGGAATAAAATGTATATTGGTAATATAAAAAGAAAAGTTTGCCTGGCAACGTCCTACTCTCCCAGGACCCTGCGGTCCAAGTACCATCGGCGCTG
>CAZEQK010000053.1:0-17764 GCA_964514395.1 uncultured Bacillaceae bacterium
TTTCATTACGTTTTGTGCCTTGAGCGAAGCGAAAGGAATGGTTATATTTATGAAAGATTTGATACCGAAATCCCCAAAAGTTCTCTTCCCTCACCTGATGATGTGATAACATTATTCGATAAGATTAAAGAAGAGGGATATACTAAAGTAGTTATCCTAACTATTTCAGGGGGATTAAGTGGAACAAATAATATGCTTAGAGTAGTAGCAGCGGAATACGAACATTTAACCTTTGAAATCATTGATTCTAAATCTCTTTCTATGGGTCTAGGAATACCTGTATTAGAGGCAGCGAAAGAGCGTGAAAATTCTAATGATTTTAGTAAGGTCGTGAAGAAAGCAAAGGCTGCTGTGGAGAGAACGAAGGCATTTTTTGTGGTTAAAACCTTAGAATATTTACGTAAAGGTGGAAGAATTGGAAAAGTTGAAGGTACGATAGGAGATTTACTACAAATAAAGCCTTTAATATCTATTAATAATGAGGGTATTTATTACACTTACAAAAAGCTTCGTGGTCGCAAAAAGTCGATGAAGGAACTCTATGAAATTGTTTTAGATAAAACGAAGGATAAATTAGTTAATATTGCCGTTATGCATGGTAATGCATTCGATGAGGCTATAGAGCTTTTTGATAAAATAAAGAACTTGGATAATATTAAAGAATCATTTTTCGGCCAAATAAGCCCTGTAATGGTCGTTCATACTGGCCCAGGGTTGGTAGGAGTTGTTATTTCCGAAGTAAATTAAACATAGCGAAGGTCACTTTCTTAAAGTGGTTTTCTTTTATTAACCATGAATCTACTTCAATATCTCCTTCACTCTACCCACAATCCCGCTTTCAAGCATTACTTTAATACCATGTGGATGGGTATTTGACTTTGTGAGTATTTTTGTTACAATACCTTCTGTTAATTTTCCAGTTCGTTGGTTTTGTTTTTCTACTACTCTAACTAATGTACCTTGCTTTATATTTTCTCGTTTTTTTCCCGACATCATAGTTGGTTCTCCTTTAAACTACTTTAAATATATCCTAACCAAGCACTCCACGTACATAATCAGTGAATAATCTGAAACAGGTAGGGTACCTGTCCTTTGGTCTGCCCTTGTCTGCTATTTTTCATTCCGCCAATTTTTAGGAACAAGTAACGCAATAAACGTAAATAATTCCAATCTTCCAAATAACATTAATGCAGATAATACCACTTTACTAAAATTACTGAATTCGCTATAGGTTTGAGATGGCCCTACAAATCCAAAGCCCGGACCGACATTGCCTAATGTCGCAGCGACTGCACTTGCTGCACTCTCGAGACTGATGTTTTCCAAAGATATTAAAATGGTTCCTATAACAAACAGAGAAATATATAATACAAAAAAACTAGATATACTTGCATTGACATCCCTGGGTAATGCCTTATTTTGAATTTTAATAGGTATAATTGCTCTGGGGTGAAAGATCTTGGCAATCTCTCTCTTTACCAATTTTAATAACACTAGAATTCTGATGCCTTTTATACCGCCACCTGTAGAACCTGCACTTCCACCAATAAACATCAATAAGAACAAAATACTTTTGCTAAAGGTTGTCCATTTATCAAAATCTGCCGTCGTAAAACCAGTTGTCGTAATAATAGAGCTTACCTGAAAAAAAGCATCTCGAAATGACCTTCCGCCGCCTGCATAAGCTGTGAAATAAAGATTTGTCCCAATAAGTACCGTTGCTATAAAAATAATGAGTAAATAGAGGCGCAATTCTTCATTTGCAATAATATCATGCCATTTTCTTTTATATACCGCAAAGTACAAAGAGAAATTCGCCCCTGATATGATCATGAAAACGGCAATCACTATATGTATATAGGTGCTATCAAATGCACCGATACTTGCATTTTTAGTAGAAAAACCACCCGTTCCTACCGTCCCAAATGTATGTAAAGTAGCATCATACCACGACATTCCTCCAAAAACCAACAAAATAATTTCTATGGTTGTAATCGAGAGGTACGTAATATATAAAATTTTCGCTGTATCTTTAATCCGAGGCACAATTTTATCTGCAACCGGCCCAGGGCTCTCCGCTTTAAAAATTCGGAATCCCCCTACACCGATGGTTGGGAGTATAGCAATAGTAAATACCAAAATCCCCATTCCCCCAATCCAATGGGTAAAAGAACGCCAAAATAAAATTCCCCTAGGTAATGCTTCTATATTGTTTATAATCGTTGCACCTGTGGTGGTTAACCCAGATACCGTTTCAAAAAAAGCATCCACATATGACGGAATACTACCTGAAATAACAAAAGGCAATGCTCCAAAAAGAGAGGTGAATAACCAACCCAGCGCAACAATCGCTAGCCCTTCTTTTGTCTTTATATTTGTGTTAGTAGCTTTAACTCTTGTCATGATGAAACCTATTACGACAATAATCAATATACTGATAAAAAAAGCACCTTCATCCGACTGATTATAATATATCGCAATAATTTCAGATGGAATCATTAACACTGCTTCAAGAATTAATAGAATTCCTATTACTTTTGCGACGATGGAATAATTCATTTACACGTGCTCCTCTGCTAGGTCTTAGGAATATATCTAAGGCATCAACATTCGATGTTAAACAAAAAATAATTAACCGATCATGAGCATCTATGATGGTATTCCCGTTTGGAATAAGAACTTTTCCGTTATGAACGACAGCACCAATAATAATACCTTTTGGCAAGTTCAGTTCATAAATTTTCTTTCCAACAACCTTCAAACTTTTCTCAATAATCACTTCTGTTACTTCTGCTTGACCACCTAACAATAGGGATACAGATACTACTTTTCCCCCACGAATGAATTTTAAAATATCGCTGGCGGTAATATAAACTGGATTTAAAGCAACGTCAATGCCTAATTTATCGATAATTTTAACATAATTAGGTCTGCTGACCTTAGCAATAACTTTATTAATTCCAGATTGCTTCGCCATCAATGACATCAAAAGATTTTGTTCATCAAAATCGGTTGCACCGATAAAGGCATCCATGCTTGAAAGATTCTCTTCTTCCAATAAATTAATGTCTGTCCCATCTCCATGAATAACCAAAGCCCGACTTAATTGTTCCGTTAAATAGATACAACGTTCGTGATTCTGTTCAATAATGGTTACATTTATTTTCGCTTGAAGTAGTTGTCTAGCGATATAGTAACCTACTTTACCACCACCGAAAATCATAACATTTTTAATATATCTTTTTTTCAAATTCATACCATAGATTTCTTCCATTTTTTGAAGACTTTCACTTTTCCCCATGATATAAATAATATCATCTTCTTTTATGATTGTCGTTCCATCTGGGATAATGATATTTCCATCTCTCATAATTGCTACAATAAGCAATTCTTCCATCCCAACTAGATCCATTATTCTCTTCTCAACAAAATATTTTAAATGGTTTACATGAAAATCGTGCATTTGGACTTTTCCTCTTGCAAAATCTCCTGTATAAAAACTATAGCTTTTCAATAAAAATCGACTAATCTCACTTGCTATGGCTAAATCAGGATTTACAATATGATCAATTCCCATTTCATTTTTAATAAAGTCTAGCTGCGCCATATATTCAGGGTTTCTTATTCTAGCAATGGTCTTTTGACATCCAAGCCTTTTTGCCAGTGTACAAATGATTGTATTCGTCTCATCACTACTGGTTGAAGCAATAAGTAAATCATAGGTATGAATGCCCAATTCTTTTAATATACCAACTTCTAATCCGTTGGCATTAACCGCTAGTACATCTAAATGGTCATTAATACGGTTAATCACCTTAGCACTGGAGTCCACAAGGGTTACATCAATGTGACTACTCAACATTGATTCCGCTACTTTATACCCCAATTTACCAGCACCAATTATCATGACTTTCATAGCTAATCTCCATTTCTGAGCTTTATTTACATTGATTACCCTAAATTCTATCACAAGTAAGCTTTAGTCAACAAATGAATACTCTCGAAACTATCCAAAAATACTTTTTATAAATAATCGAACAACGTCAGCCCCACCAATTACAGTTCCTATCACGCTACCTAGATTGGTTAAAACAACCACTAAGAGAATTCTAGTAAGCTTATTTCTCCAGAACCCCTTTATACTAAATATATCTTCTGATAAATTTTGAAAGTCTTCAACCTTTGGTTTTCTTAAATAGGCTTCAACGAGTCCCGAGAACCAACCTGCTGCTATCGTAGGATTAAGGGAGCTTATTGGTGCTACTATAAACGCAGTAAGTATGGAAAGTGGATGTCCAAATGCTAATAGAGCCCCAATAGCTGATAAGGAACCATTCCATATTACCCAACTAAGGGTTTGTTCTACTCCAGTTGACATATTGGTAAAAAATGTATATCCTATTATTGCTATTATTATTAAAGGAATGGACCATCCAATAATTTTAGTTATGTTTTTTTTAGGAGGAATCTCTGATAGCTCCTGTAAATTTTGTTCCTTAAATATCTCTTTTTTTATACCTGGAACATGTCCTGCGCCTAATACAGCAACAATTTTTTCGCCAGGCGCTTCTTTAATCTTTTGTGATAAGTATTTATCTCTTTCATCTATAAGCGTTAATTTAAGCTCAGGAAACGTCTTTCCTAATTCGCTTAAGATTGAAGTTAGCATATCTTCAGATTTCAATTTTTCCATTTCTTCTTCTGTAATTTCTTCATTGCTGAAAATACTGTTAAATAGTTCCCAAAATAACTTTAATTTACCCTTTAGTCCTATACCTCTCCAAACCCTTCTAAAGGTTACTTGGATATCCCTATCTGCAAGTACCAAGTTTGCCCCTACATCATTAGCAGATTCAATTCCCTGTATCATTTCTTGTCCTGGATTTACCCCAAATTGCTTTGCTATTCTACTCTGAAATGAGGACATTACTAAATTCACTAATAGTAGTAACGCTTTCTTCTCCTTTATTACTTTAAATATGTCCATCTGCTTCCATTTTTGGCCTTCTACTACCGTCTTATACCTCTGTTCATCAAGTTCAATACATACTGAATCAGGCTTTTCTTCTTCAATGATTTCCTTAACCTGTTCCGCACTTTTTTTAGATACGTGGGCAGTTCCAACTAAAATAATCTCTTTCCCATTTATGTTGAGTCTGTCAACATTATGCTCATCAGTCATACAATTTCCTTCTTTCTATACTTTATGTTATATCATAACTATAAATTTCACATGACCATTTTTCTAGTATATCAATTTATTACTATACTGTTCAATAAGTACTACTTGTTATAGAAAATGTCGAGATTTACTTTTCCTCACAACCGCTGTATGCAGTGTCTACACTTCCATCCATTATTTTTTTGGTTCATTATTTTACGCAAAAATAAAAGGGCTATTGCCCTTTAAAATCTAGAAAAAATTGTACATATTCTTTTTCAGTTTTTACCACAACATTTTTTATATTTCTTACCACTTCCACATGGGCAGGGGTCATTTCGACTAATTTTTGTTCTTTTATTATTATCTACAATTAACTTAGGTTTTGAATTTGGTAATGGTTGAAGATTTGCTTTTTCATTTTCAAATACTTCATTTGGTGTATAACCCTTTATAACCCATTGTCTAGTATTATTATTTAGAAAAACCATTTGTTCAGTAAATTTTTGTAATAGCTCAAAACTATCTATCTCCAAATAATTCTGCAACCACTCTAATATCTTTTGGGTAGGAGTATCTAGCTTTATTGCAATGACACAATCTTCAACAAGATTTTCTGCTTCATTAAGAGTTATTTCATAGTTTTCCATAATAAATTTAGTTAAACGCTTGAAAGCGAGATTTTTATCTACGTATTCAGCATTACCTGCCTTATAGACTTGCTCATAAGAAAATGGGTAATAGTCTAGTGTAGATCTTATATTATGCTCTTCTAGTAGTTTTTCCGGGTCAAAAACTTGATAATTAGAATAGCTGAAGATATTATTCTTTATTACTCCATAATAGTCTTGGGCATTACGCAGTACTCTAAAAAAATCTTGATGTTCTGATATTTCTATTGCTTCGGTATACTTACCCACCATTTCCAATAGTTTGTTAGCAGTTAGGGTCCCATAAAAATACAAGAGTCCTTGAGTAATATTTATCCACTTAGTATTTCTCTTGATATTTTTATGAAGGTTAATATTCTTATCCAAGTCATTAAACTCAAAAATGAGCTCATTTGGAATAACTAAAACCCTTTTGCCATTATAGGTACAAGAGAAGATAAAGCCTAATTCCCTAAAGAACTCGATTTCTTCAATAATAAGTTCTATTTGACCAATACCATTTCTGTTAACAATATTTTTTAAAATTTTATATTGATTATAATCAAAATAGGAAATAACTTCTTTCATTGAATTAACAATTTCTATTTCAAGCACTTCAATAAGTTGTTTCTTATTTAGCTTGCTGATACCTTTAATCTCTAAATTTTGTCTTATTGTTATAAGTTCTTCTTTAGTAAGACGTTCCAAAAAACTCCTTAAATGAAAAGGTTGATGCATCTCTTGCCAAAACACAGCCTCTCTTTTAGCAGCCCACCTTTCACTATCAGCCTTAATAGTTGCTATAGTATTCTTCAACATTTCAACTGAATTTTCGTCCGAAGCGCCGTCATCACTTTCGAAATCGTCCAAAACAGGATATTGAATTGGATCCTCACCTTTTTTCTCAATTATCTCAGCCTTTTTTAGTGGCTTGTCTAACACAAGAACTTTTTCTAGTTGAACATCAAACCGCCATTCATCCCCAAAGTCAAACAAATATAAGAACTTATTTCCTTGTTCTAAACCTATCTTACTAAGTATGGCTTGATTAGCAGAAGGGTTCCTGCCATCCCTTTTATCCCAATATGCGTTTTTTGACCATGCCTTACCATCCATAAAAAAAGCAAAGAGATGATCATCATCAAAATCATAGGCATCCTGTATAGCACTATGGAGATGCTGGAGGGTCTGTAAACTTGACATCCTAATCCGTCGCCAAGCATTTTTATTTAAGGATACTTTAAAAACATAGATTTCTTCTAATGTTTTCTCTATTCTTACTTCTTTATTAAATCTTTTGTCCCGTGGCAAAGTAAATACCTCCAAGGTTTTTGGCTTTTATCCAATTATAATATAAAGTAACAACTAACTGTATCATCTTCTGTCCAAATACGCCTGTATGATGCTAGAATATAAATCGGAAAAGACAAGGGGACAGGTACCTTGTCCATAATAACTTTACGCATGTTTGACTTCTTTTGTTTTTAATTTTCAAGTATATCCTTTAGCTCCATCAAATGATATATCTCATAAGTAGGTTTTATTCCTGTTTCATTTACTAATTTATTAGGATTATACCAGCATGTATCGATACCGGCATTTATTCCACCTTGTACATCAGAGGTTAAGCTATCTCCTACTATTAATACCTTACTCTTGTCCACATGCTTTAAGTTGTTTAAAGCATGTTCAAAGATTCTAGGATCTGGTTTTGAAAATTCCACCTCTTCAGACACTACAATATCTTCAAAGTATTCTGCAATGGTAGATTTTCGTACTCTTATATCCTGTACATCTTTAAGTCCATTCGTCACGATAGTAAGTCTATATTCTTTATGCAGATTTTCTATTAGGTCTATACTCTCATCAAATAAATATGAAGCATAAGATAAATGATTCATATAAGATTTTGAAAATTCAACCTCATCAAATCCAGCATGTAATCTTTTGGATAATCTCTTAAATCTTTCAAGCTTTAAATCTTTCTGAGTAATTAATCCGTCCTCAAACTCTTTCCATATAGCTGTATTAATTCCTTGATAGATTTTCAGATGATAATTATCATCATAGTCTATATCAAAATCAAGCATAGCTTTTTCGAGAGCAATTCTTTCAGA
The DNA here is from genome assembly GCA_964514395.1 of uncultured Bacillaceae bacterium. Lineage (GTDB taxonomy): Bacteria > Bacillota > Bacilli > Tepidibacillales > Tepidibacillaceae > CAZEQK01. The sequence goes on from CAZEQK010000053.1 coordinate 7,929, forward strand.
TTTTTTAAAATCAAATAATGTCTCATCGGCATCAAATATAATAACCTCATACTCCATAATCATCCCCCTATCGTTCGTTTTTTCTTCGCACATCTGCAAAGTACTTTTAACTATTTTCATACGAATGAAAGTTTTCTTGTTTATCCTTACTATCCACTTTTGCATTATATAAAAGTCCAACAAAAAATAGTAATCCCCCGATTAGCTTTCCTTTAGAAAAAAAATCAAAGTATAAATAATCTATAATCACACTTGTAAGCAATTGACCTATAAATCGAAGGATCACTATATAAAGAGCTGGTATTTTTGGAACAATCATATTAAATAGAAAAGTTGTTAAAACTCCGATAAACCCTCCAATATAATACAAAAGAGGAACAGTCCTTATCTCTGAATATAATGGTATAGCTTTTACCATCAAAGTACACATTAATATTGATGAAATCGTAGCCAATAAAAAGTTTATCATAATACCATTGATCATACCTTCTCTTTGAGCAATCCTTCCATTTAACATGATATTGATGACAATTATGATTCCAGCGAGGAACGATAAGAATAAATAGATCATATTGCTCACTCCTCACATGGTAACCATCATGATAATTCCAATTGAAATGATTGAAAAACCTAATATTTTTTCTTTCTTTACCTTATTGACCGGCATGCCAAATAATCCAAAATGCTCAACCAAACTAGACATGACAAGCTGTCCAAACAAACTAACTCCTATAGCAAGGGTGATACCTATTTGAGGAATACATATATTATTCAAAAGGATAACGATAACTCCCAGTACTCCTGGTAAGAAAAATAAAATAGGTATTTTTCTTAAATTTGAAAATCTAATTTTCTTTATTGTGCCTATGCTTACAATTAATATTAATCCAAGCACATGAAATACTAACGTACTTATATAAGGGCCAATGATACTCGCTAGCAATTCGTTTAAAAAAATCATGATGGCAAGGATACCACCATTGAGCACAGCTAAATAATTATACATATACAAATTCCTCCTGACCAAAGCTTTACAATATCTTATAAATAAAATATTATATTTTTAAACATTTACACATGACATATGTCATGTTAAGGAGGACTTATGAAAAAAATTTCAAACAATCGTCTTTTAAAACATTATATTGTCAAACATCATATTGAAAATATCTTTGATCAGGATATATTAAATCATGCCCAGCTTCATTATTATGAAAAAGATGAAAATATATTAAAAGCGGGCTTTCCGCTTGAATATTACTATTTATTTGTAGAGGGAAAAATTAAAATATCTTATCTTTTTGAAAATGGGAAATCCGTACTTTTGAAGTTTTATAAAGAATTCAATTCTTTAGGAGACGTAGAGGTTTTAAAAAACAATCCCATACGCTTCAACGTTGAAACAATAGAAGATACTTATTTAATTGCAATTCCTGTAGATATAATCAGAAAAAAATATTTAGATAATCCAAAGTTTTTACGTCATCTCATTAACTCCTTAAGTGAAAAATTCTATGCAACCTGTAATAATAGTGCATACAATCTTGTCTATCCGCTTATTAATAGGTTATCAAGTTATCTAGTCGAACACATAACAGATAAAAACTATATCATATTACATTCTAACTTCACAGAAATCGCCAATTTTTTAGGAGCAAGTTATAGACAATTAAATAGAACCTTTAAAAAGCTTGAAGCAAAATCAATGATCAAAGTGGAAAATAAGACCATCTATATATTAGATAAGGCTAAACTTCAAGAACTTTCAAAGAATTTATATATGAAATCCCTCGAATGGTAGAAAAAAATAGAAAAGTAAAAAAATACCTTCAAACCATTCGTCTGAGGGTACATAAAACAAATATACATTTTACAAATATCATGAAACACTCATATTATTATTACCGATTCATTTCATTTTTTATAGAACAAAATGTTTTCCTTAGCTAATTTTTCTTCCCAAATCATTTGTAGCAAAGCTAAATCTTCTCGGTAATCCGTCTTTGATTCATCTTTGTCGTATTTAAGCTCCTCAAGAATTTCAATTGTAAAGTAATCTTCACCAAATTCCTTTCATTCTTTTTGTAGTTCTCTATTAGGATGATTACCAGCTCCTAATTCTTACGGTTGAATTGCTTGATTTATCTGAAATATAAAATTTATTTAAAAGAGCTAATAGCTGTAATTCATTGACCCTACCAAAGGTTCCATAGTTTTGCCTGCTAATTTGGGTATAGTATCTAATGGTAGTTTAAGTTATTTTATCCCAATTACCAGTTCTCTATAATTAATTCATTAAAGATTCCCAAGCACATCTGCAAATCGATCTATTTCTTCAAAGGTATTATACATACCTAAACTAATTCGAACAAGGCCTACAGGATTTCCTTTAACATAATCATTATATGCTTTTTGTGGACTAACACCTAGTAAAGCTTGAACATATATATCTGCCCCTACAGTACCAGTGCCAACTTCTATACCATGTTCATATCCAAGATACGTAGCAACTCTTTTGTGATTTATACCTTTTAGATTAAAAGAAATAAAAGGTACATTAACATTTTTTGAATTCTGGGCATACATACTCACTTTTGATATATCTCTTAACCTGTGTTTTGCATAGTGATATAGTTTTTTTTCATATTCTGCAATATTATTAAGTCCTATATTTTTAAGGAATTGAAACGCATCACCCATAGCTATCACTCCAAATAAATCCGGATATCCTGCTTCAAATCGTTTTGGCGGATTTGAATAAAGAATTTTTTCACTACTCACAAAATTTGTAATACCAGAACCTTCTAGAAAGGGTTTGTATTGACCTAAAAATTTATTGGGACCGATTAAAATCCCACTATCAAATGGCGTATAACATTTGTGTGCACTAAACACTATAAAATCAATATGCTCATCATCATCATGGGTTTTCATGCTAAAAGGCTGATGTTGAATCAGTTGAACAACATCAACTAATATCTTTGCGCCATATTTATGAACTAACTTTGCAATTTTATATATTGGCGGAGTAATTCCTGTTACATTGCTGGCACCTGTTATTGCAACTAAATTTACTTTGTTTTTATATGTATGGAGCTTATTTTGAAGATCATCTAAATCTAGATCCCCATCTTTGTTAATTCCCACTAAAACCGTTTGAAATTGACTCTTATACGGTAAATAATTGGCCATATGTTCCATTGCTGTAGTAATAATAACTTGATCGGGATTTTCTTGATAAAACAAGTTACTTAATAAATTGATTCCCTCTGTTGAATTTTTAACATAAATAACTGAATCTTTATTTATATCTCCTCCAACATAATCAAGAATAATATGTCTTACATTTTCATAGATTATGGTATTTCTTTTCCCTAAAGGACACGAAGCATCAATATAAGTATGAAAAGGAATGTTAGCATTCACATTGACCATGACAGGTCTTAACGCTAACGATGTTGCAGCATTGTTAAAATATATACGTTTCGTTACATCACCATTTGCAATCCTGACTGGAATATTAGCCCCTTCAATATCTTTAGATAAATAGCTAAGCATTGTTTTCTCCCCCTTAAACAGAGCTTTATTATTAACACGCCTCAATAATAACCTTTTTAAATTATACTCATCAAATTTCAATAATATTATTAACTATAAAAAAAACGATCTTTTTCAGATCGTTTTTTATCTTCAACATGGCAAGCAAGAACCGTCCTTACTTGCCCATAGGAAATTAGCCGCTGAATATGGTGTAGCACCCAGTACTATTTTACAGATTTTGAAATACCAAACCCATAAATATATCAAATAATTTAAACGATTCATGGAGTATTTATAATGAAACATCGAAGCAACAAACCCTTTATATTAACTGCTCCGGTGCTTCTTTTTAATTTAAAATAAGAGAAAACTGGAATTAGAATCTGCTGTAGAAAGTCAAAAAGACATTAAAAAGCAGCTTGAATTCTTCAAAGCAGAAGTAAGACGTTTTGTAAATCTTGACATTGATGATGAACAAATACTAAAGCAGTACTACATCGACTTATTCAAAAAGTTGAAGTATTTGAAGGTGGGAAAATTAAAATCCATTACAATATAACTTCCCCACCTTTATTAAATGAAATATTAAAACAAGGGGCTTAATTTTTCGCCTCTTTTAATTTTAGTAACACTATCGACTCTCACATGCCTTGAGTAGACAATAATGATGCCGTTTGAGCCTGGTGGGGCCTTGGCGGCAAGATTTACTCATGCATAAAAAGCCTAAACAATACGAATTCAAGCTTGATTCATTTTTGATACAATTTCAATCGGATTCCCATCTGGATCTTCAACCCATCCGGAGCGCAAACTCCCTAAGAAATTATGTGGCTCAGACGTTGGTCTCTCTCCTAGACTGATTAAATATTCATAAGCTTTATCTGTGTCCTCAACCCATAGTACAAGTTCAGAACCGGAATTTTTCCCCGGTTTTAGCCCATGCACTTCTTGCGCAGACTTTTTCGTCGCTACACCCAGTTTGAAACCATCCAACTGCATTTCATAATGGGTAACAACTCCATCAATAATTGCTTGAAATGTGACTGTAAAGCCCAACTTGGTATAAAAATGTTTTGAGACTTCCAGATCATCTACGTACAAATTAATTTGTGGTGAACTGAATTTTATCATTATTGTACCTCCCTACATTCTTCGGTTGATAATGCAAGTCTGCTTGATACAGATAAGCTATCTATAATGCTCTTTATGCTATTATCTTTTGATTGACTATATAACAACTGGAAAGCCTATATAATTGTGCTTGGTAATCAAAACTTCTTGCTTCGTTTAAAAACGATGTGTGCCGCTTTTTCAGATGGCACATATTCAACGCATTCATATCCAAGTTCGATTAAATTTATGTCGTGCAATAAACTCTCGACAGTTCCAAGTAAAGTGGGCGAAACGGCGATGTGCATTTCATCTACTAACTTTTCACGCAGATATTGGCGAATTGTTTCAACTCCACCTCCTAACCGAATATCTTTTCCTTTTGCTCCCTCTTTAGCCATCTCTAACGCAGCTTCGATTCCACCAGTAACAAAGTGAAACGTTGTACCCCCCTCCATCTCAATAGATGGTCGAGCATGGTGAGTTAAAATGTAAACAGGCGTATGATATGGAGGATTGTCACCCCACCACCCTTTCCAGGAATTATCTTCCCAGTGGCCTCTCATCGGACCAAACATATTTCGACCCATTATCCACGCTCCAATGTTTTCAAATCCTTTAGAGGCAAAATCATTGTCAACGCCAGTAGTGCCTCTCGTTTCACCACCATGCATCTCTTGAAATGTATTCGTTGGTAAAAACCATCCATGTAAAGACATACCACCCATTCCTATAGGATTATTCATGCTTTGATTTGGTCCAGCTCCATATCCGTCAATTGAAACTCCAAAACACAATACTTTTAATTTACTCATCTTTATTCCTCTCCTTATAATAGTTTTGATAGGGTTTACTTCAAAGTCTACTTTGAGTCTCTCTTAAAGACTGCTGCATCACCTTTCAGGCTGCACTGCACCTTGAAAGCCTATTACACCATATTTTCTGACATACGTTAAATCACTTTGCTACTAGAGTGTTCTGCCTAATGCATCAAGCATTTGATTCGTTCCATGCTCGCGGATCTCCGGTGTATCAAGTCCGTCGAAAAAAGCTCCTTGCTCGGTGTAAACCAACTTTGTTCTGTCTTCATTCGGGAATAACTCGATTGTTACGATCGATACTGAGAGGCGTTTGTCGTCCGAATCTAAAGTATAGGTATAAACGATACGTTGTTCAGGAACAATGTCTTGATAGTAGACGTCAAAAATAAATATTGGGCCCTCTGGCGGACCTCCTTTGCTATATTCATGTCCACCTACACGGAATTCAAAGATTTCGGGTTTAGTGAACCACTTGGATTTGTTGTTTTGATCTGCCCAAGCATAGTATACCTTTGTAGGCCCTGCTGTGTAGTTTCGTTCAATGACGAAAGTGGCATGTTTAGCGATTCGTTCAGTCATGGTTAATCCTCCTTTGATTTTTTTCATTGATTTCTTTGCGTTAATTGCATTTTTTTATTCGTTTTCTTCATTCTCGTTGGCAAGAAAATCTCCCAATGCATCCAAACGGTACTCCCAGCCCATTCGTCGCTCTATTACTATCTTCTCATGCTTTATTTTCATCGCTTGTAATAGATTTGTGAAATCTTTAGCAGTTACTGTAGCCTCTTTTTTCATCAACTTTGATACATGTTGAAGCTGCTCAAGGAGTTGCTGTTGACCTTTAATCTTCTCCTTGATCCGGACTATCTGTAAATTGACAATCTCCAATGGGCTGATTTGATCACTAACAAGAATGCAATTGATTTCTTCAAGAGATAATCCAAGCTCTTTAAGCGACAAAATCTGTTGCAATCGAGACAAATCTGATTCATTGTATAGCCTGTGTCCGGACTCTGTTTTGCCGGACGGCGATAACAAGCCGATTTGATTGTAAAATCGCAAAGTTCTTGTGGTGAGTCCTGTTGTTTTTGAAAGTTCTCCAACCTTCCAATATTGTTTCATGGCAACTCCTTCGTTAGATCTAACTGTGTCCCGGTAAATAAAAGATGACGTTACGTAAAGTGCAAGGGGTTTTTTTTACTTTTTATTGCTTTTTTATGATTACGCAACACCATACCAACATTTCTGATTAGATTAAAAACCAATAACCGGCAACCCTATTAAAGACATCCACAATTTGTGTCAATATGTGGTGTCCCTTGACACCCTGCTGATTGACTTGGTGATGATGTAATCGATTTTGCCCTTTGCCGCTTTCTTGAGCATTTTGTCCAGTCCAATTCTACCGCTTCGACGCAGGCCACTTTCGATGTCAAAGAAAACACTGGCAAAAATCTAGTTTGGATTACTTCGTATCATTTTCGTATAGGTTTTTATCTGAAGCTCCAAGCTGCGCAACTGCGCCGGTCCAAAGGTACTGACCCGGCAATAGGTAGCAACCTTAAGCTTTTTATTCTCTTTAGGTATAGCAGGTATAATCCTTACATTTTTCATTTGTCTTCCTTAGTCATCTATATAAAATGGGATAAATCCATTTATATTCTACCAAAAAGAAAAGACGTGAAAGCATCCTCTCACGTCAAAGCATGTTTTCATCTATAATCCCTCAAACCCTTTATTCATCAAGGGTTCTGCCTTTGCAACAGGATTATGGTCTCTACATGCCTTGAGTAGACAAAAATGATGTCGTTTGGATCTGGAAGTTCCTTCGCGGCAGGGTATCTTTCTGAAAAACTCGCCCTAAAATCTTCTTTTTTCAAGTTTTTGTTCCACCAAAGAGTAGTGAATTGCATCACTATTATCCTGACTCTACTTTCTTTGCTACGTTTCATATACACCTTAATGTTTGAAAATTATTTTTAATCTTCACAAGTATAATTTAACTCTTCTTCAAAATAATCATTTGTATCTTTGTCCTTTAAACAGATCGCTTACCCCAAAATTAAAACCTTTAGTTAAGCTATCGCCTGTGAATTATCGAATTTCTAATAGTTTTTGCTTGTTGCAGCGCATTTTCTGTATTATATAACTCAAATATTTGCTGGATATAGCCATTGGCTTCCACTATTTCGGCTTCTTCTGGAATTATTTTTTCATAAGTACTTTTCATTTTAAACACCATCCTTCCAATTTATGATATGCTGACAAGAAAAAAACACGCCCAGAAACTGGACGTGCTACATCATAAAAACGCTTATTCTATTCAAAGAAAGTCAAAATACTTCCATCTATTGTTGTCACAGAGCAGGTTTTTCCACCCCAAGGTTGCTCCTTGACTTCTGTAATCTGGTTCCAACCATTCTTCTTAACAAATTGATATAACTGTTCAACACCTTTAACCAACATAAAACCAACCATCATTTCTAAAGGCTCTCCTTTAAACATATGAATACCTGTAAATGGAGCAATATGCAGGGCTTCAATCTCAATCGGAATGTTATTTACACAACCATATAGTCCCGTATTTTTTTCATCTCTTTCTTCGATTTATCCATACCAGCCTAATACTTCTTTAAACCATTTTAAAGTATTATCCATATCTCTTGTGTAATATACAGCTCCTGTTTCTTTTACAACATAACCTCTTTCTGAAAAATCACTCATAAGTGCTTTACCTCCTGTCAAATTAGATTTTACGGAAATCCGAGAGAATGCCTTCAGATTCGAATGACTTTTTCTAGCATCTGATGGTGTTATTCCATGAAATCTTGTAAATGCTCTAGTGAAACTTTCATGTGATTCGTAACCATATTTTAGTGCTATGTCTAAAATAGAAATTTCCGTATCTATAATTTCATAGCCTGCTAAAGTCAATCTGCGATTTCGTATGTATTCACTTACTGTGCAGTCACATAGTATAGTAAATATTTTTTGAAAATGGAATTGAGAAGTAAATATTTTCTCAGCCAGCATATCGATATCTAAATCCTCTCCGATATTATCCTCAATAAAATCTACTGTTTGTTGAATACTTGTCATCCAATCCACTTTCTCGCCTCCTTACAGGTAAAATAATATATCATTTCATTTTTATTTTCTTGATATTCTATGCACATATTTGTCCGAAATAATTTATATATCTATAGGATTTTATCATATATAGGTATAAAATGGAAAGTGATTGTTATTAAGCAACCTCCTTTTTCTTCTTAAATCTTAATTTCAATTTCAACATGATATGCCCTTTTCTTTTCGTTGGATAAAAGAATTATCGCTTCAACATAGTAAGTCCTTGGTGGCAGGTATATTCTACTTATTTTCTAATCTTTTAATTGTTTCTATTCCTATTTCTTGAATTGCTTCCAACTAACGAACTGCTAATTGGTTTAACAATTGTAGCCTTTCTGATTGGGATTTATCTTGTTGAATCAAAATGGCATTATAACTTTCCGTATTCAGAAGAAAAAACCTATTCTAGAGGCTTTAGGGTGTTGGCTTGGCTCCCTAATGCCTGTGAAAAACTGCCGTTTGGATAAAACCATCCAGTATGGCTTTATCCGAAAGCCGTATCTGGAACCTATCTGGAAGAGCGATATTACTATATATGAATAATTTTATTGGCTAATGCTTTTGCCACGGCTTCAGAGCGAGAAGCGACATCCATTTTTGCATACAGATTAGTCAAATGGGCTTTCACGGTTCTTTCTGAAACATTTAAATCAATAGCTATACTTTTATTGGTTTCACCCTGTGCTACCTCTGTAAGGATATATAATTCTCTTTCCGTCAGGCCAAAATCTTCATATGAAGAAGAATCATCACTATCAATACTGTTGAGAAGCTTTCCCTGAATGTTTGTGGTTAAGAGCATCTCATTATTAAGTGCTGCCTCAACAGTCCTTTTTAAAACGTCTCTGGAAGCATCCTTTAACAAATAACTTTTTGCCCCTGATCGAATCGCCTCTTTGATTTTTTCCTGTTCATCCATTGTCGTTAACACAACAACAGGAATGTTCATTTTCCGGTCTTTTAAAGCCTTTAAAAAAGTTATTCCATCCATCTTTGGCATGGCTATGTCCAACAGTATAATATCCGGATTCAACTTCGTTAATACACTTAATGCATCAAGCCCGTCACTTGCTTCACCAATAATTTCGAAACTGTTAAAAGTCTCGAATATCATTTTCATGCCTTCTCTTACAATCGCATGATCATCTACCAGAAGTACTTTGACTTTTTCCATACTATACCTCCTCGTATAATAAGATTTGCAAGGAAATTTTATAGTTATTTTTAAGGAGAATA
>CAZEQK010000054.1:0-17743 GCA_964514395.1 uncultured Bacillaceae bacterium
AAGTCAATCAAGGCTTAACTTCTATGTTTCATTCCATTCATTCATTTTTTCATTAAATTCATAAAGAATAAAGCTACGTAATTCCTCATCAGACAATATTCGGTCAGGTGCTGTAATGCTAGCTTTTGCATATTTATCGCAGTAGCTACATTCCTTACAAACTTTTGTACAAAAGGTCGGATTTTTAACAAAGGCTTCAAAGAAACCATCTAGCTTTCGATTATCAATCGTGGTTCCTGAAATAGTGAAAGGTTTTGATTCAGAGAATAGTTCTAATAGGCTAATGAGGTTGCCATCATACTTTTCTTCTATATAATAAGCTAATGCTTTTGCAGGATTACCAGAGCTAACATTTGTTCTACCTTGAATTTTGAAGTAATGAATGCCGATTTCTGAGTAATAATGAATATCCTCTGGTCTTATCCAATTTAGCTTCAGGTATTTTTCAGGCTCAATATGAATGCCTAGGCATCTAGAATAAAAGTAAGGAAATACTCTTTTATTCGTATTTGATTGGGAAAAGTTATTAAAATGAGCGTTTTTTAGTGGGCAATCATTTACACAATATGAATTTACGATTATTTCAATTTCTCCAGAATATGCATTTCTTATATTTTTTAATAGATCAAATCGTCGATGTATATCTTCATCAAGTACGATGCGTTTTACCCCAAGTTCATCGTAATATTGAGCTTTCATTGGACTATTTATTTGTGAAAGTGTTGAAGTTTTAATATTCATTGTAGGAGCTACATGCTTTACAATATCTATCATTGTCGGTAAAGAAATGGTTACCCAATTCACCCCTATTCCTTGTAGATTGTTAACTAATTCTTTTATTTTAAGATATCCCACTTTCGTTAATTCATCGTTGCTATTACAAGTTGTGTTTAACGTATAATTAAATTCAATATCCCTATCTTTACTATATTTCACATACTTTTCAAGTGCATTCATGTCAATTTTCGGTAAATCCTTTGGGTGTCTTCCTGAACCAAAAACCGTATCAGGTGCAAGTTGCCCATAGGTTTCAATAACCTTTGAATGCTTATATTTATCATGAATATTAAGATATTGATCAATTGTCTCTATTTTAAAATCTGAAGGCATGGAAAAATACTTCATAGTTTGTCCTCCCTTCTAAAAAAATCAGCTTTCTGTCAATATCATATTCTAATATTACTGTGCAAGTTCATAGGATTTCCTATCATTCACATCATAATAAGGATTGTAAAAGCCCTTTTTATATTCATATTTCTGCACGAAAGTTTTTACCTAACTCATGACTAAGACCAAAATAATGACGAAAATTGTATATTAAAGGAGTTTTTTGAATCATTTCAAATAGATCTTGAACAGGTTAAAAAAAAACGACGCTCATTTTTACATAAGTGTTTAGATTGGAGTGAAAGACGTCACCATATTGCTGGTGCTTTAGGAACTGCTCTATTAGAAAGACTATTAGAATTAAATTGGATTCAACGTATACCAAATTCAAGAGCTATAGAAATCACACCTATTGGTAAAAAGGGATTTGAAGAAACATTTTCTATTCGTATTAAACTCCCTTAATTAAATAATGATCTGTCCAATCAAGAATCTTTTCAAAAAAAAAAAACAGAGCTTTAGCTCTGCTTAGGATATAGACAAAGTATACAAAATGGAGACTGTGAGGAACTAGTAGTTCTAGGTGTAAGAAAATCCACGGATATAATATTATTAAATACTACTTGTTATTTCTATTATTATGCTATGTATAAACTTATTTACTTCCTTCAAAATAGATGGAAATTTATTTTCTAATTCACTACTTAACCCATATTGATAAGCAATATGGTCAATATCAATGCCAATCACCAGTCCATTTATATGTTTATCTTGGCTAATACTAAAAAAGAGATGATCATTATGAGGTGAAATATTTAGCTTTGTTGTTAATAAATTTGAAAAGGGAATGATTGTGATATTTCCAATCTCATTACCAGTCATAATAGCATCAATGATAATCGTATAGTCAGAATTCATAACAATATCTAAGCAATAATCAATATCAGACTCACCTATCATATAGTTAATGTTTTCTCTCTTTTCCTCTTTTTTTAACGCTTCAACAATATATATTCCTATGCCGTCATCCATCATTAAACGATTACCTATACCTAATATGGTTAATTTGTTCTTCATTCTTTCTACAATATCCTTAAGGTTGTCATATCTTCACCTGGACTAAACACATGGGTTGCACATGACATACATGGATCAAATGAACGAAGAATTCGACCGAGCTCAACGGGCTGCTTTATGTTTTCAACTCTAGTACCGATAAGTGCTTGTTCAGCAGTTCCCTTATATTCCTCATCTCTGGTAGAGAAATCCCAAGTAGACGGAGTGATAATTTGATAAAAAGAAATTAATTTATTCTCAATTTTTATCCAATGTCCAAGTGCTCCTCTTGTTGTATCAATTAATCCTACTCCTTCCGCTTTGTTTGGCACTTCGTATCTTTCTTGAACAGATATATTGGGAATGATTTGATCCATTAGTGTATTTAGAATCTCAGCGATCTTTTTCGATTCTAAAACCCTTGCGATTGAGCGATCCATTGTAGAAATACCTCTTCTATATTCTCCAGCTAACCATAATCTAGCCAAAGGACCAACCTCGTATGGTAAATCATTATATCTTGGTGCTTTTACCCAAGAATAGGCTTTTTCCTTATCCATATCAGGTGTTGGAACTGTTTCAAATGGCTTATACTCATTTTGTTTATCCGTATACCAAGCATAATCAATACGTTCAGTGAGTTCATTTTGATCAAAGGGTGTAATAATACCGTCTGTGTATACTAATGGGTTTACGTACAGGGTACCTAATTCCTTGTAATGGTCATATAAACCGTAGGTTAATAAATTTCTATAGCCCATACCATTTTCAAAGTAATCAGGGTAGTATTCTGCAATACTGTAAACATCTGGTATCATTTTATCAGTGACGAATGACGTTATTTCCTTTAGCATGGCTTTCATTTTGATGATTTTATCAGTGGTCGCTACAGCAGCGATACCACCGACAAAAACTCCATGATTATGTGGTGCTTTCCCTCCAAGTACACTCAACATTTCATGGGCTAAACGGCTAATTTTTAACGAGTCAAAATAATGCGCTGCTATCCGTTCATTTACCTTATCTGGAAGACGAAAATCCTCATGCTCGCTTTCAAGGGGATGAATCGCTGGTAATTTAACATAATCAGGTATTGTGTACTGATAAAAATGGCGAATATGGTTTTGTAAAAATTCACAGCCATGAAGAATATCTCGAAGATATCTCCCCTGCTCAGAAACAATGACACCTAGGGCATTTTCTAAGGCAATTGATGATCCCATTGAATGGGCAGTTGAGCATATACCACAAATTCTTTGAGTAAAATATACTGCATCTAATGGATTTCTTCCTATCAGCATTTGTTCAAAGCCTCTATAAAACATACCCTTTGTTTTGGCGTCTACGACGATATGATCCTCGATAAATACTTCTATTTCCATAAATCCGCTAATTCTTGTTACGGGGTTGACAATAATTTTTTTCATTTTTTAATCCTCCGTTGTGTCATAGCTAATGAAGGGAGACATTTGATCAGGAAAACCAAATTGAGCACACCCTATACATGGGGTATCAGCTTTGATTGGCCAGCTGACATATCCATCCCATTGCCGAGTAGGACAATCGATTTTAGTTACAGGTCCTCTACAGCCTAACTTAAACAAACAGGTTTTTTCTCCTAATTTTTTTGCAAAAATCCCTTGATTAAAAAAGGTCCTTCTAGGGCATTTATCGTGTATCGTTGTACTATAAAATAATAGGGGACGATTTTTATTATCTAGCTCAGGTTCACCATACATAAGAATGTGTGCTAAGGTTCCCAAAACCCAATCAGGATGGATAGGACATCCCGGTAGTTGTATTACCTTTTTTTTAAGGAGGGATTGTAGGCTGACAGATTCTGATGGATTTGGTCTAGCACCTGATACACCACCATGGGTTGCACAAGCACCCATCGCTATGACATGGGTTGCATTTTCTCCTAATGACTTTGCAGCTTTTAATGCTGTGATTGGCTGCCCTTGCCACCTACCCATTACATGATATAAGCCATTATTTTTTGTAGCGATTGCACCTTCTACAGCAAGGATGTACTCATCACCACTATTCATTAAATCGATCAATTTTTTTATTGCATTTTCCCCTTCAGCAGTCATTAAGCTGTTACTATAAACAAGTTCTACCATTGAGGTCATAAAATATTCTAAATCTGGATTTGTACCATTCATGAGGGAGATAATGTTCCCTGAACAGCCTGTTAATTCAAGCCAGACGAGCTTCATTTTTTTTAGCTTACTTCTTTTAATAAAAGACTGTTGAATTAAATTTTTTGTGTCCGAGCATTGCTTTATTGTTTCTGATGGTAATATACTATTTTTTATGACGTCAACCTCCCCACTACCTTTAATTTTGCTAGTATCTCCTTTTGCCCCGAATGACAGGATTGGAATTCATTACTAAGGTTTTTACCAGCAGTTAATCCGAAATGTGATGCAGCTGCCCATGCGGCATTATTTGTTACGTCATATACGGTACCATCTACTGCAACATATGCTGGTTGACCATTCTTGCCATTGTAGGTAGCTAATTCTTCAATTGTAAAGGTTTTTGGGTTTGCTGGAAGCACTGGAGTTTGTTTGTCGTCATACCGAGAAGGGACTTCTTTACATGGTGTAAGAAATTGGTTTAAGGACTGTAAATAAACAACCTTATTCCAAAGTTGATTTAACAAGAGATTTCTCGTATATATATCATCCACCTGATACAGGATGTGAATATAGTTATTCATTTCATAGAGCGTATAATGAATTGCCATTTGAAGCATTTTATTATTCATCTCTATCCTCCCTATAAGATATATTCATATATGGCCTATCTTATTCTATAGGGAATAAATTGGTGTTATATATTGCATAAGACTATTAGCATATTCTTGGTAGCAATAATCCTGATAGTCTCTCTAATCTTCTTGATGTTCCGAGGGGAGTTTTTAAATATAATCTCCCTTTTCCTCTATCTATTACTCTACCTATTATTCTTGCATTTTTACCATTTTCATGTTGATGTAACTTCTGTAGTACCTTTTCTTCTTCAATGGAATCGACAATCATAATTACCCTTCCCTCATTTGCTAAGTAGAAGGCTTCATAGCCTAAAATATCACAAATACCTTTCACTTCATCTAAAATAGGTAGATCTATCTCATTAATAGCAATGTTAGCTTGAAAATCCTCACAAATTTCTACTAATGCTGTTGCCAAGCCACCACGTGTTGGATCTCTTATTATATGCACATGCTCTGTAGCATCTAGCACTTTAAATATCATGTCATTTAAAGCTGCACAGTCACTATTGACAGCATTCTCAATTCCCAAATCGTTGCGTGCTGAAAGAATAGCTACACCATGGTCTCCTATTGTACCACTGATGATCACTGCATCCCCTTCTCTCATCATGTGGGGCTGCATAAAGTATTTACGAATGCCAATGCCTGCTGTATTAATATAGATACCGTCAGCATTACCTCTTTCTACTACCTTTGTATCACCAGTAATAATCAGAACACCTGCTTTTTTTGCCTCTTCTGCCATGGAGTGAACAATTTTCTTTAAATCAGAAATTGAAAAGCCCTCTTCAATAATAAAGCTAGCTGTTATATACATAGGTTTCGCTCCCATCACTGCGATGTCATTTATCGTACCTGTTATGGCTAACTTGCCGATATTTCCGCCAGGAAAAAAAATAGGTTTTACAACGAAACTATCTGTTGAAACTGCTATGTCTTTTGAAGGAAGCTTTAATAGAGCCGCATCAAGCTTAGCTTGTTCTTTATGACCAAATGTATTGATAAAAATTTCCTGTATTAATTGATGGGAAAAATAGCCCCCATCACCATGTGCTAAACTAATACTTTTATCCATTTAGAGATCCTCCTTCATATATTGATAATAAGCAGCACAAGTTCCTTCACTTGAAACCATGCAGGGTCCAACAGGATGGATAGGTGTACATGCTTTATTAAATAAGGAACATTCTTTTGGGCCTACAATCCCCTGTAGAATTTCCCCGCACCTACATTTTGTCTTTCTTGGTTCTTCCACCTGAATCTGAAATTTTTTCTTTGCATTATAATGGGAGTACCTTTCACGTAAATCCAACCCGCTCTTTTCTATAACACCAATACCACGCCATGCTTCATCGGTTGAATATAAGTATTTTTCCATGAGATTCAAAGCGGTTTTATTACCTGAATTTGTTACAACTCTTCTGTAATTATTCTCTATCCTTGGCGTTTCATTTAAAAGTAAAAAAAGCAATTTATAAATACTAGTTAGCATGTCAAGAGCTTCAAAGCCACTAATAACACCAGAAATTCGGTATTCATCGACTAGATAATGATAGCTGTTTGCTCCAATAACAACGGAGACATGACCGGGGAGTAAAAAACCATCAATTCTTATTTTATTAGATTGTAATAATGCTTTTAAAATGGGCTCTACCAGTTTGGTTGTAAACCAAATACTAAAATTGCTTACCTGCTCCTGTTCAGCTTTTTCAATCGCTGCGACTAAAGTAGGTATCGTCGTTTCAAATCCTATTCCTAAAAAAACAACCTCTTTTGTTGGATTATTATTTGCGATTTCCACCGCTTCGATGGGGGAATATAATACCCGAACATCCTTCCCCTCCGTTTTTGCATTTATCAAGGTTTGCTGTGTCCCAGGTACCCTCATCATATCCCCAAAGGTACAGATGACAAGATTGGGCACCTCTGCAAGCTTTATCATGGCATCAATTGATTTTTGATCCGTGACACATACAGGACAGCCAGGTCCAGATACTAGTCTTACATGCTGGTGTAATGCTTTTTTAATACCTGTTCGAGCCAATGCCATCGTATGGGAACCACAAACCTCCATGATAGTTGGCAAATCATGATGTATTTCTTTATATTTAGTTGCTTCATTCTTTACTTTCTCAAGTATTTCTAAACTAAGCTGATGGTTAGAAAGGTCATTGATCTCTTGCATCGATGATTCTCCTCCATTCGTTCATGCTCGATTTAGCATACTCCTCATCTACTATCGCCATCGCTTGACCAGCATGAATCAAAACATATTCATTTATCTTTACTTCAGGAACAAAGATAATACCAACCTTCATTTTTGACCCCATTACATCTACTAGTGCAGTCAAATCGCCTATCTCTAATACCTTTGCTGGCACACCAATGCACATCTACTCATGCCTCCTCTTTTCTTCGCTTTCCTTCATTCGACTCGCTGCAATAATGATTTGACCTAATGCTAAGCCGTTATCATTAGTTGGAACCTGCTTATGCGAAAATACTTTAAAGCCATGGTTATTAAGTTGTTTTTTTAGCTCTGTTAATAGATATGGATTATGAAAGCTACCTCCTGATAAGACTACTTCTCGATTATAGTTTGGATATTTATTTGCTAGCTTGATCATCATGTCAGTAATAGCTACTACTATTGTCTGATGAAAAGTATGTACAATATCAGCTACAGGTTTTTCTTGAAGATAATCGTATATGATTTGTCTTAACATCTTTGCAAAATTTAGCTCTAATTCTTGATTATTCTCATTAATTTCATAGGAGTAGTTTGAAAAATCTATTTGTTTGTCTGACATTAGCTCCGAAATTCTGATTGCTGCTTCCCCTTCGTAGGTAGAAATTTGGCAAATATCTAGAATAGCACTAACTGCATCGAAAAGACGTCCACAGGTACCTGCTAATGGAGTGTTTAATTGAATGTCTACCATCTTGCTAAGAATAGAGATTTCCCCTTTTTTATCTGGGAAAATCTTATATAGTAGTTCCTTTGCTTCCTCTCCTAAATAACTGATAACCATTCCTACTGCATTTCGCCAAGGCTCCATTATCGCCTTTTCGCCTCCAGGCAAAGGAGTATAAGCTAAATGAGCTAATCGATTAATAAAGCTTGCATTTCCATATAAAAATTCAAACCCCCAGATATGACCATCATCTCCGTATCCACTGCCATCTAAGATGATACCAAAGCTTGGTGCTGATAGCTGATTATCCTCCATACATGCCACATGGTGTGCATGATGGTGTTGTACAGCTATGACAGGCTTATTGTATCCATTAACGATATTCCTTGTTTGATAAGAAGGATGCTTATCAATAACATAGATTTCACCAATCGTTCCTATTAATTCTTGAAAATGGTCTAATTCATGTTGAAAAAAATGGACAACTTCTTTATTCTCCATATTTCCAATATAGGGGCCCAAAAAAATTTGTTGATGCCGTCCTATGGCAAAGGTGTTTTTTTGTTGACTGCCCATGGCGATGATTTGATGTACTGAATAATTTGTTGTGATAGGATCTGGTACATAACCTCTTGATCGCCGAATGATATGTATCCTATCATCCATTACCTGTACGACTGAATCATCCAAGGGATGTAGGATTTCACGATTATGTGTAAGGATATAATCAGCAAGCCCCTTTAAATAATCCAATGCTAGATTATCTTGGTAAAGAATTGGCATACTTGAAGGATTGGCACTGGTTAATACAATTAATGGAAGGTTATTATTCTCTAAGAGAAGATGGTGTAGTGGAGTATATGGAAGCATAACACCAATGGTATTGACAGCAGGAGCGATATTCTCAGGTAGCAGCTGTTTTTTATTTTGCTTTAACAGAACGATCGGGGCTACTGAAGAGTTTAAGAGCTCCGCTTCTTTTTGATCAACACAACAATGATTGGTGATGATATCAAACGATGCAGCCATGACAGCTAATGGACGAAATGGACGATTCTTTCGCAACCGTAATTTTGCAATCGCTTGTTTATCATAGGCATTACAGGCTAAATGATAACCACCAATACCCTTGATAGCGATAATAGCTCCTTCCTGCAACAATTCTCTCCCCTGTTCTATTGCTCCTTGATTTTTAACTAATAGCTTTCCATCCATAGATAAAAGTTGAACCTCAGGTCCACAAGCAGGACAGGCGATAGGCTGGGCATGATGACGACGATTCATTGGATCTTCATATTCCTCCCCACATCTATTACACATGGTAAAGGACTTCATTGATGTTTTTGGTCGATCGTAGGGGATATCAGAAATAATGGTATAACGTGGTCCACATTGTGTACAGTTTATGAAAGGATATTGATATCTAAAATTCTTGCTATCGTTCATTTCTTGGATACAGGCTTCACAACTTGCCGCATCAGTAGGAATAACTAAAGATTGTTTTCCAGCTGTATCGCTAGGAATAATATGAAAGCTCGTATAATGCTGGATTGATATTTCTTCTGTTATTATTGTATCAATTCTAGACAGTTTTGGTGGATTCACTTTTATCTCTTTGATGAACCGAATAAGATGGTTCTCACTACCTTCAACCACAATGAATACACCATCCATGTTGTTTTGGACAGTGCCCTTTAGATTATAAATATTTGCAAGCTGATAAATAAATGGTCGAAAACCAACCCCTTGAACCCTACCTGTAACTTTTATACTCTTTGCACTAACCATTTATCATATCTATCTTTGATCCACTCAAACCATTGATGTAACCCCTCTTCAGATTGAGCAGATAATTGTATTAATTGTGATTCTGGATTTATTCCTTCTAAATCTTGGATAGATTGTTCTACATTAAAATCTAAATAAGGCAGTAGGTCAATTTTGTTTAATAATACTAGTTCAGTACGACGAAACATGACTGGATACTTTACAATCTTATCATTTCCTTCGGGTACGCTTAATACGACTACTTTATGTTCCTGGCCTAAATCATAATTAGAAGGACAGATTAAATTTCCAACATTCTCAATGAACAATAGATCAATATGTTGAAATGAAAATTCAGGCAAGACCTTTGCTATCATTTTTGCATCTAAGTGACAGGTTCCATTTGTGTTAATTTGAACGGCCTTTGCACCGAACTCCCTTATTCTATTCGCATCCTTTTCCGTTGCAAGATCTCCTTCAATTACTCCTATTCTATAGTCCTTAGACAAGTATTTAATAGTTTTTTCAAGTAATGTTGTTTTACCAGCTCCTGGTGAACTCATGATATTAATCACCATTGTATTGGATTCATTAAAATGATTTCGGTTAAATGATGCTGCTTTATTATTACTTGAAAGTATATCTTGATCTAAAAAAATTTCCATAAAACCACTCCTTATTTAGTATTTTAAGAATAATAATCCACTAGTATTAACTATATATAAATGAAGTTCCTTCTTTAAAAAAACAGATTATATACCTTGATAGGACTGAATAGATAAAGCTTCTCCACTTATTAGTTTTCCACTAGGCTGATGACAAGTTGGACAGATAGCAATCCATTGATCAGGTGTGTATTCAATATCACAGGTTTCACATCTGGCTTTCGCTTTTTCCTCCTTAATAATCAGCTCTGCAGCAGCTTCAAATATAGAAAATCCTTGTGTTTTTAAAACATCAAACGCCATCATAAGTGCATCTGGAAGTGCATTGCTCAGTTCACCAACGAGTAACTCTACTTTGTCTACCTTCTTCATCTTTCTTTCCATCGCATCTTTCTCTATGAATGTCAAGACCTCCATCATCAAAGACATCTCATGCATTCTATTCATCCCTTTTAATCTTTCATTTGTCTATTTCTATTAAATGTATATTTTAAAATGATTTTTTTATTCTTTATTAATCAAGATTGATAAACCCTATGGTTAAAGTATGGAACAAAAAAAGACAGCCATTCGTCGAGAAATTTGGCTGTCTTCTTATCATTCGTATGTTTTACAATAAATCTTTAAAAGCTCTCTTTTATGATGATATCCTCTAAAGAGAATCTTGAAGTTTTGTGAGCTGGTTTTTCAGCATATCCTAGTGTCATTAACATCACAGGTACATAGCGACCTGGTATATTGAATTCCTTGATTAAGGCATCTGGATCAAATCCTCCAATTGGACAAGAATCGATACCATGTGCTTTAGCCACTAGCATCAATTGCATGGAAGCTAAGGAGGTATTTCTTATTGCTTCATAAATATCAAAATTCTCTCTTTGTTCATAAGCACTATTAATGTTGTTTACCAGTTGTTCCTTTGCTTCCTCAGTCATAAACCCTGCTCGTACTGCTTCAGCGTATACTTTATTAGCATTCTCATTTGCCTTTTTATCACCTAGTACAATGATGATTGCAGATGCTTGTAGCATTTGTTCTTGATAATAGGCGATCTTGTGTAATCGTTCCTTATTTTCATGGCTTTGGACTACGATGAATTTCCAATGCTGTAGGTTCCATGAGGAAGGAGCAGTAGCACCAAGCTCAAAAATATGATCAAGGGTATCCTTGGGTATTTCTACACCGGTTTTGTATTTTCTGACACTACTTCTATCATTCATAATCTCAGTTATAATCTTTACATTAGCTTCTTTCATTTCTATCACCTCTGTTGTAATATCATTACTCTGCAATTTCTAAAGCGATCTCCATCATTTGAGTAAAGGTTTTTTCCCTCTCTTCAGATGTTGTTTCTTCTCTTGTTACTAGAGAATCACTAACGGTTAATATGGTCAATGCGTTTACGCCATACTTCGCAGCAAGCGTATAGAGGGCTGTAGTCTCCATCTCAACTGCAAGTACACCAAATTTAGCCCATAATTTCCATGAATCAGGATCATCATGATAAAAAGTATCAGAAGTTAGAATATTGCCTACCTTCGGAGTAATTCCCATATCACTTGCTTTATCATAGGCTTTTTTTAGTAAATCAAAGCTAGCAGTTGGTGCAAAATCCCTTCCTTGAAAACGAATGTTATTAATGTTTGAATCAGTGGAAGAACTCATCGCTAGTACGATATCCCTAACCTTCACATCTGCTTGTAAGGAACCACAGCTTCCAACTCTTATTAGGTTTTTCACCTGATAGTTATTAATCAATTCATCGGTATAGATTGATATGGATGGTACACCCATTCCTGAACCTTGAACGGAAATTCTTTTTCCTTTATAAGTACCTGTAAACCCATACATGCCACGTACATTATTGTATTGAGACACATCTTTTAAGAAGGTATCAGCAATAAATTTGGCTCTCAATGGATCTCCAGGTAATAGAACTGTTTTAGCAATATCTCCTTCTTTTGCTCCGATATGTATACTCATGTAACAAACCTCCATTTTATCATTTTATAGATGATAACAATTTACCTTTTTCCTTGTTATGTTTACTGGATAACAATATTAGTTTACTATATTTTTTACGTTCATACACACAAAAAAGATTATCAAAATTAAAAATCCCTTTTGCTAAAGAGGGATTTTAGTGTGTAGACAAGAGTTACACACTTCACTTATGACTTTGAGTCATTAGATAATTACGAACTTTATGCATCTATGTTGATTTTGCTTGAATTTGAGTCATTATGATTCACAATAATAAAAGGAAGATACACGATAAAGAATAGAATGAAGGCTATGATCTCAACACCTATGATATACCATGGACCAAATAAATTTAATAATGATGCAGTATCAGGCTTTCTTGAAATAAATAAATAATTGGTACCTAAGATATAATTGATAAGACCAACAAAGATAGCATATAAATTGGTAATGATAAACACACGTTTTAAGCTTCCCTTTCTAGGTCTCAATCCCTCGACAACCGTCATATAGATAACAATTGCAATAATTAAGCAATGTGATAGAAAAAACTGAAAAAAACGGAAATGTGGAAATCCTAAAGCCCCAATATCAGGCGTAAGTATTGCCTGAGATGCACCACCAAGTCCCCAAAAATAGGCAACTTCAAATAGCTTCTCATTTTTATTGAGAAGAATAATAAGTAATAAAATGATAGTTACCCCGAACAATTGCAAGGATAAATTTTCCTTAAGCATGGTATTTGCTACAAATAACCTCCATAGCTTATATAGAATCTCTCCGATTAGTAGTATGGAAAAAATGAGATATCGATAAGTCCTACGAAATCGAGCATATGTAGGTTTTTTTAATATTAGTGTTGTTAATAAACTAAAACTTCACAATCTTATGCAATTTTACCTATATTATACAGCATAAGTTACATATTTTGTAATAAGTACGATGGAGCTATTTTTCTATTCTTTTTGCTAGATATAGTCCATCCTTCTTCAAATTCTCAATGACATCATACATATCATGACCGTCAAGTGTTAAAGCAGCAATAGAACCTGGGGTCTCTTCTGTAAATGTATCCCACACGGTTTTTATTCTATCTTGTTTGCTATAATTATTTTCTTTAAGAATTTGTTCGTATAACTCAGGTTCATCGGTTATAACATAGAATATTTTATATTCCTTTATCATGATCTCATCGATACCTTCTGAGGACGCAAAACTAAAGTTAATAAAACCATCATTGATAAATAAATTTTTATAGGTATGAAAAATCTTCAGAAATTCAACCTGAGTAATGTCTTCTAAATAATAGATATCCTGATGAAAAGGATCTGTATCTTTCTCTCTTATTTCTTTTTCATCCTTTTCATTAGTAGGTATTTCAATGGTAAACAGCCCTGTTTTTTTTATGATGGATGTTAACTTCTCAACCATATTTATGATATTTTCTGCACTGACATTGATGGTAATCACATGATATAAATCAAACTTTTTAACATTATAGTATTCATTGATACCTGTTAAATCAGTAACTTTTACCCCTTGAACCGTTTTAAACGCATTATCTGTCATGATTGAACCTCCCAGTTTTATAGCCTGTATGATATGATTTCTATTTTAATCTCCATGTTAGACTATAGGAAGAAGGGAATCATCCCCTTCCTCCATTATTTCATTATTTTAATAGTAAATGGATATCTAAAATCCTCCCCATGAAAAGTAGCTACAGTTGCTAAAATAACTAAAATAATAAAATACAATCCTAAAATAGCTCCGAGGATATAAAGTAAGAAAAAGCTTGAGAACAATAATGATATCAAAGTAATAATGACAGAGTAAATAATGATGGACAAGTGAAAGTTCAGTGCTTCTTTACCTTGTCTGTGAACATACATGGAACGATCCTTTCTCGCTACCCAAAAGACTAAAGGCCCCAAGATACCAAAAAATGCTCCAAGAAGATGCAAAAACATGGTCCATACTCGTTCTGATTTTATTGGATTATAATAAAAACGTTTGTCCAAAATAGTTCCTCCTTTCTAATAATCTACATTTCATTATATTATATTTTATCTCCATCTTGGTAATGTTGTCGTACTTCAAGTTTTATTCTTTTGATTATTTCGAGTTTGAATATTTTTTTCTTGTTTTCAAAAATATAAGAAGTAGTCATATTTATTAACTATTCTGATGAAAAATTGGAGATGTCCATATGTATTTAGGTAGTCATGTTAGTATTAAAAATGGGTATTTTGAAGCTGCTAAAACGGCTTATGCGATGGGGAGCCTTTCCTTTCAATACTTTGCTAAAAATCCTAGAAGTTTATCAGTAAAGAGTTTTGATGTTAAAGATACAGATAAGTGTGCAGCATTTACTAAAAAAAATCAATTATTATCAATTGTTCATACAGCATATCCTACGAATCTTGCAATAGAAAACGAGCCAAAAAAAGAATTAACGATGCGCTCAATTCTAAATGACTTAGAGATTGCAGATGCATGCCATTCTATTGGAGTTGTAGTACACTTTGGGAAATATAAAGGAAAAAATCCACTAAATGGTTACAAGAATATTATTAATATGCTTAATAATATTCTTAATCAATGGCAGGGTAATGCAATGATTTTATTAGAAAACCAAGCTGGACAAGGTTCTCAGATGGGAATAACACTCGAAGAATTAGTTCAGGTTCGCAGTTTATCAGAAAAGCCTGAAAAAATAGGGTTTTGTTTTGATACATGTCATGCATATACGAGTGGTATGTGGAAGGATAACGGTTGGAATGTATTATACGAGAAAGGGCTTGAGCTAAATTATTTTTCCAATGTTAAAGCTGTGCACCTAAATGATTCTATGTATCCACATGGATCATTAAGAGATCGTCACGCTAATATTGGCAAAGGCTATATAGGGGAAGTTAATATGAAGCAATTATTAAAATCTCCCTTTTTAGAAAATATTCCTGTTATATTAGAAACTCCACAAACGGAATTGCTTTCACATAGAACTGAAATTGAAATGGTTCGAAATGAATACCTATAAAAACTTATTATATTTCAAGAATTACATATTTTTTATAAAATGAATTAAGAGATAAAATAAATGTCAGTACAAGGAGAAGTCAAATATGAACGAAAGTATAGTCTATAAACGTACTATTGTGAAGGAAACGATTAAATCAGACTATTTAGAAGAAGAGAGAGAAGTCACTATCTATCTTCCTCCAAATTATAGTGAGGGTCGTACCTATCCAGTTATTTATTGTCAAGACGGCGAACAGTTTTTCTTTTTAGGTCGGATAGCTACAACTGCCAATCAATGGATATGGGAAAAAAAACTAGAGCCAATGATAATCGTTGGAATAGAGATGAAAAAAGCTACAAGAACATTTGACTATCATCCTCAAGGGTCACGGTTTCAAGCATATAAGCAATTTTTTGTACAAGAGCTGTTGCCATATATCGAAAATAAATATTCCATTGCCAAAACAGCCGCTAATCGAATATTAGCAGGTGATTCCTTAGGAGGTACCGTATCCTTACATTTGGCTATTGAATACCCTTCTCTATTTGGAAATATGATATCCTTATCTGGGGCTTTTTTCGAAACAACACAAATCATGCTTAAACGGGAGAAAGATTTATCATGGTTAAATATTTATATGGTAATCGGCCTTGGTGAAAATGAAGTTGAGACCAAAAGAGGAATATTCAATATTTTAGAGATGAACAGATTAACAAAAGAGATATTAATTACAAAGCATGCGAAGCTTCATTATCATGAAAAAGAAGGTAATCACGTCTGGGGATTTTGGCAGAAACAAATTCCCGATGCATTAAGCTATTTCTTTAAGAACAAGACCTATCAAATGTAATGATAGGTCTTGTGACTATATCCTTTTTAATTCGAGTTGCTTAGCTTATAAAGCTTTGTAATCTCCCCCTCTTCACTTGTTGGAGGCACTGCACACATACTTTTATCCATTGACCATACCTCTTCTAATTTATGTAGCTCTACAAGTCTCCTACGCTCCTTTGCTGTCAGTTCAATTGCAAAGGCTTGATCATTGCTTTGCTGAATAATTCCCTTTCCTTCTAACTCATCTAGAACATTATTGAGTCCGGAATTATCATAGGAATCTAGTATGCTTATTACTGTATTAATGCTTATAGACCCAGAAAAACAATAACCTTCCTTCACATATTTAGTTTTTAAAAAGTCATATATTTTTTGTGCTCTTTTCGTTAGCATTTCTCTCTCTCCTATTCAGACCTTACCTATCTGAATTATTTAATATTTTGTTTTGTAGTTTCTTTCACAGCCATCCTATATGCATGAATGATGGATTCACTTAGATTTTGGTCATCAATCTCAATTAATTCATCCCCAATAACTTGCATCGGTATTAATTCACCCTTTGCGGTTAATAATGCATATCTTTGTTCATCCAAATCAAATAAAGCATCGACTCGATACAGTTTTTCATTTCCTTCTTCATCTTTCATTGTAACATGATCGCTTATATTGTGTTTAGTCACGAAATTACCTCCATCATATTTTGATTTTTTTCATTTTACCCATGAGCATAATTTTTATTAATTTTCAGATCTTTGGCATGTTTTTGCCATAGTATATTTCAAGCATTTCTTTGTTAATTTTCCGTTCGATTTTTTTGGTTTCTTTGATAAACAACTCCTCTTTTGAGGTTCCATATAGGTATCTATCTAAATCAAAATCCTTTAATATCATCTTGGTATGAAATATCCTTTCTTGATAAATATTAACATCAATCATTTGATATATTTCATTCGTGTTTTTTGACATGAAATTTTGAATAGAATTTATTTTATGATCAATATATAGCTTTTTACCCATAACATCTCGAGTAAAACCTCTTACCCTGTAATCAATATTTGCAATATCAGGCTCAAAGCTCGTAATTAGGTAATTCAATGCCTTCAATGGGGATATTTCGCCACAGGTAGATACATCAATATCCGCTCTAAAAGTCATGATCCCCTCATCGGGATGTATCTCAGGATAAGTATGTACGGTTATATGACTTTTATCTAGCTGTCCTATTAATGACTCCATTGATGGACCAGGTGATTCATTTTCATGAAATTGGTATTCTTCCTTATTCTCTTCTTCATTTTCAGACACTAGCATGGTCACACTTGCACCTTGAGGCTCATAATCCTGTTTGGCAATATTTAAGATGTTGGCGCCAATGATCTTAGCAACATCATTTAAAATAGATGTTAATCTGTTAGCATTATATTCTTCATCAATATATTGAATATATTCTTGCTTTTGATCTAGATGTAAAGCATAGCCAATGTCATAAAAATTAAAGCTGAGTGTCTTTGTTAAATTATTAAAACCAAAAATCTTTAATTTCTTATGAATGGGTGTAATTGTCAATTGAAAATTGAGCCACTTAGCTGACTACATTTTGAGCCACCTT
>CAZEQK010000055.1:0-11387 GCA_964514395.1 uncultured Bacillaceae bacterium
GGTAATGAACTTCCAACAAATTCGACCACAAAAAATATATGAAAAAGTCGCAGAACAAATAAAAACAATGATTGAAAAGGGTGAGCTTAAGCCCGGGGATAAACTCCTTTCAGTAAAGGATTTAGCAGAGCAATTAAGTGTTGGAAGAAGTGCTGTAAGAGAGGCACTAAGTGCTTTACAAGCAATGGGTTTAATTGAAATGAAACAAGGAGAAGGTACCTTTGTTCAACAATTATCTTCTAAGGATTTATTAAATATCAATTATAGCTCTATGCTTATCGATATGAACCAACTAGAATCATTATTAGAGGTTAGAAAAATTATTGAATCTTCTTATGTCGAACTGGCAGCAAAAAGACGTGATTATGATGATTTAAAGCATTTACAAGATGCAATAAAAATGATGGAAAATGATTTACATTCTGATACACATGGCGAAGAGGCAGACTGGCTTTTTCATTATGCTATAGCTAAGGCTACTAAGAATGATATGCTTCTATATATGATTGAGAATATTGCAGATTCCATGAAAAAGAATACCAAAGCTAATCGTATTATTCTTTTTGAAGAAGAGGGTACACCAGAAGTATTGCTTGAAGAGCATCGAAACATATATCATGCAATTGAAAAAAAAGATGGTAACTTGGCTAAACAACTTCTCTATAATCATTTGCATCGGGTAGAGACACAAATCAAGGAAATAGTTGCTAAGAAAAACAAGTAGAAGAACTGAGTTCATCAATAAACTCAGTTCTTTTTTCTGTATCGTGAAAATTTTTTAGAAGTCTAAGAGAATCACATAAACAATTCCTGGTCCATGGACACCAATACTTAGGCTATTTTCAATATCAGCACTTCGACTTGGACCAGTAATAAAATTGATAAGAGAAGGAAGTCCTTCTTTTTTATGTCTATCATATATATGCTTGAGCGCACTAGTAATCCGTGGTTTTATATCTTTGCTTCTCAAAACTGTTGCAAAAACCCTTGGAAGAAGACTGACACTCCTTCCCATATTTCCTTGATTATATAAAAGAATGGAGCCAGTTTCTGCTAATCCCAAATCTGCATAGGTAAAGCCAATATCAGCCTGCTCTGCAAAGTCGATTAATTCTTTTTTATCTAAAGATTTATCCCATACTTTTGTCATGATACCTTTATTTATTAAAGCCTGTTCTATCTTTAACCCTTCTATTCTACTATCCTTCCATAAAACTGCTGTTTTTACTTTCTCTTTTGATACCAATTCATTTAAAACAGTTACTAATTCATCTTCATTAACCACACGAACCACATTTCCTGTTAAAGAAGTAAGATTTTCTGTAAACATATGAATGTGATCTTCTTGAGAAAAACCTTTATATAAGTGATCCCAAGGGTTATTATCATATTTTATAGGTTTTACACCATGGCGACGTTCTCTTCCTAATTGCTTTGCAATATGATTAAGAAATTCTTCTTTCGTTGCCATTATTCCTTCTCTCCTTCCTGATCCCACCATTGACGGAATGATTGTTTTGGAGGTTTAGGTAAATCCTTTACTTTTGTCCATTTCCCTAATAAACCAGGTGCCTTTTTAATAGAATCACCTTCAACAAATGGTTTAAGTGCCTTATCCACAGCATTAATACCAAATTTATAAATACTTGGATTACCAGTGACCCAACCAAATGTCTGGAATGCTTTCTTTTCTATCCAAGAGGCATTCCCTGTTTCTACTACATCACGACGTAGCTTTACAAGGTACTTATCTAGTGGGATTCTAACAGGACATGTCTCTGAGCAAGCTCCACAAACGGAACATGCATAAGGCAGTTCCTTCCACTTTTCCAGACCCTCTAATAAGGGTGTTAACACAGAACCGATTGGGCCAGGATATACGGAGCCATATGCATGGCCACCAATATGGCGATATACAGGGCAATGGTTTAAACAAGCCCCACACCGAATACAATTTAGTGTATTTTGATATTCTGTACCTATAATGCTTGATCGCCCGTTATCAAGAATTACAATATGTAGTTCATCTGGCCCATCAATATCATCATCTCTTTTCGGGCCTGTAAAACCAGTTAAATATGAGGTTATTTTTTGCCCTGTTGCCGAACGAGGAAGCAGAGAAATAACGGTATCCAAATCCTCCCAGCTTGGCACGATTCGCTCCATTCCCATGGTAACCACGTGTGTTTTAGGCAAGGTAGTTGTCATTCTTGCATTTCCTTCATTTGTCACTAACACAAAGGAACCAGACTCTGCAATAGCAAAATTTGCCCCTGTAACTCCTATATCTGCTTTTAAAAATTTTTGACGCAATACTTTTCTAGCGAATTGTGCCAATTCTCCTGGATCAGCAGGTAGCTTTTCCCCAGCAACATGAGAAAATAAATCAGCCACCTGCTCTTTTGTTTTGTGTATCGCCGGAACAATAATATGTGAAGGTTTTTCTTTTGCTAATTGGATAATATATTCCCCTAGGTCACTTTCTACGACCTCCAAACCCATTTCTTCTAACGCGTGATTAAGCCCAATTTCTTCAGAAACCATCGATTTGGATTTCACAAAGTTTTTTGCCTTTTTTTCGATTGCTAATTTTTTAATATAATCGACTGCTTCATATTGATCCTTTGCAAAGAATACCTTTGCACCTTGTTTTTCAGCATTTTCCGCAAATTGCTCTAAATAACTATCAAGATTCTCAATCGTGTGAGCTCTAATTTTCTCTGCTCTCACACGCCAATCTTCCCAATTACCTAAACGTTCACTTTCTCTTTTCTTTCCTTCTCTGAGAGATTCTTGTGATTTTTTTAATGCTTGCTGTAAAAATTCATCTTTTAAAGCCTTATCAACTCGTTCAAAAAAATCAGTATGGTGGTTACTCATATCAGACCACACCCTTCTGCTAGTACTTCTGCAACGTGCATTGTTCTGACATTTTGTCCATTTCTATTCATGCGACCCTGTATATTCATAAGGCATGCCATATCAGAACCTACTAAAATATCAGCACCTGTTTCTTCGATATGCTCTGTTTTTTCTTGAACCATTGCCATTGAGATTTCTGGCATTTTTACAGAAAAAGTTCCACCAAAACCACAGCAATCACCTTTATATGGAAGCTCAATGAACTCAAGCCCTTTTATATTGGATAATAATTGAATGGGCTCATCTACAACCTTTAATTCCCTTGTCATATGGCAAGAATGATGATAGGTTACCTTTACGTTTAATTCCGCTTCAAGATTGGTAATTTTTAGTACCTTAACGATAAATTCAGAGAATTCAAAGGTTCTTCTTGCTAAATCTTTAGCCATTTCCTGCCACTCTGGGTCATCTTCAAATAGCTCAATATAGGTTTCTCTTATCATGGCAGCACATGAGCCAGATAAGAATATGACATGCTCACTATTTTTAAAAACCTCTATTAGGTGCTTTGCTGAACGCTTTGTTTCTTCAAAATAACCACTATTATACCCTGGTTGTCCACAGCAAGTTTGATCTTTTGGAAAATCAAGTTCAACCCCTAGTTTGTGTAATACTTTTACGGCACTTTTCCCTATATTGGCATACATGGCATCAGCAATACAGGTAATAAATAATGATGCTTTCATTCACCAAGACTCCTTTCTAAGCCCTTTATCTTTTTAAAAAATGATAGTAAAATTCGGCATTCTCCTTATGGAGAATGCCTACATTCCTTTTGTACAAATATTTGGTTATTACTTTAATTTATATAAAGAATACCATGATAAATCCAACTAGCCCTACCATTAAACCATAGAAAATAGCCGGACCTAAGGTTTTTCTAATAATATCTCCTTCTTTACCTGCTAATCCAACAACGGCTGAAGCAGCAACAACATTATGCACACAAATCATATTTCCTGCTGCACCACCAATAATTTGTTGAGCTAATACAAGATTCGTATTAAGACCCGTTTGCATGGCAACCTCATATTGAATGGGTGAAAAGGTAAGGGTAGATACTGTTGCGCTACCTGCGATAAATGCACCAAGCTCACCTAAAAATGGAGCAATAAACAACCACATTGAACCAAATGTTGAAGCTAGAGAATGGGCAATATAGGTTGGCATACTCACTAAGTCATTAGTATTCATACCAGAGTTAGAAAAAATTTGTACTAAGGCTAATGTTGGCAATAATGCTAAAGCTGCACCCTCTACTTGTTTTAAAGATTCTATGGAAGCATCCTTAAATTGTTTAAAAGATTTACGTTGAATAATGATTGCAATTAATGCAGCCAGGATTAAGATAGTACCTGGTGAGTATAATATTTGCCACTTTGAAGTAATCCCCTGTATTCCAAATATATTTTTCCAACTGAAATCTATCGCTTTTAAAGAAAATGTTTTAATCGCAGGGATAATACGTGTTAATAATAGAAGAGCTACTACGACTAAATATGGACTCCATGCCAAAAATAAGCTCATCTCTGACTTTTCTTTATTTTCTTTAAAACCCTCTGCTTCAGCTCCACGCCATACTTCTTTTGGTAGCAAGAAGCCTTTTTTAGCGGTTATAGCAGCAACGACAAGGCCAGTTAATGAAGCAAGTATTGAAACAAATTCATGCCCAAATAATGCCGCATATATTGCCGCTGAAATGGTGTAAGTAAAGCCAACAAGTAGCGTCCATGGTAACATTTTGAATGCTTCTTTAAAAGATTTATTTTTACCAAAAAATTTTGTCAAGACTAAAACAAGAATAAAAGGAATGAATGAGCCAACAAATAATTCAATACTTGTTATGTTTCTTGCTATTTGATGAAATAATTGAATGCCTGCACCATTAATATTCCCTAAACCAACTTGCACTGGAGTTCCTACAGCCCCAAAGGAAACTGAAGTACTATCAGCAATCAATGATACAACTGCTGCTGACATTGGAGTAAAACCAAGGGCTACTAACAATGGGCCAGCCACTGCTGCAGGTGTTCCGAATCCTGCTGCACCTTCAATTAATGCTCCAAATAAAAAAGCTACAATAACAGTTTGTACACGCATATCAGGCGAAATACTTCTAAATCCTTGATTAATTCGAGTCACAGCCCCTGTATGACGCAAGGTGTTTAATAAAACAATAGCACCAAACAATATTAATAGAATGGTTAATGCTTTATGAAAACCTTGAAAAGCAGAAGCGAAAATTACATTTCCATCCATTCCCCAAACAAAATAGGCTAAAACCGTTAAAATAATTGCACTAAACAGCATGCCTCGCTTCGCTGGCATACGTAAAAGTACTAAGAAAATAAAAGGTCCTAGAATTGCTGATAATGCCGTTAATATTTCCATAATTACTCCCCCTAATTTTGTAGAATTCCCCATAACCATTATTGAAATCGTTTTCAATAATGGTTTGTATTGATTATACTGTGACATGGTTATCAGATCTTTAAAGGAAAAAACATGTAACTTAATCATTGTCTGAAAGTACTATTTTTAAATATTGATAAGGTCATCTGATTATCTGTTCACCAGTATATACTATATTAAAACATGAAATTATGTGAATAATCAATAATTTTTTGAAAAAATTTTTTTTTTGTATTTTTTAACGTAATAATTCATTATTGATACACTTAAAAACTTATATTTCAATTGATTCTTTTAGGGCTTCGTATCCTTTACCTTCTTCACAAAATCTTTTGCTCTTTGACTCCATCCTAGGTCATCTACTAATAGTTGACCATACTCTTTTAGCATGGCTCCACATCCACCCTGATTATTAATTAAGTAATCTGCATAAGTAGATTCTAGCATCTCAATATTTCTTTTTGCCAGTTTCTTTGCATCATCTTTTCCCCCCGCATGTACATGAATTGCACCACAACATGTTTTGGTTTCAGGTACAATCACTCTATAACCAACTGCCTTTAACAATTTCATGGTATTGTTTCGTGAAACAAGGTATCCTGAATGCATCCTGTAAAAAAGGCTATTGTGCTGTTATGTTTATCATTTATTAATGTTGGTTCAACTACCCTAGGTAATTCAAGTTTCAAAGAAGGCACTTCAGGTAAAATATTTTCAAATGTATCCATATGCCAAGGCATTATTTTCAAAATTCCGGATTTACGAGTAAGCTTTTGTATTCCTGTTTTCTGATATAGATGAATTCCGCTTCTTAGCCATCTCATTTTTTGGGATTAGGCAATAAGTGTTTCATAAAGGCATATCGAATAACTCTTACAGGAAGTGTATATTTCGTTTCTGAACTGATCACGTCCTTTGCTTGCTCTAATATATGCCCATATTGAACTCCAGATGGACATGTGCCTCACAAACCAGGAAAGATCCTGATACAAAAATACAACTTTAAGGGAATCTATTTTTTTCTATAACCCTTTTAATCTCTCATCTAACATCTGAAAAGCTTTTTTTATTAATTCTTTAGGTGCGTTTTCATATCGGTCCCCGATACTTACTTCATAATAACAGGCTGTTTTGCTAATTTCTCTAATATTACCTGTAAGCCCAATACCTGTTTCCTCATAAATTGATATGAAAATAGGTTCAAGCTTTTCTTTTGGAAGTTCAACATGTACGTGAAACATATTTGATACAGGAACCGAAGGTTTTGTTGAAACGGCATAGCAATGATTATAATATCCTGCAAGCTCTTTTGTTTCTTCATAATACTGTTCCATTTTATTTATCCGCTGTTCAAAATAATAATCAGAACTAACGATATAAGGATATAAGCTTATCAAATCCCCACCGTGTCGCCTTTTCCAAATCTTTGATTCCGCAGTAAATGCTTCATCCCCAGCAAGAATGGCTCCGGCAATCCCACCAATTCCTTTGTAAAAGGAGACATAAACACTATCAAAAAGACTACAAATCTCAGAAGCGGACCTATGATAATATGAAAGTATTTCAAAAAACCTAGCACCATCAAGATGTAGCTTGATACCCTGCTCATGGCAATACTCCGAAATAGCTTCAAGCGTTTCATAATCTGGTAATTGACCACCAATTTCACGTTGAGGTAATTCAAGCAGTAAACATGCAATATCCTCTTTGATGTTCTTTACATCTTCTAATTCAATCAAGCTATCTTTACCCGCAAGTAAAATAGGCTCTATATGGTGAAGCTCTTTTAAACCATCTTTTTCATGAATCTCTAGATGACACAAAGGATGATAGGCTACTTTTTTCAAGCCTGTTTTATCACTCCAAATTCTTAAAGCGATTTGCTGAGCCATGGTTCCACTAGGGAAAAATACTGCAGTTTCTTTACCCAAATACTTCGCCATTTTATCTTGAAAATCTTCAATCATCTTACCTGAACCATAAATATCACTTTCTAGTTCCCCATTAATATCTTTAAATGCCTCTTTTAAGGTTTGCATATCTCTTTTACCATGACCAACCAGTGGATAAGTGGATTGTTTAAATGCTTCTGACAATAGATTATTGTGGCTCATATTCTACTCCCTTCCAATCGATGATTTTGTGGCAGATTATAAAAAAATTCTTAGACTACCTCTTCTTTAGTATTTGAGCCAGTAAACTGACTATAATAAAGTTCAGCATAGAAGCCTTCCTTTTCAAGAAGCTGATTATGAGTTCCTTTTTCTATAATTTTACCATTATTCATGACAAGAATTAAATCAGCATCACGAATGGTGGATAGTCTGTGGGCAATAACAAAGCTTGTTCTACCTTTCATTAACTCCGTCATTGCCTTCTGAATGTGAATCTCTGTCCTTGTGTCAACACTACTTGTCGCTTCATCCAATATTAGTATGGCAGGATCTGCAAGTATTGCACGAGCTATAGTTAGTAGCTGCTTTTGCCCTTGAGATATATTAGATGCCTCCTCATTAAGAATTGTATTATACCCATCTGGAAGTGTTCTGATAAAGTGATCAGCATGTGCAGCATGTGCAGCTTTAATAATCTCTTCTTCCGTTACATCATTTCTGCCATATGCTATATTGTCTCCTATCGTACCATGGAAAAGCCAAGTATCCTGCAATACCATTCCAAAAATACTACGTAAATTCCCTCGTTTCAACTCTTTTATATCTATGCCATCCACAGAAATTTTCCCTTCATCCACATCATAAAAACGCATAAGCAGATTGACAAGTGTCGTTTTACCTGCTCCTGTGGGACCAACGATGGCAATGGTCTGGCCTTGGTTTACATCTATATTCATGTTTTCAATAAGTTTTATATTCTTGTTATAGCTGAAGCTTACATCTTGAAATTTTACTTCTCCTTTTGGAAGTTGAATTATTTTATCATTGGCTTGATCAGGCACTTCTTCCTCTTGGTCAAGAATCTCAAAAACACGTTCAGCAGAGGCGACAGTTGACTGAATCACATTTGTTATATTTGCTGTTTGAATAATAGGTTGAGTAAAACGTCTAGCGTATTGAATAAAAGCTTGAATATCCCCAATTTGAATCCTTCCTGTTGTAACAAAGATTGCTCCTACAACAGCAATTAGAACGTAACCAATATTACCAATAAAATTCATAAGTGGCATAATAACTCCTGATATAAATTGTGCCTTCCAGCCTACTTCGTAAAGTTTCTCATTTATTTTCTCGAATTTTTCAATAGACTCTTCCTCGTGTCCAAATGCCTTAACTATTTTATGTCCAGTAAACATTTCCTCCACATGACCACTAATCTCCCCTAGCTCTTTTTGCTGAACTTTAAAATACTTTTGTGATCGGGTTGCAAGCATTTTCGTCACAATGACATACAATGGCAATGTTCCTACAATAATTAAGGTCATTAATGAGCTTATTGTCAGCATCATCACAATTACACCAACAAGCGTTACAATTGCTGTGATTGATTGGGTAAGGCTTTGCTGTAGAGTCCGACTAATATTCTCTACATCATTTGTCACTCTACTTAAAATTTCGCCATGAGTTCTTGAATCAAAAAATTTCAACGGTAAACGAGAAAGTTTATTGTTGATATCATTACGAAGATTAAGTACAATTTTTTGCGAGACATCAACCATTAAATACTGTTGAAGATAGCTAAAGAAAGCACTAACAATATACAAACCTATTAATATAAGAATCATATTAAGAATATACGTAAAGTCAATCGATGCACCTGCTATACCTTTTAACTTCATCATTGAACCTTCAAATAGTTTTGTAATAGCTTTACCAGTAATCTTTGGCCCAATGATACTAAAAATTGTACTGAGAATAGCCATAAGAAATACAACAGATAGCCGTATTTTATTAGGCTTTAAATAACCAAGTAATCGAATAAAATTGTCTTTAAAATTTTTAGCCTTTTCCGTAGGCATTCCCATTGGGGGTCCCATCGGTCCCCCTCCTGGTCTTGGTCCTCGAAATCTCTGTTCTCTGCTCACGCCAATTCCTCCTCTGATAACTGTGACGAGACTATTTCACGATAAACATCACAGGTTTTCAGCAATTCCTTGTGTTTTCCAATTCCCGTTATTTCCCCCTCATTCAATACAATTATTTTATCAGCGTTCATAACCGTGCTAACTCGTTGAGCAACAATAAGCACGGTGGATTGCTTCATTTCTTTTCTAAGCGCAACACGAAGTTTAGCATCTGTCTTAAAATCTAATGCTGAAAAGCTATCATCAAAAATATAAATTTCTGGTCTTCTTACCAAGGCGCGAGCTATTGCGATACGTTGTTTTTGACCACCAGAAAGATTTTTACCACCCTGAGCAATGACAGAATCAAATTCATCGTCCATTATACTAATAAATTCAGTAGCTTGTGCAATCTCAGCAGCATCTGTCACCTCTTCAAAAGTAGCGTCCTTTTTTCCATAGCGAATATTTTCTGTTATCGTACCAGTAAATAGAACAGACTCTTGGGGAACATAGCTTATCTTGCTCCTGAGGTTCTCTTGTGTTGTATCTTTCACGTCTATACCACCAACAGAAATTTTTCCATCTGAAACATCATAAAATCGAAGGATAAGATTCAATAAAGTAGATTTTCCTGAACCTGTACTTCCAATAATAGCCGTAATCTCACCAGGATTTGATGTAAAGGAGATATGACTTAATGCAGGCTCTTCTGCACCTGGATAATGAAAAGTAACATCCTTAAATTCAACAATTCCTATACTATTCTCTTTTTTTATTTGGCTTGGATCTTCTATTTCTGGATTAGTTTCAATCACTTCATTTATTCTTTCTGCAGATGCAGAAGCTCTTGGAATCATGACAAAGATAAAAGAAACCATAATTAGTGAAAATAATATTTGCATAATATATTGAATAAAAGCCATTAAATCCCCAACTTGCATATGGCCATTATCTATACGTATACTTCCAAACCAAATAATTGCAACGATGGAAAGATTAATAACTAACATCATTACTGGCATTAGTGTTGCCATAATTTTATTTACTTTAATTGAGGTATTCGTAAGATCAATATTTGTTTCTTTGAATCGTTTTTTCTCATAGTCAATACGATTAAAAGCACGTATTACTCTAATTCCTGATAGCCCTTCTCGAAGTACCCGATTTAATTTATCAAGTTTAATCTGTACTAATTTAAAAAGTGGAATTCCCTTCTTCGCAATAAAAAAAATGGTTATAGCTAGAAAGGGGATGATAAACACAATAGTTAATGATAAAGTAGCATCCTTTGATACTGCCATAATAATCCCACCAATAATCATCATAGGAGCGCTGAGTACCATATTTAAGATCATGATTGTCACTTGTTGAATTTGTGTAATATCGTTTGTACTCCTTGTAACAAGCGAAGCAGTACCAATCTTATCAAATTCATGAAGTGAAAAACTTTCTACTCTAGTAAATACCTTACTTCGTAATATTTTCCCAAAAGATGATGTAATCTTTGATGATAAATAACTTGCCACTACCGTGCAAATAACACCAACAGCAGCAACAAGCAGCATAAATAGACCAATTCTTAAAATATAATCCGTATCACCATTTACTATTCCTGTATCCACAATGTCTGACATTAAAGTAGGTAGGTATAACTGTGAAAGAGATTGAAAAAATATTAGGACTAAAACTACTATTAACGATATTTTAAAAGGACTTAGATATTTAAACAATTTAATCATACAAAGGACACCCCATTTCTCTTTGATCTATCAATAATACGTCAATCCTTTTCAAGTACATTTTTTGAAATTTCGAGACCCTTTATCATATCATCCACCTGTTTATCATCAATGTTTTTCAGCTTTTCTTCTAAATTCTTTTCAATCCTTTCATGAAAGCTCGAGTACATGATGACCTTTGACTTTTCAGATAAAGAGACCTTTACCACCACTTGTCTCCTTGCTCCACATTCGCTTCACATACTCTAATTTTTCAAGTCTATCTACTATACCTGAAATGGTACTATTAGAAA
>CAZEQK010000055.1:11487-15592 GCA_964514395.1 uncultured Bacillaceae bacterium
ACATACTCTAATTTTTCAAGTCTATCTACTATACCTGAAATGGTACTATTAGAAAGATAAAATCACCTTCGCATATAGGTATTGACATATTCTCGATGTTTTCAAAAAATATAACACATAAAAATGTTTCGTATATTAATATTTCTTATTGAAATATTTCGTATACGAAACTTTTACTAATATTTTACTACCAAGTTATTCATTATGCAATAGAAAAACAACTAGAAAAGACAAAGGGGGAATATGTAATATAAAATATACAAAGGGACAGGTATCTTGTCTTTAACTCAGTCAATTATTGAATGATCATTTAGGATTATTAAAGCCCATATAACATATTGCCATACAGAACAATAATTTTATAACACACTATAACTATTTTTCAATCGCCCTAAATCTTTCTAAGGTCAAGCCTCCAGCCACAACTCCAATACCGACAGCGATTAAGAGTGATAATGTGGCATCGATATTGGTAGGCAACCTGAAGGCAATGCCTGAAAAAGACTCCATCATATAAGTAGCAGGAAGTAATCTCCCCAGTATTCTAAGAGGCCCTGGAAGCATGGATGAGGGGAACATGATTCCACCAAGCATTACCGTAGGTAAAAATATCGCCTGCGAAAGCATTGTCGCAATGGGCTGACTCTTCGCCGCTACACCAATAAACAACCCAATCATAATACTGGAAAATAGTAAAATAAAAAGAGATAAAAAGTAAGCAATAAATCTTAGCGGGTAACTGGCTCCAAAAAACAAAGGCGCAGTAATGAAAATAATTATTGAAACAATTAGAAGATGCAAGAATGCACTAACTGCCTGAATAAAAAGTACTGCCCATCCAGGTATGCCAAAAACGCGATAGGAACGCAGCACGCCGGATTCGCGCATTTTCACAATCGGTATAGGTATGCCTAGTACCGCTCCCATTGTTACAGCAAATATGACCATGGTCGCAGCCATAGTTTGCCTGGCCAAGGGATTTATGGAAGAAAAGACAGCACCCATAACAAAGTAGAAAATAAGGGGTACTAGATAATATGTCATAAGGGTTCCTCGTTCACGGATATCCATTTTAAATTGGATCCAAAGATGTTTGAAAAAAGCATTCATTGTTGTACACCCCCTTCTATAAGTTCAAGAAATCTCTCTTCTAGAGAAGGCCGCTCAACTCTCAGATCTTCTACAGAATCTCCCGACTGCTGTACTTTTTTCAAAAGTTCCATAACTGCTTCAGCTACATCACGGCATACCCAAATACCATAATCCTCCGCCTGCTTTAGGAAACTAGCGCTGCCTATATCTTTACCTGGCAACAGGCAGTTTTTTCTTGTACGTAATGTAATTCGCGTTTCTGAATATCCAGCGGATGTAATCTGCTCTGGAGTTCCAGTTACAGCAATACTCCCGTGTATAACGATTGCAATGCGGTCACACAGAGATTCTGCCTCTGCCATGTCATGTGTAGCCAGTATAATCGTAACTCCTGTGGCTTTCAATTCGCGAATGGCATTATGAAGTTGGGCTCTGCCCTGAACGTCCAACCCGGCAGTCGGCTCATCGAGTACAATAACAGATGGGTCACTAGCCAGAGCCAACGAGAGATGTAATCGTCGTTTTTGTCCAGTTGACATTTCTCGATACTGTTTCTTATTTTGAGAATCTATTCCAAAACGGCTTAATAGGTCAAATCGTGGTGATATACCATGCCAGGCACAGAACAACTCCATAGCTTCCCTAGCACGTAACCCTTCAGGTAGTGAAGAGGATTGCAGCTGTACACCAAGTATTTGTCGTAGCTGCCCCCCATCTGATTGTGGATTGTAGCCATCGACATTCAAAGTACCTCCATCCGACTGGCGCATACCTTCTAAACATTCGAGAATAGTAGTTTTACCAGCTCCGTTTGGCCCTAATAATCCGAAGACCTCTCCTTTCTTTACCTCGAAGTTAATATCCTGTACGGCTGTGATGCTACCATAACGTTTGATAAGTCCTTTAACAGATACTACTGACTCAGACATCTTTATCTTCCTTCCATAAAAGGTAGTTTTATATTATTCTTTCTCAAATAAGTGCTTATTGCTTTCCCTAAGAACGACTTAGTGGCCTCATGTAGATCCTGAACGTCTGATGGCCAATTGCCTTCATTTGCCCCTATTGAAAACATGTTTTGAATCAGAACTGGATCTCCTTTCGTCAAAAATATCACAAAATCCCACCATTTGGCTGCTAGCTTCTGGCCTTCACTGCCCTCTGGATCTTCATCCCGTTGGTATAGTTCAATGAGCTCGGCAGTAAGCGCTTTTAAGTTATTGTTGAATTCCGTTGCAACATCTTCATTTTCAAAGCGATTAAAGTAATACTCCATCTGATCTTTACTGAGGTGCCGAATCATGAAGGAATATGGATTACCCAGCTGGGTTGACCCCATAATCGCAAAGAGTCTGTCAATACCAATTTGGCCGCCTATTTTAATCTCATCTATAACCTGATCTATTAAGTATACAGTTTCTTGGATGTAGGATATTTGTCCAACAAGCATTTCTTTCTGGTGTTTGAACATCTGTTCCAGTTCCGTAGCCGATTCAGTGGGCAGCAGCCTATCCCGAATTTCCCCTAACGAGAATCCGAAGGATTTTAAAAAAAGGATCTGATGCAAGCGTATGATATCGCGCTTACTGTACAAGCGACGCCTGCCCTCACTGTATTCGCTTGGAACCAAGAGCCCATTGGTATCATAATATTGCAAGGTACGCACCGTGACGCCTACCTTTCGAGCAAGTTCTCCTATCGTAAGTAGTTTTCCATTATCTTCGTTCATATTTCTGCCCCCCCTTTGAAACCATCATACTATGTTACGTAACGTCACGAGCAAGAAATTTTATAAAAAATTCTCATATTTTCATTTCTAGCATCCATCATAATTTCATTAAACGAGTTAAAAGACTTATTCACAGCAAAAACAGACAAGATACCTATCCCCCTTGTCTATTTTTAAGTGTGTCATTTAGTATTGTATCGTTTTCTTTTTTCTCTTGCTATATATTTGATAAACTAGCCGGTAAACAAATTTTAATAAAAAGAATAGTGGAATTACTACCCCCTTAGTACTTATTACTAAACCCACACCAGCTATTACAATGATTACACCAACTATTGCAGCAAAAATAATAAAAGGTATTTTCATAAATACAATAAAACCCTTTAATACCTTCCTAAACGTAAGTTTCAAATAATCCTTATTTTCAATATAGCCAAGCACTTCAAATATTTGCATTAACTCTTTCCTTAGCCTTAAATTAAAAGGCCACATGTTCAGTTTTCGTTGAAATCTACTGGCTATTTTACTAAGATAGTCCATTGCCTCAGTATCTAAGGGGTTTATTTTTAAAATGCCTAGAAATTGATCTTTCGCACGATACCATCTTTCATGATCAAAATAATATTTTCCTAGTATGGTACGTACCTCTATATCGTTTGGTTTATGAGATTTAATAAATTTAAAAATGCTAATAGCTTTGAGTTCGTCATCACTATATTTAAACAGCATTTGTGCTTTGTAAAAATAGATATCCATATCATCAGGATTGATGCTTATTGCTTCTCTAAAAGTGGCAGATGCCTTTCTTCCCTCTTTGAACGAAAATAATATTCACCCTTCAAACAGAGCAAATCGGGGTCATTAGGAAAAATTTCGTACGCAAGACCTATGTAGTGTGAAGCGCTTTTTAAATCATTATCAAGTAATGACTTATGTCCATTCTCTCTAAGATTTAATATTTTTCATAATTATTCTGACTCTTTTTAAAATAGCTATACCGTAGTCCCCTTGTCTGACGTAATTGTCTAAAAAGGTAATGAATAAAAGATTCAGGGTAGGCAGCATAAAGATATTCTTCTTGCTCCTCCCAATTAAAATTGTGATTAAAAAGCTTCCAGATATTTTTCGGGAAATGGTGATGCTTTTTTAAAAATTTCATCACCTGTTGATTTAAAAATTCTCTACTTTCAAGATCCCACACTACTTCATCATTAAAAAGCTCTTCCCAAATTTGCATTAAGGTTAACATGGTTTGTATA
This sequence comes from uncultured Bacillaceae bacterium, assembly GCA_964514395.1. GTDB lineage: Bacteria > Bacillota > Bacilli > Tepidibacillales > Tepidibacillaceae > CAZEQK01. Next base: position 15,568 of record CAZEQK010000055.1, read on the forward strand.
ATAAATATATTCTATCTACTTTTTT
>CAZEQK010000056.1:0-14539 GCA_964514395.1 uncultured Bacillaceae bacterium
AAAATACTTATAAATTCTATAAAATTTGGTCTTGACTATTTACCGCTAGACTTTCTTTTAGAACTGAATTTGATATAAAATAGTCTTCTATCATTATAATCTACAACATAATCATAATATATTGTTAAATCTATTTTCTTTTATTTCTTGAATTGACGAAGATGATACTTGTTAAAATTGGCAAAAGAAATGAAATGTGGTAAGATAATTGTAGATAAAGTATGTAATGAAGGAAAACGGCATAAAATATTAAAGACCGTAGATGTTGGAAGCATCTACGGCCATACAATAGATTGCCATAAAGGCAGTTGGTTATTTTTAGGTAGAAGTAGACCTCCTAACCCATTAAGCTCAAGGGAGGTCTACTTTTTTTTACTTAATCAAGACAACTGACTTTCCGAACATGATCTCAATGAAAACACATATTTTTTATGTAATAAATAATAAATTATTGACGAGTTATGTTATGCCCTTTATTAGATAGAGCCGATACTGTATTATTTAAATCCTTTTCCTTCACCATAATATAATCTGTGTCATAGGTAGAGATTGCAAAAATACTTATCTCCTCTTGAGCTAAAGTCATACTTATTGATGATAAAATACCTATTAAAGAAAAATCTAATGGTCCCTCAATTTTTAATAACCTCCAGTCAAGCTCGCAGGTTACATCCTTTGGAATATTATTTTGGGTACAAACTATAGACAGCTCATCAGACGTTCTTGTGATAGATAAAAATTCATTATACGTAGCCCACTCAGGGATGGCTGCATCATTCTCTAATTTGCAAACTCCATATTTATCGTTGAATAATTTCAGTTTTAAATTCATAACATAGCTTCCTCCTACACAAATATTATACTCTTTTAACAAAATATCAGATTTCCATTCATGTCTTTGATTGTTTTGATTAAGGACAATTTCATTTATTAATCATGACATAAGCCATTCATTCAGACATATTTCTCTATCTTTTTACAAATTTATATAAAAAACGCTTTATATTAAAGCGTTTTTTCCCATTTACAATTAAGCGTGATGTAATCTGTCTTCTGTTGAAGAGTTTTGTAAAAATCTGCGATGTCCTTGGAAATTATTTAATTCCTCTAATAATGAAGTAAGCATATCATATTCCTCAACGAAAGCGGCTTTTTCACTATTTGTAAGTAATGTTTCAAATCTTTCAACCTCTTGTTGAATGGCAGCTACTATCCGCAGCTTTGTATCCTTTTCTATAAAAGATAATACATTTTCAAATTCTACATTAAGTCGTAGGGCTACCTCTGATATCATCTGATTAGTAATTCCCATAGTATCAGATAATAATTTTTCTTTAAATTCCTTCACTACACCATTCTCAAAGAAATTCTTCTTTGATTTCAAAAATGAAAAATATCGAGAAGGTTCAATAGAAATATGTAAATCTTGAAGGGAGAATGTAATAGGCGCTATTGCTACTTCAACCTCACAATACAAATATGGTAGCTCTTTTCTTAGTACATTCACTTCATCAGCAATCCATTTTTTACCTAGCTCTTTTATTTTTTCTTCTATTCTGAGGACGGTTGCTTCAATCTCTTGCTTTAGAAAAAACTCTCCAAGTCCCTTCCATTCTTTCATTGCAAGAGTCAACTGTTTATGAAGCTCTTTTTTATTACTACCAGTTAAAACTGCAACGTTTATTGTTGTTGAAAAATAATCATTTAACACTAGCCTCATGCGATTTTGTAGATATAAAATTAACTGTTCAAACTCATGAAGTATATCTCTTACCACATAGGAATAGGTTGTATTTTGAACACGTTCTATTAATGTCATCACAGTATCCTTCAACAATTCATATTTAACTCTTTTATCATTCGAATCTTTATTCATGAACAAAATACTGTCACTGATTTTTCCTAAAAACTGTTGTAATTGTTGAACGATCATCTGATGACTCAGCTGTTTTAACTCTAGGATGGTCTGTTCATAGAAAAGATGTTCGAAGTTTGAAAATGCATTTTTCTTCTTTATCGCCTCTTTTTTTGCTTGTAACCCTTCCTTACTTGATAGATGGTAGAGACGGGGATGCTCTATACCATTTCTAAGCAATTGATGGTAGACATGTTTTTTCACACTATTCAATTCACCATCACCAGCAGCTAAATCTGATGCGTTAATAATAAAATACAATTTATCATGACGGAAGCTATGATTTACTTTCCCAATTTGCTGTAGAAAATATTGATCAGCCCTCGAAAAAGCATGATTATAATAGGTTAAATAAAAGATGGCGTCTGATTGACGTAATTGTTGAAAGGCAACGTTTGTATGACGTCCGTAAACGGAATTAATACCTGGTGTATCCACCAAAATAACCCCTTGATTCGTGATGGTACTATCATAATAAATATTAACCTGATTGATGAGACAGGCCTTACTCTCTTCTGCGATAAGTCCCTTTAGCTCAGAAAGTCCAACATAAAACGGTTTTCCTAATTCCCATTCAAGCTTTTCAACGCTTCGTTTGATCGTGATTAGATACCCTGCATAGTTTTTTTGCATAGGGGTTGCATAGTTCTGCATATTAGGTTTCCAATGTGTTAACCCTGCAAGGTCTATCGTTATATCTAATTGCTCACCTATTGTTTTTATTTCTTCATTAAGCGATTCCGGTGTCTTTAAAACAATCCTTACTGTACCATGTGGATAGTTTCTATTCGATTTTTCTATTGTACTAATCGTAGCAGTCGTAGGATTAGGTGATACTGGAAGCACATAATCACCTAATAGCGCATTAGCAAAGCTTGATTTTCCAGCACTAAAGGCACCAAAAAGAGAAACCATAAAGGTTTGATTCTCATAGCGCGTGATTCGTTCTAAGAGTTGAGTTCTTTCCTGAGGGAGGACTTTATTTTTTAACAATGACTCCTTTAACTTTGATAACCAACGCTTGTTTTTTTCTTCAGAGAATTGTGTAGTAACCCTTGTATCTTCATCTGTCCAACTCGTATCAATGATTCCCTCTTCTTGATAATCAATAGCTGTTAAGCTATTCTCAACTAATTCAGGAAGAGCTTGACGAGAGATCCTTATAAGTGAATGGTTATACTCACTGCTTGGTGGGAATTCTGTAAACTTCAAATGAAGTCTATGAAGTACATCATCATAGACCGCTACTGTATTATCGATTTTTAACTGATATACTTCGATTGCTTTAAACCTTGTTAATTCACTAAGAATACTTTGTTCTTGGGAATAGAAAAAGTCTCTCATTCCTTCTATTTGAATAGAAACCAACAAGCTAGCTTTATCACGTATATCCTTCACAATCAACTCTGTTATTTCAGAGGTAAAAGAAAATACATATTCCCTACTTGAATACTCTTTTTTTACACGAGATGTAAGCCAATCTGGAGTAACCTGAAAAGACAGCAGATTAATTGCCTCTTCAAAATCAACTTTATTGGACAGCTTTGACCGATCAATGTGTTGAAAATAATCTTTTACATGAAAGAGCAGTTGTGATTTAACCTTGTTCTGAAGGTCACTAACTAGTCGTTCTAAACGTTTCTCCTGTTCTTCTATTGTCTTCTTTTTTGAAAATAATAAACCCACTCTATAATTAGGTTGAAGGCTTTCAATCCAATTCCTAGCAAGATCAGTCGTAATATAGGGAAATAATGTTACATTTTTAAATAGAGAACCTATTTTTGATTCAAAATTTTGGAGTATTATTTGATCATATTTCTGAATACCCTCAAGCTCTTTATTTAGTTTATTTTGCTTTTCAAGTTCATTGATTTGATAACCGTTCTGTTTCATATCATCTATGATGTCGTCTAATGCTTCTAGCTTTTCCTCCTGCATTCGATTTTCCACTGCTTTATAAAAGCCTTGTTCCAATCTTATTTGTGCGCCTTTTAGTAGCTGCTGGCTATGATAAAGCAATGATTTTATCTGCTTCTCAAAAGTTGAGAATTGATTTAGTGGATGATCTGGCTGCTTCATGCTTGTAAAATATATTTCTAGATATTTAATATTCCATTGATGAAAAACTTCCTGCATGGACTGTTTAAACATAGAAAAAGAAATCTCCTTTTCACTATGCTTGTCCACTTGATTCACAATGATGAAAATTGGCTTTTGCTCCATAGATAATTGTTTTAAAAAGTTTAGATTTGTTTCTGATAGCACGTGGTTGTAATCCATAACATAAACAATTGCATCTGTGGTGAAAAGTTGCTCAACAGTTAATGCTTCATGGGTATCATCTGTGGAGTCAATGCCAGGAGTATCTATAATAGCACTATGGTTACCTAAAAAAGCTAACGGAGCCATTATAGTCATACCTAGGATATGATGATTGTTCATTCCCCATTCTCTTACTTTATTCCATGGGATTTTACCCTGCCACGATTGTTCCTTTGTATCCTTTGTCCTCAGTATTAAACCAATATCACCATTTTGAATCTTAATAATATTAGCGCTTGTTGGAATTGGACTGGTTGGTAAAATCTTAGCTCCTAATAATGCATTTAAAATCGTTGATTTACCCGCTGAGAAATGACCGCAAAAAGCAATTTCAAAGACTTTCTTTTGCTTTTTTACATCTAATTTATGGAAACGAAGTTTCTCTTCTTTTGATAAAGGAATGATTTCTTCTGTTTCTAGTTGTTCTTTTAACATTGTCATAGGATAGCACACCTTCCTTACCCTATTTACTATAAATCATTAAAAGACAAATGAGAAGAATGAGATAGCTCGTAAGTATAAAAAAAGAGATTTCTCTATATGAGAAATCCTTCATAACATCTTTTTATTAGAATTTAATTATATGTTTTTGTTTGCAATTGATCCAAGCTTTTAAAGGTATACCCTTGTTTTCTTGCATCGTCTATGATTTTTGCTAATGCTTCTGCATTATCCCTTGAGACAGTATGAAGAAGAATAACGGCACCGGGATGGAGTTGAGACATTACTTTCTCATATGCATATGCTGAGCCATGCTGGGTTTTAGTTACCCAATCCTTATAGGCAATCGACCAAAAAACATTGGTATATCCAAGCTCATGACTAACTGCTAGAGAGCGTTCATTAAAAATACCCCGTGGTGGTCGCATATAGTTCATTGAGAGCTGACCAGTAGTCTTAAAGACCTGATTTTGTACCTTGGTAAGCTCCTTTATGATGGTCTCCTTCGAAATTTGAGTCATATCTGGATGGGACCAGGAATGATTACCGATAAGATGCCCTTCATTAACCATTCTTATTAATAAATCAGGCTGCGTTTTTACGTAATGACCAGTGACAAAAAAGATAGCAGGAACCTTTTTTTCCTTTAATACATCAAGGATTTTACCAGTATAACCATTTTCATATCCATTATCAAAGGTAAGATAAAGCTCTTTTTTCTTTGTATCACCTAAAAAAATAGCATCATATTTTTTTAGCATATCCAAATAACCCTCTTGAGCAATCGACGCGGGATTACCATTTTTACTTTTTTTAAAACCAAAATGATATACATTTTTTCCACTAGCATGGGCCATTTGAAATGATAAGGTGCTGATTAAAATGATTATTGCGATAGATATTACTGCTAAACGCTTCATGATGTTCACTCCTTGTGATGAAAAATAAACTAGTTTAATTTAATATTTCACTAAGAATGAAAATCATTCATTGAATCAACAACCTATAAATTCCAATAAAAGATTTTAACATATTTATTCGTTCAGGTAACTAAAGCTCCATTTTATTAAGAAGGTCTCTCAGCTTCCTTAATTCATCAGTACTTAAAGTTAAACCCTTCCCCATTTTCTCATGCTCTGGTGCCCAATCTCTTAAATCGTATTTTGGGTCTCTACCATTCCAACTAATTAGATTTAGTTCTTTTCCCCATCCTTTTGCTGATTCTGAAAGAACACCAACTGTTTCTCTTATATCATATTTGATATCTGCCATTTTATCGTTCCTCTCTTTTCCTTTAATATTTATCAGACAGCTAAACTTGCTACCTCCTAAAATGTTCAACTATGCTTGTGAATCATCAGTTTTATGGCCATGTAAGTTACTTCGTCAGGAAGTGCCTCTTTTATTGGTTTAAGCTTCCCTGTTCCACATTGTTTAATCGCTTCTATTATCTGTGCTTCAAGCTGCTTTGGTACAAATTTATCATAATCTATCTCTAAACCATTTTTTACACAATCAATTAAATGTCCTTCAATCGTGTTTGTTGAAAGACTGCGACTGGCTGCTATTTCCTCAATAGGTATGCCTCTTTGATATAGATGATAGGTTGTCATTCTTGTATCTATTCCTCTTTCTTTTTTTATACCTACCTGTTGAGCCCTAGTCTCATCATTAGCCTGTTCGTCCATTACAGGTTGATGCTGTTCTACATAACTCATAATAGCATCGATAAATTGTTGACCATATTTTTTAAGCTTCAAAGCACCTACGCCTGAAATTTTTAAAAATTCATCGTCATTGGTTGGATACTTAACGGACATTTCCTTAAGTGTTGCATCAGAAAAGACAACAAATGGTGGAACCTTAAGTTTTTCCGCAATTTGTCTTCTAATTCCTCTAAGTATTTCAAACAGCGCTTGATCAATATTATCGTTTGTCATCGAGTGACTTAACTCTGTAGTAATAACCCGTTTAATAGTGACTACCTTGTTATCCTGTAATACATCATAGGCTTGTTTCGTCAATCTTAATACTGGGTAGCGATCACCAGACCATGCAATGTAACCCTCTGATATGAGAAAATCAATAATTTCTTTAATAGTGGCCTTAGAATATTTTTTCATAATACCGTATGTAGATAGGTTATTAAAGTCCATCGTCCTTATTTTCTCTGTATTCGCACCATGTAGTACATCCGTTACTAATCCACTACCAAATCTCTCCCCCATTCGCTTGATGCAGGACATTATTTTTTGAGCTTCAAGCGTAATATCTGTCCTTTCAATGTCATTATTACAATTACCACAATGACCACAATGCTCATTTGTTTCTTCTTCACCAAAATAATCGAGGATATAAGCTCTTAGACATTTATCTGTGTTACAATAATCAACGATTTGCTTCAGTTTTTCATACTCCCCTGAAAGATCAACATTTTCTTTGTTGTTTTCTATTAGAAGTCTATTTGTAATGGTATCTGATGAGGAATAAAGGAGTATACATTCTGCTGGCTCACCGTCACGTCCAGCTCTGCCAGCCTCTTGATAATACCCCTCCATATTTTTAGGCATGTTGTAATGAATAACATATGAAATATTTGATTTATCGATCCCCATCCCAAATGCATTGGTTGCTACCATGATATTTTTGCGATCATACAAAAAGTCCTCTTGATTGTTTGTTCGCTCTTTCTCAGATAGCCCTGCATGATATCTTGTCACCAAATATCCTTTATTATTCAGCTTTTCAGAAACAGATTCCACTGTTTTTCTTGTAGAAGCATAGATAATTCCAGATTTATTTTTATTATTTTTTAAAAAAGTGGCTAAATAATTAAATTTATCTACAGGCTTGACTACTTCAAAATAGAGATTTTCTCGATCAAAGCCAGTAGTTAGATGAAATGGGATATGTAGCTTTAGTAGCTGTATGATGTCATTCTTTACGATGGGTGTAGCTGTTGCAGTAAATGCAGCAATGACTGGTCTATTTGGCAGAACTTTCACTATTTTAGCTATCTTTGTATAGCTTGGACGAAAATCATGTCCCCATTGAGAAACACAATGGGCCTCATCGACTGCTACCATTGAAACCTGTATCGTATGTAAAAGCTCAAGAAAACTGGCTGTCTCTAGTCTTTCAGGTGCAACATAGATGAGCTTATATAATCCTTTTCTTGCATTGGCAAGAACGGTTTGGAATTCAGAAGTACTAAGAGAGCTATTAATATAAGTAGCTGTAATACCTGTCTCTGTTAAAGCATCCACTTGATCCTTCATTAAAGATATCAATGGTGAAATAACAATAGTTACCCCATCAAAGACGATTGATGGAATCTGATAGCAAATAGATTTGCCAGCTCCAGTGGGCATAACAGCAAGAACGTCCTTTTTATTTAAAATGTTCTCAATAATTTCTCGTTGACCATTTCTAAAATCATCATAGCCAAAATATTGTTTTAACAACCTTCTTATATCAGTAGTAGCCAAAATTATTTACACCATACCTTTCTATCCTTATTAAAACAATGAACCCTCCATAAATTGAGTTCCTTTATGTAAAATGCATTTTTCAACAAGTCCTATTCTATCATGAAAAAGAATAGAATGATGGTATATCTCTTGATATACGAATTTTTCGAATAATTCAAAACAATTATATCCTTTTGTATTATAACATTGTTATAATATTATTCGAGGTGTTTAGACATGTATCATTTAATCGATAACCCCATCACTAAAGGTAGGAAGTTTTAAATTCAACAAAAATATTGGAGATAATCAGTGTGGAGCGGCGGTTCAACAGTATTTGTGAAATCGGTTTACTAGTTAGTTTAATTCCCAACCATGCTTTGAATGAACTTTCGTAATTACACCCTCATCAGAAAAAAACTCAATTACATTACCGTTATCTATATATCTCGTTGTTGGCAACCTAATTTCTATGAAATCATACTCTAGATGATCGTGCATAAAACTAAAATTCCAAGCCAGTTCGAGCGCTCCTTTATTAATTTCTTCATCTAGCCAAATTCTAGTTTTCTCTAACTTTACCTCGTTTGATAAATCCCATTGATTATGTTTAATCCAACTGAGTTGATCATAGCTTACAACTTTGGTTACAGTCAGCTCTTGTTTTTCTAATGAAATTTTCTCAAATAATCCTTGTATATAGGATATAGATCACTACGGAACCTATTATAATCAATAGAAAAAGAAATTTTATATGTTTAATCATATTTCTTTCACCCATTATATTCACTCTCTCCTTATAGAGCATTTTACCAAATGATTACTGTTTCTTCGATAAAAATAGTATAATTTCAAAATTTTCACTTCAATTTCTATCTGAAGTCTATATTCCAATCAATCATCAACTTCCCCTCTCTCTGTTATTTATGAATGAAAAACCCTCTATTCTCGACTTCATCTCTCCATTATCTTATCTAAAAATTTGATTAGTAATAAAAAATATAGTATCCTTTTGTTTTTTTTTCCATTTTGATATAATTACACTTTATTTAGATATAAAATCAATAATAAGAACGAGAGGATCGAAAAATGAGAATTGCAAATGGATTAAAAAGCTATGCTGGACTTCCTAAAAGTATTTATATTTTATTTTTCGCATCTATTATCAATAATACTGGTAATTTTGTAGCGCCATTCTTAACTATTTTTTTAACAAAGAAATTAGCATTTGCTGAAAATCAAACAGGGTTGCTTGTTATGGTGTCGGCGCTATCTGCCTTGACCGGAGCGTTAATTGGTGGAAAGCTTATCGATCACATGGGTAGAAAAAAAATTCTTGTTATTTTTCAAACCTTAGTAGGAATCAGTTATCTACCTGCTGCTTTTCTAGGAACATCATTAATCATTCCCTTTCTACTGGTATTAGCTAGTTTTTTTGGAGGGATTGCAAATCCTGTATATGGTACCATTGTTACTGATTTAACGAAAGGTGAGGAGCGAAATGTTGCTTTCTCCCTTACCTATTTAGCAATGAATATCGGTTTTGCAGTAGGACCATTAATTGCAGGCTTCTTGTATGAGAATCATATGGCATGGATTTTTATTGGTGATGCATTGACGACATTTATTTCGGTAGGATTAGTTTCTATCTATGTAGCTGAAACCTTACCAGATAAACAGACTATTGATAGAAGCAAGTTAAGTGTAGATAGTGATGAAAGAGCAGAAACTGGAAGTCTATTAAATGCCCTTGGAAAAAGGCCTAATCTAGTATTCTTTTCATTGATTACGATGCTCTATTTCTTTATCTTTTCTCAATTCACATTTGGACTAGCCATCCAAGTCATCGATGTTTTTAAAGAAAATGGTTCTACCATATTTGGAACTTTGATGACGACTAATGCCTTAGTAGTCGTATTATTAACAACAATTATTACCAGTTTTACGAAACAATTTAAATCTATCATCAATATGACCTTTGGTGGTTTATTTTATGCCATTGGCTTTGGAATGCTATTTTTTATCAATAGCCATTTCCTATTTATTATTTCCGCTGTCATATGGAGTATTGGTGAAATTTTGATTGCAACAAATACCAGTGTCTATATTGCTAATCACACACCAGTTACCCATCGAGGTAGATTTAATTCTGTATTTACCATAATCAGAAAGGTTGGTTTTGCTTCAGGTCCTGCGGTGATGGGGACTTATATCGCTCATTACAATATTAGGTTTTCTTGGATCATCATATTTATTCTATCGCTTGTAACCTCTTCATTTATGTATCTTTTGTTTTTGTCTGAAAAACAAAAAAACAGTGCTTCAGAGAATTTTATCGCAAATTAAAAAAAAATCACTTTTACAGTGATTTTTTTTATTACAGCTTAGGTTATTTTTTTTCCTTAAATATTGTATCAATTGCTAACCCAGCAGCTAAAAGTAAAATACCCATTATCTCATCATGGTTTCCTGTGTCATGGATGGAAATAATATAATTATCAGCTGAAGTAAATAGCTCTTTACCAATTCCTGCCCATTTTTTTGTTACCGTACCAATCTCCTGGTCTTGGTTATTAAGAAATTTAAAATTCCAACCCTTCCAATCTCCTTTAATTTCAGCTACAACTTGATCATTTGTATCATGGACAAAAAATCCGCCACCAATTGTAAGTAGTTTACTCTTGAAATAACCTATAAAGGTATGATTCTTATCATAAATCATAATTTTGGAGCGGAACAGATTAGCGGGTTTTTTAATATAAAACGCAATCTCATTTGTTTGGTTGTCATAAATATTCACATGGTTTGGAAGCATTTTTTTATTTGCTACAAGTCTCAATAATTTTACTATTATACCTGGTTCCTCAATGGCTATGCCAATTTTAGTCCCTGTTTCAGGACTAATAATGTCATATGTACCGCTAAGCTTCATAAATTCTACATGTTCTTTAATAAGGTATGTTTTATTGTCTAATAGCATTTATACATCCTCCGTCTTTATGTTATTTTAAATAATTATGTTGATATGGCCTAGCTATGTAATACATAGTAAATTAATGTAATTTTTTTAGCAATAAATAAGAACAAAAACATGACTAGGTACCTACTTTATTTTCATATAAATAGCTCGATAGTACTATACGAATTTGCTTATCTCATAATAAGAGACCTCATTTATCATACAAAATACGGCGAGGCCCATTTTTTAATTCAAAACTTATTGGATGGAGTCATTAATCATTTTTATAAATATTAATGCCAAAGCACCTCCAACCACTCCACCATAAAAGCCCGTGTCAAGCCACCACTCCTGTGTTTCTACTATTATTTCATTAATTACGAAGTATAAAGCTCCAACTATAGTAATGGTGATACTTATTAATACATACTTTTTTGCTATATTTTCAAGTTTTATGATTGTTTGACTATCCCCATCCTTTTCTCTTAATATTTTAAAAGCATGATAAGCAGATAAGAAAAGTCCAAATGCAACGATTGCAATTAATATAGATGATAAAATTCCTGAGCCAAGATAAATGTTACCCCATTTTTCAATTTTATTATAATAGTCATAATGATAAAATCCTGCAAAATCCGAAAAAACGATAAGTAATCCACCAATAATAGAGATAATTAATTGTCCAACCAACAACCCCTGAATCTTCGAAATATCCATTTTACTCATTAACCTCACCTCCTACTTTTATCTTACAAACATTTTATTATATAATTACAATTTTTTTGAGGAATTTTTAAAAAAAAGAACTAGAGAATTTTAAAATGTCCTTTACTAAGGGTACACTTTATTTTTCTCCAGTTCTTTTTGATAATATATAAACTACTAAGGGGTATGTCATTAAGTAAATATGATTTGTCCACCAGCAGAAATTTTATAAAAATCTCCTACAGTAAGAATATCATCTAACTCATCACAGAAGTCTTCTTTTTTAAGACCAAACATATCAACAGTAGCTAAGCATGCATATAGTTTACCACCAGCATCACTAATCATCTCAATAAATTCATCGATAGGAGGAATATCAAGATCCTCCATTTTCTTCTTCATCTGACTAGTTGCGAAAGCAGACATCCCTGGTAAAGCACCTAATAGTGTAGGTATTCCCATTGCCGGATTACCCACTGTAGCTACTTTTATATTACTCATTTTCTTTTTTGTGATTGCATCCATTCCAAAGAATGTAAAGAATACATTCACTTCAATACCTTCCATTCTCGCACCATTTGCCATAATAAGACCTGGATAAACACCTTCTAATGAACCCTTAGAGATAACAATGGATATTTTTTTGATTTTTTCATTCTCTGACATAATCACACCTCCGAATCTAACTTTTGGAATAAATTAAATACAGCTAACTGGCTTACTTAAACCTGCGATTTTTGCAGCTTTCATTAAAGGACCATCTGGAAATAAATCATATAAATCCTTAGTTGGTATGCCACCAACCTTTTTCACTCTTCTAATAGTAGGTAATTTACCATTTTCTTCGATATCCTTTTGTAAGAATTCGATAACCTTCCAATGCCCTTCAGTTAACTCTTCAATACCTACTTCTTTTGCTAATTCTGCTGCAATTTCTTTATTCCAATTTGTCTTATCCGTTAAATAACCCTCTTCAGTAACCTCTACGGTGTATCCAGCTAAAGTTTTCTCAGCCATAATTAAAACCTCCTCTTAATATATAAAATTGTTATAGTGAAACTTCTTTCAGATGAATATCTGAAAGTTAGTTGACCTTAATCCAGGAGCTTAGTGTCGCTTAACTCCGAAGGCGATTAGCGACACTAGGCTATCGGGCTGAAATGCCCTATAGCTTTTTCCCGCTTTTTTTCATATGCGGTGGAACCGTTGGAATAGGAATTCCTTTTAACAACATGTTCCAATAGATAAATTTAAATGCCATCTTGCCTAAGTGGTTCATCCTTGTTTCCTTTAATAAGGAGAAAGGTCCAATACCCGCTAATGGAAATGTACCTTCTACAGGCTCTACATCATAATTGAAATCAATGAGGAATGCTTTTTTATAGCCTGATTCGATATAGCAATTAGCGTGTCCATCGAATTTTGCTTCTAATGGTTTATTATGAATATAGCTCATAATATTTTCAGTCAAAATTTCAGCTTCAAAATGTGCAACAGATCCTGCCTTTGAAGCTGGTAAATCGGTTGCATCACCAATTACAAAAATATTTTCATGGGCTTTAGATTGTAAGGTATGCTTATCTGTTGGAACAAAATTCAATTCATCACCTAAGTCAGAACGTTCAATTAGTTCATCACCCATATTTGTAGGAATGGTAACTAAAAGATCATATTCTACTTCTTTACCATCTAAGGAGACAATTTTGTTATTGTCTGCTTCCACATGACTAACGTTAAAGTTTGGTACGATATTAATCTGTTTCTCTTCAATTAGATTTCCTAGTACTTTTGAAGCCCTTGGCTTCGTAAATGCTCCATCTAGAGGTGTCGCATACGTAATTTCTACATTTTTGCGTAACCCTTTTTTTGTGAAAAACCAATCTGCTAAGAATAGGAATTCTAATGGTGCAACAGGGCATTTAATAGGCATTTCTGCCAAATGAAGGACTAATTTTCCACCCTCCCAATTCTTGAATTTATCTCTTAAAGCGGTTGATCCTTCAATCGTATAGAAATCAAAGATATTCTTTCTCCAGCCTCCATCCAATCCATCAATCTCATCAGGTGCTATTTTACAACCAGTAGCTATGATTAAGATATCGTAATTGACAACCTGGTTATTCTCTAGTTTCACTTGATTATTTTCTCCATCGATTATTTCAATCTTAGATTGAACATACTCGACACCTTTAGGTATAAAATCTTTCTTCTCCTTCACTACATCTTTTTCTGAATAAACATCAAATGGAATAAATAGAAATCCTGGCTGGTAATAGTGTTTACGATACTGGTCAATGATTGTAATGGTCCATTCACCTTTATCAAGCTTTTTAGTTAGATGATTAGCCATCATCGTACCAGCTGTACCAGCGCCTAAAATTACTAATTTTTTCACGTCAAACCCCTCCTACAAATGACTTTATTATAATGAATGATAACTTATATAAAATTGCAAACCTCCTTTAATTAGTGACTATTTAGTATGTATGAGGAAGCAAAATTATTATTTCTATTATCAATGTTACCATGTAATTTCTTTTATTTAAGAATGTTTTTAAACATTTTATTAACATTTTGTGACGAAAATATGACTTTTTTTATTGCTTTAAATTTATTTTTTTACTTATTATAAAAAAAAGCTTGACAATATAAAAAGCCTTGAGTAACTCTCTAAGTCAATCAAGGCTTAACTTCTATGTTTCATTCCATTCATTCATTTTTTCATTA
>CAZEQK010000057.1:0-2278 GCA_964514395.1 uncultured Bacillaceae bacterium
ATTTTCTCATGTGTTTTTCTTGTTAAATTATATTTATTTTCTGTTAGTATAAATTTGAAAAGTAACTCCAAATTTATCAGTCACCATACCATATCCAGGGCTGAAATATATTTCATTAAATTCAATAAGAACTTTACCATCTTTCTTCAAATTTTCGTAAAGTTGTTTTGCCAGTTCTATATCGCTGGTTGTTATACAAATTGAAACTTGATTTCCAGTTTGAAATGGTAGTGCAGGAATAATATCAGCAATCATAAATTGATTTTCACCAATTTTTAATACTGAATGTGCGATAAGATTTAATTCATCTTCCTTCATTTTTACTGCATCATCCTTTGGTCCTTCACCAAAAGTTTGCTGAAAAAGAACTTTTGCATTTAATGTTTCTTGATAATATTCAATTGCTTCTTTTGCTCTCCCATTCATCAGAATATAAGGAACAATTTGGTATGACATAATAAACATCTCCTTTATAATATTTTTGTCCAGTACCTATGATTATATATTATAATGGTGACAAACTATGTCATAGTTATTATAGTTATTGTGGAGGTACATATGGCAAAAGCAAAAAGATTAAATGAAATGATTATGGTAGTTAATAGGAAGAAAAGATTTACTGTTGGTGAACTGGCAAAAGAATTTGGTGTTTCAAAAAGAACTATTTTGAGAGATTTACAGGAACTAAGTGAAATGGGTGTTTCTCTATACTCTGAGGTAGGACCGCATGGAGGATACCAGATTTTAAAAGAAAGAATTCTTCCTCCAATTGCATTTAATGAAGACGAGGTAATATCTATATTTTTTATGATTCATGCACTAAGACATTATACCTCTCTTCCATTTAATATTGAGTATGAATCAATTAAAAAGAAATTTTATTTAAATCTCTCGGGAGATATCAGAGATGTAATAGATAGGTTAGAAGATCGCGTTGAATTTATGTCAGTTTATCAAGAGGAGGAAATTCCATTTTTAAGGCAACTTTTAGATGCAGCAACCCAACAGGATGTTATTAAAATTTGTTATGAAGCAAATGGAAAAGTCAGCCACAGGAGTATTCAGCCTATTGGTATTTATGCAAATGAAGGGAAATGGTATTGTCCATCCTATTGTTTTTCAGCCAGAGATTACCGAGTTTTTAGATGTGACCGTATAAAGTCTGTAATAATAGATGAAGATACTGAACCTGTTGATTTATCCAATATAAATTTAAAGAATCGTTATTTAATTCTTGATTATAATAAAGAAACTTTTGAATTACATGTAGAGTTAACCAAAAAAGGCGTAGAGAAATTTCAATCCGTGAACTGGTCAAATATTAAACTTACTAAAGGGGAAGACGGGACAGGATTTTTGAAGGGTAACATTACAAAAAAGGATGTAAGCTTTTTTTCAGATTATTTTATTACCTATGGCAAAGAAGCAACTATTGAAAAACCACTTGAATTAATCGAAAACATAAAAGAAAAATTAAATATAATTTTAAAAATGTATAACAATTCGGATCAGTAGATATATTAAGCTAAAATTTGTTCTAATGATATAGAAAATATTTGAAAAGCAGTTTAAATTGGACTTTTAAACTCAACCCCATCGCCTCCATGAGAAGACCCTCTTGAAAAATTTCGAAAAAAATGCGTATTTGTATCATAATTCGAACAAAACACACGTGGAGTGCTATGTACTAATCGTACGGAAGGATAAATAACTGGCGTAACAGCGTGCAAACTGAAGTATATGTAATCGGATAATTAGTTTGGCTAAGGTTTATGATTGAATCTAGTCAGCACTTTTATTTTGCGATAAAATGAATTCATCACAAAATATCATTGACAAATCTGATTTTATCATTTGCGATAAAACAATTTTAGAGTTAATGAGTAGGGTGCAAATGTTAGAAGAGCAGATGAAGGAAGTATAAAAGCTGAGCTACAATCCTGCAAAAGTGATACTGATTATAAACAGTAATCTTCTTCATTTATATTTTGTTATTAAAGACAGCAAAGCTACCGAGATTCGCGAGAGGACGGTTAATGTTACTGACCATTTAAATAATTGGGATGTTTTAAAATAAGAGGAGGTAACTTAAGATACAAAACTGTTAAAACAATTATGTGAAATCAATGCACCTCCCACTAATGAGCATAAAGTAAAGGAAGTTATTATTGGGGAAATTAAAGATTATGTAGATGAAATGATTGAAGATAACTTTGGTAAACTAATTGCCCATAAAAAAGGTTCAGGAGAGAGATTCATGCTTGCAGCCCATATGGAC
>CAZEQK010000057.1:2378-14531 GCA_964514395.1 uncultured Bacillaceae bacterium
AATTGCCCATAAAAAAGGTTCAGGAGAGAGATTCATGCTTGCAGCCCATATGGACTAAATCGGCTTTTTGATTCACAGTATCGAGCCTAATGGGTGCTTGCGGTTTACAGCGGTTGGGGGACTTATTCCTTTTACTCTTATCGGTCAAAGAGTGGTCATCAACGATACAGTTATGGGCACCATTGGTGTTGATATCGACTTAGAAAAAGGTAATGACTTATCGAAAGTCAATATAGCAAGATTATTCATTGATATTGGTGCGTGTTCTAAAGAAGATGCTGAGAAAAAAGTGACTATCGGTGATTTTGGAAACTTCCAAAGTGAATTCTATGAAAATGAAACTATTATCATGAGTAAGGCCTTGGATAATCGTATTGGTTGTTACATGCTAATTGAGTTGATCAAGGAAAACCTTGACTCTGATTATGATTTATACTTCACTTTTACTGTACAAGAAGAAGTAGGAACGAGGGGTTCGGTGACAGCATCAAACACCATTAATCCACACTATGGTATTTCTATAGATATTACACCTTCTGGTGACCTACTTGGTACAAAAAACTCAACAGCTTCACTTGGGAAAGGTGTTGGTATCAAGCTTATAGACCCATCTTTAGTTATTCATCCAGAGATAAAAGAGATGTTTACAAAAGCGGCTGAAAAAGAGGGTATAAAATATCAATTTGAAGTGATGAAACGTGGTGGAACCGATGCTGGTCCAATGCAAACCACTAATGCAGGTGTTAAAACCGGTGCTATTTCCATTACAACCCGTAATGCTCATACAGCCAATGAAATCATCAGTAAATTTGACGTGGAAGAAGGGCTAAAACTGATAAAGTCTGTATTGACTTATTCTTCATAATCAATGACAATGTAAAATTTATGGTAGACGTATTGATAGTCATGGAATAAATGAAAATAACTATTAAGTAATCATTAAAGAAAAAACTGTCCCGAATAGGAATAACTTCCTATCACGAGACAGTTCTAGTTTTACTTATTTATAAAGTCCAAACAACTTTAATAACTTTTGCCAAAAATTTAGCTCGACAGGTTTTGGGGGAGCAACTTCTTGGGTTTCTGGGAGATTTATGGAACCTGTTTTTAACACAAACTGAACAGCGGATACATTAGTATTTTTGTCTGACACAAAGGATATTATTTTATCACCCTTACCGGAAATACTATGAAGCATTTCATCAATCTTATTACTTATTTTCGAGTCCATCCCCGATGTTTCATTCCTTAATTTCTTTGTGCCGTCTTTATATGAAATAAGACCGTCGCGAAGTTTTTTTATCGCCGTATTCAACTCTGCTCCTGAGTGATAAAGTTCATTTGCCGATGATGCTAATACGGACGATGAAGATTTAAATTTTGAAGTACCACTTGCCAAATCAGAAGCACCTTTACCAAGCTGTGCTACACCATCCATATAGCCTTTCAGTCCCTGTGTAAACTGAACCGCACTGTCAAGTTGTTTTTTCATAGAAGCAAGGTTGGGAATAGGCGATAAAACTGCGCTATAATTATCAGGTGTGAGAACAGGAAGTCCTAACCCCATTTGACTAAGCTGTGCATTGACTGAATCGAAGGTAGCTTGCTGTATGGCGATAGCCCCGTTTATTAACGAATCATTTTGCTTTGTTAATTCGTTTAAACCGTTTTTCAACGCCATTGCTCCTGTATTCAACTTATTTGCACCACTTGAAAGCTGTTCCATACCTTCCTTGTAGGCTTTCATTCCATCAATGTATTTTTGCATTCCGTTTGATAACTTTTCAAGACCGTTCAATAACTCACCAGCACCGTTATCAAGCCCTTTTATCGCATCAGTAAGTTCCGAAATCTGCTTTGTAAACTCATCGGTGTTAACTGTTATACCCAGAGATAGCTTGATACCGTTTATTGTTATTGCATCCATTTCAAAATCATGAACATCGGCTGTTACGATAATATCAGTTCCTTTACCTGGTAAAACGGTGTAGGTTAGCTGTTTTCTGCTTCCTGCTTCGGCAACGGTGGCATTGTCCGTTTTAATATTGGAGAATAGCTTGTTATCGAACGAGAGTCCAATTTGCAGGGCATAATTATCGAAAAATGTTTTGTTGATTTTGTTGTTCTGCTTTACCGATATAGTAATTTTTAACTTACCGCTTTTTCCTACAAGCTCTTTCCCAGGCAATTCTTTGTTGTTCAAAAAATACTTTATAGCTATATTCCACGGCAATTCTTTTTTTTCTAACGTTCCTTGATAATAAAATTTATTAGCATTAGAATTTATTGTTATTTTATTGCCATTTTGATTGAGCTTTTCAGAGGTGGTCATGTTACGAATATCAGAATAATTTCCATAATCTACAATCTTACCAGTATTAAAGATGTTTACGACATAAAGATTGTTCACACTTCCATCTGAATGAAGTATACCGTAAACAATTTCTTCTTTTGATGAAGGATTACCTTCGGCAGCTACCGAGAAAACTGGCATGAATAACAATACAAATATCAAAATAAAGGATAATATCTTTTTCATTTTAATCACAACTCCTTATCATTGAATAATGAAATTTGTTTTAGAGTAGTCTTTTGAATGACTTTGTCAAACAATACAAGAAGAGCTGGCAATACAAAAGCTACCATGATTAGTGATAATAATGTTCCTCTACCGAGCAATGTTCCTAGTTCAGAGATAATTGGGTTACTTGAAGTTAAAGCCAATGTGAAACCTGCTGTACTAAGAATTACAGCCGATGTAAGGATGGCTACCAAGTTATCTCCAATGGTTACTCGCATCGCATCCTTTTTCGGAAGTGTTTTTCTATTATTCAAATATGCATTGGTGAACAATATGGCATAGTCCACCGTTGCTCCGAGCTGAACCGTACTTAGTATTAAATATCCAATAAAACTTAAGGGCTGCCCATTAAAATATGGGAAGGAAAGATTAATCCATATTGCCGTTTCAATGGTAAACAGTAAAAATAATGGTAAAATCAGTGAACGGAATGTAATCAGTAACACAAGGAATATGCCGAATATCGCCAATAGATTAACTAGTTTTGTGTCGATTGAAACAACATTTTTCATATCATACAAAGTGGCGCTTTGCCCTGCCAAGTAATATGTGTTGTAATAATTTCCCGCTGTATCCAAAACAGACTGCACGGTATCAAAGGCCGCTGTACCTTCCTCATCTGTGTCTGTATAAACGATAATTCGCGTGTAATGGTTCGAATAGAACTGTTTAACCGTTTCTTCCGGGACAAACGCTGGGGGGATTTCTGATCCAACAGCCGTAACGTAAGATACAACACTTGTCACATGAGGAATTTCAGAAAGTGCATCGCTAAGCTCGGATTCCTTACCGGCATTTTCCCTTGGCACAAGTAGTACAAGCACATTTTCTTTACCAAACTGTTGTTCAATATTTGAGGTGTCCTTTCCTACTCGTGATGCTTCTGTAACACTGCCCATTCCATACATAAAATGTGTATTTGATTGAGCGATGAAGCTTGGCAAAATAACGATGAGCGCAAGTATTAAAAAAGGTATTCTTAATTTCATCAACCAATTTCCTGATTTTTTAAAGTCCGGTATAAACTCATGATGTTTCGTTTTATCAATAGCCTTATAGGACATTAGGGTGATAACAGGTAAAAACACCATAACAGAAATAAAGCTAAGTAGAATGCCTTTTACCAAGTTAAGACCTAAATCTGCACCAATACCGAAACGCATAAACATAAGAGCCGCAAAACTTATGACCGTTGTGGCGGCACTTGCTGCGACAGTCGGAAATGTTTGTTTCATAGCAAGTAGCATTGCTTTCTGGGGCTCATGGGATAAACGATAATTGTTAAAGCTGTGAAGCAGAAAAATTGCATAATCTAGTGTCACGGCAAGCTGTAAAACAGGACTGACCGTTTTTGTGATAAATGATATTTCACCGAACATAATGTTTGTTCCCATATTGATGACTATTGCAACGCCTATGGTAAACAAAAACAATAGCGGCTCTATCCACGAGTTGGTTGAAATGATCAAAATGATGATAATAATTGGGAGTAATATCGCCATTGCCTTCAATACCTCTGAAACTGACATTGCTTGTGTTTTTGCCGTTATAATCGCTTCTCCTGCGGCGGCGTTATTTTCACCTATTAGTTTATAAATGGCATGGACTGCACTTCTTTCTTTTCCGTTTTCGATAGTTAAGTTCACCAATGCGTTATTGTCTTTATAATAGTTTTTAACTATAGAATGATCCAAAAAATTAAGAGGTATAGTTTTAAGCGTATCTATACCTATGATGTCATCAAGCCAACTTATTGACGTAACTCCGTCAATTGCTGCAATTTTCTCTTTGTATTCCAATGCTTCTTGTATAGATACACCAGTAAGCATAACTTTTGCATTGGGCATTTCATTGTCAAATTCATTCTTTATGATTTTTATTGCGGTTGTAGACTGTGCGTCTTTAGGAAGATAGTCTCCCATGTCATAATTAACTGAAACCAGTATTGAAACAGCAGAGCTTAATATTGCAACGATTAAAAATGCTATTAAAACACTTTTTTTATACTTGATAACAGCTTGTAAAAAATTATCCACTAAATCTCCTCCCTAGTTTCCATACACATCGTTGACAAATAGATACATGTATAGTTTAATTACATTGTGATTGGAACTCAACGGACAGATGTTTTACAAATGTCAGTTGTTAAACATAAACTCACGAAGTGTTTAATATCTAACAGATTTGATGAAATTGGAGGATTAAATATGAGAAGTGACAAAGAAGATAGACGGGTCAAATATACCAAGATGGTCTTAAAAGAGAGCTTTATAAAACTACTCGCAAAAAAAGACATCTCGCAAATATCCATCAAGGAAATTTGTCAAGATGCCGACATCAATCGTTCCACCTTTTATGCTCATTACAGCGACCAATATGATTTATTGAGGAAAATAGAGGATGAACTGCTTGATAATATCAATGCTCATATTGCAGAGTTTGATCAAAAAAACAATAACCTGAACGATGTCTTACTGGCAGAAAAAATCTTTGAGTATTTAAAAGAAAATGCAAAAATATGGAAAATGCTGTTAAGTGAACGCGGAGATTTCAGTTTTCAAAAAAAGGTAATGATGCTTGTATACGACAAAATCATTAATGAATTGACTGATAACAATAAGATTTCTAAGGAAGATGCGGAATATGTCTATTCATTTACGATAACTGGATGC
The DNA here is from genome assembly GCA_964514395.1 of uncultured Bacillaceae bacterium. Taxonomy (GTDB): domain Bacteria; phylum Bacillota; class Bacilli; order Tepidibacillales; family Tepidibacillaceae; genus CAZEQK01. Next base: position 7,632 of record CAZEQK010000057.1, read on the forward strand.
ATTGGTATCGTTCAAAAATGGTTTGATGAAGATATGAAGAAATCCCCTCATTTTATGGCAGAAATGGTTATAAAACTTACATTGGGATTGATAAGTTTACTAAAAAGCGGTATATCAATGTGAGGATGTTTGCTTTGAAAAGTACATTATCATAGCCAATATCGTAGTTGACATCAATAACTGCGCCTAGTGCTGTAATATCTTCTTCAGGAACGCCAGATATACATAGTCTAAGGTTTTTTTCTACACCGTCATTAATGTAAAACTGAGAAGAAGTACCAATCAAAATGTTGTGCTGATCTAGTTTTTCTTTAATCCTACTTAATGAAACTTCAGCAGGCAGTGTTAACCATAGAAAAAGACCTTGTTTAGGAACATAAAAGGATAGGCCTGTGAGGTTCTTACTAGTTAGTATTGCTTTTGCTTTTACTAATTTGCGTTTATAATATGCATTTACTTTTTTGATGTGTTTATCATACATTCCTGATTTTATAAAAAAATTAAGTGCACCTTGCTGAATACTAGATGTACTTATATCTAATAAATACCTTTCCTTAATGATAATATCATAAAAGGTGTGTTTGGAATCACCATTGCTCCTAAGCGAATTCCTGGTATAAAGGTTTTAGAGAAACTACGAATATAAAGGGTTAGCTGATTAGTATCATAATAATGTATTGGTAGGTTTCGCTTATCTGTGCCTAAATCGGCCAAATAATATGCCGGTAGTAGGCACATTGTTGAACAAGCTATTTCAAGACTTAAATTGCCTTTGAAATTGGGTGGCTCTTATATTAGAAATACTAAAACTGCTAAAGCTGACTTCTTCATGAGTGGTATAGCCCACCTTGTTATCGTATATGTTGCTTATCAAGCTGGTCTTTTTGACAAAGTCAGGAGCATCAAGTCTATCGCCGCTTAATTAATTACTTGCTTCAGTCCTATATATCATACTCCTTATTGGTAATATATTTCACCGAGCAGGTCTATTTGTCATGCCTACTTTATCATTCTTATCTGTAGTACCATATTCAGATTCCAAAGTTCAATTATTTTTTAACCCTAAACTGTCATTTAAAGCACTTTATTGTAAATTAGTTGTAATCTTTACCTCTTCACAATAAATAATTTTCAACTTCCTAATGAGATGATAATAGCATGGAGAAAATAAAATTTCATTGACTTAAGTTAAGGAAAATAATTTTAATATTATTTATGGAAGTAGTACCAAACCGCCAAGGAGTCACTGGGTTCAAAGGACATCATTTTTGTCTACTCAAGGCACGTGGAGACATGTTGTCTGTTGAAACACTTGTAAGAAATTCTAAAGGATATGAACAAGAAGAATGTCATTGATTAATGTTAGGTTTTAGGCAATAGAATGAAAAATTGTACAATATTATCAATAAGTCATGTTGGAATCCATTTCTCAATGAAACAACAGAAGGTGATTCCGCGACTTAAAATAATAGATATTCTAGCCATCTGTAAGACATCACATCCCTCTAACTCCTGCAGCACATTTACAACGCCGTAGAATGGGGGTGTTAAGTAAAATTAGATGCAATAATTTATGAAACAAGTAGGAGAAATGAAAGAAAGTGTCTCAGGATTTGATTGCTGAGACACTCTTTTAGGTTAATATAATCGTACTATGCGTGGATTTGTCTGTCAGATAACGCCCAACCTTCGATGACACGTGCACCTATTGGTTCGGGATTTTCTTTAAAATGGACAAATTCCATCGTTTGTTGCTGAATCTTTTCACCTGTTTTTTTGTTGGTGATGATCACGTTATAACGTATAGCGCACCAATCATTTATAATAAGCATGTTTTGGAATTCGCCCAATTCCATATCAAACACCTCAAAGAGTTTACCCATAGCATCTTTGTATTGCTGAAGTGTCCAACGCTGGCCATATACGTTATAATGAGCATCCGGTTCATAAAGTGTATTACACCATTCTAACCATCCGTCATATCCACCATTCCAGTTTTTGAATCCGTTTTCTAAACGATCTTTAATTGCTTTTTCTAAATTATTCATATGCTTCCTCCTATAATATGCTTTGTTTGATTAATATTTATGAGTGTTATAGAAATGGTAATTCTATGCTGGCTTCTTTTAATTTTTTAGCTAACGCTTCCATATAGGGTTCTGGACCTTGTTTGAAAGGACCATGAATGCCGATGGCGACATCAAGAAAATCATTGTATTCGGGACTAACATGGGTTTCCCAACGTGTGATTAATCCCTGCTCATTAGTTTCTACAAAGCCATAGGAATAAAAATCCATCAGCTTATTGTCGGCAGTATGACCCCCAAAGTGTGTTTGCATCACAAAACCATTTTCGGAAGGCCAGCATTTAAAACCAAGGGGAGCCCAGTCCGGAAAGGTAACTGAATAAGCTTTTGCCTCCATAGTTGCGGATGCTTTTACTGAAATTGGATGCGTACTTAATTCGATGACATTGTCTCCAAAATAAGGTGACCAGTACAGGGCGTCATCAGAAAACTTCCATTCACTATATGTTGCGCCGTCTTTGACTGCCTTATCTGAATAAGCATCACGATAACTCTCTGCCATACGACGGTGAAGTTCGATTCTCTCTTCTAAGGATAAAATATTATCTTTGTTCTTCATTTTTTATGACTCCTTTCAATTATTTGTTGTTTGATGTTGTTGCCATGTATCCATTAAATAACATTTTATATCTACCGTCTATTGTACAATGAGGCATACAATGTGCCCTTTTGGGCATTTAACTTTCTGTCGTTGCATGTGACTAATAAGGATTAATGCCTATTTGTGCATAGGCTTTGCCCAAAGGTACAATTGTTTAAATTGATAAAATAAGCTTTAATAAATGTATAGAAATAAAACATTAGAATGGAGGTAAAGAAAATGAAAGTAAATGGAAAAGTAATGGTTGTCACCGGTGGTGGAAATGGTGTCGGTAGAGAATTAGTTTTACAACTCTTGGATAAAGGTGCATATGTAGCAGCAATAGATATAAATATGAAAGGTTTGGACGAAACAAAAAAATTATCCGGTAATCATATGCGTTTATCATTACATGAGGTGAATATCACAGATAAGGAAGCTGTAGAAAGTCTGGTAACAGAAGTAAAAAAAGTGCATGGGACAGTTGACGGAATTATTAATAATGCAGGTATCATTCAGCCATTTATTCATATTTTGGATATGGATTATGCCACTATTGACCGGGTAATGAATGTTAACTTTTATGGTACACTCTTTATGGTGAAAGCTTTTTTACCGATTTTAATTAAACGTCCGGAAGCACATATATTAAATGTATCAAGTATGGGTGGTTTTTTTCCGGTACCCGGGCAAAGTGCTTATGGTGCATCAAAAGCAGCTGTCAAGTTGTTGACGGAAGGCTTAAAATCAGAATTAAGGGATACCCAGATAGGTGTTTCTGTCGTGATACCCGGCGGAATCATAACAGATATAAAAAAGAACTCAAACATTGAAAACAGTCAGAATGCAGAGGATGCTGTCGGCAATAAGCTTTTATTAACACCACAAAAAGCTGCTGAGCTCATCATTGAAACGATAGAAAAAAATAAATCAAAAGCATATATCGGGAAAGACTGTAAAGTCATGAACTTACTGAATATAATAAGTCCAACATTGGCTTCAAAATTAATTAACAAAGTACTTTCTTCAGATAAGCACTAATAGTGGAAAAGCAAATCTAAATGAAGAATGTTAGAAAGATGTTGATTAAATGAAAAAAGTATGTATTATAAACAGGCGGCAGAAGCGGCATCGCTTACTTGTTTGCTTTTTGTGCTGCCAAGCGTATGGGATAGCTGACAGGTGTGGATATCCTTTGTGAAGGGGAGCATCAGGTGTTGATCCACTTAAAAGATGATTGTAGCTAAAAATTGATTGAATTAGCCGAAATATGATATACAGATTCTGATATAGTAGTGAATAGAAGCATATTCGCTAGTCAGGATGTCTAAAAAATTATATAATGAGGGAAGCTAACGCGGGTGTCCCAATAATTTGAGTAAATACAGGATCTTTCGTTAAATGATCAGCTGCATTATCTTTTGCATAACCAGCAATCATCTAATAGATCTTTTGACGAAGCAAATTTTCGTTGAAATGAACATAGTAGTTCCTTGAATCCTTCAGGTTCAAGTATTGAGCCAATGTCTTTGAAAAACCAATTTTTTCATCGAACTCTCTAAAGATGAATTCACCTGTATCAGAGGAAAGAGAACCTCCATTATTTGATAATTTAATCTTATGATTGAAATTAAGTGCTATTTGCGGTAAAGTAGCCATTATAAGAATCCTTTCTGTGGTTATTTGGTCGTACTTTAACCTTATCAGAAATGGATTCTTTTTTTACTTTTTTAATGCACAAATTTTTTACGAGAAAGCCTATTAGATAAGTGATATTTGCCTATTTTAGAAAATCTGTGAATAATTCAGGTCATTAGCCTAGTTTACCCCGCTTTTTTAGTCGGTTTGACCAAACCTCTATCAAACAATTAGAACAGGCTAATCAAGAGATACTCGATAAAGTTCATACATCCAGAGGTTCAAAAGCACTTATCTTTGATTTAGATTCTACTCATTCAGATACATATGGTCATCAAGAATCGGCGGCTTACAATGCCCATTATGGCACTATTGGTTTCCATCCATTAGTGGCCTTTGATGGAGTAACAGGTGACTTTTTGAAGGCAAAGCTGCGTCCTGGAAATGTGTATACTTCAAACGGGGTCATTGAATTCATCCAACCACTAATTGAACATTACAACGAAAAATTCCCAGAGACTTCATTATTTCTTCGAGGAGACAGTGGTTTTGCCGTCCCTGCTTTATACGAATTGTGCGAGAAAGAATCGGTGTATTATGTCATTCGACTAAAGTCTAATGCTCAATTACAACAGATTGCAGAGGAATACTATCCTTCCTCTATGCCATCAGATGTCTCCAAAGTGATCATAAAATCGGTACGTCCTGCAGGTGAACTGTTCTTTATCCATTCCTTTTTTGTGACCAATTTAGAAGTTGCCTTTTCTCTAGAAGATATTGTCCGTGCTTACCAAAAAAAAGAGGAACGATGGAGAACTACATCAAAGAAGCAAAGAATGGTTTCCGATTCAATCAAATGAATAGCCACTCTTTCCAAGTGAACGAAGTGAGAATGCTGTTGAGTCTTTTTGCTTATAACTTAACGAATTGGCTTCGAACTCTGACTTTTCCATCAGAACATAAGAAGATGCAAATCGAGACCATTCGCACGCGGCTGATTAAAGTGGCCAGTAAAGTAGTGAAGTCAGGGCGATCTCTATATTTTAAATTGTCTTCAAGTTTTGTCTATCAGGAATTCTTTTGGAAGGTGCTTAGTCGAATTCAAAGCTTACAGATAGAATAACCTTTTCATGTGATACGTCAAAAAAGCAGTGTTTCTACCAAGGGAGTCGTCTGCCCAAAAACGACTATTTTCAGTTCTTTATCCTGGAAATTCCGTTTTTAAGCAGTATTAATGAGCATAACTCTTTGAGAAGATTAGAAATGTAATTCATTTTTGATAAAATGTACGATTCTAGAATCGCTATGAATAATTCAGGAATGAGATTGGATGATAATGAGAAGATTCAAATGAAAGTGGTGATTATCATAATTAAAACATTATTAAAAAGAATAAAATTTGATGCTACTGCAAAGCCCATGGTGATAACGGTTGGTTTTGTTTATTTATCAACACTTTTACTGCAGGAATCTGTGACTTTGACGAAAGAGGCCATTAGTGGTTTTACGATTGTAATGATTTTATTTTCAATTAACTTTGTTTATCATGAAATATTCTTTCGAAGCAGACAATGGATTTATTTCATTATCCAGGGACTGATTGTGTTTGACTGCGCTGTCATAATGAATGAAGGATTTGAGGCAATTTTTCTAGGCTTAATTCCTTTACTGATTGCACAAAGTGTATCAATTTATAGAAAGCGTGGTTATGTTTTATTGATTATATTCTTATACTACGCATTATTCTCAGGTATAATTATTTTGTATGACGGATTTTCGGGAATACATCGATATTTACCTATTCTTATACTCATGACAGTAGCCATTTGGGTCTATAATACCATGTTCAATAACCAGGTAGCATTAAGACGTAAATCTCAGATTATGGCAAGGGAATTAGAAACAGCCTATACGAAAGTGGAAGAATTGACACGTGAAAATGAACGGGAACGAGTCGCCAGGGACTTGCATGATACTTTATCACAGGGTGTGACGGCGCTTGTACTGCAACTGGAGGCGGTTTCTGCAAATCTAGAAAACGGTCAAATAGAACGGGCAAAAGAAATTGTTAGTCATACCTCTAGCCATGCAAGAGAGACACTGAGTGAATCAAGAGCTGTACTTCAGGCTTTACGTGAGCCTGAAATAAAAAAAGTGAATTTTAGAGAGAAATTTGAGGCTGAAATTCTAAGGTTTAAACATCTTTATAATGGCCGGTTGGATGTCGATATACGATTATCTGATGATCTGAAAGAAGCAATAGGTAATCAAGTAGTATTGATATTAAGGGAAAGCTTAAATAATATATACAAACATGCAAAAGCATCTCAAGTATCAGTCTTAATTTATTGTCATGAAGATGTTTTAACAATGAAAATAAGCGATAATGGTATAGGATTTAGCCAGGGTAAAATAAAACATTTTTATGGTCATTTTGGTATTATAGGTATGGAAGAAAGAATTAAATCTATTAACGGTAAACTCGAAGTTATGAGTAAAAAGAAGCAAGGGACAACTATCGATATTAGAGTACCGTTATAAAAGTCTAGCGGTAAATAGTCAAGACCAAATTTTATAGAATTTATAAGTATTTTT
>CAZEQK010000058.1:0-14497 GCA_964514395.1 uncultured Bacillaceae bacterium
GTGGCAGTTAGCTATCGGGCTAGTGAGACTTCATTCAGGTGCATTTTTCCTGAATAATTAGTGTCACTTATCCAGGAGCTTAGCGCCACTTAACGACATATAAGTTCCAGAGGCGTTTTGCTTTCGGGCTAGTGAGACTTCATTCAGGGGGATTACTGAATGTTAGTTGAAGAACCTAGTTCTTGTAATAATATCTTTATTTTAAATCGTCTACAACCTTTTCAGTCTCCTTGGATTTCGAATACTTTATCTGATAGAAAACCCCGCTTTTTCAAACTGACTTTCTACATTTGTTGAAATAACGAAGAAATTTTTCTCCTTTACCAACTGATTTAGATCCATGTAAAGCTTAGTAGCACCAATTTCATATCGGTTCAGGCTGATATGCTTTGCCCAATATACCCATCGCTCCTCCTGTGTTTTAAAAGGATAAAAACTGGAAGAGTATAAATCAATGATTTCATACCTTTCGATAAAAGGTCAAAATTCTCTGTGAATCTCTTTCCGCTAAAATGTATGACCGTAGCAGCAGATAAGCCTGCTCCACCACCTAATAATATATATTCTGCATATTCAATTGCCTTTTTTTCCTTTTCTATACGTGCCTGATATTAAATTTTCATACCTGGACCTCCTTTTTTTGTGAACAGCAATTGCACGATTCTACATATTAAAAAACCGACTTCTGTTGCATTCAGAAGGTCGGTTTTTTATTGAGTTAATTTTATTTTGTTTGTGAGATTGCATTAACAATTTGTGTCAGTGCTTCGTTAATCGGCGTAACTGGACGACCGAGGATTTTTTCAAAATCATTACTTTCAACTTCTAATGAACCGTTTCGAATGCTCTCTTGAATTCCTACTACAATCGGAATCACAAAATCAGGCAAACCTAAACCTTTCATAATTTCGGCATATGTCTCATCATTGACATGTTGTACAGGTATTTCTTTACCCCATACAATTCCAAGAACAGATGCTAATTCTTCTTGAGTTAATAGAGAACCAGAAAGTTCATACACTGTATTTTCATGACCGTTTCCTACAAGAACTGCTGCCGCTGCTTCTGCATAATCTTGTTGTAGTGCCCAGCCTACTTTACCTGCTCCAGCAGAAGTTACCCATGGAGCACCTGCTAAGACACCTTGAATGCTTCCAATTTCGTTTTCCAAGTACCAATTGTTACGCAAGAAAGAATATGGTATACCAGTTTTAATTATTGCTGCTTCTGTCGCAACATGAGGCGGAGCCATTAAATTCGTGCTTTCTGTTGCATTTGCTAAGCTTGTATAAGCAATAAATTTAACTCCTGCACGTTCAGCTGCTGCGACTGCATTTGCATGCTGACGAATTCTTGTTTCATTGTCCCCATCGGCAGAAATAATTAATAAGCGATCGATACCAGCAAAAGCAATATCCAATGTTTCTGGACGGTCAAAATCTCCCTGACGAACTTCTACACCACGAGCTCGGAATCCTTCTGCTTTCTCAGAGTTACGGACACTGATAGCTAGTTGATTTGCTGGTACAGTTTTCAATAATGTTTCAATAACTTTCGAACCTAATTTTCCAGTTGCTCCTGTAACTAATATTTTCATTGTATATTCCTCCAGATAAGTTTTATTTGTAATCAATACGATTACCTGTTATTATTTTAATTACATGTAATTCATTTGTCAACATGTCAAAAAAAACTTTATATATATTGTTTGTAATATTAGATATAATACATTTATAAACAAATTAATTACATGATACTAATATAGAGATATTAAAATATATAAACAGTAAGGAAGGTGACCAATGATGCCGATTAGCAGCCGTTTTGCGGTTGGTGTTCATATATTAACACTTCTTGAGGTCAATAATAGTGGAATAAACTCATCAGAGTTTATAGCGGGAAGTGTGAATACAAACTCAGCCGTGATAAGAAAAATTATGGGGATGCTAAAAAATGCAGGATTAGTCAATGTAAGACCTGGAATTGCTGGGGCTGAATTAGCTAAGGATCTATCTGAAATTACTTTGTTTGACGTTTATAAAGCGGTAAATGTTGTCCAGGAAAATGAGTTGTTTAGTATTCACGAAAATCCAAATCCTGATTGTCCCGTAGGAAGAAATATTCAAAATACAATTGGTCCGCTGTTTGATATTGCACAAACGGCATTGGAAAAGGCTCTCGGAAATGTAACCATTGAAGATGTAGTAAGAGATATTATTGAAAAAGAAAAATTAAACAGTAAAGAACTAAGCAATAAATAGGAGACGTTCTTTTCAAGAATGTCTTTTTTCGTGCTGAAGAAAGAATGCAATAATTCAATTTTAAACTTAGGTGACAGTAAATTTTAACTTTCTAAGACTTTTATATGTCTCTTCAACCGAAAATAAGCAGGGGAAAACTAGCATATCCTTTAGATTCGTATTGGTTACTTCAAATTCAATTGTTTCTAGGAATTGGAACCAAGCCAAGTAATGATTAAGATATTTCGTCGCAACACCTTTGAATCTATTAAGCCATTGTTTTAAGCGACCATGGTAGCTATTCACATTTTGAATATGGTATAGGCCTTTAATAACATAGCAGATGAGGGGAATATCCTACGTTGCAATTCATAATAAATTCGTTCTTGGTGTGGTTTATCTAACGTAGAAATGTATTGAAGCAAATCGCGGAAACCTTTGGCACTCATGGAAAAATCTCCTATACATACGTTCGTATTATTTAACGTGATTATAATACCGAATATACAGGAGGATAAATATCAACATAACTGTTTAACAGAGCCAAAAATAAAAATCTGGTTACTAAAAGGGGGGCATATCGTGTACCACTACGTACACTCAGCCCGTGGATTTCGTGACGCCTAGAACTCGACTAGTTTCTCACAGTCTTCAGTTTGTAGACTTTGTCTACAAACTGAAGCAGACCCATTTATCAATGGGTCTGCCTTTAATTTTTTCTTTAAACAGCTGTAATCATATCTTTAATTTTTTCAAAGGCTTGATAGGACAATTGTTTGTTACCTGACATAATTAACCTGCCATTACAAACAACCGCTGGTGATTTTAATGCAAAGATAGTCTTTAACGCTTGCCAAAATGATACCCTGTAGCGAATCATATCCTTTATTAATCTTGGAAATAGATAACCTTGATTTCGTGGATCAACGACATCCATATCAACGGTGTCTCCAAATTCTTTCTTTATTTTTTGATACAATTCTGCTGTTGTATTTGTAACTTCATTCGTGGTTAAAAACAACTCTGTCTTTGAAATTTCACGAATAAATTCTCCTTCAAAAGGAACACAACAAGCAGCTACAAGCTCATCTGATTCTCTAACAATGATAATTCTATCTTTGATCATTTTAAATCCCCATTTCTATTTGACTTTATGCACTAACACCTTTGCCCTCTGAAGTAGCCTGTCTTAAAGTCTTAGCTGCAAAAACAGATAAGATAATAGCTAGAACAAATAGAGCAACTGCAATAACTGTTAATAAGTAATTTCCTGCTGTTGCATTTTTATAAATAAGCTGTCCTAATGCAGACAAGGTTACAGCAAACATAAAGTACATAGGGTACTTCACAAAGCCATTACTCTTACCAAGCTTAGCTAACCATACAGATACAGCTAGTAAAGCTAAAGCTGCTAATAATTGGTTTGCAGAACCGAATACAGGCCATACAGCAGTCCAATTACCTAATGCTAAAGCACCAGCAAACACAACGGTAACGAGAGTAGCAACATATGCATTTGTACCAATATTCTTACTTACAGATCCATCAGCTTTCTTTATTTCAAATAGTTCTTGGAAAACATAACGTCCAAGACGAGTTGCGGTATCAAGAGTTGTTAATGCAAAAGCAGAAACAACTAGAGATGTAAATGTAGTACCAGTTTTCAACGGAACTCCTAATGATGCTAAGAATCCACCTACTCCTTTAGAGAATAATGCAACAGGACCACCTGCTCCTAAAGCATCAGCATAACCTTTTTGACTTAACATAATTGCTGTAATTAACGCAACTACTGCTAATGTAGACTCAATTAACATACCACCATACCCAATAAGCTTTGCATCAGACTCTTTGTGTAATTGCTTTGAAGTAGTACCAGAAGATACTAGTGAGTGGAATCCTGAAATCGCTCCACAAGCAATGGTAACAAAAAGGACTGGGAACATCCAACCTAAATTGGTATTGAATCCACCAAAAGCAGCAAATTCGATATGTGGGTTATAGAAGAAGATCCCAATTACAGCTCCACCTAGCATAGCATAAAGTAAAAATGAGTTTAGATAATCCCTAGGCTGTAGAAGAATCCATACAGGCACAATTGAAGCAATAACGACATAGATTAACATCAAGAAAATCCATGTTTCTTTTGATAAGCTAAGTGGGAATAATTGACCTAACCAAATAGCTATAAATAGTAGTGCTACACCAATAATAGTACCTACTAAAACTGGAAAATTATTACGATATACAAAAAATCCATAAATAATAGCGATTGCAATAAAGATTAAAGAGGCGGTTCCTGCTTCAGGAACTGCAACAAATGTATTTGCTACTACGTTAGCAAATGCTGCAATAACTAATACAAGTGTTAACCATGCAAAAATATTAAATAAAGTTTTTCCTTTATTTCCCATTGTACCTTCGATAATACCACCGATTGATTTACCCTTGTGACGAACTGATGCAACAAGAGCTGAAAAATCATGTACAGCTCCAAAGAAAATTCCTCCAAGAACAATCCATAGGAATGCTGGAATCCACCCAAAAACAGCTGCTGCTACAGGTCCTATAATAGGAGCCGCTCCTGCAATAGATGCGAAATGGTGTCCTAATAATACAGGTGCTTTTGCAGGAACATAGTCCACCCCATCATTTATAATATGCGCAGGCGTAGGATTTGAATCATCTAGTTCAAACTTCTTCGCTAAAAATGTACCATAAGTCTTATAAGCAACAATAAAAGCAACAAGGGCAATAGCCATTAACCATAAAGCACTCATTAATTTGAACCTCCCCAATTATTTTATTTTTTAATAAAATCAAGAATTCCCTTTTTCTTCTCCTCCATTATTGGAAGGTAGAAGCCTTCAACCTCCTTTCCCTTTCTATTACTAATCACTCTATTAGTGTGATAGTCAACGACAATTAGACGAATTTCTGCCCATCCTTTAAATGATAGAGCAAAGGATTTTCTATATTTAAATTGGTTAATTTTTTTAATAAGAGAGTCATCGAATTGATCGACAACCAATACCCCCGTAATAACACTAAACATATGCTCTGAATGTGGTTTAACAAAATGATCGATTGCTTTTTTTAAATAATCCTGAAATTCCTGTAGACTATTTTCATTTAAAGTATCGACCGATTTGATAAAAACGTATTCATAATTTTCTACATGCCATACCTTCACTTTTTTGCTAGCAAAGTAACTTTCGTTGTGAATCTCCATTTTGGCAAAAAGTGATAACTCCTCATCTAAAACTAAATTATCGCGTTCTATGTTAAAATTTCTCGATAACCTTTCTTCTATTTCCTGTAGATAGTTAGTAGAATTCATATTCATGCATTACCCCCCAAGAGTAGATTACAAGATTAGAGCCATTCAAAAACCTTTAATTCATATTTTAACAGAAAAAAATTTTTTTTAAAGTATTTTTTAAAAATTTATAATATTCTTTATTTTTACAATATACATTCTAGATACTTTTATGACAAAAATCAAATCTTTTATTTTGTTTATTATATCATAATTTAATTGAATGATTATTTACCAATGAGTATATTTATATATAAAAGGGTATATTTATGCTAAATATTTTCTCTTCCCCAAATGTTAGGAATTTGTAATTAAGTATAATATGCAATGGTTGCTTCAGGAAAATAACGGTTAATTTCATCATACATATGACGTTTTAATGCTTGATATTCGTCATCCGGATAAATATATTTAAATTTCCCATATCTCCCCCACTTCATTTTTCTCTTCTCTTCATCCATTTCAAGCTTCGTATTTGGATATCTTTCTAAAATTACTTTTTTTGCTGCTTTTGTGAAGCGATGAGTGATTAATTCAAAGTATAATTCTTTTTGTGCTTCTAAAGGTAAAATGCTGTTAAGTCGGTATAATAAATCAGTGTACCCTTTCTCCCATCCTTCAAAAATCATCAATGGTGCTATAATAAAACCAAGGGGATACCCTGCTCTTGCAACCTTCCCTGCGGCTTCTATTCGATCAAGAAATGATGAGGTACCTGGTTCAAAATTTCTAATCACATAATCAGCATTTATACTAAAACGAAAATCCGTATGTTTATTATGTTTTAAATTTAATAATGGTTCAACATGGGCGTATTTTGTGACAAACCTTAATTTTCCATATTCTTGTTCTGCCATAAATTCAATGCTTTTCTTTAATGCGCCATGTATATGCTCAATACCAACGGGGTCAGACGTACAGGCTGCTTCAAATCGAGTAATTTCTGGTTTTCTTTCTTCAATATAATTTTTTGCAGCGGCCAATATCTCATCCAAATTAACATAAATTCGGATATATGGTTTATTACCCATTGTTGTTTGCAAATAGCAGTAGTGGCAATGTCCCATACAACCAGTAGATAACGGTAATGCAAATTCAGCTGAGGGAAAAGAAGTATCAAATTTTAACGTTTTTCTGATACCAACAACCAATGTTCTTTTCGCATTTCGATATTTTTCGTTGTTTGACTCACCTGGAATCCCTCTTACTTGATTATGAGAGGTTGTCATTTGAACTGGTATATCTTTGTTTTTAAATCTTTCGTAAAGGACTTTCCCTAGTAAATATTCTAAGGACTTTGGTTCGAAAAAAACAAAATCAGGTTCAAAAGGCTTGATAGTCCCAATTTTTTTTGTCGGTTCTAAAGTCAATTCCTCCAATGATATTCCCTCATTTCTCGACGAAGGTCAAATTTTTTAAATCAATATTACTATGATGTGATAAAATGTTTATAAATATTTATATTTTATTTTTTAACCAAATATGGTCTTTTATTGAAAAAAAGTATTAGAAAAAAATGGTCACTAGTTCCATTAGAGGATATAACTATGACAAAAAGATATAAGTATTTACTTATAGGATTAAAAGATAGAATGGGGAAATAAGGAAAGTAAAATCATAGAATAAAGTGATAGAATAGTATAAAAAGATAGATAATTTAAATCATTATAAAAGAGAAACGTTGATTGCTACTCACAAAGGTTGACGAAATGGTGGGAGATATTATGGTATTCACTGTTCTTAAAAAATTATCTTTATCAGCTATATTGTTAACAAGTATTCTCATTCCTCCTATACAGCAAAATATTGTGCTATCACAAAATGACATCAATAAAACATCCTACAAAGCAATTACCTATAACATTCATAGAGGGATGACCAAGGATAATACCCCTTCACTTGAAAAAATTGCAAGTAATCTAAAAAAAGAAAATCCAGATTTCATTGCATTACAGGAAATAGACAGACATAAAGGACGTTCTGGATTTATCGATGAAATAAACATTCTTAGTAAACAATTAAACATGTATTATGTATTTGGTCCCAATATTCAAAATGGAATCTCTGCATATGGTAATGGTATTCTATCACAATATCCCATCCTAGATTGGGGACAGGTAAACCTAGCTAGAGAAACAGAACCAAGAAGTCTACTATGGGCAAAGATCAAAACAAATAATGGTATTCTCTATATTACATCGATACATTTGGGATTAGACAGAGTAAAACGAGCTGATCATTTCGCATTAATTGAGGATTTTACAAGGAAACTGAAAGAACCCTACTTGTTAATGGGTGATTTTAATTCATTACCTAGTCAGCAAGCTTTCTCACAATTTAGAGCAAGAATAACAGGTAAATTATTTTATCAAACAGTACCAACCTTTATCAATCGTAAACCAATCCAGATCGATTATATATTCGGGTCTCTTATCGATACATTTGACATGTATACCATTCCATCGGCTGCATCAGATCATTATCCTCTAGTGATAAAATTTCGTTTTCATCGCACTACAGTCCCAGATAATCAAACCATAAAAATATAGGATTAGAATTGCTTCTAATCCTGAGACTGCTGACAAACTGACGATTTCGTTGTTGTCTTCAAAATCCGCGTTCATCATGTACCACTATGTACACTCAGCCCGCGGAATTTTTTGACGCCTAGAACTCGACTAGTTTCTCACAGCCTCTAGTTTGTAGACTTTATCTACACCCTGAGGATTAGAATAGCTTCTAATCCTTTTTATTTTTAACACATTTATAGGCGTAAACATATATTATCTATAAATAGACATCAATCTAATCAATTTATCAGTTAGTTACCTCAAATCCATTTATTCATAAAATAAAAGAAATGAAAAAAGGATGTTTTCATATGCCATCTATCGTTGGAAATATAAAAATAAATAGTGTAGGTAGCAGTGGAATCGTGAATATTGGTGATTCTTTTTATGTTTCACCTAAATCTACCTCAAAAACATTTGCAGGTTCAGGTTCCTTTAATACAGGTGACTTCTTAAATACAAACAGTGCTGTCAATAATACAAATACTGCTGATACGAGTTTAGCTGAATCAAACATAGCAAGCACATAAATCAAGGAGGATGAAAAATGAAAATAATCGTCCATCAAAGTATTTTCATCAATACCATAAAAATAGAGGGAATATCAAATTCATCCATCTTACAAATTGGTAGCGCTGGAATCATTAAAGCACAATCAAATCTTTATAATACCGGTGGATATACAGGACCAGCACCTCAGCCGAGAATACCTTTTATGCCAATCTCACCAATACCACCAGAAAGATCAAGAGAGCCGGTTGCCCCCTCCCCCCCATTGGTACCCTTTTAAACCTGTATAACCGCTTAATTAAGGATGTGTTTTATTTTGTACCCAAGAGTATCCATCGTAAAAGCAATAAGTATTGACGGGATTATCATTGGTTCTGTCTTACACATAGGTGATTCTCAGGTATTGTCTCCTAGGTGTAGGGTACTAGCCGTTCAACGAGAATTACCTAATTTTCATGTGAATGAAGGTAATTTTAATCTCTTTCCAATCTTTAGCCAAACGATACCAGAGCCTGAAATAACAGAGCGCATTCAAATCAAAATGATAAACAAAAGCCATCAAATAAAAGTAAATAAGATTAGGGTAATTGGTATGTCTACAGCTGGTGTATTACAGGTTGGTTCCCCTCGAATAGTTGATACTGAAGCAAGAATAAAGCATATAAGACATCTCCGTACTGGTGAAAGACCAATCTAAATAATATACAAATCACATAGCTTCCGATATAGGCAAACACCTATCCACTTTATCAGCATAATATAAACATATCTATTACTGATGGTAAGGGGGATACGTCATGCACCCAAACACGGAATTGAATGAATATATAAAACAGCTTCATCACTATATTGAACACCAAAGTAAAAAAATGAAGCGGCTAGAGGAAGCTATTAAACAGGTTGAAAAAGAAATCATTGCTCTTAAAGAAAAACCTACCACGATTAACTATAAATTTGATCAACTTAAGGTAGAAAAATTATCAGGAACGCTTAATATAGGGTTAACTCCTAAAAGCTCTGGTGAAATAGAGGAGCTTACAGTCGAAGGGAAAATCGAGGATGATGTAGCTTTTCCAGTAGAAAATCAACATACAGAGCTGCTGCTACAAACAAAAAATGAGATTGAACAATATTTAGAAACAGACGCCATCAACAGAATAAACGAGGTAGAAAAGAAGTATCATCATTCCTTAGATGAGAATTATAAACAATTGATTATAAGTGATATAAAAAGACAGATTGATGAAAGAATTCAGCTTTATATAAATAAGATGAATCATGAAATGAAGACAAAGCCAGTAAAACAGTTAAAACAAAGCATCATAAACAAAATGAAAACTGATATCCAAACTGCTATAGATGCGTTTATTAGCCATCTACCCAAAAGGGAGGATTAAAAATGAAATTTACTGTGATAAATCATGATATTTCGATTGGAAATATAGATGTACTTGGTCTATCTAGCTCAGGAATCCTACTTGTAGGTGATTCAGAAATCATTAAAACATCCTCTATTTTTGATACTCCTCCTGAATCATTAATTATTGGCCCACTGGTTCCTTTAGCTCCAGAATAGCAGTATCTAATAGACTTATGTCCTATAATGTACAAATTTACCTAAAGTCCTATTTCCTAATAACTCTTTAAACGTTAGAATATATATAACATATGGAAATGAACTATGATAATATAAATATATATTTTGACTTTTCCTATAAACTTAATGCGGGTGAATTTAGTGATTACATTAAAGTCTTTATTAAATGAACTAATAGCCGTTATACAGAAGCATAAAGATAAACCATATCTTCCCGTTTGGGGAGAAATTTTTTCGATCTTGAAAAAGGTCAAGATAATCGCTCATAAATCAAAAAGAGATATTACCTTCTACGAAATTAAACCTATGGGTGCATTAAGATACGACTTGAAAAAAAAGCTTTTTGTCGTAATGATGCCAGATGTTAATATTAATATTAAAGACAATGAACTGGTAGATTCTATACTTCAAGATCGCTTTTTACCAAAGGATTTTAATTCTGATTGATAGTCTTATTTTTCTTTAAATTTCATAAGCATAGGTTGATTTTCCGCCCTAACTTATTCAGCACAGTAGGGCTTTTTTGTTGTTTATTTAGAACATATTAAGCCCTTATTGCTCCTTTCGTTGACATGAAGATTATCTATTAACTTAGCTATTTCTGCAATAACTTGCCTTTCCTTATCATATGGAATGCCTTCAGTAAAAATCATTAATATGTATGGTTCTTGATCATTTATGATAGCAACATCATTAAACACTAAATACATCGGTATGTACCCAACTTTATGAGCAACAGGAACACGTTTGATTCCAGCCTCTATTGTGTCTTTATAATCTGTATTTTCAAGAAAATAAAGCAATTCCTCTCCTAATATAGGATATCTCTCTTTAAATGCGATTAGTGCCTTTAGATATAGGCTCATATCTAAACAATTCGTTAAATTTTTTCCGTTTGGATAAACATGATCAGCACCTAAACTTTTCATATAACGGATGAAATCTGATTTCCCTACATATTCTTTTAACATAATAAAAGCGATATTATCACTATGTATAATTGCATATTCCGTTAATTGCTTTACAGTATATATAGTACCAAACTTCTCATACTGGATGATTCCACTTCCATCATAGTAATGTCTTGATTGATAGATAAGTGTGTCATCTAAGCTTATCCTATGATCTGCTACTTGCTGATATATATATAAAACTAACGGTAACTTTATCGTACTAGCCGCTCGATATACGCTATTAGCATTATATTCATATATTTCTCCTGATATCAAATTCTCGTAATAGAATGAAAGTTTTCCCTCTTGAGAATTAATATACTGAAATAATGGTTTAAGCGTCATTTTCTCAGATTGAGCAATGGAACTCCTGCACTTTTTTAGTTCATTTATATCAAATGGATCCATTGAAGAAAGTAAGGGTTGTTTTTTTTCGATGTGATCTCTTTTTTGAGTATTACTATTCATGGCATTGGAAAAAGTGGATTCATACAGGTTGAGTTCAGTATTAGCTGATAACTGTTTAAAGTTTAAGTTACTATGAACCTCATATTTCTGAAAGATTGGATGCAAAACTAAAAGTAATAAAACGATAATAAAAAAATACTTCATTTCCCCCTCCAAGCTATAAACTGGATTTGATAGGATTATCAAAAATCCGTATAGTAAAGCCTATTAAGGGAAACAGAAAAATAGTATATAAATTTTAGTAGGTTAATAATTGCATTAACGAATTTATCTCAATATATATTATCCCACCTAATACTTTAACCTTTCCTTTTAAGCTTACGAAATTATCGTTTGTGAAGGTAATAAATGTTTTGAGATCAATTGTAATAAATAAATCTTTTTTCTTTATAACAATCATGTCTAAATCAGCATACCAATATACCTTCATTTGTAGCTTGGTAGCAACTTCTCGTAAGGATACAAATACATTTTTATTTTCTTCTCTATTCAACCATAGCTGATAGCCTTCATTGGCAAGCAACAATCCTACAGATTTATTTCTTTTCCATACCTCTGAATAAATACTGTAAGGCGGACTTTGTTTTTCTAGATGAGGACTTATCTCTATCGTAAATCCTGGTCGATTAAATGCTGTAACAAACCAATCTCGATAACCAGCGCTGATAAGTGTTTGGCCCTTTGGCACAAGCTTGTAGCCTGTTATATTTGCTATCGCATCAGCTATTATTTCATTTCTAACGTTATTATCCTCTGATGTTGGATTATACCAATAGATAATCCTACCGAAAGAATGATAGGCTACAGCTATTTCAGGATCAATCTTCTTAGTAAAAGCTGCTACAGCCTTTGCCTCTATCACCACTAAAGGATTTTCACCTTTGTAATTTTTATAGCTTGGTTGCATCACACTTACACTATCCCATCCAGCAGGATACTACCGATTTAAATCAATTCCTTGTGCATTCGTCTTCCAACTATTAAAATTTTGGCTATTATTATTTAACCCTAATAATGCTTCGTGTCCCTCATCAGGAAAAGCATCTAAGCCCTTCTGCTGAAGAGTAACTCCATCAGGGTTGACCATTGGTATAAACCATATCGTTATCTTATCTAAAATATCCTTTACTTTATAACCCTCTAGATCCTTTCCTTCTTGATAACCCTTTGCATAATATTCAATCATATTCATCAGTAGATTAGTGGTTAGCCATTCCCTTGCGTGGTGGACGCCATTTAATGTTATGGTAGCCTCTCCCTTACCTAATCTTACTGCCCAAATCTCTCTACCATATACCGTGGTTCCTATCGACATATATTGAATAAGGTCAGGATATGCAGTTGCTATTTTTTTTATATCCTGAGTCAATATTTCATAGGTATACACTTGGTTTGGATTCACGATGTTACTTGTCATTGCTTTTAAATTACTTAAATTCCCTAAGAGTATAAAAGACAATAGAATAACCATCATAAAGTTTTTTAAGTTCATATTCCTCTCCCATTTACTAGTTTATTCTTCTACTACACTCTATGTACATTTTCACTATTTAAAGATCATTATTTTTTATAGAGAAGCAAACCGAAATTTCATGGCGACTGAAAAATTATTTTACTTGTTTTAGCCAGTCCTTATCAAACGGTATATGAAGTTGTCCCTCATACGTTTTCCGTTGCTCTTCTTTCTTAGACTTTCGGCTACTTCTTAAACGGTTAGTTTTATTAGTTTATTCTTAGCGATTCATCCATTTCTTAGCTATTGGAGTAATTAGATATTAATTTTTCATCCCCATTATGACTCAGTTTATTTATTATCTCTTCCTTGCTAATTTCTATCGTGGCTCGGTTATTTCCTTTATCATCATCTTCAGTTCATTTATGATGCCAATTGGCCTTTGTATTACTTAAGTAAATCAACAAAAAAAGAGCATCTACATGGTAGATACTCCAATAATTGGAAACCCTATAATAATTCCTTACCCTTTCTAACTCTCAGTATTCCATCTAATCCAACTGCCTCGAAATATTTTGCCCATTTCATCAATGCTAAGTTAGTCCAGATATAACCAAAATTGTTGAATGATCCTGCTGCTATGAACTGTAAGTTTAAGAATGTTGCAATTAAAGCACTCCAGAATACCCTAAATCCAAGTATGATAACTACCCCGATGAGTATTTCAAAAATGACTACAAGAAAATCCGTTAGACCCGGCATGTTTAAAAATACGTGCTCTGCTACCCAGGCAAATGCTTTGTTAATTCCAAGAGGATCAAATCGCTTGGCACTAGTAGATATTGCATCGATGAGTCCTTGGATTTTTCCTTGAGAATTATACTTGCCATCACTTAGCCAGGCTAATTTTTCCCACCCAGCTTCAAACCAATGCCAACCATAAATAATCCTTGCAACGGTGAATACTAGTAGAACTACAGCCTTTTTCCAATCCTTAAAAGCATTTGTTAAAGCATTAAAATAAGTCCCCATAATAATTAGACCTCCTTAAAAAGGTTTTTTCCTTTCTCCAAAATATATGATGGTTTTTATATATCCATGAATACTAATCTTGAAAAATTTGTGAATAATTACACAATGATTTCAAAAAACATTGTTCATACTTCTTTTTTGTTGTTTTCAGACATAAAAAAAACTCCTAAACCTTTTCTTATTTTAAAAAGATAGGTTATAGAGCTCTTAAACGTTCTTTATGAAAAACGGGGATTCAAACCATTTTTAACTAAATGGCTGAAACCCTTGATAATTATGTTTTTGGCGGGAGTGCATGGGAATCGAACCCACCAAGGACGGCACGCGCCCCTCACACGGTTTTGAAGATTGAGAA
>CAZEQK010000059.1:0-14328 GCA_964514395.1 uncultured Bacillaceae bacterium
AGAACTCCAGCCTTCCAAGCTGGTCGCGTGGGTTCGATTCCCATCACCCGCTCCAACAAAACCTTTCGTGGTTTTTTTTTTATACTTTTTTATGATACATATAATATGAGAATAGAATTATGATTTTTTTTAAAATTAAAATTCCAAAAATTTAGTTATTTGTCATGCTTTGAATGTTAAAATATTAAGTGGATACTCTATTATAAATGAATACTAGGAGGTTTTTTTATGCATAAGGATATCACCATCGTTGGTGTCCCTTTAGATTTAGGAGCCGGTCGTAGAGGCGTTGATATGGGCCCAAGCGCTATAAGATATGCAAATGTAAAGGATCGTCTCGAAAAATCCGGATATGATGTGATAGACATTGGTAACTTAAATGTTCCAACGCCTGAAACCTATAAGGTTGAAAATAAAAAGGTTCGTTATTTAAAAGAAGTAAAAATGGTAAATGAAGTATTAGCAAATACAGTTTCAGATATCATCCGTAGTGATCGTTTTCCTTTAGTGCTTGGTGGGGACCATAGTATAGCCATTGGAACCATTGCAGGTATTTCAAAAAACAAAAAAGATTTTGGTGTATTATGGTTTGATGCACATGGAGATTTAAATACTCCTGAATCTTCCCCTTCAGGTAACATTCATGGGATGCCTTTAGCAGTAAGTTTGGGTTATGGAAATCCAGATTTAGTGAATATCATGGATTTTTATCCAAAAATCAAACCAGAAAATATCGTAGTAATTGGTGCTAGAGATTTAGATAAAGGGGAAAGAAGGTTTATTAAAGAAAAAGGTATAAAGGTTTGGACTATGCACGAAATCGATCGATTAGGAATGGCACAAGTGATGGAGAAGGCAATTCTATATCTGAAGGAGAGAACAGATGGTGTCCATTTAAGCTTAGATTTAGATGGTCTAGACCCTAATGATGCACCAGGGGTTGGAACTCCCGTTACAGGCGGTATTACTTTTAGAGAAGGACATCTAGCAATGGAAATGCTTGCTGAAGCCAACTTTCTGATTTCTGCTGAGTTTGTAGAGGTGAATCCAATATTAGATTATAGAAATAAGACAGCAGAAGTTGCAGTTGGACTTATGGCATCAGCATTTGGAGAAAAACTTTTATAGGCTTTACATAATAAAATGAATTGACAATATATATTATAGTGTTATGATAATTTTTAGAGTTTAATATTTGTATATGGGGAGCTAAGAGCGTTTGGCTGAGAGGGTATTCTGTTAACAATACCGACCCAATAACCTGATCTGGGTAATGCCAGCGGAGGGAAATAATTCTTATTATTTTCAATGATAGCTGACCAGATTTGGTCAGTTTTTTTATTTGAGAACATAACCCTTCAAGACTAAAAGGCACAGAACCGTTTGATTTTAAAAATGATGGGGGTGATAAAATGGTAACGATTAATTTAAGCTTTCAAGTGATACCGAAGGTACCTGACAGCGAAACCTATCGAGTTGTTGATGCTGCAATTCATGTTGTACAAGAGTCTGGTGTGAAATATGAAGTGGGCCCAATGGAAACAACGATGGAAGGTGAATTGGATGATCTTTTAGAAATAGTTAAGAAGGCACAACAGGTATGTGTTGATGAGGGTGCTGAAAGAGTCATGACATTAATTAAAATAGATTATCATCCAAAAGGTGTTACCATGGATGAAAAGATTGGAAAGTATCGGAGTTGATTTTTGTGCCTTTTGTTCATAAGCACTTCCCATCCACCATCATGATAAGTTTAGGTTTATTAATATGGGAGATTTTGGTGAGAATAACAAAAGTCCCAATCTGGATACTTCCTTCTCCAACCCAAATATTGAGCGCATTAGTACGAGAAAGAAGTGTTATTTTTGATCATGCCTTAGTAACATTATATGAGTCAATATTAGGTTTTTTGCTAGCTATAGTGATATCTATTTTGTTGGCTATTTTTATTTATAGGTATCCATTTTTTCGAAGGGGATTTTATCCTATTCTAGTAACATCACAAACCATCCCTATTATTGCGATAGCACCATTAATCACGATTTGGTTTGGTTTTGGCATTTTCCCTAAAGTGATTGTTGTAGCACTTGTTGCATTTTTCCCAATTGTAATTAATCTGGTAGATGGATTAAATAGTGCAGATGAAGGTTTAATAGCGTTACTTAGAACAATGAATGCTACAAAATGGCAAATATTAAGAAAAGTAAGGTTTCCATCAGCATTACCATTGTTTTTTTCTGGTTTAAGAATAGCTGCTACCTATAGTGTAATGGGAGCAGTAATTGGTGAATGGCTTGGTGCAAGCAAGGGATTAGGATTATATATGAAAAATGCCTCTCACTCATTTTTAACAGATCAGGTTTTTGCAGCAATCATAGTGATTGTTGCAGCTAGTATTTTACTCTATAGCTTTCTGTTATTTTTAGAGAATAATTTAATATCATGGAATAAAAAATCTAATGACGGGGTGTAATAAATGAGAAGAAAAACATTATTAAGCTTTATTTTAATTTTATCTTTAATTAGTGTATTAGTAGTAGGCTGCTCTAATACTGCTACAGATAAGAAGCAAGAATTAACACCAATCACGGTAATGTTAGACTGGACTCCTAATACAAATCATACTGGATTATATGTAGCAAAAGCAAAAGGCTATTATAAAGAGCAAGGCTTAAAAGTAGATATTATTCAACCAACTGAGGGTGGAACAGCACAATTAATAGCAGCAGGGAAAGCTCAATTTGGTATAAGCTACCAAGAAGAAGTAACCAATGCGAGATCAAGTAATATACCTATTGTCTCAATTGCAGCTATTATTCAACACAATACATCTGGTTTCGCATCACCAAAAGAAAAAAACATTACTACACCAAAGGATTTTGAAGGAAAAAGCTATGGAGGCTGGGGTTCCCCTTCTGAAAAAGCAACGATTCAATCCATCATGGAGAAATATAATGCAGATGTGAATAAAGTGAAATTTGTAGATGCAGGATCAGCTGACTTTTTTACTGTTACAAAACGTGATGTAGACTTTGAGTGGATCTATTATGGATGGACAGGGATTGAAGCAGAAATACGTAATTTTCCAATCAATTATATTCCAGAGAAGGATATTGCGCCTGAATTAGATTATTATACACCAGTTATTATTACGAATGAAAAATATATTAAAGAGCATCCAGATGTCATAAAGAAATTTATGGCTGCTACAGCAAAGGGTTACGAGTATGCTATCAAGAATCAAGAGGATGCGGCTAATACATTATTAAGTCAAGTATCTGGTATGGACAAAGAGCTTGTACTAAAAAGCCAAGCTTGGTTAAGTAAACAATATCAAGATGACGCTACACAGTGGGGCATACAAAAAGAATCTGTTTGGGAGAATTATGCGAAGTGGATGACTGCTCATAATTTAATTCCAAATATGATTGATGCAAAAAAAGCTTTCACTAATGAATTTTTACCAAAAGAATAGGAGTAATCGCCTTGGATAGAGGTAAAAACAAGCTTGAAGTCAAAAATATATATAAAACATATCCTTTAAAAGATGGGTCTATTTTTGAAACCATCAATAATATTTCCCTCCATATAAAAAAAGGTGAATTTGTTTCCATTATTGGCCCAAGTGGTTGTGGAAAAAGTACACTATTTAA
Source organism: uncultured Bacillaceae bacterium (assembly GCA_964514395.1). GTDB lineage: Bacteria > Bacillota > Bacilli > Tepidibacillales > Tepidibacillaceae > CAZEQK01. The sequence goes on from CAZEQK010000059.1 coordinate 3,654, forward strand.
TATAATTAGTGGCTTAGAGAATCCTTCTCGTGGAGAAATATTATTGGATGGTAAATCGATTATTAATACAAAGGGTCATGTAAGCTATATGCCCCAAAAGGATTTTCTTTTACCATGGAGAACAATCTTAGATAACGTTATACTTGGTATGGAAATAAACGGGATAGATAAAAAACTTGCAAGGAACATGGCTTTAGATCATTTTGAGATATTTGGATTAGAATCATTTGAGCATGAATATCCATCTTCATTATCTGGTGGTATGAGACAAAGGGCAGCACTACTTAGAACCATATTATTAAACAATGAAGTACTACTATTGGATGAACCCTTTGGTGCCTTAGATGAAATTACAAGGATGCATATGCAGAATTGGTTACTTAAGATTTGGCAAAAATTCAAGCATACGATTCTTTTTGTCACACACAGTATCGATGAAGCTATTTATCTTTCCGATCGGGTCATTGTTTTTTCAAATAGACCTGCAAGTATTAAGAACCAAGTGGTTATTGATATACCACGAGAGAGAGATCCTTCGATTATTACAGATCAAAAATTCATAGAACTTAAAAAAGAGTTATTCGAATTATTAACCAATTAAGTCAGGTGTATGCCTGGCTTTTTTTTGTTAATTTTTTTTCTTATAAGCAGGTGTATTTTATGCTATTGTTATAGAAGTAAATATATAATCTAAGGAGAGGGGAACATTGAAGAAAAATATTGCAATCATCTCAATTCTACTCGTCATTGTATCATCACTAACTGGATGCTTTCATCAAGAAAAGACAGCAAAGGAATTGTTTGTTGAGGGAATGAATAAAGACAAAGAAATTAAAAGCTATTCCTTTAATAGTAATGCAGGAACAAGCTTTGATTTAAGCAAGGCTAAACTGGATAATATTGATAATCCATTAGAAGGTTCCATTAATAATGAGAATAATACGGGTAAAATCATCTCTTATCTTCATTTGATACCAACAATTAATATGCAAATAAGTGGTATGGAACAAATAGAACCTTATCATTTTGAAGCAAATATTAATACAAAAGTAGATATTAATGGCATGACGATACCTTTTGGACTGCCATTAATTATAACGAATCATAAATTATATTTAAAATTACCTGAACCTTATCGATATTTTCTTCCTACCCTTGATAAAGACTATATTTCTTTAGATCTAGTTGACACAATGAATCAAATTGTTGATGTAAAGAATAATAAAGATATAGATGAAATTTTATCAGAACTTAATGACGAAGCGTTTATGAAGGAAAAGAGCAATGATTACAAAATTTCTGATGGCAGTATGGCAGATCATGTGATTAGTATAAATATAACAAAAGAAAACCTAAAGCCCTTTCTTCAAACCGTTTTAGCAACAGGATTACCACTCTATATCGAACAGATGGAGAAGAATCCACTAAATAATGAACAGAAAAAAAGTATCGATAAAATAAAGAGTGATATGAAAAAAAATGAAGTAGATATGATAAATGAGTGGATGAAAAAAATCATAATACATCAATTAAAGATAACTAATCTATATGATAAAGAAGGTTTTAAAAGAAGAAGTATCATAGACATTGACATGATAATAAATACAAGCAAGAATGGACTAGTTGGGCTGAAGTTAAATATAGATCAAAGCATAAATGACATTAACGGTAATATTCAATTTAATCTTCCTATCCCAAAGGATGATCAAGTGCTAGATCTTAAAAACCTTCAAAAAGAAAACACTCAATAATCGATTTGCTATTAATTAATTTTTCTCTTACTAATATTATCCAATAATGTTAGTATAATATATGGAAATGGAAGTAACCTCAAACCAGAGTTATGGAGAGGAGGACACATAAGGATAACTACCGACATGGGGTTGAAACCAATTTTATTTTATTGCGTATATAATATAGCCCCCAAATAGGGAGGTAAGGAAGATGGAAATTGTAGATAAAAAGCTAGTAACAGGAGCCAAAAATGGGGATAAACAAGCTTTTACAGAACTTATTAACTTATATAAAGATAAAATTTATAATCATGTTTACCGAATCATTGGAAATATACAGGAAGCAGAGGATATTACGCAGGAAACCTTTTTAAAGGTTTACGCAAACATAGACAAATATGATGAACAGTATAAATTTTCTACATGGATATATCGAATTGCAACCAATCTATGTATCGATCGTATAAGAAGAAAGAAGGCAGATTTTTCTTTAGATAATAAGTGGGAAGAGGAAGACGGTATGGATTGGTATAATAAATTAGCAGCTCCTGATATGACACCAGAAGAAGAGGTTATCTCTACTGAACAACATAAACAGGTAGAACAAGCAATTTTAAGCCTACCACCAAAATATCGAGTTGTGATGAATTTGCGATATATACAAGACTTTTCTATACAAGAGATTAGTAAAATAGTTAACCTTTCTGTTGCAACAGTAAAGACTCGGCTATTTAGAGGTAGAGAATCTTTACGGAAACAATTACTGGAGAATGGGAGTCTAAAAGAAAGGAGTGGCCTGTATGAAATGTCGTGATGCAATTTATCTAATGCATGGTTACTTAGATCAAGATATCGATGAAACAGAACAGAAGGAATTATTTAACCATTTAAAGACATGTATAGATTGCAAGCAACATTTTAGTGAATTACAATTAACGGAAAACCTGATACGGCAACTCCCGATAAAAAGGACATCATCAGAGTATACTCAGCAATTGCTAGAAAAGTTTCCTAGAACACAGAATAATAATAGGCTTGTGCAATGGTTAAAAAAGCGTCCATTAGTTGTTGCTGCGAGCATATTTATCTTTCTATTCTCAATAAGTATCATTTCCTATGCAATTCCAGGTGGTGAATTGAAGGTTGTTTCAGGCAATCAGCATAATTTAGTGATTGAAGGGAACCAGGTCATTGTACCAAAGGATAAAGAAGTGATAGGTGATCTAGTCGTAGAAAATGGGAATGTTGAGATTAAAGGTGAAGTAAAAGGAAATGTTACGGTAATTAATGGCCAAATATTAATGGCGAATGCTAGTATGGTTGATGGTCATACAAAGGAAGTAGATCAGTTCTTTGAATGGATATTATATAAAGTGAAAAAATTTGGTATGGACATCAATCATTTTTTCGAAAAAGTGAAAGAACCGAATCAAAAGGAAGGGTGAGGGGATCCCTTCTTTTTATTATGATTGCACTTTAAGGATAACAATTATTTTACCACCGATAAAGTAGGTAGCTTTTACGTACACTTATAACGAGGGAAATTAAAATAGAAAAAATTATATAGCAGGAAAGAGATTATAGATTGGCGAAGAAATATATTACATATACTAAGCATGCAAACATACTTATAATATATGGTAATGGGTTATATTGGAGGCATCATAATGAATCAATTGTTATCAGTGATAAGCGATATTATCGATATTTTGCTAGTCAGTTATATTATATATAAACTTTTAATGCTTGTAAGAGGGACAAGGGCTATACAATTATTAAAAGGAATCATGGTCATTGTTGCAGCTTGGCTAATGAGTACTTTTTTTGAGTTAAGAACGTTACAATGGTTGATGTCCCAAGCCTTTACCTATGGTGTATTAGCAATCATCATTATTTTCCAGCCAGAACTACGTCGAGCATTAGAAAAATTAGGGAGTGGTAGTTTCTTACTAGGTTCCACCCATCCTGATGAGCAAATCATTCTTAATATGATTGCTGAAATCACAGGGGCTGCCAGTTATTTATCAAAAAGAAGAATTGGAGCATTGATGGTCATTGAACGTGAAACTGGATTAACGGATTACATTGAGTCAGGGACACCATTAAACGCTCTATTGAGCTCTGAGCTTTTGATTAATATTTTTATTCCTAATACCCCTTTGCACGATGGTGCAGTGATCACTAGAAAAGATAGTATCATGGCTGCAGGGTGTTATTTACCATTATCTGAAAATCCATATATTAGTAGAGAATTAGGCACGAGACATAGGGCAGCTATAGGAATGACTGAAATTTCTGATGCCATAGCTGTTATTGTATCAGAAGAAACTGGTCATATGTCAATTTCTATAAATGGTCAAATTGAAAGAGGCTTATCAGATGAAAGATTAAGAAATAAGTTGCTCTCAGAGCTTAAACCGCCTACAAAAAATAATGGATCAATTTGGCATAAGAGGTGGAGTAAGGATGGATAATTGGTTAAAAAATAATAACGTTTTAAAAATAGTTTCATTAGTGCTAGCTGTCATGTTATGGTTAGTAGTCAATATGGATACTGCATTTCCAAATGTCAATAGTATTAATAGTAGTGTTCAAGGGACTTATTATTATGAGACAAATGTCGTACCTATATATAATAGCAATGACTATGTAGTAAAGATAATAGATGATAATATCAAGGTATCCTTGCGGGGAAGTGCTGCTTTAATTAATCAAATTAAAAACGGTACTATTATAGATAAAGCTAAGTTTTATGTAGACCTAAGTAATTATTCAAAAGAAACACAAATGGTTCCCGTTCACTATTCTGGCTTTCCAAAAGGAATAGATGTTCAGGTAGATCCTAGTTTAATAAAGGTACAGATAGAAGCTAAACAGCGCAAGGAGATCGGTGTAAAAGTAGAAAAATCCGGAAAAGAAGTTGATGGATATCAAACAGGGGAACCAATTATTACTCCTAAAAAGGTTCATATCTCAGGAGCAAAGGAAGAGATAGATAAGGTTGCCTTTGTAAAAGCATTTATTAATGTAGATAATGTAAAAAAACCTATATTACAGGAAGTCCCGTTACGTGCTTATGATAGTAATGGCAATATCGTAAATGTGGACATTTCACCTCAAACGGTTGAGCTAGAGATTCCTGTTACTAGTCCATATGTGACAGTCCCAATCACCTTTTCTATAACGAGTTATCCTTTAGGGGATATTGCAATCAAATCAATCACTCGGTTCCCAAAGGAAATCACACTATATGGAGCGAAGGAAGTCATCAAAACATACAAGGTCTATACTGGTCCTGCTATCGATTTATCACATGTTAAAGAGGATCAAACACTAAATGTTAGTATTCCTAAAGAAAATGGTTTACTAAAAACAGAACCGAATTTTATGCAACTTCAAGTAAAGGTAGGAAAATCCACGACAAAAACAATTAATAATGTACCAGTTAAAGTACAGGGTTTGAGTATGGGATTGAAGGCAAAATTATTAACCCAGAACAAAGGAGTTAGTGTAGAATTAAAAGGAGCAAAGGAAGTACTAGCCTCTAAAACAAAAGATGATTTAGATGCCTATATTGATGTAACCAATTTACCATCAGGTGTTTATGAACTTCCAGTTGAATATAATGTGCCATTATTAACACAACTATTGAATAATAAAGTAACTGCAAAAGTAGAAATACAAAAGGAGTAACAGCATGGGACTCAAGATTACTAACATTAAGTTGGACATAGACCATAATGAAACAGATTTTATTAAAGCGATTGAAAAAAAATTAAAGCTTCCATTTAAGAAAGTGAAAAAATATGAAATTATAAAACGTTCTATCGACGCACGAAAAAAAGATAAAGTTTTATTTGTTTATCAAGTTGAGGTAGACCTAACCATAGATGAACACAATTTCCTCAAAAAGCTTAACTCAAAGGATGTCATACTTATTAAGCAAAAAAAAGAATGGAGGGAGCTGATACCTGGTGATCAACACTTACAGTATCCACCAGTAGTGGTGGGGGCTGGCCCATCAGGTCTTTTTGCTGCTTTGGAGCTGGCTAAAGCAGGATACAAACCAATCATCCTTGAACGAGGTAAGGATGTTGAAAGCAGGTATAAAGACATTATTCATTTTTGGCGAACAGGAGAATTAAATGTTAATTCCAATGTCCAATTCGGTGAAGGTGGGGCAGGTACATTCTCAGATGGCAAACTTACAACAAGGATAAAGGACTCACGAATCGACCAAGTTTTTCAGACACTAGTTGAAGGTGGAGCACCGAAGGAAATATTATTTGAACATAAACCACATATTGGAACGGATAAATTAAGAAAAGTCGTTTATTCCTTAAGAAGAAAGCTTATAGAGTTAGGTGCTGTTTTTAAATTTGATTCATTAGTGACCAATCTCATCTTTGAACAGGGAAGGATTACAGCACTTGAAGTGAATCATCAAGTTCAAATTCCCGCAGAGGTGGTTATTTTAGCAATTGGTCATAGCTCCAGGGATACCTACAAAATGCTCTATGAGCAAAATATCGAGATAAAGGCAAAACCTTTAGCAATTGGTGCAAGAATAGAACATCCCCAGCATTTAGTCAATGAGGCTCAGTATGGAAGCTTAGCAAATGCCCCCCGGTTAGGTGCCGCAGATTATACTCTAGTAAAAAAAGCAGATAATGAAAGTGGAGATCGGGCTAGCTATTCCTTTTGTATGTGTCCAGGTGGCGTGGTCGTCGCGGCTTCATCAGAGAAGAAAGCTGTCGTAACAAATGGGATGAGCTATTTTAGTCGTTCTTCAGGTGTTGCAAATAGCGCTTTAGTTGCCACTATTTCTACCGATGATTATAAGGGTGAAGATCCATTAGCTGGTATCAGGTATTTAAGGAAATATGAGCAAAAGGCATATAAATTAGGTGGTGGTGACTATAAGGCACCCGCCCAAAAGGTTGGAGATTTCTTAGATGGTGTTCCTTCCAATGATATCGATGTACCGTTTAGACCAACCTATCGACCTGGTTTGACACCAACAGATTTACATTTAACATTACCTGAATTTGTTAGTAAATCCTTAGAAAACGCAATTTTTGAATTTGGTAAAAAACTAAAGGGATATGATTCAAGGAATGCTTTATTAACGGGTGTGGAGACAAGAACATCTGCACCTGTGCGAATACCAAGAAATGAACAAACCTTTCAATCAGAAAATATCGAAGGACTTTATCCAGCTGGAGAAGGAGCTGGGTATGCAGGTGGGATTGTAAGCGCAGCGGTTGATGGAATCAGAGTGGCTGAGCATATTATACAAACCTATCAGCGTCCAACGTTGAATATAGAGGAGGAACTATTAAAATGGGAAAATATTTCGGAACAGATGGAGTAAGAGGAGTAGCCAATCAAGAATTGACACCAGAATTAGCTTATAAACTAGGACGTCTTGGTGCCTATGTATTAGCAAAGAATACGAAAAAGCCAACCATCGTAATAGGACGGGATACAAGAATATCTGGAGAAATGCTAGAAAGTGCAATGATTGCAGGTATATTATCGATTGGTGCTGATGTAATTAAATTAGGAGTTATTTCTACTCCTGGAGTGGCCTATCTTACAAGGAAATTAGGTGCGGATGCAGGAATCATGATCTCGGCTTCTCATAATCCAGTAGAGGATAATGGAATCAAATTCTTTGGTGCAGATGGTTTTAAATTATTAGACGAAACAGAGCTAGAGATCGAACGATTGATTGATAACGAAGAGCGGCTACCTAGACCTATTGGTGAGGACATAGGAAGGGTGTATGAACGGTTTGCAGCAAGGGATGAGTATATTACTTTTCTAAAGCAAACCGTACAGCATGATTTTAGTGGTCTTAAAGTAGTGCTTGATGCAGCACATGGGGCAGCCTATGAAATCGCACCAGCCCTATTTAAAGCATTAGGAGCAGAGGTGATTCCTACTTTTGATAAACCTAATGGCATCAATATTAATCTGAATTGTGGTTCTACCCATCCTGAATATTTAGCTGCTGAGGTATTAAAGCAAAAGGCGGATATAGGCTTGGCATATGATGGTGATGCAGATCGTTTAATTGCTGTTGATGAAAAAGGAGAAATCATCGATGGGGATTACATTATGATGATTTGTGCAAATTACCTTCATGAGAAAGGTAGATTAAATAATAATACGGTAGTAAGTACCGTGATGAGTAACATTGGTTTTTATAAAGCATTAGAGCAACAAGGAATAAATAGTGTACAAACAAAAGTTGGGGATCGGTATGTGATGGAGGAAATGAGAGAAAAAGGGCTGAACCTAGGTGGTGAGCAGTCAGGACATATTATCTTCTTAGATTATAATACAACAGGTGATGGCATCCTCACCTCTTTACAGCTTGTTCAAGTGCTCAAAGAAAAGGGAGAACCTCTATCAAGCCTAACTAGTAAAATGAAAAAATATCCCCAAATTCTTGAAAATGTTCGCGTAATCGATAAATCGAAATATAATAATAATAAAGGAATTAATAGTGCAATAAAAGCAGTAGAAGAAAAGCTAGGGGATAACGGTAGAGTACTTGTTCGGCCGTCTGGTACCGAATCATTAATAAGAGTCATGGTAGAGGGGCCAACAAAAGAGATGATTGAAGGCTATGCTAAGGAAATAGTAGGTGTAGTCAAAAAGGAATTATCATGATATGATTCCATTATTAGCTGAAATTTAATACAATAATGTTATATAAATTATACAGGGAGCATATATATCCCTGTATGATAAATATATAAAATCCAAGTATATTCATTTGAGGAGGGAAGCTTATAGGAAAAATTGAAAAGAAACAAACAGTTAAGCGCCTGGACTACGATTGTAGTTGACGAGGAGAAGGTTAATCGAATTTTCGGCGGATACCTTCCGGTATTCTCATGACTACCGCAAATATAAAGTTCAAAAGGAAGAGGTGACTCTTCTAACAAAGCTTTATAATCATGGGGTAAAATTGAATAGGTTTATAGTTTTATAAAAAAATGGAATGTCGGGGGCATAAATCCCCTGATCAATGAGTATTTATGCCTCCGTAAAGAAGAGGAGGACATTAAAAGTATGTGTGGAATAGTAGGTTATATTGGTTCGAGAGAAGCACAACCAATATTGATAAATGGATTAAAAAAATTAGAATATCGTGGATATGATTCCGCGGGAATTGCTATATATGATAAGGGAGAAATTAAGCTTAAAAAAACAGTTGGTAGATTAGCTCAGCTTGAGGATTTAGTGAAGGAACCAATGAGAGGAACCTTAGCCATTGGTCATACACGCTGGGCTACCCATGGACGTCCGTCTGATCTTAATGCTCATCCTCACTTTGACCATACTGGGGAATTTGTCGTCGTACACAATGGGATCATTGAGAATTACCAAGAAATTAAAGAAGAATTAATTGCAAAAGGAATTAGCTTTATATCGGAAACCGATACAGAGGTCATTGCTCATCTGTTATCTGATTTATATGATGGTGATTTAATTTCCACTGTAAAAAAAGCAGTGGCTAAAATGGATGGTGCCTATGCATTAGGTATTATCTATAAAAACGAGCCTGATAAGATGGTAGCCGTTCGTTTATCCAGTCCTTTGGTAATTGGTCTTGGTCAAAATGAAAACTTTATTGCTTCTGACATACCAGCGTTAATTGAACACACCAGAGATGTCTATATCTTAAATGATGGTGAAATGGCAGTCATTACTGCTGAACAAGTGCAATTAATGTCAACAGACGGTCAATTAATCGAACGAGAAGTTTTTCGAGTAGAGTGGGATGTAGAAACGGCAGAAAAAGATGGCTTTGAGCATTACATGCTGAAGGAAATTAATGAGCAGCCAAGGGCTTACCGTGAAACCTTATCAAAAAGAATCGACCATGATTTTAATAGGATTGATTTAAGTAAAGAAATCAGCCTAAGTGAAGAATATATTAAAAATATCGATAAAATTCATATCGTTGCCTGTGGTACGGCTTATCATGCTGGCATGATTGGAAAATACGTACTTGAGCAATTGGGACGTATTCCTGTAGAAATAGACGTAGCCTCTGAGTATAGATACCGTAATCCAATATTGACACCTAATACACTAGTATTAGTCATTAGTCAGTCTGGGGAAACTGCTGATACCTTGGCAGCTTTAAGGGAAAGTAGGAGTAAAGGGGTTAAAGTACTTGCCATTACTAATGTGAATGGTAGCTCTGTTTCTCGTGAAGCAGATGAAGTATTACTTACCCATGCTGGACCTGAAATTGCTGTGGCCTCAACAAAAGCTTATACATCTCAGCTATTAGCAATCTATTTGTTAGGACTATATATTTCTCAAATAAGAGGGACTCAAGATAGTGTAGTGATTAAGGACTACATACAAGCATTGAATCAACTTCCAACCCAGGCTGAGAAATTATTAGAGTTTGCACCAAGCATGAAGCAGTTTGCAGAAAGATATGCTCATTATGAAGATCTATTTTTCATTGGTAGGAGCTTGGATTTTGCCGTATCTCTTGAAGGGTCACTAAAATTAAAGGAAATATCCTATATCCATTCCGAGGCATATCCAGCAGGAGAATTAAAGCATGGTACCCTTGCATTAATCACTGAAGGCATACCAGTGATTGCTCTAGCAACACAAAAAGGTATTTACGATAAAATGGTAAGTAATATTAAAGAGGTAAAAGCTCGCGATGCTTATGTACTAGGGATTGGCCTTGAAGGAGATCAAGAGTTAGCCAAATCAGTAGACGAAGTGATTACCATTCCTAATACGTTACCATTATTAACACCTGCATTATCCGTCATTCCATTACAGTTATTAGCCTACTATGCTGCTCTAGCAAGAGGAAACGACGTAGACAAACCTCGTAATCTAGCAAAGAGTGTGACAGTGGAGTAGGGTTGAACTATTTAGAACAATTCATT
>CAZEQK010000060.1:0-14005 GCA_964514395.1 uncultured Bacillaceae bacterium
TTTTTCATCAGCAATTGCTATGAAAATGGCTCAATTTTAGATTAGCAAATACACACGGCTTTATATCCCACTACGTTCAGATAAAACTCCTATTACGAACGAGAAAATGGACATGTCTCCGACCTTTATATCCCACTACGTTCAGATAAAACCGAGTGCTATATACCAAGCTACAAATACGACATATGACTTTATATCCCACTACGTTCAGATAAAACGCTACTTACAGCTTTAGTATCAAGCATCTTCGGACAGCTTTATATCCCACTACGTTCAGATAAAACTGTTATACGACAAACCATAATAGGAGGTGATTTTTACTTTATATCCCACTACGTTCAGATAAAACAATACCAGCTTTTATTTTATCAAGTACATCTTTAGCTTTATATCCCACTACGTTCAGATAAAACATAACATATTAGGAGGATAACAATGGCTAGACACTTACTTTATATCCCACTACGTTCAGATAAAACTTAAACCATGCCGAAATAAATAAAATAGTTTCTTCCTTTATATCCCACTACGTTCAGATAAAACTAACATTAGTCAGAGAAGTGTTTTTTGTAATCGCTGCTTTATATCCCACTACGTTCAGATAAAACATTTATTACTAAATGGTAAATATTTATTATCTCCTTTCTTTATATCCCACTACGTTCAGATAAAACAGAGAATAAACAAAATATTTTGTAATCTTATTATACCTTTATATCCCACTACGTTCAGATAAAACGAAAAAGCCAATGAAGATAACCTTAACTATCTCCATCTTTATATCCCACTACGTTCAGATAAAACCAAAAACTAATGATTACGGGGAAACAGTATCTGCTGACTTTATATCCCACTACGTTCAGATAAAACAAAAACAGCAGAAGAATCCTTGCTTAGAGCATTTACTACCTTTATATCCCACTACGTTCAGATAAAACGAATACATCTTCTCTGTTAACAGAAATACTTAATTTGCTTTATATCCCACTACGTTCAGATAAAACACAGGATTAACAAAATTTCATGATCTTCCTTCTTCTCTTTATATCCCACTACGTTCAGATAAAACAAGTGCTATCAATGCTAGATTAAAAAAATACTCAACTTTATATCCCACTACGTTCAGATAAAACCTTATTTCTTGATACAATTAACTGACCTCTTTTAACCTTTATATCCCACTACGTTCAGATAAAACGTCTATGCCCATAATGATTCACCAAACTCGTTGTATCTTTATATCCCACTACGTTCAGATAAAACCCTCAAAAACAAACGCTAAAATCCCTTATACAGCAAGGTTTTTGGCAATCTCTTGTGTTACAAAAAATTATCATTTTGCCGTAAATCGTCGATCGTGTTTTTCAAAGAAGGATTAAATACCTCTCAATCCTATGCTTCACAAGGTTTTTCCATCCTCAACGAAATAATTGATCTACTGCATGTTTAAGTACCCTTCTCTTAAGTTTACAAAAGCATTCTATATATTACAAGAACAAATCAATCGGACTCTTTTCCTGACCATATACAATCTTCTTTATATTGCGTGGATTGTTTACTTGATATAAATATATTGAATCTTTCTCTTTTTTAATTATACGATCTAGCTCTGATAAGCATTTTGCTAGTTTTCCCACTGTTATTTCACCTTCAAATACAGAATTTTGTGTCCAATCTAGATATTCTCTCAGTTTTTTACATACCTTCCCTACCCTCTTTTCATTGACATCATATGTAATAATCACGAACACCTTACCACCACGCTTTCAATGGTTTGTAGACTTCATCATCAATGAGATGTTTGACCAATTTATAGCACTCAAGACGGATTAAGTAACGGTAAGAAGTGTTACGTTTTAATGTGCGATGTTTAACTGTTTGCTGTAAACGTTCCTCCCATGCTTGGATATAACGTTTTTTCCCTTCTTCATTTAAATAACAGATCTCCCCTTCCAAGTAATCAAAATGCTTTTTCGTAATACTTCGTTTATTAATCAGTGAAAAAATAATTGGATCTACGATTAGTGGTTTGAAAATTTCTGCTAGATCTAAGCTTAATGAAAATCGTTTTGTAGATGGTTCATGCAAATAACTAATCGTTGGATTTAATGGTGTTTTATAAATTTCAGCAAGCACGGTCCGGTACATCAAGGTGTTCCCGAATGAAATTAATGCATTCAGAGGGTCACGTGGCGGTTTCTTTTCTCGTTTTTTCATCGCAAAGTCTTGTTTAATAATATGGTTAAAGGCTTGGTAGTACAAGTAGCGGATTTGTCCTTCCCTGCCCATAAGTGCGGGAATATTCGTTGATGTTTGAAGCTGTTTTTCAATAACTTCAATTTCTCCAATAATATCAATAGTACCTTCTTTATGTCTTCTTAGATTCCGCAGCATATGATGAACGGCACCTCGAAGGAATTGGTGTGCTAGGTAAAGTCGTTTGTATGTATCTATGTAATGTTCACTTTGTTTAACAATTACAAGACCCGATTCCTTTTTCTCTCTTGGTAAATAGGTGCCTGAATAAAAGCCATAGTAATTATAAAATTGAAGTGAAATGCCATATTGACTAAGATACGTTAATAATTTACTATTTACGTCTATTTCTCCAAAAAGGTGAAGGGTACGAATCTTTTCAATCGGTAATGGTTTTTGTTCCCCTGATTCATTTTCAAAATATATGGTGTTGTTCTTTCGCTTTAAACGCCCATTAGAAAAAACATAATGATCACGCATCATCGTCATCCACCTCCATCGAATAACAAAAGCCATAATAAGCGCATGATTTACAGTACGGTACTTTAATCAGAATTGGCGGAGAAGGTTGTTCTACAATATTGTACACTTCTGTAATCGCCTTTTTTACCTGTTGACGGTTCTTTTCTGTAAGAACAACTTCAATAGTTCGCTTTTCTTTTGTATAACTGATTAATCCTTTTTTTTCAATTCCACGCAACGATAACTGATAAAGGTAAAACAACATCTGCAGCTTGTCCGATTCAGTCATTTTGCTGGAAAGCTTAACTTCTCTAATATACTCCCCATCTATTGCATCCACTTTAAAGGCATCGTCAATCAGAATCTCCTTTTGTTTGAGTCGTGGATAAGCAGATTCATGGAGGACCGTTCCTTGTAATACACGATCTGATTCATCTTCCATTCCAATTCCTTTTCGATAAAGCCACAATTTCCGTTTGCATAGTGAGTAATAGTTAAGATCTACACCACCAATCTTTTGCTGCTGCAAAGTAGCACCTCCTTATTAATCGATAAAGCTTTTCTAATTCGTAAAGCAAGTCCTAAGAAAATTGATCCAAATCAAACTTTTTTAGTTCATTCGTATAGCGCAATCCTATTTCACTGTCGTATTCGTAATCAATGATTGGTATTGATGTGTAATCACCAAGCAAAAGTGATTGTTCGTATCTGTTTAAATACCTTGCTTTAGACACACGATATCGTGGAATATCCACAGTAAACCCATAAAATTTATCACGCAGTTTCACCCGTAATTTTCTTGCTTTTTCACGATCCTCAACTTTAAAAGAAGCTTTATATTGATCAATTAAATCATTGATTTCAACCATATTCTCTTTATAAACCGTTTTAGGAATAATCGTTTCATTAAAAATGCCACGTAAATCCATTATTTTATCATTTAACGGTTCATATTCAATAATATTTTTTAATAAACCTAGGTAAGCTTTGACTTCCTTATAGTAATCACTTTCTTCTAATTTTTCTGTCGAATAAACATTTTCAATCATATCCATTTTCATTTCTTCCGTAAAAATTTTTGGTTCTTGATAGTTTAATAGTTCTTCTTTAGATAGATCAAAAATACATTTGTCAATGATACTTCTATCTGAGCTAATTCCTGATGGATATTCGTCTCCTCCGCTATAAACATAAACGTTAACACGGTCGTGATCCAATGCCCTACCTCTGTAGACACGTCCCATACGCTGAAACAAGCCATTCAAATCGGATAATTCGGTATACAACACATCAAAATCAATATCTACGCTTGCTTCAACTACTTGCGTTGTTATCCAAATACCATGTTGTTGATTTTTCAGCTTCCCCATTTCCATAATCGCATTTTCTTTGGCTTTACGATTTTTTTTAATAAATCTACCATGAAAAAGGTACAAATCATTTCTATTTTTTAGCTGCTTATACAACTCCTGTGCTTTATCAACTGTATTGACAATGACTAAAATCTTTCTATCCTCGATATTTGCTAAGATATCGTCTACTGTTAATTGTTGATTTTTCACAACAACTCGATGACGTATCACAATTTGTCCATTTTCCTCTTTTAAAAAGGGCTTATTAGGTCTGTTTGTTTTTATCTTTAATTCTTCCATCAAATCAGCAATAAACGGTGCGAACGTTGCCGTCATAATCGTAAATTTACCACCTATTTCACTAATTTCTTTTAATGCAAACAGCAAACATGCTAACATTTTTGGTGAATACATTTGGATTTCATCAATAATTAATTTGGAATAAGCCAATGTTGCCAGCTTTTTCTCGAAACCTTCTTGTTTGAACACAAAATCTAAAATTTGATCTAATGTGCATATCGTAAGTGGCATTGTCCACTGCTTTGTTTGTTCATAATAATCAATGCTATATAGATCAAGTTTATTGTATTCACTTTCGGTTTCTGAATGGAGTAAAGCAACTTCACGGAATGCAATCTTATTGCAGATACGATCATAGATGGCATTAATAGAGACACGTAATGGCAATGTGAAAAACCCTTTTTCATTACCTATCCAATACAAAGCTCCTTCTGTTTTACCAATTCCTGTCGAAGCAATAATAATGTTATTATGATCTTGATGTGCTTTCATATATTGTTGCAATTCATTCAGTTCACTTTTTAGTTGATTCTTGAAATAATGGCCTAGGGATGTTATCATACCTGGATTAGGGATTTCTACGGGTATTCCTGCACTTGCAGCATGATCAATTCGATTTAATAAACCCTTGACCATGATAAACCGCTTAGCTGTTTTTTCTTCTTTAAATCCCCGTATTCTCTTATCAACATAACGTTTAAAAAGCAGTGTCGGCTTTTCAATGGGATAAGAGATTTCATCAGCAAATGCTTGATAATATATTATAAGGTCTTCATTGACAATTTTTTTAAGATCAGCATCCTCAACTTTCGGACGATTATGATGATAGTAAACTGACTGTAATAAAATTTTTTTATCTTCTATATCTGTAATATTTTGCAAAGGAATAAAAGCACAACTTAAATAACCATGCGGAATTTCTTTAATATGAGGAAATTTGTCCTTTAACTTTTTTTGATCTTGATTGATAACTTTGATTGGCGGCATGATCTTATTTTGAAATTTCGTATTTATCTTCCCATAATCATGATAAATGCATGCTTTCTCGAGTAAATCCCATGTTAAATTTTGAATAGTAGGATAAATCCCCTTAAGATTTTCTAACTCCTGTAGCAAAGCTATTGTATGTTCTTCAATCGTTTTTTCAGGGTTTGATTTTGCTAAAAATCGATTATTCATCTGTAACTCCTCCCATTATTAGGAAAGAGACTTCAAATGGAAGTCTCTTTCTTCTATGTGGAAAAAACCAAATGCTTATCTTGATCCACTAACACCTGAGAACCCATATAAAATGATTTCCCTTTTGTCGCATGGAAAACAGAAATTTTCTTCCACTTTCTCTGTTCTACTCCTTTTTTAATCTGTACTTTTTCATAACAACGATTCAACTTGTAAACAGTTAAATTTTCCACACTATAATCGTCAGAATAGTTGATAGGTACATAAGCTGAGTTTTCTAGTGTATACATATCCTCTAATACTCGTTCCTCCACTTCAACGATCTTAACTTCATCAACACGAACAATATCTTCTCTCCTACCGAGAGAAATATATTCATGAGGTTCTTTAAACGCTTGATAAATCGTTTCCAAATCACCTTCATTTTCTGGTAATATATGAATAATTAACTCAACATCTGTTAATAGTTCTGTTGTCGTTACTCCTCGGATCATTCCATAATCTCGATTATCTTCGCTGGAATGAAGCTTTATCGTATGCCTCCCCTCTTCATAAGCCGCAGCTGCAAATTCATAACGCATATTTAAATCGTTCACCTTGGAGTAATAATCACCTTGAATACTAATTTTCATTGGATGATAGTCTGTAAATCCACACACTCGGTGAACCATACCGGAAACCGTAGAATAAGGTGGTAATGGGTATGTTTCCTTCAATTGAAAACTGGTCGGTATTTTATAATTAACTAGATTCTGATACAGTTTTAGCCTTACTGCTCTCATCCCTTCACCTACTTACCAATATAGTAAACATCAATTTGCTTCTCAATATAGTTAAAAAATTCACCTATTGATACTACTTGCAACTCATCTCGTATTTCCTGATCATTGTCAAAAATCCCTTCTATAAATCCACATTTAGTCTGTTCAGTAATATGCTTGTCCAATGCTAGCACATCCTTCAGAGCACCTATTCGCATTTTATTTTGTTTAATCTTTATACGATTTTCGAAAAAGGGATTTTTTATATCGTAAACTCCCCCAATCGCAAATAACGGAGACAAATTTTCACGACGACCTTTTATATCTCGATAAAGAAACTTTAGTGTGCGAACCAGTTGCTTAACACGTCTGGATTTTTCCTCATTTGTTATTTCAATATCGCTTTCATTAACATCAATGCCTACTTGATCTAAATCAATTGTGATCGTATATGTATAATAGGAATGATGAATTTCACTTTGGGCAATATTTCCTCCTTTTTTTTCGTCTTTATTTTCATTATTATTTGTGTTCATATAACGATCATATAATCCTTTATTCGTCAAAAAGTCGATATCTGCCTGAAAGCTCTCCAAGGCAATTGCGTTAGACATACGAGCAATAGCGGCTCTTGTTTTGGTACCTTTATTTGTCTTCATGTAGCCAAACAAATCAATTTCTGAATAGGAATCAATTAACGCATCCGGAGCAAACTGAATCACAGTTCCGTCCAGTCCTAAAGGCGTATTATCTACCCCCATTTGCTGAATAATATTGTAACGTAGAGCCTGTCTTGAAATATACGTGTAGCTATCACCAGTACCTCGTGTCATTTTCTTTAGAGCTGTAACATTACCCACACCTTCACCATAGTTTGCACTCTCTGCTTCAATAACAAATGACATGGTTAAGCCTTTTTTAATCATCGGATTTCTCCTCCTTATTTTCATTATTATCTCCACTTACGTTCTTTTCTGATCTCAAACCAATAACAAAGGCATAGCCCAAGGTTTGCAATTTATTTTCATCTGTAAGTACATCCTTAATCTCCGGAGGAACAATTAGTCCCCCGTACAAATGCGCATTTATAAACGTGTCAATGAATCGTCCAATGTTTTTTGTTTTTAAAGCATTAAGCAGACGGTATGTGATACCAGATAATTTGTTCGTTGCATTTTTATTACTGTATGCCTGTGCCAACTTTTTCCC
Organism: uncultured Bacillaceae bacterium; assembly: GCA_964514395.1. Lineage (GTDB taxonomy): Bacteria > Bacillota > Bacilli > Tepidibacillales > Tepidibacillaceae > CAZEQK01. The sequence continues at coordinate 7,520 of CAZEQK010000060.1, forward strand.
AGCTTTTTCAATACTTTGAATTGTGTCTCTACTGACCCATGACGAATAACCGCTCATTGATCCATCCTCCTTTTTTTTCTTAATTGTCGATAAAAAATGATTGTTCAAGAAAATTAAATCTCGAATATAACCAATGCCACGCATCGGTTCAGCTTTGGAAGGTAAGTTATTGCGACATAACAAAGCAATGAGATCAAACTGATTTTTATTTTGATATAGTCGTTCAAGAACATTTTGATACACGTTTATATAAGAATCATCACTTAGTTTAACTATTCTGTTTACCATACTCTGAAGTTGCTTTTGATATTTCTGAATAACTCTAAGTTTATCTTTGGACAATACATTAAAAGTGTATGGACGCACTTTATCTGTTTTATTATCTTTTCTGTTACTGTATTTGACGATCTGAATATTTTCAATTTCTTTTGCAGCTTGTTTTGCCTTTTCTTGTTCCATAAACTTTAGCAATTGAAAGTATGTTCGCGATTCTACAATTTGAATCGTTTCATCTTCGCTAGTAGCTAACAATTCATCATTATTATTGAAACGGACTAAATTTTGTATATCGTTATTAATATTAATAAAGTAGCCTTGGCCTCGAATAACCGTGAAACCCGCTGGTACACACGAATAGACAAAATTGCAAATTGGACAAATATAACAAGTGCTCGAATTTAGATCCCAAAAGTGAGATGATTTACGGCTCATATCAACACCCATTTTATTCAACCATGCCAAATCATAAGCGGAAGGTTTGGACAGTTTGTTGATTGGATAATTGCAAACAAAACAACTATATTTATCCTTTTTATGATTTTCCTGATAGTATTGACGGACTGGTTCGATGAAGTAGGCATCATATTCATCATAGATATCATTTTTTGTTGATGATTTGTGCAAGAAAGATACACCGTTCCAGAAGTTATCAACCACTGAATACGCTATATTTTTAGCAACAATATATTTTTTGACCTCCGGTTGTTTAAAGAAATTGACTAAAGCTTCTATAAGCTGTTTATTAATCTCAATCTCCTGTTGAATGTCACTTATTGTTTGATTTTTTTTTAGGTTTATTTTCTTTAAGTTTTTTTCTGTTTCTAATACATCTAATGATTTATTCGAGATCATTTCATAAGCAGCTTTATAACTATTACTCTTCAAATAAGTTTTCGTCCGCTCAATATATTTGTTCCAATCTTCCAGATTCTTTTCATCCCAATCTTTTAACTCAAGAAATACCTGTCCTTTTTTTACAATCGTTGTATAAGTTACATGATCAATGTACCGTTCCTCGAAATACCGAAAATAATCTTCAGCAAAGTGATCTAAAAAAGCACTGTCAAATTCAAGCCTGTTGTTTTTTAATGTATATTCAGCATTTGCTGTCTCCAAAATATTAACAATACCTACTAAACCAGTATTGAACAACCAATCTGCTGTTTCTAGCTGGATCATTGTCATTACATTCACCTCCTTGTTCTACATAATATCCAAACAACCGAAACCACTCCCTCTTCTTAATGCTAAACCGTTTTGATAGAAAAAGTTCAAATCCCTAGGATCTCCCTTGATGAGAAACTCTCCCTTATTAGCAGTAAAATATAGATAGTCATCTTGAACCTGGTGGAAATTTTCTTTTATTACCATTTTTTTGAGATGACTGTTTAGTATTTTTAGCGGTTGATAAAGATCTCGACCTATATTAGTTTGCATCATCTTCGAAGCAATGATATTCAATTCATTTTCAAAAGTTGGATCACTAGCTAATACCGGTTTACCATGTTTCGATTCAACAAGCAAAGGAGAAAGTGTCCTGAACCAAACTTGTGATGTATTTATCGTTTTTTCTTTCAATAATTCCAATCTCCTTAAGGACATCGTCGTGTCTTTGTAGACAAAATTTTTATTTTGCTGACATCCATTTATTAAATAAATCATAAATTCAATATTTGAAGAGCTGACCGTTACAGACATCGCATCAGCCTCAATCTTATCTCCTTCAATTTTAAAATTTTGAAAGTACGCAGCAAAAGTATACGTTTTTGTTTGCGTCTCATTGTCGATAAAAAAAGATTGATAGAAAGACTCTGATTGAGAGCGAATCACTTGCTTAATATAGGATAATACCCCTAAACGATAAGCCAATGGAAAATTATCAATATGGAAATCCAATCGAACCCTCAAAAAAACACCTCCGCATATTGCATAGTAATTCATATATAGTATAAACTTTCCTGTGTTGACTTCTCCAGTCAATATTCCCGTCGAAAATAAACTCTTCTTACTTTTCCTAGTTTAATCGGATTCGTGACATCTTTTGTCAGGGAATAGACGTTCCCCATAAAAACTTCTCGTTATTTTTGACAACCCAATTATGTATTTTCATTCATTTATCCCACTACAACCATTTTAACAACTATCCCTTAAACAGAATTAAAGAAAAAACGTTACTACTCGTTTCACTTTATCGTATAGATTTATTACGATCATTATATCGTATTTCATCCAAATACCCTTCTACCATTCGATGCTGAGTATTTCTTAATCCTAAAACCTTTTGGTATCACCAACTTTCTTAATCGGATTTTTTTAACAAAGCACTTATAGGTATATACTCAATATGATCTTCTTCCTCTCCCCATCTATATAGGGTAATGTTATGCTGAAGTCGACTTAAATTATCTTTTTCGATCAGGAAGCGATAAATCAAACCACTTTTTACAGTGGAGACACCTGATTCATCTTCGTAACTCTTTTCGAGTACAAAGACAACAATACCCATAACTGTATCAATAAGCTGAAGTGGAATAGATTCTATAGAATCTAAAGGAATAGCTTCAATAATCTGATAACATTTATTACGGTAGGCGGAATGAGTATTCATTTGTTCTTTTAGCTTTTTATAAAGTTCCATTTTCTCATATTCTTCATTCGCATCTACAAAAAGTTTAATTTTGGTACCACTGTCTAAATTTCTTGTCATTCCATAAAACAGCCTCTCAGGAATTTTTACATAAAACAATTCACGGAGCATCTGTAAATCAATATTCATTTTCGATCCGTCGCTTTTGTTCTTTCATTATTAACAACGAAAATATTTATTGAAAAATCCTGGGACATGAGATAATTTGAAATGTTAAAGTACTTTTTTATATTCGTGTCTTTTGTATATTTCACAAAATGCAATTCGCTAGCAGAGACGTATACTATACTTAGAATAAGTTAATCATACTATTTAAGTATTATTTTCTTCGCTACTTGTGCAGGAGTGGTTTTTTTTTATGAAAGAGAGTGAGCCTGTGGCTGTTAAACCATTGCTACATATCCTCAATCTCTTTTTTTTTACGAAAACTTCTTATTCAACAAACATCTTCACCAAAATATTATTTTATTTACTTACTATATGGCTGATTATAATAGTAAAAAAATAAAAATGCAATAAAAAATTGCATTTTTATCATATAAGTTTATCTTCCACTTCGTTCAGATAATAAATAATTGTAAAGTTTATTTACTTTCTATATTTTATATCCCACAACGTTCAAATAACTCTTGACTTAAGCACACAATAATTATATACCACTTTCAGTCTTATTAGACATAGTATATATTACTTTATCTTCTCAAATCTTCCTTCTTCTCTCCTTACCTATACCTCTCTACCAATTCCTCGTACTCACTTCTCAACTGTTCACGTATATCTTCCGGTGACATCACTGTTGCTTTTGTCCCAAATGACCATACCCAGCGAAGAAATTCCTCTCTACTTTTAACAGTAGTTGTAAGAGTTAATGAACCGTCTTCATACTGATCTATGCTTGCATCAACATGGAAGTCTTGCTCAACCACATATCGCGCTATAGTAGCATTAAAGTGAACAATAAATGTTGTACTTGTCCCCTCATCCATAATAGACCATCTATCTGCTAAAAATTGATCCATATCAAAAGTAGATGGAATGATAAACGTATCATTCGTCAACCGTATATCACTAAAGCGTTCTAGACGAAAAACTCTCACTTCTTTTCGAACATGGCAGTATGCCACAACATATAGATGACCTCCCCGCTGAATAAAATTGTAAGGATCAATCTTACGTGTATTTTGTTTGTTTCTAGAGATAGTATAGTAATCAACCTCTACTGTAAAATTACCTGCCATTGCATTAATTATCATAGGTAATACTTTAAACTCCTGAGGAGTTCTTAACCTAGAGTGGACATAAATTCTTTCTTCGATATATAATTTAGATTCAATGTTAAAAAGGTCTGTTTTCTTTACAAATCGGGCAATCTTTTCAATTCCTTTACGATAGGCTAGATCGAGAGGGTGTTTTTCTGAAACCTTACCTACAGATAAAAAGGGATATAGCATCAACGCAATAAACTCATCTTGTGTAAGATGATTACCAACTTTTGTAGGAGTGTAAATCATCTTATAACCATACTTTGAATCAACGTTAAAATAAAATCCTACTTCCTCAAGCTTTTTCATATCTCGAAAAATGGTTCGCTGTGATATATGACAAAGTTCAGCCAGTTTCTTTGAACTGGCAAATTCATGATTTGTAAGATAATTAACGATGTAAAAAAGACGCTCTACATAGTATAATTTTTGTGATTGACTCATTCCCATCCACTCTCTTTTTTCCTTACATGCTAATAATTTCTTATTTTTCATTATATCATCATTACTTTTTATTTTTTAACTATATCAAACATTTCGAGATTAACAGGGAACTATAACTCAGAATATGCCTTGTAAAAATATAAAACTTTTAATCGCTTAGAAGCCTTACTAAGATAAGCGGGTTATTAGACCAACTATCTTCATAAGGGTTCACCCCCTAAAAAACGATTGAATTGCCATTCCCATGTATTATTTCTTCTAACTTTTTGAGCGTAGTGTAATATTCACCATTTTTAGAACTTTTATCTTACCTATGAGGATAAATGAAATGGTTGATTTTTCATTCATATATGATGAATTAGTTTCTATGTATTGTCTTGATAATGGACGTGGAGCAATTGATCCAATTAGGATGTTTAAATATCTTTTGTTAAAGGTGATATTTGATTTATCAGATGTAGATATAGTAGAGCGTTTTAAATATAATATGTCTTTTAAGTATTTTTTGAATATGGCACCAGAAGAAGGTGTGATTAATCCAAGTTCTCTAACTAAGTTTAGAAAATTACGTTTGACAGACACAAACCTTTTAGACCTTCTTATCAATAAAACAGTACAAATTGCAATAGAAAAAGAGATTATTAAAAGTAAATCAATAATTGTTGACTCCACCCATACAAAGGCTCGATACAATCAAAAATCACCTAGAGAAATATTATTAAAGTATTCAAAAAGACTTAGAAAATCTGTATATGAAATATTGGCTACATGCCTTTACAATAAAAAAAAAGAACTAGAACTGCTTGATTAATTGAATCAAGCTATTGCTAGTTCTTTTTTGTGCATCATTCTAAGTGAGGGGCACTAAAAAAATGAAACTTTTTCAGTGCCCTCGGATATCTCTACTTGATTTTTTAATGATGATTTTTTATGCTGTTATGAAGGAGTGTTTTTTTACCTATTTTTTCCCTATGGCTACCCGCCAAACATCAGGTCCTTGCTCTAAGTATTCCCATTCAAATTGTTCGGGTCTTTCCATCATAAATTGATATTGTAATGGACGAGGGTCATGCTCATTAATAAGACCTATTTTCTCACCCGATTTTAAACCATCAAATACTTTAAATATGACGGGATGTTTGTCCTTTGGCTCATACTCCCTTGCATCAACTGTAGTCACTATATCTGACATCTTTTCATCCTCCTTTTATTTATTTAATATAAAGGTATAAGTAAATTATACTTTTGACTTTACTTGTTCGCTGTGAGCCAGCGCACAGCCAATTTCACTTATTCCATAGGATAATAGATATACGAAGCAAGGCTAAAGCATTTGAAAAAGTAATTACTAAAACTTGAAGGAAGGTAGGATATCATGAGCTATTATCTGTGGATTTTCTTTAATCTCCTTTTCGCTATGGTGACATCCATTTATATCTGGTTTATTAGTCCCGATCACACATTCATCATTTTATCTGGTAAACTAATCGCATAGTTAGCTGTGTTTCTATTTGCATTAATATAAATGTTTTTTTCATCATTCAGGTCATAAAAAAAACAAAATGGAGAAGTGTAAAAATCTCCTTAGCTAAGCTATTACGAAAGGCAATGAAGATACGTATCCCTATCGCTATTATTGCTACTAGTTTAATTGTTGTCCATGCCGTTATTATGATAATGAAGGAAGCAGGTCAAATAGGTTATTTTCATCCAAAGCTTATTGCTGGATACATTGCTATGATTACCCTTTCGATCAACCTATTTGCTGGATATTTAAAACATCTAAGAGCTTCTGGTTTTCGTAGAAGATTTCATCTCACTATGGCTTTAATCTTCGCTGTAAGTTTTTTAGTC
>CAZEQK010000061.1:0-13825 GCA_964514395.1 uncultured Bacillaceae bacterium
ATCTAGCAAAGAGTGTGACAGTGGAGTAGGGTTGAACTATTTAGAACAATTCATTTGTTTTAAGAAAATAAAGTATTAGACTGAAAAATAAAGTATTAGACTAGAAAATAAAGTTGTAGACTGAAAAATAAAGTATTAGACTGATGAGATTTGGTCAAAATACTATTAAGGTACCAGTGAATCTAGAACTAATACAACTGAGAAAAACATCATAAGTAATCTGAAGCAGGCTACCTTTTAAGAGGTAGTCTGTATTTTTTTTATAGGAAGTGAAAAATATAGTGATTTTTATGAAAATGTTGAAAAACTTGATAAATACTTAGTTATATAGAAGGTGAAATATGTCTGTTTATATTAGTGGTGATCAAATTAACTTTAACATTGAAAAAGCAAATAAACTTGGGTATACAAATTATGATGAAAAATTATGGGAAAAAATTAAAAGTACTAGTTGGCATGTAACTGCTGACAAAAGGGGAAGAAAAAAGTACATAAAATCAAGTAAATTAGGTTTATTACATAGATTTGTGATGGAACATTGGTATGGTAGGGAGATACTTGATGAAGCAACTAAAAAAAATTATGTAGTTGATCATTTAGATAATGATGGGTTCAATTGTCAAATTTCAAACCTTTGTTTTATACCTAAACCAAGGAACACAGCAAAAGGGCTTACTTATGACATTAAAAGAATAGAAATGATGGATACTATCGCTTTAAATATTTTCAAAGATTTTGAAACTCAATATTTTCAAATTACAATTGGCTTTAATAAAGAAACGATTTTTATTGATAATGATAAACCAGTTAGTATTAATTCACTTAAAATATTGTACGAAGATGATTTCTTCTTAGTTTTAAATGATGCAGAAAGAATTTTACATGAATTCTCAAACTATAATCGTTTTAACATAAAAAAATTAAATTGTATCAAATATGAATATATGGAAGCAAATTATTTTTATCTTCCACCAGAAAAGAGGGATAAGGCTATTTTCGAAGTTGAAGGTAAATTTTATATTAATTTGAACAATGGAAATATAAGACTAAGAGCTGTAAGTCCAAGTAATAATTTATTTGATGAAGTAAAAAAGAAAAAATAATTTATCACACAAACTTTTATTAAAAAACTGTAAATAAATTAGGTGATAACAATGGCTAAACGTAAGCGACAATCGACTATATTAAGTATAGAAAAAAGAATAAAAGAAGGGCGAGGTCAAGGCTATGGTAAGGAATATATTCCGTGGCTATTAATTCAGGATGTTTCTTCAATTGGACGAGCTCCCCGTATACTTGGTTGGAAGACAAATAGAATACATCATCTACTTTCTGATCTGGAGAGATCATATTTCTATATTCTAGAATGGTCAGATGTAGTAACTGATATTCGCGAACAATTTCCGCTTCTTCCATTGGAAGAGACTATGTCCATTGCAAATGAACTAGGAATTAAACATCCGATTGATCCTAAAACAAAGGAACCCATTGTAATGACTACAGACTTTCTAATCAACACAGGGGATAAATTAATAGCACGAACTCTAAAAATGTCAGATGATTTAGAATCGAGAAGAGTTATAGAGAAGTTTGAAATAGAACGGGTCTATTGGCAGAAAAGACATGTAGACTGGGGAATCGTAACTGAAGCTCAAATTCCTAATAAACTAGTGAAAAATATAGATTATATTCACCAAGAATATGTGAATGAGGATGTCGAACAATTAGGTGAGTATATCGTCAATTAACATAGAACTCTATGTCTATAAAGCGTTAAACAGTGATACTAATACTACTCTGTCAGAAGCAACTTCTTATGTAGATGAAAGGCTTGGATTAGAACCTGGTACTTCATTAGCAATGGTTAGACATTTTATTGCAATTAAGAGATGGAATGTTGATATGAATGTTCCAGTAAATCCTTCGAAGCATTTGAATGTTTTATCCTTAAATTCAGCCGATATAAGTAATGTTACATTTGGAGGTTTAGCATAAATGGACTGGTTAGTGCCTAATACAGTTATTGAGTGGAAAGAGAGAGATTCAGATATAGGTTATATAGAACGGGTTTTATGGGTAGATGCTAAAGGAGAAAGCGTAGTAACAATTAACTTAGAAGTTAATAAGGCTTTTCCAGTAATTAATTTTGCCGATGAGTATCTAAGCAATGCTTCAGGAAAGGATCATAGAGTTATTGATTGGGTTGATACCTCAATAATATTAGATGGTGATGAAACAATTCCATCAATTTATATTGAAAAAAGAGAGAAAGCGTGGAATTTAATTAAATCGCTAGTAGAAAGCGAACCTGATATATATGATTCAAAATTACGTGGAGTTATGGTTAAGGAAATAGTTGAGGAAGAAGGAGTGCATAAAAGTACTATCTATCGTTACCTTCGTCGCTATTGGCAATCAGGAAAGACAAAAAACTCATTATTGCCACATTATAAGAAATCTGGAGCTAACGGCAAAGAGAGAAAGAGTAATGAAACAAAAAGAGGTAGACCGAGAAAATATAATGATGAGATAGAAGGCATTAATATTACGGATGAGTACCGCCAATTATTTAAAGCAGGAATTCGTATGTTTTACAATACTAAAGAGAAAAGACCTTTGACTATCGCTTATCAAAAAACTTTAGAAAAGTTTTTTAGCAAAGGGTATAAGTTTATCAATGGAGTCAAAGTCCCTATATTACCATCTGAAGATGAATTGCCTACATTCGGGCAATTTCGATACTGGTTTAATAAAGATCTAGATTTAGAAGAATCTCTTAAAAAACGTTTTGGGAAACGGAACTTTCAATTGAATCATCGACCAATTTTAGGTAGTTCTACGATAGAAGCATTTGGTCCAGGATCACGTTTTCAGATAGATGCAACGATAGCTGATATCTATTTAGTAAATGAGTATAACAGAGAATGGATAATTGGTAGACCAATTATATATGTTGTAATAGATGTATTTAGTCGGATGATAACTGGTTTATATGTTGGTTTAGAGGGTCCAAGCTGGCTTGGCGCTATGATGGCTTTAGCAAATACAACTACTGATAAAGTAAAATATTGTGCTGAATATGGAATAGATATTGAATCGGATGATTGGACTTCAAGTCATTTACCTCAAAAATTAACAGCCGATCGCGGTGAACTTGAAGGTACAAAACCAGATAATTTAATTAATACGCTTGGTGTTAGTGTTGAGATTGAACCACCTTACAGAGCTGATTGGAAAGGTATTGTTGAACAACAGTTTAGATTACTTAATCTGAGAACGATTAAATGGATTCCAGGTGCAGTCGAAAATCATAAAAGAGAAAGAGGAGATAGGGACTACAGACTTGATGCAACATTAACACTAAAAGAGTTTACTCGCATCATAATCCATACTGTTTTATTTCATAACAATCAACATTTCATGGAATGGTATGATCGCAATGAGTTTTTAATTTCAGACGATATTCCTCCTAATCCAAGAGAATTATGGAATTGGGGTATTAGAAATAGAACTGGGCGATTAAAAAGAGTAGCTGAAGATATAGTTAAGTTAAATTTAATGTATCAAGGCAAAGCAAAGGTTACTAAATCAGGAATAATATTTAAAGGCATGGCTTATTCAAGTGAACTTGCCTTAAGGGAGCAATGGTTTACAAAAGCACGTTCCAATGGTAGTTGGACAGTTAAAGTAGCATACGATCCCCGAACTACAAATGAGATTTATTTATGGCTCGAAAATGGTAAAAGATATGAGTCTTGTTATTTATTTGAACGAGAAGAACGTTATCAAAATAAGCGATTTGAGGAAGTTGAAGACTTGCTTGCGATAGAAAAACAGAAAATGAAAAAAGAACAACAACAGAACTTAAGAGCAAAAGTTGAATTAGATGCAGTAATAAATACAATTGTTGAACAAGCGGCACAAGAAACATCTAAAGCCTTAAAGAACAACGAGATTAGCAACGCGAAAAGAACAAAGAATATTAGGGAAAGAAGAAGCATTGAGAAGGAATTAAACCGTATGAACGAAGCATTTAATCTAAATGAAAACAGGACAAATAAACAACAAGGTAAGGTAGTAATGATAAATAAAAAACAAATATTGAACGATTCGTATATTCCACCGGCAGAGAAAACGGATAAATTAATGTCTATTCTAAAGAATTTAGATGGTGATGATAATGAGTAATACTTCTAATCCTTTAATACCAATATTTAGAGGAAAAACAATTAAGGCTAATTATCATGATGCAGAATTAGTCGATTATATAAATAACCCATTGATAGAAGCTTTGCCATATATTTGGGATGAGTCTCAAGTAGTAAAACAATTAGCATCTCGTCCAATATATAAAGAAGAAGAAAAAAATTATCCCATCCATTTAAGACTACATATGATCCAGAGGGTTTATCGAGATTTTTTTCAGCCTTTATCCATTCATTTAGAACTAGAGCAAAGAATATCTAGGTTATTAAGAGATGGCTACATTGGTAGAAATCCCCTTGAGCCTAACTATGCTTTTAGGGTAAGAAAGGATGCCGAAGAACTAATATTAAATGGGGAAACTAGTTCTTTTCCAGTAATAGCTCCTAGTTCTTCTGGATTTGCTATTGTTGGCATTTCGGGAATAGGTAAATCATCAACCATTCAAAGAATACTATCTATGTATCCACAAGTAATCATGCATGATACATATAAAGAACGTTACTTAAATTTATTTCAAGTTGTTTGGTTGAAGATGGATTGTCCTCATGATGGTTCAATTAAAGGGCTTTGTCTCAATTTTTTTCATGCAATGGATATGTTATTGGGTACCAATTATTATAAAAAGCATGCGGGGAGCCGGAAATCTGTAGATGAATTATTACCAATAATGGCTCAAATAGCTGCTGTTCATAGTTTAGGTGTGCTGGTTATTGATGAAATTCAGAACTTAAGTGAAGCTAAAAGCGGTGGAGCTTCGAAGATGCTTAATTTCTTTGTTCAACTTGTTAATACAATTGGGGTTCCAGTTATTATAGTTGGCACTTTTAAAGCTATTCCAATATTAAACGGTGAATTTCGAAATGCTCGAAGAGGGACCGGCCAAGGTGATTTAATATGGGAAAGAATGAAGAACAACAAAGAGTGGAATTACTTTTTAGAAGTATTATGGCGATATCAATGGACGAAGAATAAAGTAGAGTTTACAAGTGAATTAAAAGACCTACTCTATTATGAATCACAAGGGATAACAGATATTGCAGTCAAAATCTTCATGTTGGCTCAATGGAGAGCAATTGATAATGAAGATGGAGTTATTACTCCTGACATTATTAGATCGGTAGTTAGGGATAGATTGCAATTAATTCAACCTGCCTTAGAAGCATTACGATCAGGAGATCAAAATAAAATTGCTAAGTATGGAGATATCTATTCACAAATAGACATAAAAGACTTCTTTAGAGAAATAGACGAAAAGCATAAGCAAGAACAAAGATTAGAAATTATAAAACAAGAACTTGACTACGATCCAAAGCAAATGATAGTAAATAATGTGGAAAATTGGTTAATACAGGCAGGTATAGATAATTTAATTGCTCATGAATCTGCTGAGAAAGCAGTACAGCAAAATATTGAGAAGCTTTCAGAAATTGATATAAACCAAACGGCCTTAAGGATAGCTTTATCTATTAATAAGAAATCCGCAAGTTCAGAAATAATCAAAAACAGAAAAGAAACGATTAAAGATGAAAATGATCTTCGATTAATTTATTCCTTGGCTAAAAAGAAAAAGATATCAAATTATGAAGCGTTACAATCTGCTCATTATATTAAAGATATCAAAGAACTGTTGGTTTAAAGGAGCTATAAGATGTTAACATTTTTTCCAGAACCGTATCCAGATGAACTATTTTATAGCGTTTTGGCAAGATATCATTTAAGGAGTTCAAATTCATCAATTAAAGACACCCTTAGAGATCTATTTAATTCAGATTCAGTTGTAGCCACCATTGATTTACCTAGCCATTTAAATAAACTATGTTCTAATTTGCCGTTAGGATCAACCTTAACATCTTCAGAAATGCTTAATAAGCATACTTTATACCCACTATTCGCTCCCTTCTTACCTGAAGATAGAGCACAAAAGATAAAAGAAATGATGCTTAGTGAGAATGGAAATGGAATACACATGAGTAGTGGAGTTATGGCTAGTGGAATTAAAGTCACAAAGGATTTACATTTTTGTCCTAAATGTTTTGATGAAGATATTTTAAGATATGGTGAACCGTATTGGCATAGAATTCACCAAGTACCAGGAGTATTTATATGCCCCATCCATAATACGATTTTAAACAAAATGAAGCTGGATAGTTTGAATAGGCATGAATTTATACCATTACCTCTCAAAAAGCCAATGTCTCATAGCATCTTAGATGAAAATGAAGTTAGTAATAAGACTCGGAATCTACTTTATGAATTTGCTTTAGAGGTAAAAGACTTTTTAAGTTTAAATGGTAAGCCAAATTTATACAACTCTAAAAAAAATTACGTACATAAACTTCATGAAAATGGGTATTTAACTGCAACCAGTAGGATTAGACAAGCTAAGCTACATGAACAATTTTTATTATTTTATGGTGATAAATTTTTAAGTTTATTATCTTCCAGTATAGATATAGAGAATAATTGGCTTTCAGATATTGTTAGGAAACCAAAAAAGGTACATCATCCAGTAAGACATCTGTTATTGATTAAATTTTTATATGGTTCTTTTAGAGAAAACACTAATACAGAATCATATAGACCATTTGATGATAAACCATGGCCATGTTTAAATAAAGCTTCAAAGCACTATAAAGAGAATGTTGTTCATCATTGTAAAATTACTAGATGCAGTGATACTGGGAGACCAGTGGGAACCTTTATTTGTGATTGTGGGTTCATATACTCAAGGAGAGGCCCAGATACAAATGAACAGGACAGATATAAGATTGGACGAATTAAACAATTTGGACCTATATGGTTTTCGAAACTAAAAGAGAAATTAAAAGATAAAAATTTATCATACAGAAAAATCGCTAAAGAACTTGGAGTTAATGCAAATACGGTAATCAAATACGAAAAGAAACTAAGAAAAGGTATGGAAATTAAAGATACATTCACCCAATCGGTAGAGAACCAAACACAGAAATTAACAACGAAACATAGAAGAAGCTTAATAAATCAGACCTCAATCAAGTCAAGAGTTGACTGGGAACTACGTGATCTTCAGTTAAGTTATTTGGTGGAAGTAGAATGTAAGAAAATATTATCAAGTGAATCAAAACCAATCAGAATAACATTAACGTGTATTGGGAAACGTATCGGAGCTTTATCACTATTAGAGCAAAAGCAACAAAAATTGCCTGTAACGATAAGTGTTTTGAATCAATATAAAGAGTCGATTGAACAGTTTCAAATTAGGCGAGTAAAGTGGGCAACTGAAGAGCTTTCTATTAATAACGAAAATATCGTAAGATGGAAAATTGAAAAAAAAGCTGGACTACGTCCTGGATACAGTAAATTAGTATCCGATGAAATAGAAAACCAAATATTAAAACATAGTTCATTTAGTATTAGCACTGAGATGGGGGGTGAAAGCCAATGGCTACATTAAAATTTCAAAATTGGCCATTTAAAAAAGGCGAAAAAGTTTCAGTGCATTGGTTCAGATCACCTTATCGAAAATCAAATGGTGAGTGGGTATTTGATGTAGTATTTCGTCGTTCTAACGGAGCAATTGACCATACTGCGACAATACCATGGGGAGCTCTTCCATGGCTAAGAATTGGGCAATATGTTATTGATGGTAAACCGATGAATAATTATGGCAGAGGAAATATAGAAGATATATATATAACTATAAAAGAAGGGATAATTGAACCAGCTAGAAAAGTGGTCAATAAAAACTTGTATAAACTATTTTTTCCTGAAAATTATAATGAGTTATGTTGGGTTACTAAACATAGAGGAAAGAATCTAGTTATTCCCATCATTGAAATTATACGGGCCTTTTTAGCACCATCGAAATTTTTGGCTAATGCGATATTAAATCCAACTGGACTCCAAAGCTTAATAGATTATGCATATGAAGAAAACAAAGATTATTATATAAAATTATCAAAAACTATTCCAAAATCTTATGTAACTCCAGGCCTAGTAAGTCATTTGACTTGGCTTTTAAATGATCCGTTAGCTAAGAAATCTTGGAGTTTAGTTTACCAATCATTATTTGGACAAGCGATTAAAAATAACTCGATAAACCCAGTTTCTGAATTGGATAGAAATAATAAGGTATATACAACCCTACCTTTACATGGGAAAAGTGATTGGAGAGCCCATGTTTTAGAAGATGAAGGAACGATATTAATTTTAGACATTATAAGTGCAACAGGTCTTCATTCACCATTTCGTAAAATTATTGTTAAACATGAAGGATTTGGCTCGAAAAATGTAGAATTTAATAAATTGGTAAAAGGAACCTATAGAAAGAATAATCAAAGCGATGTACAGAATTTAGATCAAACATTAGCTCCTTCATACGAAACAAAAGTTCACCCTTATATTAATATACAACCTACTACATTACAGTTTTCCTTTAAGCCAACTGTAAAAATGATTAGCAATAAGGACGTAGCGAGGGTTTCTTTTAGTGATTATGAAATAGAAAATCAAGAGCAAATTGACTATAAGGTCGCATCAGTAGTGGAATCAGCACCGCGAGGAAAGGTTAAGCCAGTAGAATTTCAACCGTTAAATATTGAATATTCCTCATTACAGGATAGCGGCTTAGAAGACTTTATCAAAGCTATACAACATCTTAAATACCTTAAGACAGACGCAGTAATTGACATTACAATTGGAGAGATTCCTGGAGATAAAAGTTTTTCTTTTGTAACTGAGAATGTTAGAAGGAAATACGCTGCTGTTTTAGTAAAAGCATCTAATTTTGTTGATACCTTAATATTTGAAGTAGGTAGACCAGATAATTATTCGATTTCTACTTTGTTTGTAACATCAAGAATTGATGGGAAGTGGCAGGAAGTAACTATTTCAACTATTTTAGCTGTTCTAAAAAGTAATAACGGTTCCTGGAGTAAAGAAGTCTTACAAAGAGATATAATTAATAGTTACTTATTTTTAAGACATTTCTTTAAAGATTCAACTGATACATGGAGTAAAAAAATAGCAGATAAAATAATTGATAGAAATGATAATTAAAATTTAATCGATTTTTTGGATGAAAAAAGATATAATCAACTTAAAATAAAAATATAAGGTGGGTAGCGTGAAAAATAAGCTTAAATGTGGTAAAAAAGAGCGCTCTAAACTAAGGCCTTTAATGACCTAAAAAAAAAACAACTTTAGTTTAAGCCACAGAAATGTCAGTAGCCTTTATTATACCTTGGGCAATTAGGAGTTTTATTGCCTGATTAATAGCTTTCTCTTTCTGCTTGTTCTGCATATCTTGTGGCATATCAATTTTATACAAATCGCTTGGATTCCACACTTCGCCAGTAACAAACATATTATATATGGCGGTGAGTATCATCCTCGCGATAGCAATAATCGCTCTTTTTTTGCCTCTCCTTTTAGAAATGCGTTCGTATTTGGTTTTGTAGTAAGGAGACTTATCCGATTTCACGGCTGCATGGGCAACTTGTACCAATGCAGGTTTGAGGTAGACACCGGCACGTGTAATACGGTCAGATTTTGTGCTTGAAAGATGATTCTTACACTGGTTTATATACTGTTTTGGACTGAGAAGTAATCTACGACTCACCCCACCGTGCTTTGTAGTGTATCTTCTCCCTAAATTAATCATAACAAAGTGGTGAAAGCCGCACACCATTTTTCATTACTATTTGTGCCGCCAGCGGCGGAATGGAGGTTTATATGAAAATATCGGCAATTGATTTCTTCTGCGGAGTAGGTGGGCTTACCCATGGATTACAAAGAGCTGGAATAAATGTCGTGGCTGGAATAGATATTGATTCAAAATGTCAATATCCGTATGACACTAACAATAATGCTTTATTTATTAACAAAAGTGTAAAAGATGTATCTTCTGAAGAAATAAGATCACTTTATGCTGAAGATGAGTTAAAAGTATTGGTGGGATGTGCACCCTGTCAACCATTTTCTAATTACAGTAATAATAAGCTAAAAAAGGACGGGAAAGTAGATAGTAAATGGGGTCTACTGTATTCTTTCGGAGAAATTGTTAAAGAAGTAAAACCAGAAATAGTTTCAATGGAAAATGTACCGCAAATGACAAAAGAAAAAGTATTTACTGATTTTGTCGATCTTTTAAAGGAGTTAAAATATTATGTTTTTTGGGATATAGTTTATGCTCCTGATTATGGGATACCTCAAAATAGAAAACGGTTAGTTCTGTTAGCCTCTAGAATTAAAGAAATATCTTTAATTCCACCAATAAACTCTAAAAATGAATATCCAAATGTAAGAGATGCAATAGGACATTTACCAGCAATTCTTGCTGGAGAAGCTTGTGAGAATGATCCTCTACATAAATCAAGTAAATTAAATGATATAAATATTAAAAGAATAAGACAATCTAAGCCTGGTGGTACATGGAGAGATTGGGATGACAATTTAAAGCTTGAATGCCATACTAAAGATTCTGGGAAGTCCTATGCCTCAGTATATGGTAGAATGAAATGGGATAAACCTTCGCCGACAATTACTACTCAATTTTACGGTTATGGTAATGGTAGATTCGGACATCCTGAACAAGATAGGGCATTATCACTGAGAGAGGGAGCATTACTTCAAACTTTCCCAGAAGATTATAAATTCATTGATCCAAATAATAAACCAATTACAAGAGATATTGGGGTTTATATTGGAAATGCTGTTCCAGTTAAACTAGCGGAGGCTATAGGGATTAGTATAAGAAAACATTTGGAGGGATAAATTTGGCTGATAATAACAAAAATTATAATTTTATATTAGATCTAAATATTCTAAACCATTTAGGTGTAAACCTATATAGTAACACTCCTGCAGTTTTATCAGAAGTAGTTGCAAACTCATGGGATGCAGATGCTGAAAATGTATATATAAATATTGAGGACGAGATAATTACAATTGAAGACGATGGTTTAGGAATGGATTATGAAGATTTAAAAGAAAAATTTCTGAGAGTGGGTTATCAAAAAAGAATATCGGATAAATCAATAACTTCTAGATTTCATAGAAAAGTAATGGGAAGAAAAGGGATAGGTAAATTGTCTCTGTTTTCTATTGCTGAAGTGATAAAATTATACAGTTTTAAAAATGGAGAAAAAAATGGTTTCATTATAAATGTGAATGACTTAAAAGAAAAAATCACTGAGGGAAGTCAAACTTATAGTCCTCAACCAATACCAGAAAACGAAGTTCCGCTTAATAGTAACGGTACAAAAATAATGTTATACGAGTTAAAAAAGAGTGTAAGTAGAACTCACAAATATTTAAAAAAGCGTTTAGCAAGGAGATTTAGCGTAATTAGTGATAATTATAACTTTAATGTTTTTATTAACCGCGAGAAAATTACAATAGAGGATCGAGATTTTTTTAATAAACTTAAGGATATATGGATTTATAAAGATGAAGAAGATGTGGACTATAAAAATTATTGTGCAAATATTAAATTTTCTAACTACAGAAAAACCCAAATTGAAGGGACTGATTATAAGGTAAAAGGATGGATTGGCGCAGTAGAAGAATCAGGTAATTTAAAAATTGAAGATGAGAATTTAAATAAAATTTCAATAATAGTAAGAGGTAAAGTTGCTCAAGAAGACATATTAGATGAGTTTACAGAAGGAGGTCTTTATACAAAATATTTAATTGGAGAAATACATGCCGATTTTTTGGATGATGACGATGAAAAAGATATAACAACTAGTAGCCGACAAAAAATAATTGAAGATGACGAAAGATATATTAGCCTGAAGAAGTTTATTCAAAATGAATTAAAAAATATCGCTAAAGAATGGAATGAGCAAAGAGATAAAACTGGGTTAGATGAGGCAAAAAAAATAACCGTAATTGATACATGGTATAATGACCTTTCTAAAGATAATAAAACTAAAGCAAAGAAATTATTCGGGAAAATTAACAAATTAACTGTTCTTCCCGAAGAAAAGAAACAGTTATATAAACATTCTGTATTGGCTTTCGAAAGTTTAAAATATAAAGAAAATTTAGATTTGCTTGATAATATATCAACTGAGAATATCACTATACTTAATGAAATAATTGATGCGTTTGATGATATTGAAGCTACTTTATATCATCAAATAGTCACAGAAAGATTAAAAATAATAGAGCTACTAAAAGATAAAGTTGAAGACAATGCTTTAGAAAAAGTAATTCAAGAACATCTATATAATCATTTATGGTTATTAGATCCCTCATGGGATAGAGCTACCGAAGGTCCGTTAATGGAAAGTACAATGAAAAAAGAATTCGAAACAATCTCAGATTCGTTGACTGAAGAAGAAAGAAGAGCTAGAATTGATATTAAATACAAAAAAACCTCAGGGAAGCATATTATTATAGAATTAAAAAGGGCAGGTGTTCAAGTTAATTTTTATGAATTATTATCTCAGATTGATAAATATAGAAAAGCTCTAAAAAAACAATTAACAGCTATTGGTAAATTTGGTGAACCCGTTGAAATAATTTGTCTATTAGGTCAGGAACCAAAAGAGTGGAAAAATACAAGTGAATCTGATATTGAAGAATATAAAGACCAACTAAAAGAAAAAGATGCAAGAATAGTATTTTATAAACAGTTAGTAGAAGATTCATATCGTTCATATGATTCCTTTATCAAAGGTTCTGAATCCGCGGGAAGAGTAACTCAATTAATTAAAAGTATAGATGATTCATTACAGTAATTTGATTAATTAAATATTTGAAATTTACATTTTTTGTAACATAGTAAAATATTACTAAGGCGCTTTTTTTTATTTAATATAAATTCAAAAGTTACTTCGCAAAAGATGCCACATGATGTTTAATTTAGACTATTTATAAAATTAGTTAGATTCTAACCTGATAAGATTCGTAAAATCAACTATCCATTTTTTATTTCCTAAATATTCTTTTTCATCTTCCCTTACTATTATAGGTTGGTTTTCAAAAGCTTTAGCAAAATTATAAATATAATATTTTGCATCAGTATCTATATAAGCAGGGTTACTACCATATAATGTATAGCCTGTTTTTTGTATTGTTTTATATAAAACACTTTCATTGTGATTGTGAACGCTGTCTAGTATTTCTTCTTGAGAAAGAGTGACCCAAACATCATTATCAATTTGAAGATGTAAATTATTTCTTACAATATTTGTAATATTAATTGCGATTTCTTGATTGAAAGTAACTGGTTTCATCTTAGTGGATATAATTTTCATAATAAACCTCCTAGTATAAAGATGATATATAACTAATCATATTAATGTAAAATTAAAAAATGATTACGCAGACCATTTTTTGACTTTTTTTAGTTTTTACTAATTATCATATTTTATTAGCTTAATACTTAAGAATGATTTAAATTTATGTATTTTTTTATCAATTATAGTCTACAACTTTATTTTTATGATATAGATTTTTTGAGCTAAAAATAAATGAATTAGTCTATAACTATTTTTATCTTCTAACGATTATCTAAAAATATAAAGCATTGATATTATCAACAACTTCAGTCTAAATCTTTATTTTCACTGAACATCATTGTAGGGCAGAGTTACAAATGACCCAGAGAAGAATTAACTTTGACTCTAAA
>CAZEQK010000062.1:0-7234 GCA_964514395.1 uncultured Bacillaceae bacterium
CCCTCTTACGGTGTTGAAGAGGGAGTCTTGTTGAAACCGAAGATAAATCTTCTGATCCTTCCTTTCCAAGTGATCATGTAACAGGATCACTTGCATAGCAAAGAAAAAACCTACAATCTATAACGAATTGGACAATGAATACATGGAACCATATAGTAGATAACTACATGAAGAAAAGGGTATAGATTTGAAGTTGGGGGATGATATTGTGTGGATCAAGCATTACATCAAATAATTAAAGAAGCAAAGGCAGGAGACAAGCAGGCATTTTCATCCCTTATGACACGCTATAAGGGTCAAGTGTTTCGTCAAGCTTATGCAGTAATGGGCGATTGGATGGAGGCGGAAGATATTGTGCAGGAAACCTTCATTAAGGTGTATTCCTCATTATCTAAACTAGAAAGTGAATTTGCTTTTTCTTCATGGTTAAGTCGAATTGTATCTAGACTTTGTTATGACCATTTAAATAAAAAGAAAAATATAATCGCTGTTGATAATCTGGATGATAGGATAATAGATGATGCCATGGAACGTAAACACCATCAAATAAATGTTCATGAAGCAATGAAAAAGCTAACCTATGATCACCGTGAAGCAATTGTTCTTAGAGATTTACAGGGTTTTTCTTATATAGAGATCGCAGCCATGTTAAGCATACCGGTAGGCACGGTAAAATCAAGAATCAATACAGCTCGAAATTTATTGAAAAATGAACTTATAAAGTAAAGAGGGTGAGTAGAGGTGAAACATATCCATGAACAGCTGTCTGCTTATATCGATAATGAGCTAACAGATGATGAACGTTCCGCAGTGGAAAATCATTTACATAGATGTGAAGCTTGCCAAAAAGAATACGAAGATTTAATCTTTGTAAGCGAACAGCTCAAAGATGTATATTATGATTTATCCACTACGAATAGGATGGAAACAATTGTATTACAAGAAATTAATAAAAAAGAGGAACAGTTAAATACTTTATTACTTAAATTATCATGGATTTATGTAGGACTTGCAGGTGTATCATTTCTGTTCATCTATGCTTATTACAGTACATTTTCTATGGTATTAAATGTGGCTTCATCTATTTATACCATCTCTTTAAGTATCTATAGAGCCATTCCAATCTTGATGTCTAAAATACCTTATCTTAACGGAATGATTATGATGTTTACTGTTTTGATTCTTGTTATATCCATTTGGTCTTTACGACGTTTGCTATATATAAAACCAATTGGCGAGGGAGTTGGCAATGTTGCACATACTAAAACATAAAATTATAACATTATTTGTAACGGCTATTATGCTATTATTAATCACAATGCCTGTTTTTGCTTCTGGAGGAAATATCCTCAAGCATCACTATACAGAAATAGAACAGGATCAGTCTGTGGAGAATGTGGTAGTATTTGGGAATGATGTGCAGGTTAGTGGTATAGTACATGAAGCTGTTATCGTAGTGAATGGGAATTTAACTATTAAAAATACTGCTAGAATAGATGGGTTGATTATTGTTATTAATGGGGATATCAATCAAGAATCAGGAGCAAAAATAACCGATAATATATTGAATATATCCTTCACAAAAGAAATACTGAATAGTTTAATCATAGGACTCTCTATCTATTTAGGTAGTTCGTTATTTAAATTTGTAGTAAGTATACTATTGATTCTACTTGTCTTAATTACAGTTGTATTAGCGAAAGAACGGTTGACTTCCTTAGAAGTATTGGTTCAGAACGCTACAAAGAGAGTATTACTTATTGGTATGGTTTCTAGTATAATATTATTATCTTTAATGATCCTCTTATCCATCATCATCATCGGCTTACCAATCGTACTAATCTTATTAATAATGACAGCTATTACTTTAATTATTGGAATGGCTACCTTTAGTAGAATAATTGGTCAATATATCTTTCCTGCTGGTGATAAAAAACTATGGCAAATAGCGCTAATAGGAGCTTTAGCAATCATCGCTGCTATCAACTTCCCAATCTTTGGGATGCTTATATTAATTGTACTTACATGGCTTTCTCTAGGTATGACCATACTTTGGTTATTTGAAAAAAGAAAGAAAACAGATCATTCCTAATTTACGGAGGTAGAATTTGCTTAAACATACATTAATTCATCTTATATCAAGCTATGGCTATGTTGGATTATTTATAGCGATAGTTTTAGGAATAGTGGGGCTACCATTACCTGACGAAATATTGATGACAGTGGTAGGCTACATATCCTATAAGGGCCATTTAAACTATTTCATCACTATATTCATTGCTTTTCTTGGTAGTGTTGTAGGTATGACAATAAGTTATTTCATTGGCTATAACATTGGTCCACCTTTTCTTAAAAAGTATGGCTATATATTTCGTGTCACACCCGAAAAACTTGATAAAGTTAAGGATTTATTTGATAAATGGGGTAAATTCATAGTAACAATTGGTTACTTTATTCCAGGAATTCGTTATTTTACAGCCTATTTAGCAGGTATTAGTAAATGGTCCTATAAATTATTTATTGCCTTTGCCTTTCCTGGGGCATTGTTATGGGTATTTACATTTATTAGCTTGGGCTACTACTTTGGTTTAAAATGGGTAAAAATACTAGAGATTTTCCATCGAAATATGATAATATTATCAATCGTCGTGATTGTAGGAGTAGCTATCTGGCTCTTCTTCCGTTCAGACAAAAGTAAACAAAATGAGGAATGACTACATTATTAAAAAAGCTGCTAAATTATAATTTGAACATGCCCCTGTCAAGTAGACAGGGGAAATATAAAAATTCTTTAGCGTCAATTTCTATAAAATTGGCGCTATTTTTATGTAATCTATGCAGATAATAGAAAATTACGATACTCCATAGTCCTTAAACTTTCTTAAATAGTACATTTCCGACTTTAGTGTTCCTTATAAATGATATTCCACCAGCAACCCCCAAAGTACAACTTAACTTGATGCATAAGCCTCATAAAAGCAGTAAGAATAAAAGTTTATCATCAATTAGAGACACATTTGCCAAATACCCATAATTTGCTTATTTCAATTTAATACTGATTGCGTATTCTTAAACTGACCATCATATCCCATTAGGCTCTTTTTTTACTAGTCTGTCTTTAATTCATGATTAATTCAAGTGATCTAGTGGTATAACAGCTTTGCTTCCATCGGGACAATAACCCTTATTTTTATCTATGGTGGCACACTTTTTTTGCAAAAAGGATTCAATTACAATCTTTTGATCATTTTCGTTAATTATTTCTGTTTTAAAAAATACTAATAAAGATTTTGCGCCTTTATAGCCTATTATTACTATGTTATCATTTGTTAACCCATAATCATATAATTGCTGTAACTCCTCTTTGGTTAAAATTTTTAGGGTAACTTCCTCTGAGTTAGGCAGAAGCGAAAAATGCTCAATCCAATCAGTTATCAGATTTAACGCATCGTCACCTTTAAGAACATTATCGTCGGGATGGTTTTGTACCCTAGGTAAAAGACCTGTATCAATCGCGATCTCCCATTCATTACCATATTGATGGTTCATTAAAAATTCTTTTTCCGAATCCGTATATTCCTTTGGATCGACATTAATATCATCAAAACCATAAAGACGAACCAAATAAGCAACAGCCTCTGCTTTAGAAATGTAGTGGTTACTATTTTCGGGCATATGAAGATTAAGAGAAGCGTATTTGCTCAATTGCTTGTCGGAAGCAATGTACGCTAAATAAGCATCTTTTCCAGTTAATACTGATAGTTCATGGGGAATTAATCTTTCATCCAATCCAAGTACTCTTCCTGCAAGTTCATAGAATGAATATGCAGTTATTATTGGGTCCAATTTCGGCTTAATCGATGGTATGATATTACTTTGAATATTACCCATTTGATTAAAATAAGTATTATATAGGTAGCTTAATCTCCAAGACCATTTGTTTTGACTTAATTCGAGATGACCTTTGTCAATCATTTTTAAGTCACTATTGCTGTGTGAAGACAGAATCGGATGATAAACTTTTAGATCATATGCTCTTATTGGGTTCAGCTCTTTTTCTGGAAACAGGTAATCCAATTGGATTTCTGCATTACCTTTTCCATCCGTGGAAAATGGGATAACATATACCTTTGGCCATTTAACCCCGCCTAGTTGATCAAAAGTTAGCAGTAACAATCTAAACCCTGCTGTATTAGGTTGATCAGTTTTTATAGTAATCTGATTGATTGAGCCAATCCATTTGTTTTCAATATCTGATAGAAAATATTCATGCCATGTTTTGTTCTCATTCACAGTTCTTTGGATATTCAAGGTTTCACTCTTTCCATCATTCTTTGCTAAAGTAAGGTCCGTATTGTTACAACCAGCATTAAAAATCAAGAATAACATTAAGATGAAAATAGATATAGATTTCTTAATTGTGTTTTCTTTTTCCATTTGTTATCAGCCTTCTTCTAACATTATTTTATTAACTGAGATTTTTCAGTGGGGATTTTCATCCCCACTGAAAAATAGTTTAACAATCCCTAATAGCTAGCTAGACTATATAGTTAATATTCCCTATTTTTGTAAGATTTTTAACTTTAAAAAAAATAGTGGACATTAAAACTGTCAGTCATCAACAAAATAATCCTTTTTACCGATAATCAATTGATATATATGTATCATAATAAGGATTAACAATTTGCCAATAAACAACAGATAAATCATTTGGGTTATATCCAATACAATTTGCTAAACTAGAATTAAATAGATAGGAATAACCAGAACCTGATAGATATACGTTGTACCAATGTACGCCTAGCATATAAGAACCTGTAGTAAAATTATCCCCTACAAATTGGGCAATAGCTGTTACATACCGAGCCATAAGATAAGAATTACCATAATCCATTCCCCAACTAGAAGGCACATTCTATTCGTTCTTCTAAAGTGGTTTTTCTCCCTGTGGTCATGATTTGATTTCCTCCCGCTCCAGATGATTTAATCTCTTCATAACCATTATATTTCATTAACCAGGTTTCAAGTTGGCGTTTAGAATGTAATCTATATTTTAAACTTATATCTAGTAAAGAACCTTTACCTGCTTGGTGAATAAGTCCTGAAGCACCAGTTGATTGATATATTCGAATCCACTGTCTTACAGATTCTTTAGAAACCGATAATTCATTACTAATTCTAAGAACACTCTTTTCACCTTTTAAATAATCCTCAACCGCTGTAATTTTAACTTCAGAACTTACTTTAGATTTTCTTCCCATAATAAAACTCCCCTTTAGTAAACAGTTATATTATTTCAACTGTCCACTACAAGGGGAGCATACCAATTTAACAGCTTTTTTAATGCTTTAATTCAATAAGATAAGCATGGGGATCTGTTGGAGATGAGCTTCCACCAATTGGTTCTATACTTAAAATAATATGCTGAAGCTCGTTGATTTCATTATCCTGGGAGTATAATTGTCCTTTTTGATCTATGATTTGGATTAAACCCAAGCTTTTTACTCGGTTTGATGTTTTTACAAAAGCTTGATAGTCCTGTTCGTAAATAGGCTGTAGACCATCGATAAATAAATAGATTTCATCTGTTTTAGGATTTATCCAAGCATATCCCTCGATTTTTCTATGAAGGGCTGGAACAATTCTATATATTTTTGTACCAGGATTTAATACAAAAGAATTTTTCATGGAAGCCATCTGTTGAGCATTTTCAATATACTGCGCCTCATAATCTTTATTTTGAAAGAAAACAGGGTTTATTTTATAAAAGAAAATAAAGAAAAGGATGAGTGTAAAGCTTATAAGTGGGATAGTCCATTTTAGATTCTCCTTTGAAAACCATTGCTTTGTTCTTTTGATTTTTTTTATGAAAGTTTCCTGTACATTTGACTCTATATCAGCATCTTGTTTATCCGCTAAAATATCCTTCCAGCTTGCCGTTTTTTCATTACACATTTCACAAATCTGGATATGCTCTTGTAATTGCTGAGATTTTTCCTTATCCAATTTTCCTAATAAAAAATCGATGATTTTTTCTTCGTTCCAATGCTTATCCTTCTCCATGACTTTCCCCCTCTTTAGGGGTTTGCCAGCCGCTTATATCTAACTGCTTTCGTATATTTTTTAAGCCGTAACGAATAAGTGATTTAATTGTACCGATTGGACGATTTAAATCCTCCGCCAGTTGTTTATGGGTACGGTATTTAAAATAATTACCATAGACAACCTCTCGTTGTGCTTTTGGTATTTTTTCTAATGCAGAAAGGAGTGCCTCCTTTTCGATTATGCGCATGACACTTGTTTCAACTAAATCATAATCCTTTGTCGTTCTATTTATTTCTATATTTTCACTAACTAAATGATGTTTTTCTCTTCGAATTCTATCAATACATCTACTGCGTGTCCTTATCGCTAACCAAGCGTCGATACTACCTCTACTAGAATTATAACTATCTGCTTTACGATTAATCTCTAAAAAAATATCATGACAAATATCCTCGGCATCCTCGTGCTTTTTTAGTATTTGCAAAGCAATATTATAAACGAACCCATTATATTTGTCATAAAATCGATCAAAGGCTTCTATTGAGCCTTTTTTTATTTGTTCAATTAAGACTTCAGATTCCTGTTCCTCATGCATCATGATGGGTTCACCTCTTTTTTATTTAGAATTAAAAACTCATAAAAAAGATCTTACACACATAGTACGAGTGGTTTATCAATTTGGATTATATATCTATTATAATTCTTTTTTTTATTCGATAAATAGTAAAAAGTTTTTTACTTAAATCCAATTAAAATGTTATTACGTAGCAATAATGAATTTAATAAAATTAGGAGGTATGGAAGTTGTTGAAAAAATCTATCACTTTATTAAGTGTGTTTTTACTATTGATTTCTGGAACTTTTTTAATCGTACCATTAAGTGTACATGCTGCTAGTGGATTGTTACTTTATAGCTCTTATACAGGTATTTCAGTAACACCTGGAAAATCAATTTCATATTCATTTGAGGCGATCAATAATACAAATGAAATTCAGCATGTAAGCTTTGATGTGTCAGGATTAAATAAGGATTGGAAATATCAAATCTCTTCAGGTGGATAGAACATAAGTCAGCTATCAATTAAACCGCATGATTCTAAGTTTTTTGATCTAGATGTTGATGTTCCATTAAAGATACAAAAGGATGATTATCATTTTACAGTCCATGCATATGGTAATTCAGGAGTTA
>CAZEQK010000062.1:7334-13697 GCA_964514395.1 uncultured Bacillaceae bacterium
AACAGCCGATCAAGTATATGGTGCGATTCCAAGCCCATTACCTTTGGGTCAAAGTTTACTTTTAATCTGGCCACAGATTACTGGTTTAATCGCAGCTACATTAATCTGTTTCGCAATCTCTTATTATTTATTTATGCGAGAAGAAATAAGAGCCTAATATCGCTATATTCTTAACAATTGGTATAAATGGCGCTCACAAAGTCAACATGGTAGACTTTGTGAGTGCCTAATTAATTTCTATTCCATATTAATAATATCCCACGGTGTAATGATTCCTAAAAGAGCTTGATCCTCTTTTCCATGTTCAGTAATTAGTAAGGCATCAATTCTAGGAGCATCTTTCTCGATAATATTTTTAAAGATCTCCTTCACCTCATAAATGGTCATCATCTTATTGATGAATTTATAATTCTTCCTATTTCTTTCATGTTCAATGATCTTCTTCAAGCTAGTATTTGAAAATGAGAGGCTATCAAGGCTGTAAGCCTGCCTTGCTAACCAGTTTACAATCTCCTTTTTTGTTAATAACCCTAAAAACTGATCTTCCTGATATACAGGGAATTTTGAATAAGAATATTTATTGATTACTAGTAATATATCCTTTAATGTACTAGTAGATTGAAAGGTTAATACCTTTTTCTGAAAGAGTGCAAAGACTCTCTTTGGTTGGATCAGCTCCTTTTCGATCGATTCAATTTTCTCAACAATATGATCATGTGGTTCAGCTATTGCATAATTGACATCTACTGTATTATGAACAATGGCGTTTCTTAGTTCACTGAATTCCTTAATGTCATCATAATATCTTCGAATAGTAGCATTATCTTTTCTGGCTATTTGAATAAGTCGTGAAAATGGAATATAGCTATCTCCGTTATGATATTTCTTTAATATGATTTCTATAGAATTAAAGGCTACTAAAAATCGATCAGAATTTTTCATATCAATACAAGACCTCCAACTTTTCTAACAAATATATTTTTACCAATTACTCTCATATTACTACATATTAATCATATAAGACGAATTCAAAATTATATTCATTCATTTTTATCATCAATCATGGTTATTTGGACGTATTTTATGGTAATATTAGGGTGCGAATATTGAACCGTTATGAAGGATGTGATGGTATGCACGCACT
Source organism: uncultured Bacillaceae bacterium (assembly GCA_964514395.1). Classification (GTDB taxonomy): domain Bacteria; phylum Bacillota; class Bacilli; order Tepidibacillales; family Tepidibacillaceae; genus CAZEQK01. The sequence continues at coordinate 8,479 of CAZEQK010000062.1, forward strand.
TTTATTGACTTTTTTTGGTCCTCAGTTTGGAGTTATGTTTGTAGGTGCTTTACTAAGTGTATTTCTTTTTATCCATTTCTGTAGTGAAAAGGATGAAAGAAGAAATGATAATAGGTGTCAAATTATCATTAGAATGATTTATTTCGTGTTGATTATTTTTTTTATTTCCTTTGTGTTCATTGAAACACTTATCTTGTCTGAAATAAACACAAACCAAAGTAATAGGAAGGATATTGATTTCGCTGTTGTGCTTGGAGCAGGTCTTAAAGGAGATGAGCTATCTCGAACACTTAAAGGAAGATTAGCAACTAGCTATGATTATTTAAGGACAAATCAGGTACCTGTCATTGTATCTGGAGGAAAAGGGGAAGGAGAAAAGATAACAGAAGCAGAAGCAATGGGGGATTATCTAATCAAACAAGGATTATCTAAAAGCAGAATCTATTATGAAAGAAGCTCGACGTCAACAGAAGAAAACTTAAGATTTTCTAAAAGTGTAATGAAAATGCTAGGTACAGATGAACCGCATATCCTCATTATAACTAGTGATTATCATATGTATTGGGCAAAATATATTGCTAAAAAGCTGAACATAAAGGGATATGGTTTAGTCAGTAAATCTCCATTATTTATTGAATTAAACTATTTAATTAGAGAATATTTTGCAGTAATAAAAACTTATTTTATTCATATCATCCGTTAGAATAGTGATGTTGGCAACATTACATATACAAATGAATAATGCACTTAATATGATATTTTTTTAATGGATAGATGGAAGTTTAGTTTATAATATAAAATGTAATAGGTATATTACGAATCATCTATCATGGAGGCTATGATAATGGAACCTGTTGTTGACCATATCAATCGATATGTATCTAATATAGAAAAATTCATTGTATTTTATCAGGAGGCACTTGGTTATAAATTAATAGATAGGGGATTAAAAACAAACGGTCAGCATTATGCAATTTTAAAGGGAGTCAATCATGAACTGTTCTTGTCAGAGAAGGACAAATTTATGGCTGAAAAAGAAAAAAACTTTAGACATATTGGTTATTATGTGAATAATGTTGATCAGGTACTAGAAAAAATGAAGAAAAAAGGCTATATTAAACAGGGTAAAAAAATAATTATAAAGGAATTTTCAAGACAATTCTACGTGAATGATCCAGATGGATTTGAAATAGATATCATTCAATGGACAAATAAGGAAGGTTTTTATCAAAAATTAAAAGAAAAGAATGAGATGGGGAAATAAAACATTTGGATTAGAAAGTTGAGTGAAAAAATGAAGAGAATTGTATTAACAGGTGGAGGATCAGCAGGTCATGTAACACCAAATTTAGCACTTATTCCAAAATTACTTGAGGATGAGTGGGTCATAGATTATATAGGTAGCTATGAAGGAATTGAGAAGGAGCTAATTAAAAATAAGACGAGTATTACCTATCATTCTATTTCAACTGGTAAACTAAGACGTTATTTTTCATTAAAAAATGTCACTGATATTTTTCGAGTGGTCAAGGGTATAACAAAGTCCGTTGTTTTACTAAAACGAATAAAGCCAAATGTGGTATTTTCAAAAGGGGGGTTTGTTTCTGTTCCCGTTACAGTTGCAGCATGGCTAAATAGAATACCTGTTATTATACATGAATCAGATATGACACCAGGCTTAGCAAACCGTTTATCACTGCCATTTGCGACAAAGGTATGTGCAACCTTTCCAGAATCGATGAAGCATTTGCCTTCAGAGAAAGCAATACTAACTGGTAATCCTATTCGTCAAGAGGTGCTAATAGGCTCTAGGGATAAAGGTCTTGCATTTTTGGGATTTACTAAAGAAAAACCCGTTCTATTAGTGGTAGGTGGTAGCTTAGGCTCTGTAATTATTAATAAATATATTCGGGCTATACTCTCTCAATTATTAGAAAAATTTCAGGTTGCACATATTTGTGGAAAAGGGAACTTAGAGCCAGCTTTGCAGAATAAAAAAGGATATAGTCAATATGAGTTTATTACAACAGAATTACCTGCAATATTAGCTGCATCAGATATTATGGTATCAAGGGCAGGTTCAAATTTTCTCTTCGAATTGTTGGCATTAAAAAAACCTAATCTTCTCATTCCCCTATCAAAAAAGGCAAGTCGTGGGGACCAGATTTTAAATGCTAAATCATTTGAAAAACAGGGCTTTAGTAGATTGATTGAGGAAGAGGACCTAACAGAAGAGGCTTTATTAAAAAGTGTAAACCAATTGTATGAAAATAGGAATAATATAGTGAAAGCGATTGAGGAAAGTACCATAAAGGATTCGATAAATCTTATTATTGAGCAATTTAATCAATTTGTATGAAGATAATCAAATAGAACCATATTCGCAGGAGGATTAAAAGGCTGAAATGTCACAATTCTATTTTCTAAAAAACTAATTGACGTTTTATAATAATTAAGTTAATTTTAATATAGTAAATAAAATTTAAGGGCTATGTTTTGTTTCGAATATTTATTTTTGAAGCAACAACCCCGAATCTCTATTACTGAGATCCCGGGGTTGTTTTTTATTATATAGATGAAAGGGGGATAAATGATTTAATTAAAGCAGTTATTTGCAAGCGCTTTCACTATTTTGAATATTAGGAGGGAATTTTTATGGTGAAACATTGGAAAAAATTATTATTAATCACTGTTTTAGTTGTTAGTCTGTTTTTTCCCTTAATTGGTCAAGTAAATGCTGTTGGACCTTTTGTTTCAAATGATGTCAGCTATTCTAGTGATGTCATTTATCAAATCATGACAGACAGATTTTATGATGGGGATGTAACCAATAATCCTACTGGAAATTTATTTAGTGCGGATAAGTCGAATCTAAAAAAATATTTAGGCGGAGATTGGCAAGGCATCATAGATAAAATCAATGATGGCTATTTAACAAATATGGGTGTTACCGCCTTGTGGATTTCTCAACCAGTTGAAAATGTTTATACTGTCATGAATGATACAGCAGGTACCACATCCTATCATGGATACTGGGCTAGAGATTATAAAAAGACCAATCCATTCTTTGGGAGTATGACAGATTTTGACCGTTTAATCGCTACTGCACATGCCAATGGATTAAAAGTCATTATCGATTTTGCTCCAAATCATACATCTCCAGCGTTAGAAACGGACCCAACCTATATGGAAAATGGCAGATTGTACGATAACGGAACCTATGTGAACGGTTATTCAGATGATACCAATAATATTTTTCATCATAATGGTGGCACAGATTTTTCTACGATTGAAGATGGCATTTATCGTAATTTATTTGACTTAGCTGATTTTAATCATCAAAATCCGTTTATAGATCAATATTTAAAGGATGCAATAAAATTGTGGTTGGATAAAGGGATAGATGGTATACGTGTTGATGCAGTAAAGCATATGCCATTCGGATGGCAAAAAACGTTTATGGATTCTACCTATAGTTATCGACCTGTATTTACCTTTGGAGAATGGTTTCTATCAGAAGGTGAAGTTGATCCAGCTAATCACTATTTTGCGAATGAGAGTGGTATGAGCTTATTAGATTTCCGATTTGCTCAAAAGCTTCGGCAGGTGTTAAGAAATAATACAGATGATTGGTATGGATTTTACCAAATGCTTCAGGATACAAGTACTGCATATGATGAAGTGAATGATCAAGTGACATTTATTGACAATCATGATATGGATCGCTTTTATTATATAGGAGAGAATCATCGTAGAATTGAAATGGCTTTAGCAGTAACATTAACATCTCGTGGAGTTCCAAATATTTATTATGGTACTGAACAATATATGGATGGAAATGGTGATCCAAATAATCGGAAGTTTATGACTGCCTATGATCAAACAACAACTGCCTATAAAGTGATTCAAAAGCTATCTGCCTTACGAAAAACAAATCCTGCTCTAGCATATGGTAATACACAGGAGCGTTGGATTAATAGTGATGTCTTTATATACGAACGCCAGTATGGGAATAATGTCGTCGTTGTAGCTGCAAATCGGAGTGACACCCAGACTTATCATATAACAGGATTAAACACTGCTTTTCCTCAGGGTAATTATCTTGATGTGCTTGGTGGTTTGTTGAATGGAAATAGTATAACTGTAGATAGTAATGGTGCAGTAACACCATTTGATTTAGGAGCGGGTGAAGTAGGTGTATGGGAATATAACGTCGCTGAAACTACTCCAATAATTGGTCATGTTGGGCCTATGATGGGACAGGTGGGTCAAACAGTTACTATTGATGGAGAGGGATTTGGAACGGCAGTTGGTGCAGTGAAATTTGGTAATACATCAGCTAATATTGTTTCCTGGAATGACAATGAAATTAAGGCAACCGTACCAAACGTTTCAGCAGGAAAATATAATATTACTGTTATCAATTCAAGTGCTGTTTCCAGTAATATTTATGATAAATATGAGGTATTATCAGGTAACCAAGTTTCTATTAGATTTATGGTAAACAATGCTTATACCTCTTTAGGGGAAAATGTATATTTAGTAGGAAATGTATATGAATTAGGAAATTGGGATCCAAATATGGCGATTGGTCCGATGTATAATCAGGTTATCGCACAATATCCTACGTGGTATTATGATATAGATGTACCTGAAGGAACATCGCTTGAATTTAAGTTTATTAAAAAGGATGGAAATGGCAATGTTGTTTGGGAGGGTGGATTAAATCATCAATATACAACACCTATCCATACAACGGGGACTGTTAATGTGAATTGGCAGAATTAAGTATCTATCTCGATAAGATTTATTTTAAAGGAAGGTGCTATATGTAGTACGGGTAGTTACATTAATATCATAACTATTATCTAATGAAGTAGAGGTTTTAATCTCTACTTCTCTTTTTTTAAAGAGTATAAGTAATTATAATCCAAATATATAATAATATGGTAAAATCACTATAGAACTATCTGTTAGACCGATCACAAAATTAATTTAATTTTTAAGGTGGTTTATCTAATGGGAAATAGAAAAGAACTATTACTAGTGCTTTTTATTATTATTTATTACTGGAGTATTTCATTTTCATACATTTTTGGATAAAGAAGAATCAAGCGATGCAAAAAGTTATTTAGAAAGCAAAGGGTATAAAATAATAAAATACGATGATCAGATTAGAAAAGAAAACATTTTTGACATAACTAAATTATTTAATATGC
>CAZEQK010000063.1:0-12801 GCA_964514395.1 uncultured Bacillaceae bacterium
TAATTATTATTACAACAACAATTGTAGCAACAATGTCTTGGGAAACAATTAATAATCGTAAAGACAAAGTAGTGGAAAATATAGTAGCAAATATGAGAAAATAATGACAAATAAAGGATTTAATAGTATATTTTTTTTTATTTTACCCATACTAATAATAGTAAAAAATTATGGGGGTATCGTATGGAAAAAGGAATGATTATAGATGCATACAGTCGTGGTTTACTTTCAAGAGAAGAGTGTACAAAAATATTAGGAATAGATCCTAGAATCTTAATAGATAATAATGACGATGGGATGGGAAATTTATATGGATTTGAAAGATCAACAAGATAATAAAATTTATTAAAAGTCTGAATTAGTCAGGTTAGCTAATTCAGACTTTTATTTTTGATCTTCGGCTTCAACAAGACTCCCTCTTCAACATCGTAAGAGGGAGTTGTTTCAATCCCTCGAAATAAGGGTGGCTAAGGTTCAGGTGGAGATAAAAACTCCATCTGAACCAAGTCTTCTTTATTAAAAGTTTTATTTTTTTTATCAACATGATAGATTTTAATAATGAAAAAGTTTTATAATAGTATGTATTATTAATCAGAACTTTTATCATCTCATATAATAATGGAGGTTTTTTAATGAGGTTTTTAGATGCAGGGGAGTCCCATGGTCCTCAATTAACGGCAATTATTGAAGGATTTCCAAGTGGATTTGGAATTTCCGTAGAAAAAATTAATGATGCACTAAGAAAAAGACAGGGGGGCTATGGTAGAGGAAGAAGAATGGAAATCGAAAAGGATATGGTTCAAATCAAAAGTGGTATTCGATTTGGGAAGACAACTGGAGCCCCTATTACTTTAATCATAGAAAACAAGGACTACAAACACTGGCAACAAATCATGAGTATTGAGAAAGAGGACGAACAGCTACAAAAAAGAGTATCTAATCCTAGACCTGGCCATGCAGATTTGAATGGTGGTATTAAATATCATCTCAGTGATCTTCGTGATGTGTTAGAAAGATCTAGTGCAAGAGAAACTGCTATTAGAGTAGCTATTGGTGCGATTGCCAAACAGCTTTTAGTTCCTTTTCAAATAGAAATTATCAGTCATGTTATCAATATTGGTGGTATTAAATCAATGGACTATTCGGAGCATCAGCATATATCGATGGATGATTTTGCTAAACAGATTGATCAATCAGAGGTAAGATGCTTTGATAGAGAAGCAACAGAATTGATGAAAAAAGAGATAGATAAAGCAAAAAGCATAGGAGATACAATCGGTGGTGTTGTAGAGATTATTGCAACAGGGTTGCCAATAGGGCTTGGAAGTCACGTGCATTGGGATCGAAAGCTTGATGGGAGAATCGGACAAGCAATATTAAGTATTCAAGCATTTAAGGGTGTTGAAATCGGAATAGGATTTGAAGCAGCTAATTTAGCTGGTTCACTAGTGCATGATGAAATTAAATGGAGTGAGGAAAAAGGATATTATCGCTCTTCAAATCGTGCAGGTGGTATTGAAGGTGGTATGACCAATGGACAACCATTACTTGTAAAAGGGGTAATGAAGCCAATCCCAACTTTATATAAGCCATTAAAAAGCATTGATATCGACACAAAAAAGGAATTCACTGCAAGCATAGAACGTTCAGATGCGTGTGCGGTACCTGCTGCAAGTATCGTTGCTGAACACGTTGTTGCCTGGGAAATAGCAAATGCTTTCCTTGATAAATTTTCTGGAGACTCCTATCATGAGATAATAAATCAATACCAAAATTATATGATGCAGGTAAAGGAATATTAAGATGAAAAAATTGATGATTCATACAAAAGCAAGTGATTACCCATTATTAATAGGTACAGATATTATAGGAAAGCTGCCAGAATTTTTACAAGAGGTAGGTATTTCAAAGGAAAACCAGCTATTCATCGTATCTGATACAAATGTTGCTCCCTTATATTTAGATGAGGTACTAAAGGGACTACCTGATTTTAATGTCAATTATTATATTGTTGAAGCAGGTGAAACTGCAAAAGCATTACAGGAAGCTGAAAAAATAATAGAATTTGCAATAAAGAAAGGCTTAGATAGAACCTCTGCAATAGTAGCACTAGGTGGCGGTGTTGTTGGTGATTTAGCAGGCTTTGTCGCATCTATTTATATGCGTGGAATCGCTTTTGTACAATGTCCAACAACAATTTTAGCCCATGATAGTAGTGTTGGTGGAAAGGTAGGAATCAATCATGCCTTAGGAAAAAACTTGATTGGTTCGTTCTATCAGCCTAAGCTCGTCTGTTATCACACATCCTTTATCAAATCTCTACCAGAAAGAGATAGGAAGGCTGGGTTAGCTGAGGTGATTAAGCATGGATTAATTGCTGATGCAAGCTTTGTTGATTGGTTAGATGAACATGCAGATAAGCTGTTAACGCTAGACTTGGAATATTTAAACGATGCTTTAGAAAAGGGTATCAAGATTAAAGCAAAGGTAGTCCAAGAGGATGAGAAGGAGCAAGGCATTAGAGCCATATTAAATTATGGTCACACATTAGGACATGCTATTGAAAACCTATCCAATTATCAATATTTACATGGTGAGTCCGTTGCAATTGGGATGGCTTTTGCAAGTGCATTGTCCCATAAACTAGGTTTAGCTTCAGAACATGTTGTTCAAATGACCATTCAGCTTATAAAGAAATATGGCTTGCCTACTACCATACCTAAAGAGTATGAGACCAATGAAATCGTAAGGATCATGATGAGAGATAAAAAGTTCAAAAATAATCAAATAAGAATGGTACTTCCTATTGATATTGGGAAAGTAATGATATATGAGGATATCGACAAAGGCGTTTTGTACAATGTCATCGATTCTTTGAAAGATAATTAATTCTTTAAATTACTTATAGATTTTAACGCGTTGTAGTGTTAAAATGACAATAATTATTTGATTTATTTGAGGTGAAATAGATGAAATTGAATAAGCAATTTATACATGTTCCTGTATACCAACCAGGAAAATCACTAGATGATGTAAGAAAAGAGTATGGAATAAAGGAAGTAATTAAATTATCCTCAAATGAAAATCCCTTTGGCACATCAGAAAGGGTAAAGGAAAGGATAATGAAGGATATGCAGCATCTAGCAGTATATCCTGATGGCGCTGGGGCAAATATAAAAGAAGCGCTCGCGGCACATTATGAGATTCAAACTAATCAAATCATTTTAGGTAATGGATCAGATGAAATAATTAAGTTTTTATCAAGGGTTTATTTAAATCAACATACAGAAGTAATCATGGCTACCCCCACTTTTCCAATTTATAAAGCCAATGCAATAATGGAAAATGCTCAAATCATTGAGGTTCCATTAAGTGAAGGTGTGCATCATCTTGAGCAGATGGGAGGTGCTATAAGTGATAAAACAGCTTTAATTTGGATTTGTAATCCAAATAATCCTACGGGTACAATGATTACTGACGGAGAGCTTATTGATTTTCTGGAAAAGGTACCAAAGGATGTTTTAGTGATTGTGGATGAAGCCTATGCAGAATATGTGAGTAACAGTGATTATCCTAATACACTGAAGCTATTAAAACAATATCCTAATCTCATGTTATTAAGAACCTTCTCAAAAATATACGGTCTTGCATCCCTTCGAATTGGATATGGTATTGCAAACGAGAATATTATTAATGATTTAGCGAAGGTTAGAGAACCATTTAACGTGAATCACCTTGCTCAAATAGGAGCGGAGGCTGCATTAAAGGACCAACAATTTGTACGATATAGTAAGGAATTAAATGCGAAGAGCAAGGAGCTATTACTTAAAGGATTAGAAGCCTTAGGAATTAATTATTATCCATCAGAGACTAATTTTGTGCTTATTCGCCATGGGTTAGATGATGAACTAGTGTTTAAAAAATTTCTAGAAGAAGGTATTATCATAAGACCAGGAAACAAATTAGGGTTGCCTGGTACAGCAAGGGTTACGATTGGAACAATGGAGCAGATAGACAGGATCATAAACACATTTCAACAATTATTCTAATGGAGGATTTTCATGAAGTATACGGTTAAGCCGATTAAAAAAATTGCTGGTATGCTACAGGTTCCAGGTGATAAGTCGATTTCTCATCGCTCGATTATGCTTGGGTCGATTGCAAATGGGACAACGGAAATAGAAGGGTTTTTACAGGCTAATGATTGTTTAAGTACGATTCGTATATTTAAGCAGTTGGGCGTCCAAATTAAACAAACGGATCATCAAGGCTACTTAATTAAAGGGAATGGATTGGCTAGTCTTCAGGAGCCCAATCAGCTTCTTGATGTAGGTAACTCAGGCACAACCATTCGGTTAATCACTGGAATTTTAGCTGGACAGCATTTTCACAGTGTGATTGCAGGTGACCATTCTATTGCCAAACGCCCAATGGGTCGTGTTGTAAAACCATTAAAGTTAATGGGTGCAACGATTGATGGTCGTGAAAATGGGAGCTATGCCCCTCTATCGATTCGTGGAGGAGAGCTTAAGGGTATTCATTATGAATCACCTGTTGCAAGTGCTCAAATTAAATCAGCTCTTTTGTTTGCAGGTTTATATGGCGAAGGTAAAACAACGGTAAAGGAACCATTTTTATCAAGGGATCATACCGAGAAAATGCTTCTTCATTTTGGTGCTGAGCTTGAGATAAAAGCAAATGAAGCATCAATAGTTCCTAGACCTAACTTAGAGGGTCAAAAAGTACTTATACCGGGAGACTTTTCGTCAGCTGCATTTTTCATCGCAGCTGCCTTAATTGTGCCTAATAGCAAGCTATTGTTAAAAAGAGTGGGCTACAACCCAACAAGAACTGGATTCTTAGATGCAGTGATAGCAATGAATGGGAAGGTAGAGATCGTTGATTCCTATACATACGGCTTAGAGCCTGTTGCAGATATCATGATAGAAAGTAGTGAACTAAAAGGTATTAAGGTGAATGGGGAAATGATACCAAGAATTATAGATGAGCTACCTTTACTAGCGGTCCTAGCAAGTCAGGCAGAAGGAACGACAGAAGTAACGGATGCAAAGGAGCTAAGAGTGAAGGAAACAGATCGGATCAAAACGATCGTTAGTGAGTTAAGGAAGATTGGACTAGACATAGATGAGCTGGAGGATGGCTTTGTTATAAGTGGAAAACAGGTGGTTCGAGGAGGGTTTGTTACTACCCATGGAGATCATCGTATTGGAATGGCCATTGCGATAGCAGGCCTAATTGCAAAAGAAGAAATAACAATTGATGAGATTGAGGCGGTTAATATCTCCTATCCGAATTATTTTGAAGATCTTGGCAGAATTTCGAAATATTAAAATTTTCAGATAATTATATTGACTTTCTTTTTTGTACTATATATACTCTATGTATAAATGGTTTCTCTCCACCCCTATCCTAGATCTAATAGTCGGTATGACCGACGCCACATCGAAAGATGTGGTTTTTTTATTTGTTACCAGAAAGACAAGGAAATAAGTACAGAGTCTGTAATCAATAGGTTTAAATAAGCAAAAAGACAGCTTCAAAAGGATTAAATATTCTTTCGAAGCTGTCTTTTTGTTTGTTAGTTTATTTTCTATTATTTACTAAATTCATGAAGATTGTTGATTAATAATTTTGGGGTAGACAGGATGATTGCAATAACATCGCATACATATTTAATAGAAAATTCAATTTACAGAGTAACGGAAAATAATATGCGATAAAAACTATCATTTCATGATATATTAATAGTATGTAATATTTACATAGTAAATAGTATAGATAATTATATTATAATGTTCTTAAATTAGAAAAAGAAGTGAAGGAGTCAAACAATCTTATGTACATCAGCAAGAAGAAAGCCTTATCTCTATTAAGTGTTATTTTAGTTTTCGCCTTATTTATTTCCGTAGCTTTACCATATGGTAATGTTTATGCCAAAACGAATAAAGAAATTGTAAATACCGAAATAAAAAGACCAATCAACTTGAAATCTTTTCCAAAAAAAAGTAATAAACCAATTGAAGTACCTGGTTTAAAGAAAGCGAATCAACAAGCCTTTTTAAATCCAAATGGAAGCCTTACAGTTGAGGTATATGCCGAGCCTCAATTTTGGAAAAATAAACAAGGGAAATGGGAGGCAATAGATAATAGTATCGTAACGAACGAAAATGCTAAATTTCCATTTAAGAATAGTTCCAATGATATTGACATTTGGTTTGCGAAGGATATAAGTAATAATGCAATTAATAGAGTCCAACATGAAGATAATTTTGTTGAATTCATACCTCAGAATACAAAGACTAGTATAGGTGTAACAAGCGGTAATAAAATAGAATATAATGATATCTATCCCAATGTGAATATCAATTACTCTGTTTTAACAAATGGAGTGAAAGAGGATATCGTTCTATTAAATTCTAAATCCCAAAATAGCTTTAGCTTTCAATTACTAACAAACGGCTTAACGCCTATATTAAACGATAATAAGACGATTAGTTATTTAGATAAGAACAACAAAGAGATATTCCTATCTGCTAGTCCCTTTGCTTATGATAACAATCAAATTACAACTGAAAATGTTACATTTCAACTTAGACAAGAGGGGGATAATTGGTTTATTGATCTCACCTTAGATAATGCATGGCTACAGGATGCAAACAGAGCATTTCCTGTAACGATCGACCCCACCACTTACTACCAACCAGGAGCAAGTAAAATAAAAGATACCTATGCAGCCTCAGGTTATCCTGATACAAATTACTATCTTACAACTTATCTTGTAGCAGGAAATAACACAAACGGTACGAATAGATCCTTTATAGAATTTACTGAACTTCCTCAGCTTTATAGTGGAGCTACGATAACTAATGCTACCCTTGATTTATATCAATTTGTAAATGACGATCCAAATAATAATACGACAATTGATGTTCATCGAATCACTGAGAATTGGAGTTCATCCTCTGTGACATGGAATGCTCAACCAGCGGTGGACAGTAATATATTAACCAGTATAACTAACAATGTAACAGGTACGTGGAATTTTGATGTTACTGATACTGTGAAGGCATGGTATAATGCTGATCTTCCTAACTATGGTCTCATGCTGAGAGCAAATAATGAAACAACTTCTAATAGGAGAGGATTTTACTCATCTGATGCAACGCCAAGCACGACACCTAAATTAACCATCACCTATGACGTAAATCCATTAGGTGCAGAGAATTTTTGGAGTTATGTGGGAAATGTAAATACCGATAACGGTAATATGTTATTATCAGCTACTGATGTCTACCTTCTAGGTAAAGGTATTCCTATTCAAGTAGGGAGAAGCTATAATTCACAAAGTACAAACTATGAATCAACCTTTGCCTATGGTTGGCAATTAAATGTTGGTATGAATCTTAAAATTAATCAAGCTGATAATAGAAATATTGTATTTAATGATGCTGATGGAACAAAGCATTTCTTTGTAAAGCAAACAATAGATGGGGTTACAAAATATGTAGCACCACCTGGAGTTGATTTACAATTAGAATATCAAGAAAATCCTGCATATTATATCATTACTGATAAAGGTCAAACAAAATATTATTTTGCTGTTGATAGTGGCCGGTTAGAAAAAATGGTGGATTCTAATAATAATACTACAACACTAGCTTATAATCTTGATGGAACATTAAGTAGTATTACTGATCCATCAAGTCGTGTGGTTAACTTCAACTATGTGAATGGAAAGCTAGATACTATCACTGGCGATAAAATTACTACAGTTAAATATATTTACGATGCATCAAATGATCTTGTAGAAGTTCAAAAGATAGACGGATCTCCGATACAGTCTGTTCAATATGATTATGATGCTGCTCATCATTTAACATCAATAACCGACCCAAATGGCCATAATACAGTTATTACTTATAATGGTAATAATGAAGTTGCTACGGTTTCTAATGACGTGACTGATATAGACAGTGTTACACAAACATTAACCTTAAGCTATGCTTTTGTAGAAGGAGCAGACAAACACGTTAAAATAACAGATCCAGATGGAACAGAAAATTTATACTATACAAATGATAAAGGAAATGTTTCGAAAATCATCCAGAATTATGATGGAACAGATCCAACCCAAACAAATGAGAAAAATATTACTACCATTTTAGATTGGGATGCTAACAATAGAGTAATTCTTGTGACAGATTCTAGAAATAATCAAACGGATTTATTGTATGATAAGAATGGTAACATAGAAAGAATTACTGATACCAACAATCAAGATACACGAATAATTCATGATGATAAAAACAATGTAATTCAAGAAACAGACCCAACAGGAGCAACTACTAACAATCATTATGATGGAAATAATAATACGAATGCTTCAATAAATGCTTTAGCGGGTACAGTCATTAATAATTATGACAGCTCAGGTAATTTAATTCAGGTAACAAGTCCTTTAAGTATTGGGGATAATGAGGTTGTAAATAGTGGATTTGAAGCATGGAACACATCAAGCGATGTAAAGGATTGGACAAATATTGGGTATGGACAAGTTAGTCAAAGTACAGAAAGTGTAAATGGTAGTTATACATTGGAGTTAACTTCAAATGGTACCATAGGTGATCCAAAACTGATATCTGAATATATACCAGTTAAGGGTGATAGAAAATATAATGTAAGCTGGCTTATTAAAACCGCCAATATTACGAATAGTGCAGATGTAGAAATATATTGGTATGACGATAATCTAAGTAGTTATATGGAAAAAACAAATGGATTGGCTAGCTCAACAGGAACCATCGATTGGAGTCGTAAGGCTGCTCGTGTGAAGGCTCCAGCTACGGCCAAATACGCTAGAGTCCTTGTTTATGTATATGACGGAACTGCATGGTATGATAATATCCAATTCTCAGAAGGAACTTATAGTAATACTTCAAACCTAGTCATTAATAATGGCTTTCAAGATGGTTTAGATGCGCTTGGCAATCCAATTAACTGGGGAGACTCGTTCAATATAAACACGGCAGTAGACGGACTAGACATGAGTCAAGGTAATAATAGTACTTCTTCCCTAACCCTAACTGGAGATGCTTCCGCCGCTAAATATTACGGTCAGAATATGCTGATAGGTGGAAAAGCTGGTACAGCGATTCATTTTTCTGGGTATTCAAAAGCCCAAGGAATAAACCCAACAGGTGGAGATTATGTATTATTCCTACGAGTTGTCTATAATGATTTATCTGAAGATTATTTAAAATTATATTTTAATAAGTCGGATCATGATTGGGAGCTTCAAGAGTCTACGGTAACCATTCCAAATGACTTTAAGAGTATAGGAATCTATGCAAAATTAGAGAATCAAACAGGACAAGCTTGGTTTGATGATATTAAAGTTAACTTTACAGGGGTATCTAATGCGCTGATCAGTAAATATAACATTGCTCAAAATGGAAGTTTTGAATATGATCTTGATACCAATTCTATCCCAGATGAATGGCAGAAGTACAATGAAACAGCGGCAACAATGCAGTGGGTTAATGGTTTAGCCTATGTTGGTGATTATTCGGTAAGTATTAAAGATAGTACCAGTTGGGCAAGCTATGCTTCTGTACAGAACGAACCGATTAAGGCAGGAGAAACCTACACTGCTACAGCTATGATTAGAACAGATAATGTAACTTCAGGTGGAGGATTAGTTAAAATAGCATTATATGATAGCAATGGTGCTTTTCTAAACGAAAAGGTTAGTGATGTTGTATCCAATTCTAGTCAGTGGAAACGAGCGATTGTCACCATCACTGAGCAAGAAGCAAAAAATATCAATCCAAATGCAGTCAGTATGAAGGTCGTTGTTGGAGTAAACAGTGCCACTACAGGAACCGTATATTTTGATGCAGTTAGATGGGAAACAGGTGATGTGACAAAAGAAATTAGTTATGATATTAATGGTAATTATGTAAAAACAGTGACCGACCAGCTAGGTAACACGATTACCTATTCCCAAGATAGTAGAGGTAATATTACCCAAGTACAAAGTGATGAAGGAAGCATTATAACTCTAAACTATGACAAATTAGACAGAATACAGGATTTACATGATTCCACACACTTATGGGTTGACTATCAATATGATAATAATGGTAATATAACTAATATCAATTATAAAAAAGAATCAGGTGAAGCCATAAGTCAGGTCCAAAATGCATATGATGAACTAAATCGAATAAAGCAGATAAATGACCCATTGAATAACAAAACATCCTTTAAATATGATCAAGACAGTAATCTGGCAGATATCCTCTATCCAAACGGGAACCAAGCTCATTTTGCTTATGATGCATTAAATCGTTTAACAACAGAATCCTATACAGGGGACAGTACCACTTGGGATTATCAGTACGATAAATCAAGTAACTTAACACAAGTTACTAAGAGTAACCCGGTAAAAACGGAGGTAACAAATTATACCATTGATCCTAAACTAAATCGTGTAAACAGTATATCCTACCCTGATTATTATGGTGCAAGTACTGGTCATACCATTGATTATGAGTATGATTCTAATAATCAAATAACCAAGATAACAAATCAAGCAATCTCTTCAACTCCAATAATATTTGGATACGACCAATCAGGGCGAATGACTTCTGTAACTGGACTTAATAATATTTCAACCGCATATATGCATAATGAAGCAGGTAAACTGAAAAAAAGCTATGAAAAAGTAGGTGCATCAACGAACGCATATAATACCTATTACGAGTACAATGATGCAGGTATGTTAAGTCATATTAGACAAGAGACTGCTGCGAATGGAACAGTTCTTTATGACAATAGCTTTGTGTATGATAAAAATGGTAATATAACAGAAATAACAAATATGGATGGGTCAAAAGAGGTATACACTTATGACTTATCAAGCAGACTTACACTTGAACAGCACCTTGATTCTCTAGGTACAGTAACAAGAGAGATTTCCTATACCTATGATGAAATGGGAAATCGTCTGACCAAAACACAAGATAGTGTGACAACGAACTATAGTTATGATGCTGCCAATCAACTAACACAAGTGGACAGCACAGCCTGGACTTATGATGAGAATGGTAATCTAATCACTGATGGTATCAATACTTTCAATTACAATGCTAATAACCAGTTAACATCAGTTGAGAACTCACAACAAACTACCATTGCCATTTATGAATATGACCACACAGGCAAAAGAACGAAGAAAGTGTCTGGCGGGGAAACAGAATATTATTACTACAACGCAGGGCATTTAGCCTATGTAACTGATGGAAATAATAATCTTAAATACAGCTTTACCAGAAATCAAGCAGGCAAATTGATAGCGATGACCGACCATACAGGAGCAACCGACGTATCCTACTACTACGTCTTAAACTCTCATGGTGATGTAATAGGGTTAAAGGATATAAATGGTAACATGGTGGTAAGCTATGAGTATGATGCTTATGGAAATATTCTAAACTCGACAGGAACAATCACCACAGGTGATGGAAATAAGCTATTAAAACAAGCCAATCCATTTAGATATGCTGGATATTACTATGATGAAGAGACATGGATGTATTATCTGAATGCAAGATATTACAAGCCTCAGGTAGGAAGGTTCATTACAAGAGACATTGTAGCGGATAAGAACTTGTACCAATATAGCGGGGACAACCCTGTTATGTATGTTGATCCATCGGGGTATAGGAGGATAAAAGGAATAGATGCTTATGCTGAGGAACCATTGAATGCAAAGAAAGATACAACACCAAAAGTTTCAAATACAAAAATGACGAGCGATGACATATTAAAAATTTCAAAAGAATCTGGGTATCGTTGGACTAATGTTGATGTGAAAAAATTTGATGGAGATTCAAATGTTCCAGGTTTTCCTTCAGTAAATAAGATGATAAAATATAATAATTCAAGATTAGGGCATACAATTAATACAGGGTTCGCATACGTTGTAAAAGGTTACACTGACGATATATTTGTTACTACTTCAAATAAAAGTTTTGCAGGAATATATGGTGGATGGAAAGCATTTAAAACAGGTGGTAAAATTTTTGAGGCTGCTGGAAAAGAAATATTAGGTGGACCGGTAGCTTATGTAACAGATTCAGCTAGATTTATTAAGGGAATGTATATTGGATATACACAATATGGAAGGTGATTTTATTATTTTTATTTGAATTAATTAAGAGGTGAAATACAAATGTATGAATGGATAGCAATGATACTTGGATTTTTATTTTTTGCTATTATAAAAAAAGATATTAGTCTTATGTTTATAGCTTTTTCATATATTCTTCCTATGTTTTTATTATTTAAATTAAATATTTTTAGAATTAATTTAACATACAATATAATAATATTCTTAATCTTAGTGAGCATGTCCTTTATTCTTATTAAACATTTTCAACGTAAATGATTATTATTCAATAAGGGAGCGTAAAAGTAAATATCATGCCTGAATATATGGTTCCTTATTAGGGTAAGTCTATTCAAGAAATAGATATATAGATTTGAAACCAAAAGCTATCGAGTATGCTCGATAGCTTTTTTGTGATATGTAGTAAACATCAGTTGAGAATTCACAACAAACTACTATTGCCATTTATGAATATGACCACACAGGCAAAAGAACGAAGAAAGTGTCCGGCGGGGGAAACAGAATATTATTACTACAACGCAGGGCATTTAGTCTATGTAACTGATGGAAATAACAACGTTAAATACAGCTTTACCAGAAATCAAGCA
>CAZEQK010000064.1:0-11976 GCA_964514395.1 uncultured Bacillaceae bacterium
AAGAGGGATATGTGGGAGTTGCTTATCCAAATAAAAGAGTGGTTATCAGATATGGTTACAATAAGACAGGCGTAAACAATAATATTACCTTTTTTACCTTTGGCTTTAATGAAGATTTTCATTATAACGCTAAAAGTGATTGGCAGGATGATAGATTTAGTGACAATGTCATATTTGATTTAGATTTATATCGTTTATATCAATCAGCAGCAGATGGGTATGTCAACGATTATTACAAGCAAAGACTACACGATGCAATCATTGGTATCTTTGGGAAAGAAACAGGAGAAAAAGTCTTTAATGAAATTTTATATGAATACAATGATTTAGTCACACATCCACCCAAAGTCATTAGAAGAACTTTTAAAATAGATAATTTCCAAGTCGATGTAGGAAACACAGGCAGAGATATGACGTTAAGTTTTTACTTTAGTTATCTTAAATAGAACCTGTAGTTGACACAACCTAATGGGAGGAGGTTTATATGTCATATAAGAAACTACTAACCTTTTTATTTATTCTCATTCTATTATTTACCTTTATTCCTTTTCAAAAAGGAAAAGCATCTACTTGTAGTAAGCCAACAAGCTATGCAGGGGTATTTACAAGCTATGATAAATTTAAGGAGTATGTAAAAAGCGCAGGATATCCAGATTCTATAAACGTCTTTGGAGTAGATAAAGACGGCAAAACAGGATATTATGAATTTTATCCTAACTTTACTACCTATCAAAATTATGATGGAGATATTGTATATGGTAATCAAATAAATGTTATAGGAAACGAACAAAGAACATCGGCTTGTACAGGAAAAAATGAATGGAGATATTTAGGGTTTACCTCGGGTGGACAACCCTATGATAATAACTATTTTCCTAATGTGCAAGGCACAACCACCCCAGATAAATTTGATTATATCAATGTATTTAAAGCAAATAGTTCATGGGAAAATATAGCTCCTAATATAATATCCTTTATGCGAACAGCTCAACTCACAGGAAATGGAGCAGAAAGCATACCAGGATTCAATGTTAATTACATTAACAATAAAACACCGACTAGTGATCCGCTTGTAAATGATGGGAGTAACTACTGGTATTTATCTAAAACGCTTGTGGAAAGTACCCCATCCTGGCGAAATCAATTTACGATCTACACAGCAAACAAAGGTTCAAACGGTAGAACCTATTATGCAACCTTTAATGGTCCAGCCTTTGGTCAAGTGAGTGTGAAAGGGACGATTACAACACCGAGTAACACCTATACCATCAATGCAAATCAAAGTCAGATTACTATTCCTGGAACATTAACCGCAACAGCATCGATGCAATCACCTGCTGTACCAAGTCAAATACAGGAGCTTACAGCAAACTTTGATTCTACTCATAAAACGTCATATTTTAAAAAATCAGGAGTAACACCTGTAACTACTGTCAGTACAAACAAGGATTTTGTCCTAAAACGAAGTGATTATACCGTAGGAACACACACCATCACATTAACAGGTACCGTAAAGCTTACATCTGTTTTGAGTGCTTCAGATGTTTTTCAAAATAGCGATATACTAACTCCATAAAACGACACCATCAATAAACAACCCACCTGTCGCAGATTTTCACGTTAAAAGAACTGTTAAGACTGGGGATAATAGATTTTTAAATATATAAAATTGAAATTTGAGGAGGAATTAAAATTGAAAAAAATTAGTATGATCTTTTTATTATTTAGTCTCGTAGCTATTGGTTTAGTACCATTTACCACTCAAGTACATGCAGAAAATATTGTTAAGGTGGAAATGAATGGGGAGCTGATGACCTTTCCTGATCAGCAGCCAATGATTAATCAGGATGGAAGGACAATCGTTCCAGTTAGATTTGTTGCAACTGGTTTAGGGGCATATGTCTCCTGGGATAGTAAAACTCAAACCGTTACGATTCAAAAGGATAGAGATATCATTAAACTCACGATTGGACAAAAACAGGCAATTAAAAACGGTCAAGTCCTTTCCTTTGATACCTCGGCTAGTATTGTAAATAGTAGAACAATGGTTCCGCTTCGTTTCGTAAGTGAAGGATTAGGGGCATATGTAGCTTGGGATGGTGCGACCAAGACTGTCATTGTAAAAACGAAAACCCAAGATACAGGAAGTCAAACAGGATCTACAGGGCAGCTTGATCCCATCTTTACTCAAGCAAACATAGGAGATATGACAAATATAACGGATGAAGAACATATCCAAACAGATGGGTACGTGGTTAAAGATAATATTATATATGTGGTTGATACTAGTGGGGATAATTATAAATTGCATACAACTGATACTACCTTTAATCCATATATCAATCAACAGGTATACAATGTCACGAAATCCTTAATAACAAAAGATGGGTATGTATATGACATGTTAAACCTATTAGGTATTCATGTATTTTTTGCTAATTCCTACATTTCTGCTTTTAATAATATGGATTATTTTGATTATACCTTTTATGAAACAAAAGGAGCAGAAAATCCAAATCATATGTATAATGAAGATTCCTTTAGTGAACATCCTACATTTTCTCTAACTTTAAATTCTTTATATGATGATGCTGAAAAGGGGTTAGTCAATCCTACCTATAGTCAAAAATTAGAGGATTCATTAGTCGCTCTTTTTGGTAAAGATACAGGCACAAAAATATCTGATTATATTTTAAATTCATATGATACTTATTATCACACACCAGGAACAGCTCAAGTAAGAGAAACTACTACAATAGATAACATTAAAATAGATTACTTCGCATATGGAACAAATAATATAGAGTATTTCTACTTTGCTTATTTGAACTAAAGAGATAGCTATAATGTATATTTTGATTGTAATAGGGGGTGGAGTGATGTGAAAAAGAGATTTATCAATATAATGAAACTGTTAGCGATTATCTCTATAATATTACCCATTATTTTAAATGCTCAATTTGGTATTGCTTGTTCAACAAATGATTCATCCTATGCGACTGTCACACAGGATGAATTTAACCTGTATGTAAAAACCAACACGAATATTAAAAACTCGATATATGTAAAAGTAATAGACAAAACATTATACCCTAACTACACCACCTATAAAAACTACGACGGATTAATTGTCTATGGAAATGCAAGTGATTATTATTTAGATAATCCAACAGCCTATAACAAATGTACAAAAAGGCTAGAACATGAATATTTAGGCTACGACCAAGGTAGTAATGCTTTATATAATACCTATTATCCTAACGTGACAGGTACAACAAATCCTACGACTTGGGATTTTGTAACACGAGATATTCTAACTAGTAGTTGGAATAAAATAGATACTGATATTATTGACTATATCAAATATGCACCGTTAAAAGGAAATGGAGCAGAAGGCATACCAGGATTTAATATAAATTATATTAACAATAAAACACCGACTAGTAATCCGCTTGTAAATGATGGGAGTAACTACTGGTATTTAGCTAAAACGCTTGTGGAAAGTACCCCATCCTGGCGAAATCAATTTACGATCTACACAGCAAACAAAGGTTCAAACGGTAGAACCTATTATGCGACCTTTAACGGTCCTGCCTTTGGCCAAGTGAGTGTGAATGGTGCGATAACTACACCGAGCAACACATATACCATTAATGAAAATCAAAGTCAGATTACTATTCCTGCTAAATTAACAGCAACCGCATCGCTACAATCACCAGCAGTACCAAGTCAAATACAGGAGCTTACAGCAAACTTTGATTCTACTCATAAAACGTCATATTTTAAAAAATCAGGAGTAACACCTGTAACTACTGTCAGTACAAACAAGGATTTTGTCCTAAAACGAAGTGATTATACCGTAGGAACACACACCATCACATTAACAGGTACCGTAAAGCTTACATCTGTTTTGAGTGCTTCAGATGTTTTTCAAAATAGCGATATACTAACTCCATAAAACGACACCATCAATAAACAACCCACCTGTCGCAGATTTTCACGTTAAAAGAACTGTTAAGACTGGGGATAATAGATTTTTAAATATATAAAATTGAAATTTGAGGAGGAATTAAAATTGAAAAAAATTAGTATGATCTTTTTATTATTTAGTCTCGTAGCTATTGGTTTAGTACCATTTACCACTCAAGTACATGCAGAAAATATTGTTAAGGTGGAAATGAATGGGGAGCTGATGACCTTTCCTGATCAGCAGCCAATGATTAATCAGGATGGAAGGACAATCGTTCCAGTTAGATTTGTTGCAACTGGTTTAGGGGCATATGTCTCCTGGGATAGTAAAACTCAAACCGTTACGATTCAAAAGGATAGAGATATCATTAAACTCACGATTGGACAAAAACAGGCAATTAAAAACGGTCAAGTCCTTTCCTTTGATACCTCGGCTAGTATTGTAAATAGTAGAACAATGGTTCCGCTTCGTTTCGTAAGTGAAGGATTAGGGGCATATGTAGCTTGGGATGGTGCGACCAAGACTGTCATTGTAAAAACAAAGGTACAAGACACAACAGGTGATCAAACAGGATCTACAGGGCAGCTTGATCCTGTATTTAGTCAAACTGATATTTGGAAATTAACGAATATTACTACAGAGGATAAATTAAATGGTGGGCGTTATTTCATCAAAAATAACCAGGTAGTTATGATAGATAATAGCAATAATGAATATAAAGCACATCCTATTATAGATACCTTAAACCCATACATTAATCAACAGGTATATAATGTCACGAAGTCTTTAATTACAAAAGATGGGTATGTTTATAATGGATTATATTTACCTGGTGTCATGGTTTATTTTGCTAATTCCTATATTTCTGCTGTCAATAATGCAGATTATTTTGATTATACCTTTTATGAAACAAAAAGAGATAATCCTAAACATATGTACAATGAAGATTCATTTAGTGACCATCCTGCATTTTCTTTAAGGTTAATTTCGTTATATGATGATGCTGAAAAGGGATTAGTTAATCCTACCTATAGTCAAAAATTAGAGGATTCATTAGTCGCTCTTTTTGGTAAAGATACAGGCACAAAAATATCTGATTATATTTTAAATTCATATGATACTTATTATCACACACCAGGAACAGCTCAAGTAAGAGAAACTACTACAATAGATAACATTAAAATAGATTACTTCGCATATGGAACAAATAATATAGAGTATTTCTACTTTGCTTATTTGAACTAAAGAGATAGCTATAATGTATATTTTGATTGTAATAGGGGGTGGAGTGATGTGAAAAAGAGATTTATCAATATAATGAAACTGTTAGCGATTATCTCTATAATATTACCCATTATTTTAAATGCTCAATTTGGTATTGCTTGTTCAACAAATGATTCATCCTATGCGACTGTCACACAGGATGAATTTAACCTGTATGTAAAAACCAACACGAATATTAAAAACTCGATATATGTAAAAGTAATAGACAAAACATTATACCCTAACTACACCACCTATAAAAACTACGACGGATTAATTGTCTATGGAAATCCAAGTGATTATTATTTAGATAATCCAACAGCCTATAACAAGTGTACAAAAAGGCTAGAGTATGAATATTTAGGCTACGACCAAAGTGGTAATGCTTTATATAATACCTATTATCCTAACGTAACAGGTACAACAAACCCTACGACTTGGGATTTTGTTACTAAAGACATTCTTGCTAGTAGTTGGATAGGGATCGACCCTACTATCATTACCTATATTAAAAATGCCCCATTAAAAGGAAATGGAGCAGATAATATTCCTGGTTTTAATGTCTATAAAATCAATCATCAAACCCCTACAAGTGATCCTTTAGTAAATGATGGCTCTCCTTATTGGGATTTAGCAAAAACGCAATTAACCGTACAACCGTCTTGGACAAGTGGATTCTCTATTTATACAGTAAATAAATCAGGGAACAATTATTATTATGCTACATTTAATGGGAAGCACTTTGATGTGAATTTAAGCGGAACACTTACCACCGCTACTAATACCTATACTATTAATGCTAATCAAAATGAAGCCACGATTCCTGCTACATTAACAGGAAATTTAACCTTAAATAATCCTGCAAAGCCCGATCAAATAGAAATATTAACCGCTAAATTTGATGATACGAATCAAACATCATATATTCAAACTAGGGATGGATTACTAGGTAAACAATCTATTAGCACCAATAAAGACTTTGTATTTAATCGAAACGATTATCCAGTAGGTACACATACTATTACATTAACAGGAACAGTTTTAGCCCGTTCAACTTTTAAAAATGATAGTTATTTAATTCGAAATGTATCGAAAACAATTACACTTGTCGTAAAACAAGCTACGACACCAATCGCAACAATAAACAGTAATGTTGATCCCTCTATCGTGACAGACAACACAGTAGACACACCTGTTACCGTATCGATCACAGGAGGATTGACCAATATTGTAGATCCTAGTCAAATTGCTAGTTATCACTTCTATGCTAGGGATGAAACGACAGGTACATTACAAAATTATATCGCTTTATCTAATAATACCAGTGAATCTACTAATTTTGACTTTACTATTAATGTGGGTGATTTAACAAGTACGAATAACGAAAGAGATTATACTACTACCGTATATATTTACTTAAAAGATGGTACGAATTATAAAGCTACTCAAATGTTAGCGATACTGTATACCCCTCTTGCTACAAGTGGAACTGGTGGCTCCACAGGTGATTCAAGTGGAACTGGCACAAGTACAAATAATCCGCCGATAGCAGAACTAAAAGCGAAAGGGTACGTGAAAGCAGGAGAAAATATCTATGTAGATGCTAGTGGTAGCAGTGATCCTGATGGTGACACTTTAAGCTATTCCTGGGACACATCCCTAGCAAATGGAACGGTTACAGGAAGTACAGGAACAATATGGTTTCCATCTATCACGACTAAATCTATATCCGTAACGGTAGATGATAGTCATGGAGGTACGGACACAGCCTATAAAACGATTAAAGTGATCGCCCCAACCGTTGATGGAGTGATTACAGCAAGTGGCAATCTAAAAGAGAATAGGAAAGTAACAATTAGCGGTTTAACTTCTGATACACCGATTCATTATCCTATGGATTGGACAAAAACGACATGGAGTATTACACCAGTAACAGTAGGGGTTACATCTAATGATATAAAACTACCTGATCCTAATATAAACGGGCTAAGTACCTTTGATGTTCTGTTTAAAAAAGCAGGGGATTATGATGTCTCTATGCATGTTGAAAACACAGCAGGCTATACTGATACCGTAACACAAAGAATAACAATAGTTCCTGATTTACCACCTGTAGCTGATTATTCTTTTGTTAACACAGTATATCGTGATCCTGATAATTATGATTATGCAACATTTAATTTAACAATGGAGTGTTATTCAACGGATGGAGATATTCTTAAGAATCTAAGAATCTATTATGTTTATGATGCAAATAATGATGGAGTATTTGACGAGCCAGTGATGGAGGTTTACAATGGCGCTTATGTCTATACCTATTCCTTTGATGTTCCGAAGGTAGGTAAATATTTAATCGACATAGAAGTGACCGAAGATTTTGGACAACCAACAATCGCTCAATTCATATCTCCTTCGGATTATAAAAAGGGAAGTACAGCTTACTAAAAGTCTATCAATTATAATGGTAGGCTTTTAAAGGGGGTGGGTTTACATGAAAAATTTTAAATTAATATCCTTTGTTTTTTTATTAATATTCCTGGTCTTTTTTCAACATGTTTCGTTTGCTCTTAAGTCAATAACTGATAGAGTAGGCAATGTTAATAACTATAATCCATCTGTAGATCTGATGTTAAATAAACAAAAACTAATAGACCTTGTGATAGATTTAGGACCTACTAGCTACTCAAAAGCTACAATTACAAGTAAAGTGAATAGTTTGGTTATACCAATTTTAAATAAGGACGATGTAGATTCAAATATTCAAGTAAGGTTATTAAGCTCAAACTCGATTGATACATCCCTTTCAAACATCACCTGGAGAGATAAGGCAGAGAAGTATTATGCTGTTTTAACTAATCCAAGCATTACAGAATTTAATAATCAAACGACTTACTTATCTATTCAAAATAAACTTACGGTGAAAGATATATCTTTTATTGGCTTAGGAACAAGTAACAATAAATCTCAATTTGAAGATTTAATTAGTAAGAATAGTGGGAATGGAATCTATTATAACAACACAAATATAGATGCAGTCTTGCAAGCACTTGCTAACTATTTAACAAATAATACGACCATTAACTTAAATATCGGGGTAAGTGACACAAAATATCGAGATTTTAATATGCTCCAAAGTAAAATTAATTCAATCGTGATTCCAAAACTAGCAGCTAATAATATTAATGCTAACATTAATTTGAAGGATTTCTTTATTAGACAAAAGATTAAAAAAATCAAATATCCTTTCATACTAACCTATGAAGGTAATCTATATCAGTTTAGTAACATTAGCCCTAAACTATTACTAACCAATATTAAAGATTTTGATTTTAGAAGTAGTTATGCTGATATTTTAGGTATTAATAATACTGGTAACTACTTAGCAGTAACGAATGACGGTCATGTATATGCATGGGGGAATAATACCTATGGACAGTTAGGGATTGGTTCAACAGGAGCTGCGAGATCTACACCTACATTAGTACCTGGTATTTCAAATGTTCAACAAGTAAGTGTTGGATTTTATTATTCACTTGCCCTTACTAATGATGGCAAAGTATACGGTTGGGGGGACAATTCTATATTACAATTAGGGTTAAAGGATAGTCAATTTAACAACCTTACTAATGTATATACTCCTAAACTTATTGATAGTTATTATATTTATAATAACAGTACGTGGGTTAAATATCCTCTAACTAATATTGTGAATGTTAAGTCTGTAGGTGATACAAGTTTTGCTATTGATGATAATGGAACATTATATACTTGGGGATTTAGTATATACGGATCAGCAGGTCTTGGGCAGGACAACGGTCAAGAGTTTCCTCAAATCACCATGCATAATATTAAAAAAATAACAGGTATTGCTAATTATTACAATAGTTATGTTGTTTATTCGGGGTATACAGCGTATTGGAAATATATTGGTTCATCCTTTATAAAAGCAATAGACACCAATGGTAATTTGTATGTGTGGGGCGGAAGTTCAATCAACTCACTTACAACACCAAAAATAGTACCAGGAGTAACAAACGTTAAAGACATTGCTAATACTCTAATCTTAACAAATGATGGACATGTGTACGAATATAATGGTAGTAATAACAGTCCTAACTTAATTAGCTCGCTGACAAACATTAATTCCGTTGTAGAAACATACGAAAACTTTTTTGCGATTAGAACGGATGGAAGTCTTTATGCATGGGGTTCAGGTGATGAAGGTTTATTAGCAGATGGAAATTACAATAATACGATTTATGCTAACCTATTTTATACGAGTAGTCCTACACTGGTATCTGGGATTAATAATGTTACACAGTTATCTTCTGATGGAAATGTAGCCATTGCTGTAACTAAAGACAATGATTTATATGGATGGGGAACCAATACAAATGATCAGTTAGGTTTATCTACGGATGCTACAGCTATTACCCATGTAACTAAAATTAATGGTATATCTGACATTACACAAATATCTAATAGTTACTTTCATACTTTGATGTTAACAAAAGATGGTAATGTTTTTTCATGGGGGAAAAATACCTACGGACAGATAGGGGATGGGAACAATATTGAGACTAGAACGTTACCAAATTTAGTAAGAACTCTTTCAGATATTCAATATATAGATGCGGGCTATGAAACCAGTTTTGCAATTGATAAAAACGGAAAGCTATATGCTTGGGGATTAAATCATTCAAGTCAATTAGGATTGCCCGACACTTTTTTTAGCGTATATAATGTACCAACTCTAGTAACTGCGATACCTAATGCAAAACAAGTAGATAGCGATTATAAATCAACATTTGTTGTAACAAATAGCGGAAATGTGTATGCATTTGGCAATAATTATAGTAGTTATTCTAGTACCCATTGTATTCTTGGTTTAGGAGTTAATTCATCCACAGTATTAACACCAACACTTATCCCTGGTTTGTCTGATATTAATAAAGTAGCTACCAATGGATTTACTACTTTTGCAATTTCAAATACAGGGGATTTGTATGGATGGGGTACTAACAACGAAGGTCAACTTGGGGATGGAACATATATATCCAAAAATAAACCTATCCTAATCATGCATAATGTTGAAGATATTAAATTGGGATATTCACATGCTATTGCTCTCACAATAAATGGTGATGTGTATAGATGGGGAAAAAATGATTTAGGTCAACTTGGGGATGGAACGAGTATATCAAAAAACACACCCATTAAAATATCGAGTGCTATTCTAAATAATATCACAACCTATAATGTTAAGTTTTCAAAAATCATGGCAAGTAGTAATAGTAGTGGAGCTGTAGATGTAAACGGAAACTTATATCAATGGGGAAAGAGTCTATCAAATAACTATGATTCATACGGTACTAAATATGTACATTCGAATCCTTGGTTTGTAAATCCTAAATTGGTCACATTTGGTGACCTAGCAGCATTCCTTGTTGACAGTAGCGGTAATTTATACGATTGGGGCGTTCAACAATATGGACAATTAGGTGATGGGGGGAGTTCAGGGGTTACAAGCCCTATATATTCTCCTCAAATAATAATTCCTAAAAATAAAATGAATTTCAGAAACAATGTATCTCATGGACATTTAGGCACTATGGATGTGTGGACACCAAATTTGCCTTGGAACGTAGATACTAACAATTTCTTTGCTGATCTCCAAGATACTACCTATACAGAGTTAAATAATACAACAAAGAAAACTGCAATTGTAAATGTTTTAAAAAATAACAGTGTCAAATATATTGGACTTGGCACTACTATTAACCAGTCTCAAATTCAATCTCTTATTACAAGTAATGATAATAACGGAGCTTTTTATAACAATAGCAATCTTGATACATCTCTTTCTAACCTTGCAGATTATGTTGTGAAGAATGTGAAGCATAGATCATCTATTCTGAAAAACTATGTAGTGCTAGGTGATAATGTAATTTACAATGTCTTATATGATGACAAAGAAAAAGACCCCATCAATCAGGAATTATGGGAATACACCCATGTAAATCCAAACTACTTTGAGAACAGCTTAGGAACGGACCCTAATAATGGTAAATGGATTTCTTCCCCTTATAATACCTTTAACTATGTTGGGGAATACACAGTGAAATATAAGGCACAGGATAATCCAATAAATAATTCAAATTTTAATACCTATAAAAAATGGAGTCAGGATTCGCTTACTACGCTTAAGTTATATGTACACAGAAAACCAATTGCACAATTCACAGCAGTTCCATATACTGAAGGACTTAGTATAGTTGAAACTAGTTATGACTTAGATCATTTATCCCAAGCAAATAAGGGAATTATCGATAAGCGTTGGAAATGGAAATATGTTGGTGATGCAAATTGGACCAATGGTTTCCCTAGCTATATCGAACCATACACGAGGTATGATATCTCCTTACAAGTAAAGGATGAAGAAGGAGCTTGGAGTGATGAAGTAATTCAAGAAGTAGATACAGGATTAATAACCAATGCTCCTATGAACGTATCAGTACAATTAACACCTGCTTATCCTAATACAATAGCAGCTGGAGGGACACTATATGTGAAGGCAACTATAGATTATCCATTAGACATGTCTATCGTTACGGCAAACATTCAAGGTGGATCAAGCTTAAACCTAGTTAAAACACAAACGGAAGGTATTACAACGATATGGGAAGGGGATTATACCATTCCATCTAATTTTGCAAGTAAAGATTATTATAACTTTTACGTTA
>CAZEQK010000065.1:0-11772 GCA_964514395.1 uncultured Bacillaceae bacterium
TTTTCATCAGCAATTGCTATGAAAATGGCTCAATTTTAGATTAGCAAATACAAATGGGTTTTATCTCCATCACTATCTCCTTTATGTAATTAAAGTATATAAGGAGTATTTTATGAAATCTTTTTAATAATATTCACTATTTTTCTTTATCCTATGAAACTGTTTTACATTTACACATAAAAAAAACATCTGTTTAACTAACAGATGTTCAGTTTGTAGACAAAGTCTACTATATGGTAACTTTGAGAAATTAGACAGTTGCTAAGCGTTGAGAAATCAACGGACTGAGTGGTCGAGCTCAATGGTTGGGGATTCAATTTATTGAATATGCTCATGGTTTTCTAAATGGTCTCTACAGTATCCATAATGGCCATTACATTCTGAACAATAGCGAAAATCCATGTAAGGATCATCTATATTGGTAATACCACAAACTGTGCAAGTATGCATCGGTTTATTCTTAGTTTGAGATTTTAAATAACCAAATCTTTGTCGGTTCTGTAAAACCTTCCCCCTGTTTTTTAAGAAATAATAGAGGTCACTACCAAAAAAGACAAAAAAGTTTATTAAAGCCGTGATTGCCGCGATTCTACTGGAAAAGGAACCGAAAAGTATCGTGAATCCAAAGAAAATCCAATCAATGAGCGCAAGATACTTCACTTTTACAGGTAGTATAAAGAACAAAAGGATTTGTTCATTTGGAAAAATCCATGCAAATGCTAAGAATAATGATAAATTTAAATAAATTGGAGTGCCATATGCACCAAGAAGCATCGAGATCAACGAAGTTCCTAAAATTCCGATAAAGTAATAAACATTAAATCGGAAAGCACCCCATACACTCTCTAATCTTGAACCCATGAAATAGTAAAAATAAAGGACAAGGGCAAGAAAAACTAGAGATGTGTTAGGTGGGATAAATACATAGGAAAATAAACGCCATATTTGACCTTGCCATACTAAGTCGGGATAAAGTACCAATTGATTATAAATATTGTTTTGTGGATAAAAATACATTAAAACATATACTGCTAATTGTAAAATCACAACATATAGCATTAAGTTTGGTATTCCGAATCGTCCATATTTTCTTTCAAGCTTATTTATCCATTTCATAAATGCTACTCCTCCACTAGTAGTAATAATTTTTTTCATTTATTGCCTTTCTATGTTTTAACACATTTTTTTCATTATATCATAGCATAAGTAATATCATATATCACCTATACGCTGTGCGGATAAAAATCACCTTGATAAGGAAGGATAAAACCTATAGGAGGTGTATAAAATGACTACCGAGAAGAACAAACAAACAAATCGTATGAATCAAACGGAAAAAACACTAATAAACAAAAGTGATGAAGAAATAAATCAAGAGCTCTTAGAGGAAGTAACACCCGCAAAAGAAAAGAAATAAAGCGCATTGATGTGCGCTTTATTTCTTTTACCTAAATTAAAGGAAAAGACCCTTCTCTTTAAATATAGGGTATAAACTAGCAGTTACTCCTAAGGTTAAATAAAATGTAAATAGCTCGATGCCAATCCAAAACTTCGGGTTGATATGGGACTCAAATACTGATGCATCCAAGATGAAATGTATGATGAATATACTACCAAAACAAACCAATCCCATTACAATTCCCTTATATGCAAATAATACGGGCAGCAAGACGATAAGTAAGACTAACAGATAGATTAAGGTAAAGGGAAAATCAGTTTGTCCTGGATTTGATTGTGTTAATAAGTTCGAGAAAGAGTGATGAAAATAAAGGATATCCAAAGTCTGTGTGCCGAGAACAATAATAATTGCTAAAGAAACACTAACCCAATATCCTTTTTTGTTTTTTAAATCACCCAAATTTGCAATGGTCCATCCTAGAAAGATTGAGAAAAGAAATTTCGGCAAATAAATCTCATACATCATGGATCCGATGGTTATATTTCCATCGGTTAGATGGAGCGAAAAATTATTGGTTAATAATATGATCAAAAATGCAATAATTCCATAGATTAGTCCTTGTATCATCTTCTTAACCATCATTATTACTTCCTTTCAAGATGAGGAATTACTATGATCTAGATGATAAAAGCATACGTTACGAATAATTATCTATAATCTCATTATATCGAAAGCATGAAACAAGATGGTCATTAATAATACCAGTTGCTTGTAGATGAGAGTAGATAATGGTAGAACCAATAAATTTAAATCCTCTTTTTTTAAGGTCCTTGCTAATATCATCTGATAGCTCAGTATAGGCTGGTACCTTAGCAATTTCATCAAATTGATTGATCACTGGTTTATCATTTACAAATTGCCAAATGTATTTTGTAAAGCTTCCATACTCCTTCTGAATAGTTAAGAAATGCTTAGCATTATTTATTGCCGCTTCTATCTTTCTTCTATTACGAATAATACCCGCATTGTTCATCAACTCTTCTACTCTTTCCTCATCATATAAAGCTACTTTGTTAGGATCAAAATTGGCAAAAGCCATACGATAATTTTCTCTTTTCTTTAATATAGTTAACCAATTTAATCCAGCTTGTGCTGATTCTAAAACAAGGAATTCAAAATGCTTTTTATCATCAAAAACGGGGACACCCCATTCTTTATCATGATATTCTACATACAGTTCATTATTTTCACACCAAGGACAGCGTCTCATTTTTGTTCCCCCTATTTCTCGCTTCGTATGATGATTTTACTAAATAAAGTGTAACCCATTGATTTGAATGCTTTTCATTAACAACGTGATAACCAGCCATTTCAAATAGATTTAATACCTTTTTATAATTCCAATCCACTAGTCCTGAAATGATAAAATTAGAAATGTGTCTAGTTAGTAGCTGATGTTTTTTTAATATAGCCATAGATTCTGATGCACCAATATTTATAAATACCCAATCAATATTTTTGTTCATTGTAATCTCATCCTTAATTAAATTAGCTTGGGTAATTTTTATATTATGAAGGTTATTTAGTCTCATATTATGTAAGATCTCTCTTTTTACTGGCTCCATATCAAAGGCTTCAATGTAAAAGGCGTTTTTTAAGGCGGCTGCAATACTTAATATTCCCGAACCTGTACCAAAATCAACCACATATTTTCCCGTAAAATCTTGCTCTAGAATAATATTCAAACAATCTTGGGTAGTTTCATGTAATCCTGTACCAAATGCAGCCTGTGGTTCGAACCAAATCATTTTTTTATTCCTTGTTTCATTAAGTGAATATGAAATCATCCAATCGTTGTCTAACTCAATATCTTCAAGCTCAAAGGTATATTCATTTTCCTGAGTAATTCTATGTTCAATAGAATCACTCAGAATATTTAATGTCGAATGTATTAGTACCTTATACTCGTCAATGTTTAGATTCTTTTCTCCAATTTCAATAGGATATACATGTAGTGCAATTAACTCATTTTCTTTTTCCACATATCCATATCCATTTTCATTTCTTATTATTGTTATTGGCAAATCGTAATATAACTGATCTAAACCTACTTCATTTAATTTATGAATAGTTGTCTCTATTTCTTGATATGGTACTTGAATAATAAATTCATGAGCCATTAATATCTCTCCAATTATACATAAATTATAAATCTATCTTGCATACTAAAACAATTCTTGCTGCTCAATGACTGTATCATCTTCACTATCTATTTTTAAAATCTCTTTTTTATCTTTTAATTCTGCGATACTCTTTATAAACTCTTCTTTTAATATATGTTCTCTACCATCCTCATCTCTTACTTTTATTATACCATCTTGCCATAATAGTATTTTTGCTTTATAAATTGATTTATATCTACCTGATAACATATAAATAAATCTGAAGTATTTCATAAAAACCTCCAATCCATATCTTCTTACCATTCTTTAGTTTCGATATTTGCCTAACTAATTCCTTGCTAAAATCTTATCTTTTTCTGTATTAATAAAAAAATGGTAAATGTTAGATTATAAAAATAATAATTTTAGCAAGCAACTATGATAAAATAATCACAAATTCTATTTATTTTAAAGGAGTAAAATTATATGAAATGCTACTGTGATCGTTTTTTATATGCTGCAATTATCATAGCTCATATTCTGTTATATCTAAGTTTTTCACATATCACAAGCTTTTGGTTATACTTTACAGCATCCTTCTTGATCTTAATTATTATTGCTCTTTACAAAGAACATATGAAATTTTATTTCTCCTTTAAAGAGATTCTTCTATATGGTGTTAGTTCTGGCTTTGGCTTGTATCTTCTATTTGCATTTGGCAATTATATCATGCAGGTATTACAAGTACAGCTTATCGGTGAAATACATGAACTATACAAGACAGTCAATCCAACACTGTTTTGGCAGTATCTTACCCTATTTTTGATTATCATACCTGGAGAAGAAATATTTTGGAGAGGTTATATACAAAAGAGATTATCCTATTATATATCACCAAAAAGAAGTATTATCTTTGCCTCGCTATTGTATGCTTCAGCTAATATATACGCTGATAGTATTTTATTATTATTTGCGGCACTATTATCAGGTCTTTTATGGGGAGGTTTGTATCATTGGAAGAAAAATTTGTTGATTTCTATTGCATCACATATTGTATTTGACCTATTGATTCTCGTTATCTTCCCATTATATCTTTAATTTCTGTCATTTTCCCTTTTACAACAAATCCTAAATCTACCTCTGTCACTGCTTGTAACTTTTGAAAATCTACATATGGCAATTGATAGGTATTATGGACATTAACTTTTCTAGCATTTTTGTAAAGATAGTTTAATATTTCACATTTAGGGATTTGAGGATAACAACATTTTAAATAGGCTATTACTCCAGACATATATGCTGCTGAAATACTAGTCCCTAATTCACAGTTAAAATTGGCTGGAGCGACAAAATCGACATCCTCACCATAGCTTCCATAATAAGTGTGATCTATTGTGTCGTAGCCCCCGATTGCTAATACTTCTTTATATTTAGCCGGATATTCTATATTTGCTAACCCTTTATTCCCTGTAGACCCCACAAAAATGACTCCTTTTGCATTACCATATTGTATGACTAGCTTTGTTAGTAGATCTCCATCTCCATTAAAGCTCATATTAATGATATCTGCACCGTGAATAATTGCATATAATATAGCAATAGGTCTTAGCATTGTGTATGATTTATTTTGATCTAAAAAACGAATGGGTATTATTTTTGCTTGGGGGGCTAGGTTTTGTATTATTTCTGTCATCATCGTACCGTGTCCATTTTTATCCATGGGTAATCTATCAAAATCAATAAAGTCAAAGCCTGTTATCACATTATTAGTGTCCAATATATTAGTATCGAGCCCTGTGTCAATAACGGCAACAATCACATCTTCAGTATCAAAGACTCCAAAGGATAAATAGATGCTAGGTACTAATATGCAGAATATTAATAATAATATAATTTTTATAAACACTTATTTCCCCCCCTCAAAATGTTATTAAACTTTTTGTGGGGTAGAAAAGATTTTTAATATGAATATGAGGTTGTAGTTTTCTTTAATCGGTGAGAACTTAACTTCCCACAAAAAATCTTCCTACTATATATTTATGCTACGATCATTAATTAGCTCATTATATATATTGAAGATTTTATTAAAAATAAATCAGGGATTTTTTTCTACTATTTCACATTTAATTTATGGATAATTCCTGATTTTTTCATATTCCCCCCCATACGATGTTTGGCGTTCCTCAGTTCAGAGGATGCTATGGAGAGTAATCACTTATTATTAACTCAACTCTCCATCTAACCAACCAAGAGTAAGCATTCGAAACCCTTTAAAGAAGCGTATTTTCTGAGAAGAGTGATCGTGACAACGAGATAAGAGTTCTACTGATTTACTACGCGATCATAAGAAGAATTATCGAAAATGAGTACTTTGGGACGATTATGATTCGTAAGCTTGGTTACTTTTCCAATTGTGTCAAATTTTTTTTCTAATTTAAATTGCGACCATTCATCAATTCCATTATGATCAATAGTTTTTATATATAGATCACCAGTATTTATATCTATATAAATTTCTAGTCCTTTTTCAGTTCCATCGTCTTCATCAGTATACTTCATTAGTAAATACTATAGTTTTATTAAAATTATCAATATTATAATATTCATAAAAAACATATTTCCCACTGTTGTAGTTAATCCAAGATTTTGGTATAGATTGTTCATTTGTATTATTACAGCCTATTAAACTTAAAAATAAAACTAATATTATATTTACTCTAAACTTCATTAGTAGCACCTCCCACTATAAATTAATTTTTTCTCGCATTTCCTCACGTTTTCTTAGATTTTCAATCATCAACTCTCTTAGGAGATGGAAAAATCATGTAGCAAAGACATATTTTCCAACGCTGATTTCCTATAAAGTCTCGTGTATTCCCGAAGTCTGGTTACTACTTGTATCTCTTCTCAGATTTTGGGAATACGCCGTTATACGATGTATCGTTCCCCGTGACTCAGACAGTGCCACGGACGGTACTGCTTTAAAATATCATCAATAAACATCTGTCCTAAAATATAAATAGCACGAAGTAATATCAAAATATTTATGCTATATTTTCTTTCTTACAATAGCAAACTTGTCATTACCCCCAACTTGTACAAAACCATGGTCTAAATACATCATTAAAGGGCCATGATGATTTTCAGAGTCAGTTTCGCCTATTAACTTTGGATAGGCTTCTATTATGTTATAACTATTATCTTTAAAATCGCTAATAGCGTATTTTAATAATCTTGTGACAATACCTTTCCTTCTGTATTCTGGTGCAACAATAAAGCAAACTATTGAGCCAACCTTATACATATTGTCTTCTTCATTACAAAGGTCATTTAATTCTGCTAAATTAATCCTTAAGTCTGCGTGACACCATGCAATCGGTTCCCCTTCTGAATATGCTAAATATCCATGCATCCTATTTTTAGATATCAATTTTACTGTTTCTTCTCTATTTTCCTGTGTCATTCTATTTTTCCATTCTTCGCCTGAACAGTTACAGTGATAAAAATAACAATATCATAAAGCAAAATGATGATTATCTGTAAAGGCCGTGTTATCAAAAAAATATAAAAAATCCTCTAATAAATCTGGTGATAACTTCTTAATTTCTATATCCATATAAATTCCCTCTAATTGTTAAATCCATTTTCATTTTGTTCAAACACTAAGTCACAATCTTCGTCTAAATACTCAAGATTTTCTCATCCACGCCAAGGATGGCGCGGTCTTTGCACGGTATCTCGTATAACGTTTCCGTATCCCCGACGCCCTTGAACTTACAGGTGAAGTTCGAGCCTTAGAAATGCTTTTCTTAGGCTTGGGCTTTGCCGTTTCGGTTAGCAAAAGGGATGTATCGCTGACTCTACTTCTACGAAACATTTCTTGTGACCGAGGCGTACTTCAAATTGAGTTACTTCCTTGCTACGCCGTTTCGGGGATATTTTGTTAGAAGATGTCAACGCCTTCTTCGATTTGCTTAACAATTATCTATTATTTAACTATCGCACCTATAGTTGAAGAAAGTAAACTGAGTTGTTTCAATGATGTTTCAACTTCCAATTACCTATTTTTGTTCTTCTAGCCTATTTTATGAATTTTTTTCTAATATAACTAAAGTCTTTAAAAATAATTTTTATTGTTGCACCAGAACTAAAAAGTATTTCATATTTTAAATGAACATCATCTTCAGGTGTAAGTTCATCATATCCCCAATCTCCTAATGTTCTTTGATAACCTCCAAATAATATTTCATTTAACGAAAAACTAAAATTTGTATCCATGACTTTTCTGAATTTCAAATGGTATAAATACTCTTCGGATAAAACTTCAATATGTATTGTTATTGGTTTTGAAAACCTTTTTGTTTCTCTATAACTACCATTCTTCTTCATTATTTTTGCTGTTTCATCAATTATTTTAAAGCTAATCATAATTCCATCATGAAGACTTATATGATTAAAAAAATCAAAATTTTTCTTGGACAACCTTGGTTGTAATTGATTTAATTGTTCATTATATTCCTTTATACTTTTATCCCATTTTTTATCTGCCTCTTCCTTGGTCTCAAGAGATTGCAATCCTATCCAATACTCTGGTTTGAAGTATTTCATATTTAACTCCTTTGTTTTTTTATTAGAGGTAAATTACATTACCTAGTCTTATATTTTTCTTTTAATAAAATACCTAAACCATTTTGTTAAAATTAATTGGCACCGTTAACTGAATAAAGAATTAGTATATGCTGCTAGATTTTGTATTGAGTATTTTTAGCGTTCCTTCTAACGTTTTCGTATCCCCGACGCCCTTAAGCTTACAGGCGTTTCCGAGCCTTACATAACTCCTATATTAGGCTCGGGAATGCCGACTAGGTTAGCGAAAGGAATGTGTCGCTGAATCTACTTCTATGAAACACTTCTTGCGACCAAGGCGTACTTCAAATTGAGTTACTTCCCTGCTTCGCCGACGCGGGGATGCATTGTTATATGATGGTGCTTTGATTAACATTCTAATATCTTCTCTATTGTATTACGTATTGATTTCATTATTTAACCGTGATCTTCTCAATCATTTCCAAATTGTATCTGTTATGATAAAATAATTTTATAAAATAGTTTAGATTACAAATTATTCGCATAAACTTATAAAGACCGCAGATATGTAAGATCTACGGTCTTGCAATAGGTTGCCTCAAGGACAATCAGCACAAACTTTTAAGCGAAGAAGTTAGACCTCCTTAGCCACCAAGCTCAAGGGAGGTCTACTTCTTTTTTAAGTAGGAAAGTAAGGCTAAGATGAACATGCCAAACATGAACATCAGAATTATAGCATCCTTTACTTCCATAGCATCACCTCCTTTCCGGAGATGAGCTAACCACCCTTGAAAACCGATTCTATTGCAACCATATTATACCATAAATCAACCTATGGCGAACATACTTTCTGTTTTTGCCTTATATTAATATTATTATTTTTCTTACATATACAAACTTCTTGAATGATCATCTTGAATTAGTAAATCTTCGTACTATCGTATAACGTTCCGTATCCCCGAAGCCCTTGAGCTTACAGGCGTTTCTGAGCCATAGTTAGCTCTTAATTTAGGCTCGGGAATGCCGCCTTGGTTAGCGAAAGGGATGTATCGACTGAATATGCCTTCAAACTTTCTTGTAATACTTCTTTGTAATCTAGCTTCGGGCGACCAAGGGCGTTAGCCCGCCGCGGGGATATGCTGTTATATATTGTCATACGCCTTCGTAGCTGAGAGGATGACAGGACGTCATCCCCTAAGAAATTAACATCACGTAAGAATTTTGTACAATAAATAATTTGACTCATAATTCTTTTCTAAATAGTTCTATGCATTCTCTGTAATCATCTAATTGAAAAGTTAATTTAGGAAAATTAAACCATTCTATATTTGAATCATCTTGAAAATATGGATTAGTATAATTATGTAATCTTCTATTTTGTTCTTCATCCCAATTATCTGAAATCCATTTCTCCCATTCGGGATTACCTACTTTGTACCCTGCTATGGTACTCCCATACTTTTGCCAATCATCAACTGACCATGTATTAGTGTTTAAAATCCCAGATTTTACTTCCTCATTGAAATTATAATTTTCGTTAGATACTCTACCTATCTTTTCCAGATAAACTATTTGATTCTCAATTGTCACTTTAGTCAAAATTATTGTACATGAAAAATCTAAGTCGTCTGGACACAAAAGTATTGGAATATTATGTGTTCCCTCAGTTTTATCTAATAGTTCCCAAATTAATTTACTTTCGTTTTTCCAAATAAGAGCATTTCCCCATGCTGGATATAATCCTACTAAATAGGTATCTCCTGTACTTTCAGATAAAAGTATATCTATCGGTTTGTCATTGATAACAATACTTAATTCATCATATCCATACACTGTATTAATAATTTTCGCTTCAATAGTATCCATATATTAACACTCCATATCACTAGGTTTATATAAATAATTGAGTCTTACATAACTCCTATGTTAGACTTGGGAATGCCGCCTTGGTTAGCGAAAGGGATGTGTCGCTGATTCTTCTCCTATGAATCTACACCTTGCGACCGAGTCGTTCTTCAAATTGAGTTACTTCCCTGCTACGCCGATGGGATATTTTGTTAGAAGATGTCAACGCCTTCTTCGAACTACTTAAATTAGTTTACTCGACTATAGCACCCGTTACTTAAAGAACATATTGATATTACTATTTCCATTCCTCAGCTAAAAGTCCATAAATATAGTGGTCTACGTAATGATCATATAACCACTCTGCTTGTCTTAATTTACCTTCTTTTATAAATCCAAATTGTTCGGGAAGTGCTCTACTTTTTTTGTTTTCAACAGCGACACTAACTTCAATCCTATTAAGTCCAAGCTCTTTAAATCCATAATCAATTAAAGTTTTAAAAGCTTTTGTCATGATACCTTTACCTTGAAAATTTTCCCCCAACCAATAACCAACAATTCCAATTTTATTGGTCTTATTGATGTCATTAAATCCTATTGTCCCTGCAATATCTCCTTTATAAATAATCCCAAATGATTTTGGATATCCACCATTTTCTGCAAATCCTTTTAATCTTGCTCTAATATTTGCTTTGGTATCTTCTACACTTTCTATGTATTCAAGCCAACCTAGCCATTCTTTCAAATATGTTTTTGAACTAATAGTTAAATTGTAAAATTCTTCAGCGTCATCTTCGTTCAACATTCTCAAAGAGACTTCTTCATCAATCTTATGTATTAACATACTTCTCTCTCCTTCATAGTAGGCTATTTTTTGCTTTCACTAACCTGCTTCGTTAGTATAATAAGGAAATATTTATGCTTCTGCGTTTTGTACTAAAGATTTTTTTAGCGTTGATTTCGCCTAACGTTCCGTATCCCCGACACCTCTGAGCTTACAAGGAGTTGCTAATGCCATGCCAGACTTGGCAGGCTAATGCAACAACTGACTAGGTTAACGAAGAGGATGTGTCGCTGACTCTACTTCTATGAAACACTTCAAGCGACCGAGGCGATCTTCAAATTGAGCTACTTCCTTGCTTCGCCGACGCGGGGATATTTTGTTCGTATTATAGGTACATAACCAGTTCGATCTGGTGTGTACCTTTTTTCTTTATTTACTTATACTTTTATGTATCAAATGGGTTTAGAACGTATATTTTGTTGGGGCATTAGATCCCGTCGCATAAACTGTTCAAGCCTAATAAGGTATTCATACCACGATTGAGCTGGTTGGGCATTAAGCCCGTATCACCGTATGAACCTGTGGAGATTCCCTTATTTTAGGTAACCCATATTACTAAGGAGGTAGTTTATGATTCAACCTATTTTATCGATTGATGTTTCAAAATCAAAAAGCTATGCTGCTACTTTTCTATCCTACAACCATCCTTTTCAAAAACCTTTTTCCTTTGATCATTCTCAATCTGAAATGAAATTACTTTTATCTGCTCTTCATCATTTAGAAAATGAGTCTGGAGTTAAGCCTCATGTTGTTCTTAAGCGGTAACTATTCTAAACCTATCGTTTCTTACTTTGAAAGTAATGGATATTCTGTTTTCATTCTTAATCCTATTTCTACACACATGCAGAAGAAGAAGGCTATTCGTAAGGTAAAGACGGATCCTATTGATGTTAATCGTATTGCTCAAGTTTACTATTTAGAAGATTATAAAATGA
>CAZEQK010000066.1:0-11582 GCA_964514395.1 uncultured Bacillaceae bacterium
TATTCTCCTTAAAAATAACTATAAAATTTCCTTGCAAATCTTATTATACGAGGAGTGATAGAATGGTCAATCATTTCTATATTATAGGTAGTCAACAGCAACGCCCTTTAAACAGAAAAACAATTTTTACTGATGGCTCTCCGGATTCAACATATAAAGAGGGTGTCGATATAGAACTAAGCCACTGGATACCTAATAGAACAGCAGAAAAATATAAAGCAGATACCTCAACAGAAATATGTATGAATTTTGTAGAGGTCGAACATGCTGAGGAATGGGATTTAGCGATCAATAATCATTTAGATGTAGATGGTGTGTTATCCGTCTTTACATTAGTACACTCAGCG
Source organism: uncultured Bacillaceae bacterium (assembly GCA_964514395.1). Classification (GTDB taxonomy): domain Bacteria; phylum Bacillota; class Bacilli; order Tepidibacillales; family Tepidibacillaceae; genus CAZEQK01. Next base: position 348 of record CAZEQK010000066.1, read on the forward strand.
TTTTCATTAAAGCATCGAGATATGATTGTAAAAGCTGCAGAGATAGGAGATTTTTGGTCCTTTGGCGATACAAAAAGTCAGATTCTTTTTCAAGGACTAACCTATACGATGCTTGATTTAAAGGAAAAAGGAATGGATATTCAGGATATATATCAAGGCTGCTTTGAAAAAGCTATTGAAATTATTGAAAAAGGGCTTGAAGCTCCCTATATTAGAGAAGGATTACATATCATTGAGGATTCTTTATCGTTAATAGAGAAGGGGATTATTGGTAGAAAAGAGCATCATCATCGATTTGTCCATTATTCCATCCCCTATGAATTGGTGAAGGAAAACATTGAAAAAGCATTAAAGGTTCCAAGCTTCAATGACCTTATCACTGAAGATGTATTATTGCACCCACAGGCTAGAAATCTTTATGATCGTGAAAAAATACAATTAGTATCGGTCGAGCATGAGCGTGGCTGGTACTATGATCTTTGGTATCCTGGCTATATGTGGGCAGATACAAAGAACCTTTGGCGTGCACCAGGCTTTAAGTTTAGTGGGAGTATAAATGCTTACTACTATGGCTATGATCCACTAAATAAAGCGGTAAACAGAATGAATGATTTAGAAACAGCCAATGGAAGCTGGGTATTGGCTAAAGAGCTTACCCCCTTCAAAAGTATCGAGGGTAGGAATTTTCCTATTGTATTGTCCTTTTTAGACGACCAGCATATTCAGGCAATAAGTAGCATTCCTCCTGAAAAAGTTGCTCTCTTATTAAGTGAGGCTTTTAGCAATTTATAAAGTATTTAATATACATAGTCCCCTTAGGTAAGCGACAACTCACTTACTTAAGGGGACTATTAGTCATGCTAGTCTTTTCTATATTATCTTAAAGATTATTCTTTTTTGTCCTCATCTTCATCCTGTTCCGTTTGAGGGGATAACTTTTTTGATTGTTTGTTTTTAAAATAGTTTAAGCCTTTCATTTTTAGAACAATAAATAAGAGGATGATGAATAAGATTAATATTGGGGAATAAGAGATAATCCAGACAAATATAGCTGTAAAGAATTGAACGATATCATCGATACTTTTTTGAAAACCGTTTGTTGATTTTTCCCATGCAGTAGCATTAGGCACTACATTATCCTTAGATTGCTCTAAATCTATTATTAATGTTGAAAAATCAGCATGATATTTATAATAATCTAATTGTCCCTGCATTCTATCAATATCTTCTTCAACACGATTTAAATCATTAGATATTTTGAGCAGATCTTCGGTCTTGTTCGCCTTTTCTAAGAAATCAAGTAATCGCTTCTCATAGATTTTTTTTGCATTTAACCTAGCATCAAGGTCGTAATATTCTTTTGTAATATCCTGTCCAGTCACACCTTGATTTGTAATCGTACCTAATTCCATATTATTGATCTCATCAATTAATGAATGAAAGCCATTGACTGGGATTCGATATTCATAATGGGCATAATAGTGTTGACTATTTTCTGAGCTATTGGAATTGACAAGATAGCCTTGAGACTCCCTTACCTTTTGTGTAATTTGACTTGAAGCATCCTTCATATCCTTTACAATAATATGAAAGGATCCATTATAAATCATCATTTGCTTTCGAATTTCTGGAGTCATTTGATTAGTAACCGTTTGGTCAGAAACAGTTGTATCAGCGTTGTATTTTGTGTTAGTTAGCCCATACCTGGATCCTGACGATTCCGTAAAGGCCACCGATGGCGAAATCTTTAATGCCATACTATCTTTACTTTGTACCCCTGATACTTGATTTTGATCACTGATTTTCGATCCACAACCGGTGAATATGATTGAAGAGAATAATACCAATAATAAAGTGATAAGTAACATGCGTTTTTTATTTTTCATTGACCCACCTCCCTATTTACCTTACAGACGGTATAAAGTCAAAAATGTTTCAATTATTTTTTATCTATCTGACCAACCATGTCCAGCAATACGAATAGCATCTGGTACATGATTATACAACCGATATCTTGGTTTCCCAGCATTAATAGAAATTAGTACCATCGGTTCTGTCATTACTAGCACGAATGTTCCATCATTAGTTGAATAAGTATAAGGAAAGCTAGTAGTTGCATCATCATAGAAATGAATCGTATAGCTAACCTGTTCTTGCCAATAGCTATTTGATTTCGGCATCATATTATCATCTAGCCTTAATTGATTTTTGATAATATATTCTGTCGCCTTGATTCCCTCTATCTGATTAAATACGATTTTCCCTTCAGCATAAGGCTGCTCTTGGAGATACTGAGAAGCAGCGGCAGCTGATTCTTCTGCTACAAATTTTAACTCGTATAACTTTTCTTGATGCATATTGTAATCCTGTTGAAAAATAGTAAAAATCATTGAGACATAAAAAAGTGCCATACCGATAATAAAGGATTTCATGGTGCAAGTAACTCGCTAGGTATTTCACCACTAACGTGGTAATCTAATTGATTGCTATTATTATCGATGCCAAAGAATTGATTCATTGCCACTATTCTCTTTATAGGAATCTTTATATCATATTTAATCATCTCATTAGAATTGAATTGCTTAAATCGATATTTGGGGATTGTTGTTACATCAATCGTTATGTCTCCTCCGCTAATGGTTAATGCATTGGCAATTTTATCTCTCATCTCGCTAATATTATCAGGTGTAAAATACCCCTCTATTCTAGCCTTTTGTGCTGCTACATGAACAATATTGTTCACACTTTCTATCTTATAGTGATTCACTTGATTCAGCGTCCACTGCAAAGGAAAAAACATCAACAGAATAAATACAGCAAAACCAATAATAAATTCCTTCATGATAAAGCCACCTATACTAATTAAATTAATAAAGTTAATTATTTGGTTAGTACACTTTGTATTTCTGTTATCATTTTGTTTCCTATATTTGTACCTTCTGTTTTTAAACTATTAGATCCTAATATAAAATTATTTACTATGAAGGCAGCCAAAACAATAAATGCCAAGGTTATTAAAAGTTGCTTCATTTTTCTTTCTCCCTTCTTAATTAATAAACTTTAACTGATGAATCGTTTCAATAAAATAGACAACGACAATAAAGTTCACCATCACTACAATACTTGATGCGATGACAAATAAATAAACAACATTGCTTTTGTTTTCGTTTCTCTTTAATCTTGCCGTTTCGCGCTCTTTCTTTATATTCTCTTGTAGCAAAATCAATTGGTTCTTTAATTCTATAGGGTTTAAATCATCTAATTTAATTAATAGATTTGCTAATTCTATTGCTTCCTTCGTATTGATTGCTTGCTCTAAATAGGCACAGGCTTGCTCTTTTTTTCCCATTGACCATAGAGCCATCATCCGATTAAAGATTGGTCTGCTTCTTTTCGTGAATTTTCTTATTTGCTCAAGGATAAAATCTGCACCTGGTGGATTATGTCGTTTTGCAATGGCAATATTCTTCAGTTGGTTTAGTGCTCTATAGATCTCAACATTATTTTTTAAGGTGTTTTTATGAATCAGATATTTTAATAGATAATGAAAAGGAGTTTTTTTACCCAAAATCTCTTGCTGTGGTGAAGATAAAATAAATGTTAGGACAATAAGCATAAACTGTGAAAAGAAATAGCTCTGCACATGGATATAAGAAATTATAAGTACAAGCATAAACCAAATCAAAATAAGAGTGTATCGAATAAGCTGCAATTGAGAAATGGAGATCGTAATTCCTGCTTTTACTAAAAATGGAGCGATTTCCTTCTCCTCCATATGCCTTTTCACAAAATCTATGAGTCTATCAAATCTGTTTTTCTTCATTCGGACTTGGTGATTGATAAACTTATTTTTTAGACTTACATATATACTTATGCCAACGATTCCTATAAAGGTAAGGGATAGGAGATATATTGCTTGATAATTCATATACAAGCCTCCTAAAAATCATTTTTCGGTTTTTTTATAAATGAATAGACGATGTAATTAAAAATGATCAATGTGATAGTCAATATAAAAAACTTAAATCCAATTGGATTCCTAAATTGATAGTTTATAAATTTTTTAAAAGTAAAATTAAAAATATAAAACATCGAAAAAATACTAAAAAGATAAGCACCTGGTGCAACATATTTAATCATCACAAATGTCTCATTGTTATATTGTTGATTCTTTTCATTAATATTTTTTAAATCGATTAAATCATTGACAATATCCTCTAAAGCTTCCTTCACATTGTCACCATATTCAATGCTCAAAAAAATATTATTTGCTAGTAGCATTGCCCAGCTTGTATTGATTGAATAAATAAATTCTCGAATAATTTCATCTAGCTCCTTTGCTGACCGATATTGCTTCAGGGCATAGCTAAGTCTTATAAGCGCTTTTTTAGTATTGGGCTGCTTTTTTAAATGCGGAATCGTTTGATCAATGGCTTCCATCATATTAAAATAATTCATCTTGTACTGACTAATTAATTCTGTTACCAAATTCTCAGCTTCATAACTACTATTCACCCTTATTTGGTATAATCTTATCCGTAATAGGAAATAGGGAGTAAAACCCGCAAACAAAGATAGCATTAGATTAATTAATAATTGCTGCTCTAGATTATACAATATTAAGAGGCTTACACTAAATAAGACAATGGATAAGACGATGAACGTAGTATATACAAATGAACTATTACGATTTAAGGTAGTGTATAATAGCTTTTCTATATGCTGTCTCCACCCATTTTCATTTAATGGCTTGTTGCTTAATATATTGATTCTTCTAGTTCTTGACGATAGCCTGATACGATGTCTTCTTCTATTAAAAATGAAAGGAGAGATAAAGAGCCAAGTCCCACTTATCAACCCAACATATACAATTAAATAAATGAAATTATCAATTAAATGTAACACGATATCGCTTCCTTTAATTTACACATTTCTAAAATAGGCAGGAACAGTTACGTGCTCCCCTTTCATTGGTTTTTTTTCTGCTAATTTTTTTAGTTCGTTCCTAAAAATTTTATAAGATTCATAGTCTTCTTGAAGTGCTATTTCTTCTTTATCTTCGCCAACATCAAATTTATAGCTCCAATCATCGGTTTGAAAGTTATATTTCATTATTTGATGCACAGAGACAGTTAATTGACTTTGATTAAATCTAATTTCATAAATTCCCTTTAATCTTTTTCTAGATTTATCCTTTATTTGTACAAATTCATACAGATAATGATAGCCCTTCGCTAGCTTAATAACTGTCGCCCATAAATCTCCGCCGAATTCCTGTACGATATCATTTGCCGCATCATAAACAAAATCAGTTGCATCGGATGAATGAAAGGTGCTTTTGACTCTTCTTGTTCCCTTTGTTGTCGCTTTTAAAGCGATATAGAGAGCAACAGCATCTCGAGCTTCTGCCATAATTAAATAATCACCATCTGCTCTCATTAAAGGTTTTATGATATTTTTTAATTTATTTCCGTCAGCAACAATCTGAATGATTGGTGCCTTAGGCATAATTTTATGCAATGATATTTCTGGATCGGTTTCAACCATAATTCCTTCTAAAGAAGGATCTTCATAGCTTTGCCATGTTTCTAGAAAAGTAGTTTTCCCACTTCTAACAGGACCAATAAAATTTATGTTGTAACCCACATTTATTTTTGCCTTTAGCATTGGGATTACTTCATAGGGAATTGTCCCTCTACTCGCCTGTTCTTCAAAAGTAAAATTCTGAACGATATATTTTCTAAATACGATAGTTGGCTCTTTACCCAATCCCTCATCAAAGATAGTAATCCTTGTACCATCTAGCATATAAACTTCAGCATACTTTTCGTCTAATCGTATTTCAGGATTTCTCAGTAACAATGCTTTCCTTAGTTGTGAAAAACGCTCTCTTGAAATGGTCTGTTCCTGTAAAACCATTTTCCCATTCATTAAAAAATAGATTCTTTCGCCGATGATTTTTGCCGATGTGCTGTTTTTCATTTCCTTCCAATTCGCTAGCCCTGCGATTCCCCAGTTTTCATGGAAAATTGCAGAAATTAAATCCTTATACCAGGCAGGATACCAGTGGCTTTGAAGTCCGTTTCGTTTGATATATTCATTTGTTTTTCCTTTAAAAAAATTGACTTCCTTTTGATAACCAATAATTGCTTTTTTTTGATATTCTAAAAGCTTATCGCTTGCCTCATTTGCTCTACCTTCAATACTTTCCCAATCATTCATAAAAAAATCTCTTATTTCCGTACATATATTTTGAAAGCTATTATATAGACTATCTGATTTGTGATTTGCACTAGACTCTCTCTTCTTATGTGCTTGTTTTCCTTCTATGTATTTATCGATATAAAATAAATCTTGCATTACAGCATTCCTCCAAGTGAATGCAATACTTTTCTCAATATGCTCTCTTTTCTTATTGATGTATCTTTAAAGTGTATTTGGTTCTGTTCAGCTATTAATTTACTCAGCTTTTTTATTTGTAGGTTGTACGATTCATTATTATAGTGAAGTAAGGTTTTATGGTCATATTCTGCCTGCCATCCAATAAATTCCAAATGGGGAATAAAGGCTGCTAGCGTCATATTGTATTTTTCTGCTATTTGTCTTGCTGATAAAATTTGGTTGGATTGAAGGTATTTATTAACAACTAGGAGAAAATCATTCGACTTTAAATGAAGGGGCTCAAATAGTTGTTGTACCATTTTCTCAAACTTTAGTTTTGTTATTTCCTGTTGGGTCGTAACTAAATATTTATTCTTTGTAGCATTTAATGAGGCTACCGCCATACCTGAATCTAAATTGTACCCAGCATCAATGATAACTAAATCAAAGCTTGCCGAAACTAGCTGGATTAGCTGATCTATGTGCTCGGGGTGATAATGCCTCATATCTAGTATCTGATCAACCCCCTTTAAGATAGATAGATGCTCATTCAATTTCATAGACTGATCCTTTATTTCGTCTATGCTAAGAATATGGTTCATTAATTTTATTTTTAGTTCATCTAGACCCTTATTTTTATTATTTTTTACATAATAATCGCTAGAATCACCATTTAAAAAAAGTAGCATGATACTCAAATCAGTATATTCTGACAGTATCTCAGCTACAGATTGGGCAATCATCGTTGTTCCAGTTTTATTGTCAGCTCCAAAAAAAACAACAATATTTTTACATTCTTCCTTTTGGTTTGGAAATACGTTATGCCGAACTCTTTCTATAATTTGAGATAAAGTTAGCTTCGGGGGAATGAGGAATATATTCTTTGTTTTACAGATTATAGAAATATTACTCATCATTTGTTCATTATAGGAATTAGATAGCATATAAAAAATATCTTGGTGAATCATATTCTTTTCATATTCCATTTCTAAAAAAATGTTTAATTCATTAAATGCAATTTCCTTGTCACTAATGAGTATGACATCATAATCACTAATACTGTGTAAGTCATTATTTATGGTGACTTTGAAATCTCTAATGCTTTCCAATGCCTTATGCAGATTAGTATCATTACTTATAAGAGATACATTCATTCCTTCATCCCACCCTCCGCATTAAGTATCAGGATAGCTCCCCCATTCCTTACACTTTGTTCTAGTGTCTTTAACTGTTCTTCAGTAATGATAATATCCACCTCAGAAATAACTGAACTACCATCCAATCTTTCCTCAACACTCAATGTTCTTACCTCTCTATTAGCACTATCCTTGACATAAGCAACTTCAGTAGAAAATACGAATTTTATATGATCCTTTATTTTTTCTAACTCTTTTTGATCAAGTGTTTGAATGTTACTCGTATTCTCATCTAAACGATTGATAAGATTGGAGTTTCCAATCTCATATAATAAAATATGGTCTTTTCTTCTTAATGAATTTGGAACAGCATAGAGCCATTGATTAGGAATTCGCATAATATATTTATTTTTCCCTATAAGTAGACCTGGAGATTCGAAGTAGAACGGATGAAGTTGTGTATTTTTTGGAATAAAATGCTTTGCTTCTAAACCAATTACTTCATTACCCTCATTTATTGCTTGATCTATTATTTTGTTTACTTCAAACTTTTTTAGGGATAGCATATTTTCTGTTATTAGCGTACCTCTTTTGACATCTTGACTAAGGACAACTACATTTTTATAAAAATATAATTCTCTCCCCGCTGTTTCCCAAAACCAAACAATACCAAGCATGATTACTATAATTATTATTCCTAGAAATGAAATAAATATATTGATGTATTTATCCATTTGAAATTTAACATTACTTTTTAGATGCAAATAACTTTTCCTCCTTAAACCAATTCTTGATCCATGATTTTTTATTGGGTTCTTTTTCTATTAATATGTCTTTTGGAACTATCTTTTTTAAAATCGTTAAGAGGGGTTCTTGGAGTTTTACTTTTACTTCTTCCAATTCAAAAGGAATGATACATTGATATACCGCTTGGTGAATATAAGTTAAATCAACATGAGGGATAAAAGAAAGTGGTTTAACTTTCAGTGCATGTAGTAAATCTTTTTTTTCTACACCTCGTGTCCAATTGTTTATAACCATCTCAATAGGTAACCCTTCATTTCTTAACTCTAAAAATCTTTTTAATAGAGTTTGGTTTGCCATGATCTCTGCTGGCATGGGATCAATAACAAGGAGCACTAAGTCAGCTTCATTTATTAATGGTTCCATACTATGATGCTCAATATTACTACCAATATCTAATAACATGATATTAGCCTTTCTAGAGCTATATAATAATTTAATCATATGATGATAGGTCCATTTCTCCTCATGAATGTTTGATTTTCTTGGATCTGGTACCAACCACATGATGCCATTCTCTATCGTCTCTCTTGCTTTTTCTATTCGTTTTTCTTCATAAATAATGTGGGGAATGCTATAAAGCTGATTATTATTAGACCTTGCTATCATTTGTTCTAACCCAATGTGATCATATATATAGGGTTCAAAAGGGGCCTCTATTATACTAGCTAGTATATGAATTTCTGAAAGTTTTTTTGCTAGATTTAAGGTAAGAAAGGTTGAGCCTGCTCTTTTTGATAAATTTACAATAGCAACTAATTTGGTAGAAAATTGCCCTTTAACCTGAGAATTGATAGAGGCTGATATCATATCACTATGACTTATCTTTAATGTTTCATCTTCTCCAAAGTTTATTTTTTCAGTTAAATCTAGATCTATTTCTTGGTTTTGATTAAATATAGATTCTAAATCCCTCTTTACTTGAATGATATTCTGATACCGTTCAGCCGGTATATACTTTAACATTTTATTTACGATGTTTATTAATGAAATGGGTAAATCATTTCTAAGCCCATTTAATGATTTCTCCACTGGTCTATAATAGATACCTTTACTTAATAGAAAGAAGAGCAATGCACCTAAAGAATAGATATCAGTTCGTTGATCTGTTTGTTTATTCTCAAATTGTTCAGGTGCTGCAAAACCATAGGTACCTAACTGCACAGTATCTGATAATTTTCCTTCCTTATATCTACGAGCGATACCAAAATCAATTAATCTTATTTTGTCATTTTCATCTATCATAATATTTGATGGCTTTATGTCCCGATAAATAACTGGATTAGCCTGACCATTATGTAAATAATCTAGTAAATCACAGATTTGAATAGCATACTTTACAATTTGACTGGTTTCTAATTCTTTTCTTTTCAGATTGAAATATTCAAGCATTGTTTTGCCTTTAATGTAATCCATTACTAGATAGCTTAGATTGTTATTATCATCTGGTGGAAAATAATCAATGATGTTAGGTAAATAGGGGTGGTTTAATGTAGCTAACATTTTTGCTTCATCAATAAATTTTTGATGATCTTTTTTTTCAATTTTTATCTCTTTTATCGCCCAAAGCTTACCTTTTAGCCTTAGATCTTCAGCTAAATAGACGTTTCCCATACCACCTTTACCTAAAAGAGAGATAATTCGGTAACGACTATTAAACATTTCTGTTAAACTTTCGTGGCTAATGTTTGTATTCATTTTGTAAGAGATCACTCCTATTAACAGAAGATATATTAGTATATATAGTTATTTTATGTACATATTAGTGTTTTTACTAAATAGTGATAACCTTAATGTATCTAATTTGTTTTGCTTTTTCAAGAAATTTTTACAATATTTTTTATTTTTATTATATTTTTTCTATATTTCGACATTTTTTTACATTTTTCATTGTTTTTTTTATCGATTTCATTTGTTCTACAAAAAAAGCTTACCTTGTGGTAAGCTTTTGACTCGTTACGCTATTTTTATTGTTTTGGCTCTATATGAATATGTACATTACTAATGTCGTGCTCTTCCCTCATTTTATCTTCTATAACATCTGTTATATGGTGACTTTCGATTACACTTATATTAGGATCAACTTCAATAATGGCATCAACAATAACTTCGTTACCATATATGCGACCTCTTATATCCTTGATATTTTTCACACCTTGCACTTTATTGATGGTTTTTTTATAAGGTTCTAGTCTTGCTGGAGTAAAGCCATCACTAAGCATATGAGAGGCTTCTTTAAATATACTCCAGGCTGTTATAATAATCATGATTCCAACAGCTAGTGCAGCTAATGGATCTAACCATGGTAGATTAAACTGTGCGCCTATAATCCCTATAAAAGCTCCTATACTGACGAAAGCATCGGAAAGATTATCCATCGCTGCTGCCTTTAAAGCATGACTTTTAATTCTCTTAGCTAATTTACTGTTATAGAGATAAACCATTAGCATAATCAGAGCACTAAAGATAGCTACAAATCCCGCAGTTAGATTGGGTACAACCTGCTTATTCGCTATAAGAGAGCGTGAAGCATTGATTAATACCTCTATTCCTATGGTTGTCATGATAAAAGAAGCAATTAAAGATGCAATGGTCTCTGAACGTGAATGTCCATAAGGATGATCGGCATCTGGCGGCTTAATAGAAAGCTTTAATCCAATAAGTACAGCTACTGAGGCTATAATATCCGTTGTATTATTTAGGCCATCAGCAATCAGTGCCTTCGAATGAAATAAGTAACCAGAAATAAGTTTTAATAATGAAAGAGACATATAAGCAATAATGCTTACCCAGGCTCCTTTTTCTGCTGTATGCTTCATAAAAAAAACCCCTATAAAAAGTCTACACTATATAATAACAGAATTACATACTTTTATCTATGTTCTGATTAACTTTTTCCCGCTATTTCTTATAA
>CAZEQK010000067.1:0-11282 GCA_964514395.1 uncultured Bacillaceae bacterium
AGGTTTTGTCTTCATCCTGACCGAGACAAATTCCTTAAACTTGTCATTTTTAGAATTTTTAATAACTCAACTTTCGCAGCCTGAAATAGGCAAGTAGACCTTGATATAACTAGGTAAACTGGCAATCCATTGCTGAAGTTGACTTTTAATCCATTTTGTTAATTTACGATTAGACTTGTGAATGACGTCTTCGAGTAATTGCAGTAATTGTTTGAGAACGGTTGCCCAATCTAACTCATGAACTTCATCACTAAATTCATAAAACAATCCGCCCAATGTACGAGGGCACTGAAAAAGTCCATTGAAAAAGGTATAATCTACACATGTAAATGTGAGGTTATACCTTTTTTTGCTGTATAATTAAAATATCAAATTTAAAAGGTGATGCTTATGATATAGAAACAACAATCAATGAAATTAAGCCCGTATGTTGAAATATATAATCTTGTAGTCCCAAAAGAAAACATACTTAGAAAAATAAATGAACTAGTTGAATTCTCCTTTGTTTATGATGAACTTGTTAATAAATATTGTCTTACCAATGGACGTAATGCTATCGATCCAATCAGAATGTTTAAATATTTACTACTTAAAACAATATATGATTTATCAGACGTGGATGTAGTAGAACGTTCCAAATATGTATATCTTTTAAATATTTCTTAGAAATGATACCTGAAGAAGAAGTTATCGAATCAAGTTCTTTAACTAAATTTCGAAAATTGCGATTGAAGGATATAAGTCTACTAGACCTCCTCATTAACAAAACTGTTGAAATAGCCATTGAAAAAGGAATTATTAAGAGCAAATCTATCATTGTAGACGCCACACATACCAAGGCACGTTATAATCAAAAGACACCAAGACAGGTGCTATTGGAACAATCCAGAAATCTTAGAAAATCCGTATATGAAATTGACGAAAGCATGAGATCGGAATTTCCAGCTAAGATTAACAATGGAATACTAAAGGATGAAATAGAATACTGTGAACAGCTAATAACGGTAATAGAGAAAGATAATGTTATTTCAAATTACACCAAAGTAAGGGAGAAATTGAATGTACTAAAAGAAACATTGGTGGATGATATAGAGCACTTACAGATATCAAAAGATGAAGATGCCAAACTTGGTCATAAAACTGCGGACATCTCATTTTTTGGTTATAAAACACATATGGCGATGAGCGAGGAAAGAATCATTACAGCTGCTGTGGTTACAACTGGTGAAAAAAACGATGGAAAGCAGTTAAAAGAATTAATAGAAAAAAGTATAGATGCTGGCATGGAAATTGAGACAATTATAGGAGATGCTGCTTATTCTGAAAAAAGAAATATAGAATACACAAAAGAAAACGAAATGAAATTAGTAGCAAAATTAAACCCAGCTATTACTCATGGAGTTCGGAAAAAAGATGATGAATTTGAATTTAATAAAGATGCAGGAATGTATGTATGTAAGGCAGGACATATGGCGATACGTAAATCAAGACAAGGAAAAAAGAACGCCTCAATAAACCAAGTAACTACATATTATTTTGATGTCGAAAAGTGTAAGCATTGACCCATGAAAGAAGGATGCTATAAAGATGCTGAATTATTATTTGACCTTATTTCAGAATCTTATGAGACTGCTAGTGTTATTGTCACTACTAATTTAGAATTTGGACAATGGAATACTGTCTTTAGAGATAAACGATTAACAGCAGCAATTATTTATAGACTTGTGCATCATGCTCATATTCTTTCTTTTACAGGAGAAAGTTACAGACTTACCCATGCATTATCTAAGAAAAAGCCACAACTTTAATTTAATATATATGACTGGCAGGGTTATGTATAAATTGGCTGCCTCAAGTGGTGCAAAAACACCAGGAATTGATGGAATAACAAAAGCAGTTATCCAAGACAATTTAGAAACGGAACTTGAGTCTCTTAAAAATGAGCTTTTACAAGGGACGTATGCTCCTAAACCCGTTCGGAGGATATACATTCCAAAACCTAATGGAAAGAAGCGTCCATTAGGGATACCCTGTATCCGTGACAGAATTGTACAGAGAGCTATGTTAATGGTGATGGAACCCATATGGGAGAGCGATTTTAGTAAATACTCATATGGTTTCAGACCCCAAAGAAGTGTTCATCATGCGATTCGAACAGTCAAAATGCAACTACTTGATAACGGTAAAGAAAATGCAACTGCTGGACGATGGGTAATTGAAGGAGATTTATCCAGCTACTTTGATACTGTACATCACAAATTATTGATGCGTGCAGTAAAAAGGAGAATTTCTGATAAGAGGTTTCTAATGTTATTATGGAGAATTCTAAAGTCGGGACAAATTGATAATAAACTTTTTCGAGCAACTCATGAAGGTGTACCTCAGGGCGGCGTAATATCTCCACTTTTATCAAACATCATGTTGCATGAATTTGATAAGTGGATGGATGAAAACTATCTCAACAAGAAAGTTAAAAAGGACCGTTGGTCATGGAACTTTGGTATTCAAAATAACAGACTAATAGCTATACGTGAAAATCGTCAATGGAAGCCTGCAATATCTTATTGTCGTTATGCAGACGATTTTGTAATTATTGTTAAAGGAACAAAATCGCATGCTAAAGATGTACGAGAAAAATGCAGAGACTTTCTTGAAGGAAATCTAAAGCTCACATTAAATATGGAGAAAACTAAGATTACTCACGTTAATGATGGCTTTGTATTTTTAGGACATCGCTTAATAAGAAAGAAAAGTTTACGAGGACATATGCGAGTAACAACAAATATTCCATGGGATAGATACAGACGATTTGTGCGAAAACTTATAGACCAGCTATCAACAAATTATAGTATGAATGTACTTGATATGATTGAAAGCTTAAATCGGCAGATAGAAGGCTGGGTTAATTTTTACCAACATACAGACTTCACTGCGACTATCTATAAGAAAATAGACCATGCAATTTTCTGGAAGCTTGGACACTGGTTAGCTAGGAAATTTAAAACTAGATTTCCAAAACTTATGCAAAGATATTATCGTTCAAGTGATAATACAACGGCTAAAACATGGATATTCAGTGGTAGAAACAGTAGGAACCAGTATAAAGAATGTGCCTTAAAAAGACTTGTAAGTAGTTGGAAGATGCCATTTAAATGGAAAAATCCAAGTGTAAATCCATTTCTACAGGAATATTCAAGAAGTTATAAAGAGTCTAGATACGATGAAATAGCCTTTGCTGTAAGCAACACTTAAATGGAGAGCCGGATGCGCTGAAAGGTGCAAGTCCGGTTCGGGAAGGAGAGGTAAGAAAATAGTTCGACTACGTCTTATCTCTTACTTCACTGAAAGGCCCTGTAAAAGGCATGTATTATCGTCTGTACTTAATTATTGATTTATTCAGTAGAAAGATCGTTGCATGGGAAGTTTGGGAATCGGAAGAAGCAATACACGCAGAAGAACTCATAAAAAGAGCCGTAATTAGTGAGAAAATTCAAGGAAAACCGTTGGTTCTCCATTCAGATAATGGAAGTCCAATGAAAGCTGCAACGTTTCAGGTATTACTTGAAAAACTAGGCATTCAAAAATCTTATTCAAGACCACGTGTAAGTAATGATAATCCTTATTCAGAATCCATATTCCGAACAATGAAATATAGACCAGAGTATCCGTACAAAGGTTTTGAAACCCTAGAATCAGCACGAAAATGGGCGATGAGATTCGTGAATTGGTATAACGTTGAACACCAGCACAGTGAGATAAACTTTGTAACTCCAGATCAATGTCATACAGGGGTTTATATTGACATACTTAAAAAACGGAAAGAACTTTATGAGAAAGCAAGATTAAGAAATCCTGAACGCTGGACACGATCAACAAGAGATTAGAGTGCTCATAAATCCGTAGCTTTAAATCCTATGAAAGATAAAACTATTAAATAAGTCTTATACGACAACTATCTTGACAAACACCGATATTAAAAAAGCTTACTGCTTTATGTTTAAACCCTAAGTAATTATAATAAACTTCTAACTTTTTCTTGGGAATTTTAAAGTTATCATAATTAGTATATATAAATACTCCATAAAAATTATATTTTCTCGACAATTTAGATGGAATAATATTTGACATTATTTCTATGCTTAGCATATATTCCTTTCTATATCAATTGTTTTATCAAACCATATTGGATCTCCAATATAATGATTTGATGCAACATATTCTACTTCTTCTACTTCATAATAGTTTCCTTCATCATCTACTACATCAATCCCATTAATTATTAGTGGAAATACAGATTCATTATAAAAGCTAATAGCTACAATTCCTTTTTCATTATAATTACCAACAAGCTTATGATTAAATTTTAGTGGTGGATTTAAATAAGAATTGATTGTTATTAAAACAAATACTGTAACTAATATTATTATAGTATATATTAATTTTCTCATTAATTTAACCTAACCTCCCCTCCACCCCTGCATTACTTCATTCACCTCTCAAAGGTGAAAGTCGCTTCTTTCTCTTATAACGAGATGATAAAAAGGTTAAAAGTTGTTAATATATTCCAGCTTCTGAACTGTATTAGTAATTCTTCTACTTGAATCATGATGACCTTAAGTTCAAGTTGTTGTGCAAATAATTATTCCAATAATAACCTTAATCCCATTATTCTATCTAGTATTATCTACTATAGAATTATATTCTTTTATCGCTTCATCACATTTAAAAACTAACTCATGATATTCTTTTATTAATTCCAATCTTTTTTGTTCTTTTTTAAGCTTATACTGCTTAATAAAATCTAAAATTGAACTTATAAAACTCATTTTGTTCTCCTTTTGAATAAAATTATTTGCAGCAAATATTATACACTTTAAGCCAATAAACATTTGTCAAACATTGTCGAATACAAAAATATAATACATTTCATATCATCTCACACTGCTCCAAAACATAAATAAACCGCATAGAATCAAAATTCTATGCGGTCAATGTTGTATCTTAACTTTTATATTCGTAGTTCTCGTTCATTCCATTTTCTTCAAGAGTTTCTTGTGTGATTTCAAAAAATAACTTTTTTACTTCAATACTTCCGCCTTCTGGAATATATTTCTCTAAGATTTCACCATCTTTGAAATTAATTTTTCCAACTTTGTATCCTAAATCTTCATCAGCCCAAGCAATTTCAATTTCTATATTTGGAAAAATCCATGATAATTTTCTCATGAGATCTACTGGACTATTCCATGCAGTAGTAAAATATATTGTGTTTTCTTTGCTTACACTGCGAATTCAACTGTTACTGTTTACAAAACCAATTATAATTTTGAGTAATTCTTCTGATTGAAGTTTACTAAACTTCCATGTCTTCTTATTGCTATCATAAGCATATGATTCACTTAAATCTTCCTTATTTAAAACAATCTGATTGGGGGTATTTCTAACTCCATTACCAATAAATATTATAGAAAATGTAATCTTGGTTTGAACTCTTCTAACTTCATGAAGCGTTCTTTTTACTGTCAAATCTTCCAGATATAGAAGTAACTTAGCTCTCTGAGTTTCAGTTAAATCAAATCTTTCTAATAATCCACCACCTTGTACCGATACTATTACGTCAGATGGATTTGAAAACTCGAAAGGTGTCTGATTATACCATCCATATATCCACACTGAAAACGCAATAAGTATCAATAAAATAATAAGAAATACTAAAATCTTTCTGTTTATACCCTTATCATTTCTTTCAGTTTTCATATTATCACACTCCTATGAACAACTATATAAACAGATCATTCTCTATTTCTTTATTAACAGGCTTCATCGCTCTACCGGATGGGTAGAGCGATGAGCCATTAATTTTAATATCAATTTACCATGATTAGAAGTTGATAGAATGCTCATAAATTTTATATTCAACAAATTCTGTCCATGGAATGCCGTAAGAATGATCTATTGCTGTCTGTGCTGCGTTATAATAGTTATCTGTAGTTAAATACGTATTATGAACTTTTGGTGAATAAACTATACTTCCGCCATAATAATTCACGTGATATTCCAATATATTACTTTCTAGTAGTTTAACATTTTGAGTGGCTGCTCCATATACATACCCCATACCATCATTTTTATCTACAAATGTATATTTGGTATAAATATCATATTTTAAAAAATATCTAAGTTCATCTTGATAAGCCCCATTTATTGGGTATGTCCCAGTAACATCTTGGTATCGCTCATAAGCATTCTCAGCAAAACTAAAAAGACTTATAGCTTTATAGAACTGTCCACCAATATTTATTAAAATGTTTGCTACTTCTTGAGCAACCTGATTAGTATCTATACCCTCTTTGATAGGTTCCCAATTTATACTAATGTCATGATAATATATTAATGTATCCAACATTTGATATCCATTATATTCATAATAAAAATCCTCTCGAGCCTTTATCTGTGTTTCCTTCGGTAGATATAGTACTAATTTTGCTTCCTCATTATTAGCCAATATTGCTCTTTTTGAGCGCTTCTCTATGTCATTTCTAATCTCCATAATAATTGACTCATTTGTCAATATATTAGAAACAGCATCTTCATCAGTTAATAGAACTTCATAACGATCAACTAGTTGGTAACTATTAGTTCCTGTATATGAGATAAGATCACCATTTTTAGTTTCATATATTCCATAATCATCTGTCATTTTGGCCTTTAAATCAGCTGATTTTTTATCAGTTGCAATATACATACCAGAATCATCCTGCATAACATAAACAGTTTTTGGTAATTCAAAATCATTCGCTTTTTCCTTTGCTTGTAATGGTACTACCATTGAAAACATCACCACTAACATTAAAAATAAACTTACAATCTTTTTCATAAATAATTTCTCCTTTTCAGTTAATATATTATTTTTTTAATTAATTATCCATTTTCATTTGCAGAATAAATTTACCTGTCCAATGTGCAGCGGCCATAGAAGTTCCCTCCATTTCTACATAATTGTCGTTAGTATATGTCGAATATATAGAGGTACTCGGAGCCCATATATCAATTCCATTTCTTGCAGAGAAGTCAGTTGGGTTACCTTCTTCGTCAATGCCACCAATACTAACAACTTCTGGATACGCTGCTGGATACTCAGCATATCCTCCATAATTATTTCCTGCTGCTGCAACCATAACGATTCCCGATTTTGAAGCATCTAATATCGATTCATAAAGTGCAGTAGACTTCATAATAAAACCAAAACTCATATTAATAATGTCAATGTCATTGACAATACTCCATTCAATAGCTTCAATAATATCTGATACATAACCTTCACCATTTGAATCCAATGATTTAATAGAATATAAATCAACTTCTGGAGCAACACCGATAACACCTATCTCATTATCAGAAGCGGCAATAATACCCGCAATATGTGTGCCATGACCATTATCATCATTATAAGAGCCTTTCTTGGTAATAGTGTTATAGCCACCTTTTATATTATCCACCAAATCAGGATGGTCTATATCTACTCCCGTATCTATGATGGCAACTTTTACACCTTCACCTTTTGTAATTTCCCAAATATCAGTTGCTCCCATATATTGAACACCCCAAGGAATAACCTCTGCGGGTTGTTCAGGCCCTATTTCATCTTTTTTCTTGACTTTAGCATCATCATCAATTTTTCCTGATATCGAGACTATTATATCATCTTCAATATATTTAATATCAGGCTCATTAATTAATAAGTCATCTGATGAGACATGAACTACTATAGCATTGGTTCCTATGATTTCCTTCACTTTTGTAGCCCCATGTTTTTCTAGAATTTTATCTTTTTTAACCTGATCAACATTTTCTTCAAACATAACAATCTTCCGGTTGGAATTAGTTTTAGCATAAGAAGAATTTATTGATATCATACTAATAATAAACGAGAAAACCATGAGGATACTTACGATATATTTTACTCGTCTTTTCACGTTTTCGCCTCCTCTCCTAACTAATAATTGTTCTGTTTATTACTATAATCCAATATTAACATAAGTTACCTTGTTTTAAGTTGGAAAACTTGATACAATTTTCTTTAGTAAATACTTACTTTTTTGGTTCAAGTTGTACAACACAAGAAAAGGAGGTTTATATGGAAATTGGAGATAAAATTCGATATCATAGAAAACAACAGGGATTAACACAAGAAAAATTAGCCGAGGGCATTTGTACAAAGTCACACTTAAGTAAAATAGAAAATAACGTTGTTAAGCCACATCAAGAAACAGCAAATCTTCTTCTAAAAAAGTTAGGACTTTCTATAACAGAAGATGAAACTATTAATGTTGAAGATATTAATAGAAAATTATACGAATGGTATGAGGTTATTAAAAGTAGAGATAAAAACAAAGCTAAAGAAATAGAAATATCAATAAATAGGGACATTTCAAAAATTGTAGATCCAATAATTTTAATTCAATATCAATTATTTTCTCTTAGATATCAATTATTTTTTCGAAATATGAATGAAAGTAACCAGCTTATTGTAAAGCTTGAATTAGTTGAAAGTAATCTTTCTGACATTCAAAAATACTATTTCTATTATTTTTATGGACTTTATAAGTACATGCAAAACGACTTTATAGATTCGCTAGAGTACTATTCAAAAGCAGAAAAGATTGATCAACAAATTCATATGAATGAATCTGAACTATTATACCTTTTATCTCTTGTTCATAGCAGATTACATCGTATTACATTAGCTATACGTTATGCTAATCTTGCCTTAGATATATTCAATTTTAATATGGATTATATGCAAAGTATTGAAGCGCAATCTATATTATCAATAAATTACATGCGTTTAGAAGAATACAAAAAAGCAAAGCACCATTTGGATAATTCATTAAAAATAGCTAAAAAACTTAACAATACATATTTAATAAGTAACATATACCATAATCTTGGTTATCTTTACTCGAAAAATAATAGCCATCTCGAAGCTATTGATTATTATCTTAAAAGTATTGAGCTAAGAAAAGAAATATACGATAAGCTCACTAATACAATATATTATTTAACTGAAAGTTATTTTGCAATTAATAAAAAAGAAACAGCCAAGGAATGGCTAGAAAAAGGACTTAAAATTGCAGAAGAACATGGTATTATCTACATTCAAGTAAAATTGAACCTTTTAAAATTAGAACATTATATTGATACTGAAAAAATCATTAATTTCATCGAAGAAACTGGACTAGCTTATTTTAAAGAGAAACAAGCTTGGTTAGAATTAAATGAAGCTGCAAAAAAAATAGCCAATTATTATGCTAATCAACGAAACTATAAAAAGTCTTATAATTACTGTTGTTTAGCAAATGATTCTATATTAAAAATAAAAAAGTGAGGTGAATATAAATGAAAAGATTAATTTTCACATTAATATTTACCATGTTAGTTGTAAGTTCAGTTTGGTCAGTACCTACTTATGCTGAGGATCATCCAGATCCTACAAGTATTGAAGTAAATGAATAGTATTTTATTTTGAGTACATCTATAGAATTTCTAACATAATTTATCTCTTACATAACCAAAAACATAAGGGAAATCCATAATAAACTTCCTTTATGTTTTTTTGTTTTACACTTTGTCTATATGAAAATTTGAACAACCGAAGAAATAAGGAAGTCTTCTTCCCTGAAACATTTCACTTGTTACATAACTCAACTTTCGCAGAGTAATTTTCACTGAAAATCATTGAGCCACAAGGCTTGAGTACCAGTTAAAAATCTTTCTTGACGAATGAGATAAATAATGAAAAACACCTCAACTTTTGGTAAAGTGAATTTGACTAATAAACACTACCAAAATAGAAGAAGAGGTGTCTCCTATATGATAGAGCAAAATCGTTTAAACAATCAACTACCAAATGAAATTAATCACGCATTTTCTGAATTAAAAGTATTACACTACTTGAGAAAAGCTGGAATAAAAAAGGGATTCGGTTATACATCTTCGTCTCTTTTTCAACTTGTTTTTCTGCTTATCTTTCATCATAAAAATTGGTTTCGTTTATTAGAAAGTCGTAAAGGGGATACGTTACCTGGTAAGGATGCTGTCTATCGTTTTTTAAATCATCCTCGATATGCATGGCGTAAATTTTTACTCCTTTTTAGTGCAGCTACTATTGAAAAGGTACGTAGACTGACTTCGTCAAAACGCATCACTGCTTTTGTTATTGATGATTCGATGTTTGAAAGAAACAGAAGTAAATCGGTTGAGCTTCTATCACGCTTTCACGACCATGCTACGCACACATTTTATAAAGGATTTAAAATGCTTACCCTTGGATGGACAGATGGACATACCTTTTTACTTGTAGACTTTTCTTTATTGAGTTCTTCAAACAAAAAGGCTCAAATCAACGGAATTTCTGAGAGAATAGATAAACGAACTTCTGGCTATAAACGTCGTGTAGAAGCTTTACAGAAAGCACCAGAAGTTATTCCAATCATGATTGAACGTGCTCTTTCTATGGGTATTCATGCTTCTTATGTTTTAATGGATAGTTGGTTTACTCATGCCCCACTCATTCAAGTCACCGTAGAAAAAGGATTAGATGTCATTGGAATGGTGAAGCCTTTGAAATTTTTCCAAAACCGTAGGTTTTCTCTAAATGAACTTTATACAAAAGCACTACGTGTTCACGGAAAGAAAGGAATATTAAAAACCATCTTTGTACAACTGGAATCAGGAATTCCAGTAAAGATTGTATTTGTTCAACATCGTTCTTTAAAGAAAGAGTGGCTTGCCATTCTTAGTACAGACTGTTCTCTTTCTGAAGAAGAAATCATTCGGATTTACGGAATGCGATGGGATATTGAACTATTTTTCAAGTCTACGAAATCCCTATTGAAACTCTCAAAGGAGTTCCAAGGAAGATCTTATGACTTACTGGTTAGTCATACCACGATTGTCTTTTCCCGTTATATTCTTTTGTCATGGCAACATCGTGTTAGCAAAGACCCAAGAACATTGGGCGGATTGTTTTATGAATTTAGTGATGAAGTTCATGAGTTAGATTGGGCAACCGTTCTCAAACAATTACTGCAATTACTCGAAGACGTCATTCACAAGTCTAATCGTAAATTAACAAAATGGATTAAAAGTCAACTTCAGCAATGGATTGCCAGTTTACCTAGTTATATCAAGGTCTACTTGCCTATTTCAGGCTGCGAAAGTTGAGTTAATAAATATAATGTTTATGCTATAAAAAATCATTATAATAGTATTATAGAATT
>CAZEQK010000068.1:0-11120 GCA_964514395.1 uncultured Bacillaceae bacterium
CAACCTGTGCCCCTCACTACTATCGCATCATTAGACAAAAGGCGAAGGAGCGGGGCGAGAAAATTACATTCCAAAGCCATGGGATGGCAGCGATGACAAAGGGCTGTCTAGCTGGAACAGGCGTATTCTTTATATCTCATAAAGGAAAGGCCCAACCTTGTGGTTATTTGCCTGTTGAAGCAGGTGATGTAAAAAAACAGCATGTGAAAGAAGTGTGGGATGATTCACCGATTTTCCAGGCGCTAAGGGATGATTCCAAGCTAGAAGGAAAATGTGGGGCATGTGAGTATCAGAATGTATGTTCAGGCTGTCGAGCTAGAGCATATTATGAAACAGGGAACTATATGGCAGAAGAGCCATACTGTATTTATCAGCCTAAAAAATAGTTAATAATGAATTTTTTATAGGATTGATATTAAAAATAAGTTATTATTAGGATGAGGTATAATGCATGTAATGATAGTTGGGTTAAATTATTTAACTACACCTATAGAATTTAGAGAAAGATTTACTTTTAATGAGGAATTGCTTGAACTTGCCCTAAACAGACTGAAGCAAACAAAAAGTGTTTTAGAAGCAGTAATTGTTAGTACATGTAATAGAACAGAAATTTATGCGACTGTTGATCAGCTTCACACAGGTGAACATTTTATAAAAAAGTTTATTGCTGAATGGTTTAAGATAGAGAAAGAAGAAGTTTTGCCATTTTTATATGTAAAAAAAGATGAAGAAGCTATAGAATATTTATTTAAAGTTGTTACTGGATTATATTCAATGGTTTTAGGAGAGACACAAATTTTGGGACAAGTACGTCAATCATTTTTCATCGCACAACAGTATGGAGCTACTGGAGTAATTTTTAATACTTTATTTAAGCAAGCAATTACCTTTGCAAAAAAAACACATTCTGAAACTGGTATTGGAGAAAATGCAGTATCTATTAGCTATATAGCAGTTGAATTAGCAAAAAAAAATCTTGATCAATTGTCAAAAAAAAATGTATTAATTATTGGTACTGGGAAAATAGGGAAATTAGCTGCAGATCATCTTTACTCCAATGGTGTAAAGGATATAATGGTTATAAATAGAACCTATGAGAAGGCTGAAGAATTGGCAAAATCTTTAAAAGGTACAGCATATGGAATTGAACAATTGAAGGAAGCGCTATTTAAAGCAGATATTGTAATTAGTTCTACTGGCGCTGATTCGATAATTATTAGTAAAGAACAAATCAAAAATATATTTAATCATAGAAGCAATAGGCCTTTATTATTAATTGATATTGCTTTTCCAAGGGATATTGATCCATTAATCCGCAACATAGAAGGTGTTTTTTTATATGATATAGATGATTTAACAGGTATTGTAGATAGTAATTTAAAAGAGAGAGAAAAAATAGCTATTCAAATAAGTAATTGGATAAAAAAAGAGGTAGATGAATTTTATCAATGGTTAAATACATTGGAAGTAATTCCATTAATAGCAGCATTAAGAGAGAAAAGCCTCAGAATTCATGATGAGACGATTAAGTCAATTGAGAATAAACTTCCCTATCTAACAGAAAAAGAGTTGAAAGTGATTCGAAAACACACAAAAAGTATTGTTAATCAGATGTTAAAATCGCCGATTATTAGAGCTAAGGAAATGTCAGCCCAACCTGATGCCAAAGAAATGATGGGATATTTTAAAAAGATTTTTGATGTTGAGGAAGAGGAGAAGAATATAAAATTATCCATATAAACGTAACATGATTCTCAGATGTCTAATCTATAGCTAATGAAAAGTAGTCTTCTTAGAAAAGGAGAACAAATAAAAAGATGAAAAAAATTATAATAGGTTCAAGGAAAAGTCAATTAGCACTGACGCAAACAGAATGGGTGATTAACAAGTTAAATTCACTTGGACTGCCCTATGAATTTGAGATTAAGGAAATTGTGACAAAAGGTGATAAAATTCTTGATGTAACCCTATCAAAGGTTGGTGGGAAAGGTCTATTTGTAAAGGAAATTGAACAGGCATTGTTAACTGGTGAAATAGATTTAGCAGTACACAGTATGAAGGATATGCCGGCTGAAATGCCTGCAGGATTAACCTTAGCAGCAGTACCCGAAAGAGAGGATCCAAGGGACTGTCTTATTTCAAACCACGATTATACTATTGACACATTACAAATAGGAGCAAGGGTTGGTACGAGTAGCCTACGAAGAGCAGCTCAGCTTCTATCCTATCGTAATGATTTACAAATAGAGTCGATAAGGGGAAATATCAATACTAGGCTTAAAAAGCTTGAAACAAAAGGTTTAGATGCGATTGTTTTAGCTGTAGCTGGGTTAAAAAGAATGGGCTGGGAAAATAAAATTAGCCAATATCTGAATGTGGAACTATGTGTACCTGCTGTTGGACAAGGAGCACTCGGTATACAAACACGAGAAAATGATCAGGCTACATTAGAGTTATTATCTAAGATAGACCACCAAGAGACTAGATATATTGTCGCTGCAGAGAGAGCTTTGCTTCAAAAGCTGGAGGGTGGATGTCAAGTACCAATTGGTGCATATGCAAAAATAGCGAAGACCAAGCTACATCTAGTAGGTATTGTTGCTACCCTTGATGGAAAAAAGGTGTTTAAGGCTGAAGGGATGGCAGAAAAGGAAGAAGCGATTCAATTAGGAATAAAGGTTGCAGATGAACTTATTCTTCAGGGTGCAGAAAAAGTCCTTAGGCAATTGAAAGGGGATTTATAACGTGGTGCAAGGAAAGGTATATTTAGTAGGTGCGGGTCCTGGAGATCCAAAATTAATTACATTAAAAGGAATGGAAGCGATAAAAAAGGCCGATGTCATTATTTATGATCGCTTAGCCCATCCCTCTTTATTGGAATATGCCAAAAAAACTGCAGAATTGATTTATGTTGGAAAATCTCCTAATCAGCACACCTTATTGCAGGAAGAGATCAATCAATTATTGGTTGAAAAGGCTAGAGAAAAAGGAGTTGTGACCCGTTTAAAGGGAGGAGATCCGACAGTATTTGGTCGGGTTGGTGAAGAAGCTTTAGAGCTTGCAAAAGCAAAGATACCCTTTGAAATCGTACCTGGAATTACTTCAGCAATCGCTGTTCCAGCCTATGCGGGGATACCAGTAACAAATAGAGGCTATACATCATCACTTGCTATCGTCACAGGTCATGAAGATCCAACTAAAAATGAATCTGATATTAATTGGGAAAAAATCTCAACCGCCACGGGAACGATAATCTTTCTGATGGGAGTATCCAATTTACGATTGATAAGAGATAAACTCATAGAAAATGGTAGAAGTGAAAATACGTCGGTTGCACTTATTCGCTGGGGAACAAGAGTGGAACAACAAACAGTGACTGGCACGCTTCAAAATATTGTTACTAGGGTAGAAGAGGCCAATTTGACATCACCAGCCATCATTATTATTGGTGAGGTTGTGAAGCTAAGAGAGCAGCTTCAATGGTTTGAACAAAAACCACTCTTTGGTAAACGAGTGCTTGTTACAAGGGCAAGAGCTCAGGCTAGTGAATTATCACAAATGATTCAGGAATTAGGCGGGGAAGCTGTTGAATTTCCTGTGATAAAGCTTGTTCCACCTAAAAATCCAGAACCATACAATCAAGCCGTTCAGCAGCTTGAAAGCTTTGATTGGATCATTTTTACTAGTGTGAACGGTGTGGAATCCTTCTTCTCTAAATTAAGGGAATTAAAAATAGATATACGTAGGTTACATAAAGCTAGAGTAGCAGCAATAGGGCCAAAAACAGCCCAGTTATTAGAGGATAAAGGCTTACTCGTTGAAATATTACCTGAAGAGTTTAAGGCAGAGGGGTTACTCCATGCCTTAGATGGTCATCTGAGGGAAGGTCAACGGGTGCTTTTACCAAGAGCTGATATTGCAAGAAGAATTCTACCTGAACAATTAAGAGAGAAGGGATTAGAGGTTGTTGAGGTCGATGCATATGACACTGTTATTGATGATGAAAACAAGGATGAAATTATAAGGATGCTTAAGGAAAAACAAATTCATATCATCACTTTTACGAGCTCCTCAACTGTTAAAAACTTTACAAAAGCAATAGAGCATGAAAGGATTCAAGATTTACTTCATGATGTAACCATCGCAAGTATTGGTCCAATTACGACAAATACAGCAAAGACGCTTGGCTATAACGTTACAGTTACGGCAAGTGATTATACGATACCAGGTTTAGTCGAGGCGATAGCAAAACAACATAATGAATCATTAATTTAGTAGAGGAATATTACCATCATCCTGCATAGGAAGAGAGGAAAAGCTATGGAATTACATTTTGATCGTCATCATCGTTTACGACAAAGTAAAGGGATTAGAAACATGGTAAGGGAAACCATCCTGCATGTTTATGATTTGATATATCCACTGTTTGTCACCCATGGAAAAGGAATAAGAAATGAAATTAGCTCCATGCCAGGTGTCTATCAGCTTTCTATAGATGAATTAGAAAAAGAGATAGAAGAGATCGTTCGTTTAAATATACAAGCAGTTATCCTTTTTGGTATCCCTGAAGTAAAGGATGCCCAGGGGAGTCAGGCTTATCATGAGGAGGGTATCGTTCAACAGGCGATTCGTTTAATTAAACGAAAGCAACCAGACTTACTTGTGATTGCAGATACCTGTCTATGTGAATTCACAGATCATGGTCACTGTGGTGTAATCCATGAAGAGAAGGTACTTAATGATCCATCCTTAGACTTGCTGACAAGAACTGCTGTTTCACAAGCAAGGGCTGGAGCTGATATTATAGCTCCATCCAATATGATGGATGGTTTTGTAAAGGCAATTCGTCATGGATTGGATAAAGCAGGCTTTATCGATACACCGATTATGTCTTACGCAGTTAAATATGCTTCTTCCTTCTATGGTCCGTTTCGTGATGCAGCAGAATCTGCACCACAATTTGGCGATCGTAAAGCCTATCAAATGGATCCAGCAAATAGTAGGGAGGCTTTACGTGAAGCGAATTCAGATGTGTTAGAGGGTGCTGATATACTAATGGTAAAACCAGCACTAGCTTATATGGATATTATTTATCAAGTAAAAGAAAATTTTAATTTACCAGTAGCAGCATACAATGTGAGTGGTGAGTACTCTATGATTAAAGCTGCAGCCAATAACGGCTGGATCGATGAAAAAAAAGTGGTATTAGAGATGCTCACTGGAATGAAAAGAGCAGGAGCAGATATGATCCTAACCTATTTTGCTAAGGATGTTGCTAAATGGTTAAAGGAGGGCGAACATGAGTAATCCACAATTAGATCAAACCAATCAAGAACTTTTAAATATGGTGCAAAAGAATTTTCCGATTGTAAAGCGTCCATTTTTAGAAATGGGCAACCGTTTAAATGTTACAGAGCAGGAGGTCATTGATAGATTAAAGGGTCTAAAGGGTGAAGTCATTAGACAAATGTCAGCCATTTTTGATACTCGAAGCTTAGGCTATCAATCTAGTCTTGTTGCTGCAAAGATAAATCCTGAAAGGATAGATGAAGCGGCTGAGATTATTAATCAGCATCCAGGGGTTTCCCATAACTATAAACGAAACCACGAATTTAATCTCTGGTTTACCATTGCAGTTCCACCAAATAGCCGTTTAGGACTTGAAAAAACAGTAGAAAAGCTAGGGGAACAGGCTGATGTAGAAGCGATTAGAATACTTCCGACATTAAAGCTATTTAAAATAGGTGTTCAATTAGACATGACAGGTAAAAATACAAAAGCTAAATCGGAAGGTAGTACCTATAGTGATAAAAAACAAAATAAATATACAGAGCCATTAACCGAGCAAGAGATGAATATGATAAGAGTATTACAGAAGGATCTAGATATTATTGAAGAACCCTTTGCACCCCTTGCAAAAGAAGCAGGTGTTACAGTATCAGAATTATTAGAACAGGCTAATATATTTAAAGATAGAGGACAGATGCGTCGTTTTGCAGCTGTTTTATACCATCGCAAGGCTGGGTTTATGGCTAATGGAATGGGTGTATGGAAGGTTCCTCAAAAAAAACAAGATGAAGTAGGCTATAATATGGCTGCATATCAAGCAGTAAGTCACTGCTATCTCAGACCAATCTATCCTGATTGGCCATATAATATCTTTACGATGGTACATGGAAGAGATGCAAATGAAGTAGAAGAAATACTTAACATGATTGAGCAGGAAACAGGAATAACAGAAAGATCTGTGCTTTATTCTACAAAAGAATATAAGAAAACAAGAGTGCAATATTTTACACCTGAAATGGATGAGTGGGAAGATCAAGTATTAAAGGGGTAGATACGATGAGCCGTTATGAAAAATCTATAACAAAATTTGCAATTGCAAAGGAATTAATGCCAGGTGGGGTGAATAGTCCTGTACGTGCATTTAAATCTGTAGACAAGAGCCCAATCTATATTGATCATGGCATCGGTTCAAAAATCTATGATATAGATGGAAATGAATATATTGATTATGTTGCATCATGGGGCCCATTAGTTGTTGGACATGCCCATCCAAATGTAATCTCCTTTGTCCAAGAGACCATAGGGAAAGGTACTAGCTTTGGAACCCCTACTGAGCTTGAAAATGAAATTGCTGCGCTTATTATTGAAATGGTTCCGTCCATAGAAATGGTAAGGATGGTGAATTCAGGTACAGAAGCAACAATGAGTGCCATCCGTCTAGCGCGGGGATATACAAAAAGAAATAAGATACTAAAATTTGAAGGAAGCTACCATGGTCATAGTGACAGTTTACTTATTAAAGCTGGTTCAGGTGTAGCAACATTAGGGCTTCCAGATAGTCCTGGGGTTCCAGAGGGGACAGCGGCGCAGACGATAACGGTACCATACAATGATTTAGAAGGAATAGCCTTAGCATTTGAGAGATTTGGCGAGGACATTGCTGCAGTTATTGTTGAGCCTGTAGCAGGAAATATGGGAGTGGTTCCACCAGGTCAGGGATTTTTACAAGGCTTAAGAGAGATAACTAGTCGTTATGGAAGCTTACTTATATTTGATGAGGTCATGACAGGATTTCGAGTTGGTCCTAAAAGTGCCCAAGGGTTGTATGGCATTGATCCAGATTTAACCACCTTGGGAAAGGTGATTGGTGGAGGTTTGCCTGTTGGTGCCTATGGTGGTAAAAGAGAAATCATGGAGCATATTGCACCAGTTGGAACAATTTATCAAGCTGGAACACTATCAGGAAACCCTGTGGCCATGGCTTCAGGCATTGCAACCTTAAAGATATTAAAGCAGCCTGGTGTATATGAGGAGCTTGATAGAAAGTCAAAGCTGTTAGCAGGAGGCTTAGCTGAAAATGCAAAGGATCTAGCAATTCCTCATCATATTAATCAGGTAGGTGCAATGATTGGTTTCTTTTTTACTGATGAAAAGGTGATTGACTATGCGACAGCAAAAACCTCTAATATTGAATATTTTAAGCAGGTGCATGGTTATTTACTAGATCATGGAGTCTATATTGCTCCTTCTCAATTTGAGGGATTGTTTATGTCTACGGTGCATACAGATGAGGATATTCATGCCACCATTGAAGCCTATTATGAAGCACTAAAGCAACTGAATAGATAATTTTATTTTCACCTTAAATTGCGATAATCAATACAACAAATTAAAGCCTCCCAAACCAATAAAAAGGGAGGCTATTTTTATTTAATGTTAGACGACACTTATTCATGAATAAGCAAATGATAAGTATGAGTATACTTTTAGTTTCCTGTACTAGTAAATGCTTGTAATCCTTTTTTCCAAAAAGCATAGGCAATAATGCAGGAAATAATTGCAACAATTGGCGACCATAAAGCAATGGATTGATACTCTGAATGATGAATAAAAAAAGCAGATGGGTAAAATGCCGTAAAACCATATGGAATTAACCAAGTCAGCAAGTAACGAATCGATTTATTGTAAATCGTTAATGGATAGCGAGCAAAATCGCTTAAATTAAATACTGCCCACATAATGGGTAAGCTATCTACCATCCAAAAGGAAAAAGTTGCATAAAAAAGGTTAATGGCAACAAATATCAATCCGCTAGAGATAATCATAATAATAAGGAAAAAAATCTGTGTAATACCCCAATGAATAGGCAAATGAGGAATCGCTGTTGCTAAGATAATGATGCCTATGATTAATTGTCCAAAGCCATCCTGATGGAGTCGGTCGGCGATTAAATGAAAAAGTACATTAATGGGTCGAATCATTAATCGATCAAAATTTCCTGTGCGAATATATTGCCAACCCAAAGTCCATAAATTATCAAAGAAAATTTGATGAATGGACCTACCAGTTGATGCAATACCATAAATGAATAATATCTCATAAAAATTCCAACCATTTAGCTGCTGAATGTGATCAAATACAATTTTCACAAAATAAATAGATGTGAATTGTTCAAGCATGACAGAAAGAACACCAAGTAAAAAATCAATTCGATATTCCATCATTACCTTTAGATGCTGTATTGAGAATAATACATATAGCTTAAGATATTTTTTTAGTACCATACGGTTAACCTCCAAATATGGTGATTTGTTTAAGTGCTTGAGACCACAAAAGACGAACTAACATATATAATCCAACAAGCCAAATAACTTGTATCCCTATCGCATAAATTGCATTCATTCCAGTTATTGTCCCTGTATAAATAGATACTGGCACGAAAATCATCGATTGAAAAGGAAGATACATACTTACATGGAGTAACCATGCTGGAAAAAGGGTAATTGGAATTAATGCTCCTGAGAAAAATGTGATAACAGCCTCCTTTAATACTCTTAAGCCCCATACATTGATTGTCCAGAAAGCTAACATAGCAATAATTAAATCAAAAAAGGCGCCAATACCTATTCCAACAAGACCGCTAGTGACGAATAGTAAAATACTTTGCCAGGTAGCTGGGAAGGAGATATGAAGAAACAGAAAACCAATTATGATAAGAGGGAGTCCTTCCCGAATAAATCCTGATAACTTTGCTCCAAAATCTAGAGCTATAATTTTAAAGATAAGATCGTATGGACGCATTAACTCGATAGCTACTTCGCCTGTTCTAATATCCGATGCAAGTCTATTACCAGTACCGGAAACTAATCCCTGTAATATCATCGCGACTACCATGTAAGATATCATGGTTTTCAGATTCATCCCTTTAATAGTAGCCTGATTGGCATAAACGGCATGCCAAAAATAATAAATGATCATTAATCGGAGGATAAAGGTGACGGTACCAGCCCAATACCACGCTGTATAAGCAGTTTCTACCTGCATTTGAGACTTAGCGAACTTCCAATATTTTTTCAAATCGCTCCCTCCTCTATAGTCCCTTTTGATAGATTTCTTCTACTATGTTTTCAATTTTTGAATCTGTAATGGTTAAATCGGTAGCATTATAGGATTTCATTATAATTGAGATGACTTCTGCGGCTGAGATGGAGTCATTATTAAAGGCAATACTAACTTTATTTGTGTTTTCCTCTGCCTCTTCTACTACTTCTACTCCTAACTCTACGAGTTTTTCTGGTAATACAAACGTTTGAATTTTTTCCAAATCAAAATGGATCACACGTTTATTTCCAAAACGATTTTTGATGGATTTTAAGTCCCCATCATAAATAATCGTTCCTTCATCAATAATAATAATTCGCTGACAAATTTCTTCGATATCCTGCATGTCATGAGTTGTTAAAATGATTGTAGTACCCCAGCGCTTATTCATTTCCTTAATAAACTTTCTAATTCTCACCTTAACTGCGACATCAAGACCAATGGTTGGCTCATCAAGGTATACAACAGAGGGACGATGCAAAAAGGCTGCAGCTAGCTCACATCTCATCTTTTGACCTAATGAAAGCTGTCTAACAGGTATGCCTAATAATGGTTCTAGCTGAAGGACATCGACAAATAATTTTAAGGTTTCTTGATATTTTTCTTCAGGTATTTCGTAGATGTGCTTTAATAATTCAAAGGATTCACGAACTGGAATGTCCCAAAACAATTGGGTACGTTGACCGAATACGGCACCTATATTCTTTGCGTTTTTCTGCCTATCTTTATAAGGAATGATTCCATTTACTTGAATTTCTCCTTCTGTTGGTGTTAGAATCCCAGTTAGCATTTTTATCGTTGTGGATTTTCCAGCTCCATTTGCACCGATGTAACCGACTATTTCCCCAGATTGTATGGTAAGGGTTAGATCTTTTACAGCCTCCTTTATATCATAGGTTCGATGAAACAAGGCTTTAAATGCACCCTTTAGACCAGGGTCTTTTTTTACAATCTTATAATGCTTTTTAATTCCCTTTACTGTGATCATAAATGCTTTATCCTCCTATCTTGATTGCTTTTATACTTAAGATTAGACAAAAAAAACTACAGACAAATCAGCCTGTAGGTCCTTATTCGCTCTCTTTATGTATAGCTATTATTAATCATGGAGCTTTTACTGATAAGGCTGATTCTTAAGATATGGGTTTCTTTTTGATAGATATGTAGCAATATGCATCTTTATCAGCCACCTTCTTTAATTTCTTTCTCATTATACTTCTAAAAAATAAAACTGTAAATTATTTCTTGCTTCAAACTCTCTGGTGTTAAATGCTTTTGAGAATCTTTCCATGACCCTCTGATAAAATAATCCATTGCTATACTTAGGCATAGATAATATAAAGTGATTAGAAAATAAAAGGATTTGAAAGATAAAAATGGAATTATGGAGGATGAGAGATAAACCATAAGTACTTAACTGGGAAATTGGGAGCGTATCTAAAATGAAAAAATATAAAGTAATCAGTATTGATATGTTTCAAACACTAGTTGACATTGATATCAGAATAAAGTTCATCTGGAGAAGAATTCTAGGTAAACGGTACACAAAAGAATTAGAAGGTAAATATGCAAGCCTTGAAGAAATGTATTATGAAGATATGGGGTACCGCCAACATTCTAGCGGAATTATACGTTAAGAAAATAATAAATAGAAAAAAGTCGGATTTTTTAACTTTGAACTGTGCCCTATAAAATGGACACGTTATAAAGAAACACTTTATTGGTTATGC
>CAZEQK010000069.1:0-10297 GCA_964514395.1 uncultured Bacillaceae bacterium
ATTACAGCTATTTAAATTCATTCACATTTTTAAGGTGCGAAAGTTGAGTAATTATAATGACTAAAATAATTGTTTTTTTCATTTTTCCTCCTTTAATTTCTATGAAAAGTTATTCGGTAATGTCATATAACGTTCCGTATCCCCGACGCCCTTGAGCTTACAGGTGGAGTTCGAGCCTTAGAAATGCTTTTCTTAGGCTCGAGATTCGCCGTCTCGGTTAGCGAAAGGGTTGTTTCGCTGATTCACTTCTATGAATCTACCTCTGCGACCGAGGCGCTCTTCAAATTGAGTTACCTCCATGTACGCCGACGCGGGGATGCATTGTTAGGTGATGGTGCCAATGAATATACTTATATATTCTATTGATTAGACTACATTTTCTTTCTTTGACACCCAATCCTTCCATTGATTGAAAAAACTATTAATTATATTGTGATACTCATTTAATGACATGTTAGTAAGAATTTCTATTACTTTGTCATTACCATATTTATCTACAATATACTTGATTATCGTCCAGCCCCATATATAAGAAAGGATAATATTTTCATTTATCTCTGCAAAGGAGGGAGTATTACCTTCATTTATTGTTTTTAATACTGACTCTTTGAATTCATCCTCGTATTTCCACTTCTCTGAAATGTATATTGCCATACCTTCTGTAAACCATCTTGGAAGTTTCTCCATATCAGGCGATAAATATTCTTGAAACATATGAGTCATCTCATGTAAAAGTAGTCTTTGGTAATCTTCAATATTATATTTATATGTTGAATCTTCTTCATATGCAGATGGTGATAGTAGGATAAGGTTGTTTCCTTGAGGTTGTGCGATATGGCTTTTTCTACTTGGAATTTCAATATCTATATTCAATAAATTGATTACTAAATTCTCAAATTCTTTTCTATTCGTTGCAAGATATGCATTAAACGAAAAGCCTTGATCAATATCCAATCTAAAATACTTGAATAATGCTTGATAAGATTCTTTTAATTCCGATAATGTTTCTTTCGCAAAAATTTCGTCTTTAGTTGAATAATACACAGATGCATTATCTTCTTGTATATGCTTGTATTTATCTATCAAGATTAGTCCTCCTTGCTAATTTCAACTGGAGTTACTCTTCGGCACTTTCACATAACGTTCCGTATCCCCGACGCCCTTGAGCTTACAGGTGAAGTTCGAGCCTTAGAAATGCTTTTCTTAGGCTCGGGCTTTGCCGTCTCGGTTAGCGAAAGGGTTGTGTCGCTGAATCTTCTTCTTTGAATCTAACATCCTGCGACCGAGGCGTCTTCAAATTGAGCTACTTCCTTGCCACGCCGACGCGGGGATATTTTGTTATGAGATGTCATTGCCTTCTCTGCTTAACCCCAAAAAATCCCTTTATTATCTTTATCAACAATCTCTAATTGTTTTTCAAAATCTTCATCAGGTAATATATCCTCTACAAAGTGCCATTTTTCTTTACTATCTTTCCAATAAATTTTCCATTTGTCTTTATCTAATCTAAATTGTGCAATGTCTAATTGAACCCATCTATCACTCATAAATGCTGGTCTTTCCTCGATCAATGTAACATTGTTTCCTCTTATTTTGTAACTCATTTTGATTTGATTTTGAATGTGTTTCGGCACTTTATTCTTAGTGTAATTATCCATTATTTTAATAATACGTTTCTTTGTAAAATCGTCCATTATTTTAGCTCCTCTTGAGTTCATGTTATTCTGTTTAAGATTATTATATATGGTTGCAATGATTTCTCATAACGTTCCGTATCCCCGACGCCCTTGAGCTTACAGGTGAAGTTCGAGCCTTAGAAATGCTTTTCTTAGGCTCGGGCTTCACCGTCTCGGTTAGCGAAAGGGTTGTGTCGCTGATTAACCTTCTATGAAACTAACTACTTGCGATCGAGGCGAGCTTCAAATTGAGCTGCTTCTCTGCTTCGCCGACGCGGGGATATTTTGTTATCTGATGTCGGATGCCCGTAATTCAGTGGCTGCCATGGACGGCATACCCTTTCTACTGTTATTCAGCACTTCCCCATAATAATTTGTTCATCCTCTCTTATCTCGCATCATGAGATCCAACTCTGCTCTCTTTTGCTCATGGTGCCATCTCTCCCATAACTCTCTTTCATGCAAAAAAATATCACGATTTACAGTACGAGGACGTAGTCTTTCAATCTCTTTGATTGGGTGGGTAGAAAAAATAAATCGATGGGCATTTTCGGCAATTAAGTGTTGTAACGTCTTAGCAAATGTCATAGAAATATTACTATATTGTTTATCATTTCCAACTTGGGTATATAGTAAGAGATCTGGAGAAAGAGGAAATAATATCTCAGTTCCTTCATTTCCCCATCCACCTTTAAAATCATATGAATCCTGAGAGTTGTAATTCAACTTTACCACTGGATTGTCACTAGTGAACCATTCAATTCCTTTTGGGGCTTTAATGACACTCCAACGATGTTTCTTCAACACTTGATATGTCTTAGTGAGGAAGTGACGTATTGAGAACAACCAAGTGCTACGCCCCGCAATAATTTCCGCTTTTAAAAGTCCTTGTTCCGCACCAGGTTCTATCTTTTTAGTCAAGCGTAACGGTATCATATTTGCATCTGGGTAAGTTTTACTTTTTGGATATTCTCCTGTATTTCTTGAATTTTCAAGAACATGTATAAAATTGTTTAACACTTTTTCAATAACTTCTGGAATTTCCTCCTCCATAAAATTTAGATGTTCCATAAGCCTAACAGGGGTACGAACATCTTGTAGTGCCATAAAACGTACTAAATGTCCCCACTCATCATGTGTTAGTGTGTTATAAGATCGAATTCTGTTCAACACTTTCTGGGCAGGTGCTTCAATTTCTTGATCCATCCATTTCTCAAGCTCATCTGAATCTGACCCAGCTGTTATCCGTGTATAGAGATGCTGATGATATGCAACACTCTTGATTGAGAGCTTTTGCCACAGCGAAACTGAATCATTTGAAACCAAAATCCTGTAAATCGAGAGGTTTCTATACTCATCCCCCCATGCTTTTAGATAAGATTGTGAGACATAATGATGATTTTTTCGAAAACCACTCAATTTCTTCACTTCCAATAACACTGATATTTTTTAGATTCTTTGATAATGACCCTTTTATTTCTGCCCTTACCTACCCTATTTTATAGTAACTGTTATTTTAACATAATCTATTTTCTATTCAGAATATTTCGCCCAGAGACTGCGCTATAACGATCCGATTTCAGATAACGTTAGCGTATCCCCGACGTCCTTGAGCTTACAGGCGTTTCCGAGCCTTACATAACTCCTATGTTAGGCTCGGGAATGGCGACTCGGTTAGCGAAAGGGATGTGTCGCTGATTCTTCTTCTATGAATCTATCTTCTGCGACCGAGGCGTACTTCAAATTGAGTTTCTTCTTTGCTACGCCGAAGCGGGGATATTTTGTTATCTGATTCCAGCGACATCTTTGATAAACTTTCACAGTGACTTAAATCCACTTTATAAAAAATCTATTCTGATACCTTATTTTATTTACATTAGCCCATTCTTCAAGGTAATTTATCCCTTTTTTTTCGCTACTAATAAATTGAAAATAAAAATCAAGCGGAACTATAATATTTTTCTTTGGTTTTATACCTACCACTTTCGTTTTAACACCATAAACCATAATAGTATCTATATCATTTGCATTAATTAGTTTTCCATTAACTTCTATTGATGTTGAGTAAAAAGATATTTCTGAAGGACTCTTATAAGTTCTAATGATAGTTGCAACTAAACCAAACACGCCAATAATAATCCATAAAAGATCAAAATAAAACATAAATGATCTTTCATCTAGTCTATTTAAGCTAATCATAAGCATCATAATGAGAAAAATCATTGGAAAAACAAATTTGATACCTGAAGGATTCTTGATTTTAAACTCTTTTAACCTATCGTTCAAAGTTCGAACTCCTTTCGCTGGTTTTCAGATAACGTTTCGTATCCCCGACGCCCTTGAGCTTACAGGTGGAGTTCGAGCCTTAGAAATGCTTTTCTTAGGCTCGAGCTTCGCCGTCTCGGTTAGCGAAAGGGTTGTGTCGCTGATTCTTCTTCTATGAATCTAGCTTCTTGCGACCGAGGCGCACTTCAAATTGAAATACTCCCTTGCTTCGCCGACGCGGGGATATTTTGTTATGAGATGTTGATGGCATCTGAGAAATTCATTCAAAGTGTCTTTTTATAAGATATCTAGATAATCCATCAAAATCTGGAAACAACGTGTATTCGTTAATTCCTGCTAAATATAAAAATCTTTCTGCATCTTCAATAATATCTAATGGAATCTCAACCTTATGTATACAACTATTAAATAATTCTTCCAGGGGTGATGTATTATCACTATGTAATGTAAAAACACCTTTTTGAGCAAAAACTCTTTTACTTTGTTTATTAGGAATTAAAGCAACAGGAGTCGATTTCTTTGTTTCAATTTTCTCTATGTACGCAGAAAAATAATCAAATTCTAGGTCAGTTGATGGATTTAATAAACCTTCTTCATTCCATGATTGTAAATTTAATTTATATGGGTCAAGAACCCATATACATGGGCTAAATGGATTATCTTTTACTGCAAAATACAAAGCAACTGCAAAATTTTCTGTCCAATCTAATAGTCTTGTTGGTAAACCACAGTGGCGCATTTCAAAAAGATAATCCCATGAGGATTTATTACCATCAAATAATGGGCTTGAGTAAGAAACAAAATCATAATAAAGTACTATTTCAGACCTGAGATACCTATCATCTCTAAATAAACTAGGAATTAGTTTCCAAGAGGAATTAGCATGTCCTCTAAAAAATGGCATGTCACACCCATTATCATTCAACTTGTCAATAATATTTTCAACATCTGCTAAAAAAGAATTCCATTTTTCCATTGATATTGCTCCTCTATAAAATGTTTTCATCAATTTCTCATAACGTTCCGTATCCCCGACGCCCTTGAGCTTACAGACGCAGGCTCAACCTTAGAAATGCTTTTCTTAGGTTGAGACAAGTCGCCTTGGTTAGCGAAAGGGTTGTGTCGCTGATTATTCTTCTATGAACTAGCTTCTTGCGACCAAGGCGTACTTCAAATTGAACTACATCTATGCACGCCGACGTGGGGATATTTTGTTAGACGAAGGTCCTTCTTCTTCGATCTATCTTCTAGATTATTAATGATTATTCCATTCAATAATACTCAACTCAGGCCATTTTTCCTTCCATTTATTTGCTTTGTTTATGTATATATCTTCATTAATTAATTTTTTATTAGCTCTTATTGTCAAATTAAATAAATCACTCAATCCAAAAGGTGCATACACTTTCCAATTTTCTTTATGATCTTTCCTTACTCCTAATGCTGTTGCAGTACTTGGCCATGTATCGATTGCTTGTTCAATTGATTCAAATGGTTTTAACTCAATGCCAAATTTATCTTTGTACCATAAATGCACCCTTGCTTGATTTTTTATATCAATTTTAATAGGTATCTTTGAAAATAATTGATTTCCTCTCCGAATTATCTTATCTTCTGCTTCATAACTGAGGTCTTTGTTATCAAAATAAATAATATCTATATCATTAATACCATAATTAAGTGGACGGTTTGTTAAGTCATTCCAAATTGTTTGTGTTATACAACCAGCTCCTATATAATATGATTCAAATTCAAAACGCTTCACAATATCAAAAACGTTTAGTAAAATATCATTCTTTTTAATTATTTTTATAAGTCTTTCTTTATCTTCCATTATTAGCTCCTTGATTAGTAATGTTTTAAGGACTTTCGTCTAACGTTCCGTATCCCCGACGCCCTTGAGCTTAATAGACGCAGGCTCAACCTTAGAAATGCTTTTTTTAGGTTGAGACAAGTCGACTCGGTTAGCGAAAGGGTTGTGTCGCTGTTTCAACTTCTATGAAACTATCATCCTGCGACCGAGGCGTACTTCAAATTGAAATACTCCCCTGCTTCGCCGACGCGGGGATATTTTGTTATCGGACGTTTAATTATCCCATAAAATAAATTCTGGTCTTCTTAAATATTCTATTGGGTATAAATCATCCCTTGAAGATAGAATGCCCTTAATTAATCCGGTATTATATTTGCCCTCAATTTGTACAATAGCAAATACATCTTTCCTTTCTGAAAATGGATAAAGAATATTATTTGAATCAAATACATTATCAAAAATATCTAAAGTTAATAATATAAAATTACTTTTCATCCAATTCAACTGATAGATTTGAAAAGATTTATTTTTAATTAGACGTAAAAATTTTTCTTTTGACAAATTTAATTCTATACCTATCATATACCCATTTTCATCTAAGTCATTATGGTATTCCTCAGTAAATTCTTTACCTTTATATGAAACATCCCTATATAAGTATTCACTAATTCTCATTTGTTTAAGTTGATTTATATGCATAAGTGTTTCATTTACTTTTATATTTATTGATTTCATATCAACATATTTATTTATATCATTATTCTCATTTTCATAGATATTCATTATTCTATAGTTTGGCATGAGGTAAATATAACCCATTCTTGTATTTGATTCACATGTTATAATCATTGAAATCACCTTCGTTTTATAATGTCCGATAACGTTCCGTATCCCCGACGCCCTTGAGCTTACAGGTGAAGTTCGAGCCTTAGAAATGCCTTTCTTTGGCTCGAGCTTCGCCGTCTCGGTTAGCGAAAGGGTTGTGTCGCTGACTCTTCTTCTTCGAATCTATCACCTTGCGACCGAGGCGACTTCAAATTGAGCTACTTCCCTGCTACGCCGACGTGGGGATGCATTGTTATATGTAGTTGGTGCCCTCTGTGATTCTACTTCATCTTAATATACTTGGTATAAAATCTATAAGCGTATGAGATATAGTAGAAGACAGTATATTGTTATTCCTAGTATATAGATATACCAAATATACGTGAATAAGAGCAGTTGTTATAAGATGATACTTATCTAAAGATACAAATTCAATAAATGACATATTCGCTTTTATCATCTGAAACGGTATGTGCATGAACCCAAACATTATCCCCACAACAAAGATACTTAACCATTTATTTTTTATTAAGCCTTGAATTCGGGTTTGAATAAAACCTCTAAAACTTATTTCTTCTACTAATGCAATACAAATAAAAAAGTATAAAAAATACCAAAAAGTATCAAAAGGATTATATTGAAAATGTTTATTGTGTTTAAAAAACCCTAATATGTAGGGTAATATAAACGGAATACCTCCTATAACACCAATCAATAATGATTGGAGCAACTTGTTAAACTTTATTCCGATTGTTTTAAATTTTTGTTTTCTATACCATAAAATTATTATAATTGGTAGTATTGAAAGAATAGATATTGGTATATAAAAGATAAACTTATAAAGAAACTTATTTGAAAAATAAATACTAAATTTATAAGGTAAATCAGTTTTTAAAAAAATCAATCCAAATAAGTAAATGATAATGTTATAGTACAAATAATAAATTATAGCTAATATACCGTCCAGTTTACTCATCTTTGTTTCGTTATCAAAATTAACTGAAAATAAACGATTAATATATCTCATCATTGCCTCCTTGATAAAGAAAATAAAATGCACTAATTACATATAACGTTCCGTATCCCCG
Organism: uncultured Bacillaceae bacterium; assembly: GCA_964514395.1. Lineage (GTDB taxonomy): Bacteria > Bacillota > Bacilli > Tepidibacillales > Tepidibacillaceae > CAZEQK01. The sequence continues at coordinate 7,689 of CAZEQK010000069.1, forward strand.
ACGCCCTTGAGCTTACAGGTGGAGTTCGAGCCTTAGAAATGCTTTTCTTAGGCTCGGGCTTCGCCGTCTTGGTTAGCGAAAGGGTTGTGTCGCTGATTAACATTCTATGAATCTACCTCTGCGACCGAGGCGTACATCAAATTGAGATGCTTCACTGCTACGCCGACGCGGGGATATCTTGTTATGTGATGGACAATGAGATACTATCATTTCTTAAGATTTTTATTTTTATAATTTTCAAGTAAAGATGCGTATGATGTATTATTATACCAATTTAAATATTCTCTTCCTTTTGATGTGATAAAAAATCTTATACCCTTTTCTTTTAATGTTTGTTCAACTAAACCCTCTGAGATTAATTCAGATAAAATTTTGTTAGTTTTATCTTCTTCAAGTTTAATTTCTTTACTTATTCCTTTAATTGATCTAAAGGTAAATTTTCTTTCCGATAATGATCTAAGTACTTTAGTTTTAGGAGAATCATCTTCTTTAAAAACTATTGACTCTTTTTCTACTTCTTCATCAAAAGAGTCATCATTATCTTCTGTCTCCTTAGCAACTATCGGTTTAATATTACCTGTAATTGTCAATTGAAAATTGAGCCACTTAGCTGACTACATTCTGAGCCACCTAGTGTAAAAAAAATTAACTTTCATTTTGACGCTGTAAACTTTGTTTGAAGCGATAACTTTCACCATTCATCTGGAGGATGTGGGATTTATGTGTGAGTCTATCTAATAAGGCTGCGGTTAGTTTCTCATCTCCAAAGATTTGATTCCATTCAGCAAACTCTAGATTTGTTGTAATAATAATACTTCCTCTTTCATAACGGCTAGAGCAAAACTGAAAGAGTAGCTGAGATCCTAAAGAGTTAAATGGGATATAACCTAATTCGTCTAATACCACCAAATCAAACTTAAGCCACTGCTTTTCAAACTTTAATAGTCTATGCTCATTTTGAGCCTGAATCAGTTCATTTACTAATCCAGCTACATTGTAGAATTTCACCTTATATCCTTCTCTACAAGCGCTAATAGCTAGCGATGTAGCTAAATGGGTTTTACCAGTTCCAGCATTCCCAACCATGATAATGTTTTCTTTTCCCCTGATATACTCACTACGATTTAAGTTAAGTATTTTATTCTTATTTAAGCCTGGTACAGCTGTAAAATCGAAAGTTTCTAGTGTTTTGATAGTGGGAAACTTTGCATATTTCATTCTACGCTTTAGATTGTTTTCATCCCTTTGGATGATTTCTTGCTCGATTAAGCAAAAGAGGTATTCTTCATAGGTTTGATTTCTCTCTGCAGCTTCTCTTGCTAAAGGTTCATAATTTCTATGAATCGTTGGTAATCTTAACTGCTTTAAATAAGTTTCTAGAAGGAGACCTTTTGTCATACGTTAACACCTCCTTTCTAGGAGCTGATTAAATTGAGCCAGTTGTGGTTTTTGTACCACTACTTGATTCAACTTGGATTGCTCTAATGAAAGGGGTGCATGTTTTACTTCTGGTGTCATTAATTGAATGACTAGATTTTTAATACCTTCATAATGATAGACTTGATAAACTAAGGCTAATTCAACTGCTTCATTCACTAAGTGACTAGGGTATTCTCGATGTAGCTTAAGAACTTGAATAAAGTCATTGCTACTCATTTTTTCCTTTTCTTTTAGTACTTGATAAGCTTTTGGTAGACTTTCAGTATTGACAGGTTTTGCATGTGTAAGAGCTCCTGGTTTTATGGTTAGAATATCTAGATAATGATCTATATTGCTTATCTCTTGATGTTTTTGGTAGGAGCGTTTATGCTTTGCTATCAGTTGATTGTCACTGAAGATTTCAAGATCATCTACATAAACGTGGACCTGTACCTTTTGATATGCATATTTGGCTGGTACAGAATATCTATTGGTTTCAAATTGAATTTGAGAATAACTATTAACTTTTGTATCTATATATTTACAACAAGGAAAGGGGTGTGAAGGTAAGGGTTGTAATCTCTCTTGTTCGAGTGCAAAGATTTTCTTTACTTCCTTGTTTCCTTTTCGCTTGGCATGTGCTATGTAATGAAGACACCTATCTCTTAAATATTCATTTAATGCTTCAAAGCTTTTATATTCAGGGATAGGTACTAGAAAGTTTCGTCTAGCATAACCGACAAAGCCTTCTACTTTCCCTTTTTCATTTCCTTTTCTTACGTTGCAGAAAACACTGTCGAAGAGATAATGGGTTCTTAATGCAGTGAAGGCATCTTGTTCTAACCGCTGATGACCTTCTAGTACTTTCTTAACAGCGGTTCTTAAGTTGTCATAAGTGACGCTTTTAGACATACCACCAAAGAATTCAAAGGCTTGTTTATGCCCTTCAAAAAAAGCTTCTTGTTTTTCGTGAGGGAAAGCCATGACAAATGAAGCGCCTGAAGCGGATAGAGTCATACAAAACAAATGAATATCTACTTTTTTTCCCTCGATGATTGCAATGGCTTGTCCCCAATCACATTGAGCATTGCTGCCTAGTTCAAACTCTAGTGGAATAAATGCTTTTGGGAGTTCTTTTCTTTTGTCATAGACATAATTACGAACAGTAGAGCATCCTCCAGTAAATCCAT
>CAZEQK010000070.1:0-9697 GCA_964514395.1 uncultured Bacillaceae bacterium
AGCTTTGCTCTACTATTTGGTATAATCATAAAATCCCTTGCCACTTTTGATACCAAGGTGTCCAGCTTCTACTAGCTTGCGAAGTATTTGTGGTGGACGGAACCTATCACCATAGGCATCTACCATTCCCTCGCTCGCATATAACAGGGTATCCAACCCTACATAATCTGATAATTTTAACGGACCCATTGGATAGTTTAGTCCTAAGTGAATACCTTTATCAATATCTTCCTTACTAGCAACTCCTTCTTCATAGATCCTCATGCATTCAAGTAGATGTGCTGCTAATGCTCTAGAGGTAACAAAGCCCTGTTGGTCCTTTACTAATACTGTTTCCTTTCCCACCTCTTTTGAAAGCTCTGTTATTATCTCAATCGTTGCCTCTGAGGTATCGATACCCTTCACTATTTCAATTAATTTCATCAATGGTGGTGGATTAAAAAAGTGCATTCCAATTACCTTATCCGCTTTATCAGTTGCCTTTGCGATTGCAGTAACACTTAACTCTGAAGTATTGGTTGCTAATATTGTATTATCGTTTGTAAGCTGGTTTAACTCTCTAAAAATATTTATTTTTAGCTTCAAATCCTCTGGCACTGCTTCGACAACCAAATCAACATCCTTCGCTGCGTCTTCTAGCTTTAATGTTGTAGAAATATGATTAAGAACTTTTGCCATCCCCTCATCAGAAATCTTGCCTGCCTTAGCCATACGATTTAAGCTTACTTTTATACTCTTCATTCCTTTTTCTAGTACAGCTTCGGAAATATCAAATAATACAACCTCTTTACTACCCATTGCAAAAACTTGGGCGATTCCATTCCCCATTAAGCCAGCACCTATCACTCCAATTCTTGAAATCATCTTCTTCCCCTCCCTTATCTTATTCTCTTACGTACTCCTTTCTTAATTTATATTTCAGTATTTTTCCTGATGTATTACGAGGTAATAGATCTATTTCTATCATTTTTCTAGGTACTTTATAACCAGCAAGTGACTTTCTACAAAATGCTTTTATCTCCTCATGGTCTATCTTTTCACCTTGCTTTACTACGATTATCGCAGCTACTGTTTCTCCCCATACTTCATCAGGGAGACCGATGACTGCGGCTTCTAATATTTGCGGATGGGCAGATAAAACATGTTCCACCTCCGTAGAGTAAACATTTTCTCCTCCGGAGATAATCATATCCTTTTTACGATCTACTAGCGTAATAAAGCCATCCTTATCAATGGTTCCTAAGTCACCGGTATAGAGCCAACCATCTCGAATTGTTTTTTTAGTTTCTTCTGGCTTCTTGTAATATTCTTTCATTATCGTTTCACCACTAATAATAAATTCACCAACTTTTCCAACCTCTACATCTTCGCCATTCTCATCTACAACCCTTGCAATCGTATTAGGTATGGCAATACCACCCGAACCGATTTTGTCTAAATGATGTTCAGGAGTTAAACAAATACCTCCTGGTCCACCTTCTGTTAGTCCACATAGATTATAGAATTGGTCATGCCCAAACAATTCCATGCTTTTCTTAATTAAGGATATAGACATTGGTGCAGCACCATAGGCACATTTTTTTATAGAGGAAATATCATATGCTTGGATATTTGGAACTTGTGCTAAAAAGTTATACATCGTCGGTACACCAAAAAAGATAGAAATCTTATGCTTTTGTATCAATTCTAATGTAGTTACTGGATGAAAATCACGCATGATGACCTGTGTACTTCCTAAAAAGGTGGATAAAACCATAAACAGATTTAATTGAGCACTGTGAAACAATGGGGCTATGTGCAGAAATCGATCGTCTTGCCCTACAGACATCATAGCCATTAGGTTTATGCCAACATGAAATACTCGGTGATGGTCAAAGAGTGCTCCTTTTGGTTTACCCGTTGTTCCAGAGGTATAAAGAATTTCACAATCATCTGCTTCATTTACTTGAATATCAGGATTTGTATCATTCTCGCTTTTTATTTCAGCGATTGTTTTATACCCTTTTCCTTTTACCGTGCCTATAGAAATCTGTTTTACACTCTTTTCTGTGTTTATGCTTGCCTCTTGTAATATAGTTAAAAGCTCCTCATCAAAAAATACAACAGAAGCATCTGAATCATTTAAAATATAGTTTACTTCTGGACCTGTTAATCGAAAATTAATTGGTACTGCAACAGCACCAACCTTCATGATTGCATAAAAAACAATCATATAAAGGTCAGAGTTTTTCATAAATAGGGCTACTTTATCTCCCTTTTTAACCCCTTCAGTAATTAAACCATGTGCTAAACGATTTACTTCTTTATTAAACTGACTATAGGAATACTCATGATTTCCATAAATAATCGCCGTTTTATCCGGTATTCTTGCCGCATTGATGATCAATGTTTGCCCAATATTCATAAAAGAAGCCTCCTAACATTTTTTTAGCATAGTTAAATGACCCCAAGCTTTTTTAACAAAGCCACTTTTTGTTCATCTTTGTTCAGTAAATCTACTAAAATCTCTTCAGTATGTTCTCCTAGTCTTGGAGCTTTTCTATGATCACCAGCACCCTCCTTCCTACGACTGATATAGACTTTGTTATCTAATTCATTCGTCTCTAAAATAGGAGTTAAACAGCAATCTACTACAAAACCAAATTGTGTCCACTCCTTATAGGTCTTACTCTTGAATAATTGAACTACTTGTTGATGAACTTCGTTTTCATTTGTCGCTTTTGAATAATGAGAAGTTAACCATTCTTCATGGGCTGTAGCCTTGCAAAAATTTTCCCAAAACTTTGGTTCTAACGCCGCTAAGCTAACATATCTACCATCCTTTGTTTCATAAACGTTGTAGGAGATGATTTCTCCTTTTAGAAAGGGAACACCCCATTTATAGCCTCTGCGTTTCTCAATTTCTATATGGGTATTCATCATAGCCAATAGGCTGTCGGTGATAGAAAGATCGATATACTGTCCTTTTCCTGTCTTTCCCTTGTAAAATAAAGCGGTGACAATTGCTTCATTTGCTGTTATACCACCTATCAAATCAGCAAAGGTGATACTAGGAATCACAGGACGATGATTCTGATCCATGATCTGAGAAAGGACTCCAGTTACAGACATGTAATTAAGATCATGACTACCAAAACTGGACATTTCTCCTTGCTGACCATATCCTGTGATCGCACAATAGATGATATCCTCTTTCTCTTTTTTTATTCGCTCATAATCAAGTCCGAGACGCTTCATCACTCCTGGTCGAAAACTTTCAATTACAATATCAGCAGTCTTCATTAGCTCCCTTGCAATCCTTTGTCCCTCTTCATGCTTTAAATTTAGTGCGATACTCTTTTTTCTATAGTTATTAGCCTGAAAAACTGGGTCTGTGTCCAATACTTTTTCACCAAAAAAACGGGAGGGATCCCCTATTCGGGGCTCTACTTTTATCACCTCCGCCCCCATTTCTGCTAACCGTAGGCTCGCAAAAGGTCCTGGTAAATATTGAGAGAAATCAACTACTCTTATTCCTTTTAGCATCATTTATTACAACCCCCAAATTATAGACCCATCTCCTTAGCTATAATCATTTTCATTACTTCATTCGTACCTGCATAAATAGAGGAAACAGGAATATCTCGGTATCTTCTTGCAATCTCATACTCCTCCATATATCCGTATCCGCCATGTAATTGCATGGAATCTGCTGCTATTTTTTTAGCCATGTCTGTAATCCAATATTTTGCCATAGAAACTTTTTTGACTACATGGTTTCCTGCCATATGCTCTTCTATTAAGCTGTTTATAAAGCTTCTGCCCAGCTCTATCTCTGTTGCCATTTCTGCTAATTTAAATTGAGTTACTTGAAAATCACTAATTGTTCTACCAAAGGCCTTTCTATTTTTTACATAATCAAGGGTCAGCTTTAACATTTCCTCAGCGGCAACTTGAGCAGCAATAGCGACTACTAGTCTTTCTTGTTGAAGCTGCTCCATAAGATAATAGAATCCCTTTCCTTCCTTACCTAGTAGATTGTTCACAGGCACCCGAACATCCTCAAAAAATAATTCTGCCGTGTCCTGACTGTGTAGCCCTATTTTGGATAATTTACGCCCTCTTGAAAATCCAAGCATATCTCTTTCGACGACTAATAAGCTGATACCTTTGTATGCAGGGCTTGCTTTTGGATCTGTCTTTGCTACAACGATTACTAAATCAGAATGGATGCCATTTGTGATAAAGGTTTTCTGCCCATTCAGAATGTAAGCGTCTCCATCCTTTATCGCAGTTGCTTTTATTCCTGCTAAATCTGAACCTGCTCCTGGTTCGGTCATTGCTATGGCAGTAATGGTAGTCCCATCAATACACCCCTTTAACCAACGCTTTTTCTGTTCTTCTGTCCCATATTTATCGAGATAAGGGACAACGATATCATTATGCAAACCAATTCCAACTAAGCTTGATCCTACCCTTTCTAGCTCTTCATTTAATACGACGGAATAGCCAAAATCTGCATTTAAGCCCCCATATTCTTCGTCCACCCAAGGACATAGAAAACCATTGTCCCCCATTTTCTCCCATAACTGTCTAGGTATCATTCCATTCTTTTCCCATTCTTCATAATACGGATAAGCTTCTTTTTCTAATAATTTTCTTAAAGATTTTCGAAAAATTTGATGCTCTTCCTTTAAAAAGTGCTGAGCCATTATACCCCTCCTATTAACTACTTTTTCCTTTATTTCTGAATTTTCTAATTTTTTACGCTAGAAAAACACCTCTATTCCTATTACAAATGTATTGCAAAAAATATGCCATGACTAAAGCATACCTTTTTTCTTGTGATATAACTAGAATCTATTATCTGTTGAAAACGAAATACTACAAAGTATCAAGATTCTCTTGTATTGATTCAAGACACTTTTCTAATAAAAAGTGTCCATATTCTGAACATATGGACACTTGCTACATATTGTATTTTTTTAATTTCGTATATAAAACAGAACGACTTATCCCAAGAACTTTTGCAGCTTCGCTTTTATTACCATTTGTTTGGGCTAAGGCTTCTCTAATCATCTCTTCCTCCGCTTTTTTTAGCAGATTTTTCTGATGATGAACAGAAGCTTCACCTATATCACTGTTGTTTCTCATATAATCTGGTAGATCCTCTAGTTTTATTTTACCATGCTCTGAAAAGGTAACTCCTCTCTCCATAATATTTTTTAGCTCTCGTACATTTCCTGGCCATTGATATTCTAATAATGCCCTTTCTACTTCATTCTCCATCCCTGTCACACTTGTACCTATCACCTTATTCATCTCTTTAATAAACAAATTACTTAATAACAAGATATCACTAGATCTCTTACGTAAAGGTGGTATCTCTATAGAAATGACATTGAGTCGATAATATAGGTCCTCTCGAAATAATCCCTTTTTGACCATCTCCTCAAGTAAACGGTTCGTCGCCGAAATAATTCGAACATCGACTCTAATTCTTTTCATCCCTCCAACACGATAAAATTCTTTTTCCTGAAGTACTCTTAAAAGCTTTGCTTGTAGTTGAATGGACATATCTCCTATTTCATCAAGAAATAAGGTTCCACCGTTTGCTAAATCAAATTTTCCTAATTTCCCCTTTTGCTTTGCTCCAGTGAATGCCCCTTCCTCGTACCCAAAAAATTCAGATTCAAGTAAGTGATCTGGAATGGCAGCACAATTAACAGTAACAAATGGTCCGTTCTTTCGAGCACTAACACTATGTATCGCATGGGCGAATAATTCTTTTCCAGTACCACTTTCACCACGAACAAGAATGGTCGATCTTCCTTTCGCGGCTTTCATCGTTGTTCTTTTTAACTTCTCCATTTGTGCATCACGCGTATAGATATGATCCATGGTAAAACGTGAGGTTTCCGTTTTTTTTAGTTCTTGTTGATAATAATTAATTTTGTTTTCCATCATATCTAATCTTTTAAAAATATCTCTCACTTCATGTAATTGACGATACATGACCTTTCCGATTCCGCCAATGATTTCTCCATCTTCAACAACAGGAATACGGTGAACAATATAACTAATACCGTTAATTTCTAGCATGTCACTTACATCTGCAATACCAGTTTTTAATACTTTTGTTAAGTGCAATTGTGGAAAGATAGAATCTATCGGTTTTCTAAGGGCTTTATCCTTCTCTAATGAAAAGAGATCAAGCATGGAAGGACTTGAAAAGGTAATCAATCCATTTTCATCAAAGGTGATAATTCCGTCATAAGCATTTTCAATAACCGAATCCAATAATCTCTTTAGTTTTTTTACAGTATTTAATTCCTCAGCCATTTCCTTTATCTCAGAAATATTCTGAAAGATTGCAATATAGCCTGTATTCCCTTTGACAGTATTATAGGTTGCTATTTTAACTACTAACTCGTACTGCTTTAAGTGCATTCTTTGTGGTGTGACGTATTGGTGATTGCTGTCCTTTTTAAAGGAAAAGATAACATCAATATATTTGCCAATTATTTTTTCCTTTGTGGTATTTAACATAGTGATTAATTTGTCATTAATGAAGATAATTTTATGAGTATGATCTGTAAGAAATACGCCAAGTTCTGAGGAATCTAATACAGTTTCCAGCTGTTCCTTTAAAGATTGTGAAGATCGAAACAAAGCGCTAATCATATCAGTTTTTGAAAATAACCCGATAACCTCCTGATCATGATCTACAACAACTCCAGTACCAACTGTACTTTCCTTTACTATTTTTTCGAGCTTCTCATATGGAGTATCTAAGGGTAATGAGATTACGTCCCGTTTAATGTAAGAAATAATTGGGGTATCTAATGATTGTCTTTCTAAAATCATTTTAAATAGTGTACTTCTCGTAAATACTCCCACTAATCTATGCTTTTCATTTATTACTGGGATCGTATTCCACTTTAATTCTTTCATAAAATGGATGGCATCAAAAAGACTACTATTTTCGTCTAACCCCTTTTCAATTTTACTCATCATGTCCTTTAAATACATTCAAAACAATCCCTCTTTTTTAGTCTTTTCAAATACGTTTGTTCCTCTTCAGAATATTTAACGATATCAACCTTCTTCCCCTTAGAACAAGTGCAAAATTCGTCTCTGTTTATGCAGTATTTTAAAGGATTTTGTAGGTATATGTCTATTATAAATTATTTTCAAAATTTTTATAATTTTTTTATAAAATAAAGCAGGATTTTTATCTTTTTGTTTGTAATTAATATACGATAGGCTTTTTATGGCAATATTGTTATTTATTTGTATTACTATTTGTATTAACTACTGTCATACGCCAATAGCAGAATTTAATCCTCCAATAAGTTTTATTTATCTATCTAACGCATATATATTTATAGCCTGTCTATTATCATTATTGAAAAGGAGGAGATTTATCCTAATTAGTTAAGAAGGAAAACTATAAATTAAATTTTGAAAGGGGAAGGTAATTTGAAAGGAAAAATTTTAGCTATCATCGCAATTTTTGCTTTAATGATTAGTGTTTCAGTTCCATTCCAAGCTGCAAACGCAAAGGTAAATGATACATCGAGATATGGAGATGTACTAGATATTGGTACAAAATTAAGACATTTAGAAAGTGATGCAGATTATAGGGCTAACCTTGATACTAATCTGAAAAGTAAAGCTTCTGGTATCAATTTTGATGGGCAAACAACTGCTGGTAGTACAGGAGCAGATAGTAGTTTTACCTATGATGGGGGCACAAAGTACTTTCTAGGATATGATCAGGGCGGTTATTACTTCAAAACATATACTTTAAGAAGTATTGGCGATAAAGTTGAGGTTTGGGTTGCGAACGATTTATCCTTCCAGGATGGTAGAGCAGATCCTGTGGTTACCCAAGCTCAGGTAGATACACTAAGAGATGAATTTGATAATAATATTTATCAAGTGGATACCGATTTCTTTGGTACCCCAGATTCCCATACTGGAGATAATTCATTATTATCAGCTTGGGGGTATGTACCACCAAACTATTATGCGCCAAAGGATGGTAAGGAAAGAGTCATGATGCTTGTAGACAACTTTAGAGATGAAAACTATTATGATTCCACCTATCCTTTCTTTGTAGCAGGGTTTTATTCATCAACCTTTGAACGTTATTTTGATAGAAATATCATAAGTCTTGATACTAATAGCTGGGCTACACGTTTGGAGAACACTTACTTTGGTACAACGGCTCATGAATTCCAACATTTAATTCATAATGATAATGATAGTAGCGAAGTAAACTGGATCAATGAAGGAATGTCCGACTTTGCAGAATATCTTGCTGGTTACGGTCATCCATGGGGACACATTAATTTCTTCTTAGATCACCCAGAAAACTCTTTAGTTGAATGGGATGAGCATTACAGTGCTGCTACAGGTCCAGAAACGTTAGCTGATTATGGTCAAGCTTATTTACTTCAGCTGTATTTAGATAATCACTTCGGTAAAGAATTTATTCGTGCCCTTGCCAAAGATAAGGATCATGGAATTGCCAGTATGAATAAGATTCTAGCACAGTTTAATACTGGTATCGATTTCACTGAATTATTTAAGAGATTTACCGTTGCATTAGCGGTTGACAGTATGGAGCCAGGTAACGGAATTTATAACTTTAATAGTATCGACCTAAAGGTTAATTATCAGTCAGCTGCTAAATACGAAAAGGATGGTGCCCCAGCTTGGGGTGGCGATTATCGCGTAATTGATCCTTCCATGAATGTACAAAATATTAATTTTGATGGTATTAACTTTATGCCATTACCATGGAAGGTAGTTGATGATCCATTAAACTCAGGTAACCAAGTTTTATGGGGTAATAATGGGAATGGCGTAGATAATCAATTGATTTTTGAGGCTGATCTCTCTAATGTTCCATCAGCTACATTAAGTTTTGATAACTTGATCGACATTGAAGAAGATTGGGATGCAGGTATGGTACAGGTTTCAACTGATGGTGGTGATACTTGGCAAAGTCTTGCAAATGGAAATACAGTAGACCAAAGCACCTTCCCATTAAATGATCAAGCACCACAAATCTATAATAACCTACCTGGATTCACAGGGTATTCTAATGGTTGGGTCAATGAAAGCTTTGATTTAACACTATATGCAGGTCAAAAAGTATTGATTAGCTTCCGCTATATGACTGATATGGCCTATAATGATTCAGGCTGGTTCATCAGTAATATTAATATACCGGAAATTGGCTATACAAATGCTGGAAGTTCATTAGATGGCTTTAACAGCATTGATCAAATTAAAAATATTCATGTTGATTATGCTGTTTCCTTTATTAATGAAAAATCCTTAGGTGTTGGTAACAATCAGCAGCATTATCGGGTATTAAATATTGATCCATTCCACGTATCTGAACAGGATTCTATTACATTAAAAGATTTCTTCAGTGGTGGAAATAACTATATGATTATCTGGTATGCTGCACCTATCGGTAAAAAGGGTGCCGCACCATATAGCTACACTATTACCACGAAGAGCGATTATAATAAAAATAAATAAGCGTAAATTCCACTAAAAACCCAAGGAATAAATTCCTTGGGTTTTTACTGTTAACGAACGAATTGTCGATTTCATAGTTATCATATTAGTCACCTATTTAGTAGGTTTTGTCTTCATCCTGACCGAGACAAATTCCTTAAACTTGTCATTTTTAGAA
>CAZEQK010000071.1:0-9532 GCA_964514395.1 uncultured Bacillaceae bacterium
ATTGTTCCTCGTCATTTATTTTTATTATTCTGGAATTGTTTTATTTAGTAAATAATCTTTCGTAATATTAGAAATTTCTTTGTATATATTTTTTCTACTGTTATATAGCAGGTAAAACTAGAAATATGTCGAATGGTATTTTTATACTTATTATTTGAAATAGGAGATTATATATGACTAATGAGCAAAGTAAATCAAAGAAATTGTCTATTAAGGATCATGAACTAAAAAGAATAATCCTTGTGATATCATTAGCTATTCTATTCTTATTCTTTATTAATATCTTGCATTATCCTTTGTATATCCTCTATAAACTATTTAACCATCTTGTTCTTCACAATATATTAGAATTTTTAATAACCATGGCTTCCTTTTTTATTGCTATCCAAGGGCTGCTCATTTTTCCATTTAAAATGTCAAGAAATCAGCTTCTTTTTAGTGCTCTATTTTTCGTATTGGGTTCACTTAATTTAATGCATACCTTTTCTTATGTAGGGATGCCTAATTTTATTACGCCAAATACATTTCAAAAAAGCACATGGTTTTTATTTATAAATAGATTAACTGGGGCAATTGGTATCTTCGTCATATTATCCATTAAAGATTATGATTATAAATTTGATAAGCGAAAGAGATATTTTTTATTTTCCATAATCTTTGTGCTATTAGTAGCAGCTGCTATTTTATTTTTTATAGACTACTTTCCTCTATTGAGTGAAGGGGAGCAGGGAGATTCGTTTTATAAAGTACTTTTACAATTTACAATTATTACTATTCATCTACTAACGTTGGTTAAAATAATTATAGCTTTTCGAAAAGAAAAAAAGACAGAGTATTATTATTTAATAAAAGCTTTATCCTTTTTATTATTGAGTGATATTATTTTTACTAATTACATTCATTTTTATGATCTAGATAATATCGTTGGACATCTCTATAAATTAATTGGGTACCTATATCTATTTAGACTTATTTATGTGACTACAGTAGAAGAGCCATTTATATTAAAACAGCTAGCAGAAAAGGATAGCTTAAGCAAGCATCAAAATCTTAATTGGATGATTGAACAAATACCTGGTGCGTTTCTTGCAATAGATAACCACAAAAATATCACCATTGCAAATAAAGCGGCTAAAAGGTACCTAAGCATCAAAAATGAAAGTGAAGAGTATATTGGAAAAAGGGTTGAAGACTACTTAAGTAAGGAAAATATAGATCAATATTACTATATTACTAGTCAAGCCTTAGTACAAAGAAAAACAATGATAAAAGAAAAAATCAATTTTGGAAAAAATGTGTTTCAAATCGATGTTACACCAATCACTGATCCAACAACGAATGAAATATTAGGTGCTGCTAGTTATTATTTTGATGTGACTAATGAAGAAATGATCAATACTGAACGAAGAAAATTATTAGAGCAATATTTCAAAAAATCTCAAAACCATCAACATTTAATTGATTCGATTCCAATAGCATTTCTTGCTATTGATAAAAATGGTGATATCATCACGGTTAATCAAAAATCAATTGATATTTTTGGTATGGCTAAAGAAGAGCTATTAGAGACAAATATAGATATTATTGCACAAAAAACAGAAATATCATTGGAGAAACTTTTCATTAATAAAGCCTTAAAAGGTGAGGAAATTAAAAATGTCCATAGTCGCATATTAGAATATGATGTATTAGTTAGTGCTTATCCAATAAAATTAAATAATAATCAGAATATGGGTGCCATTGCCCTTTATCAAGATGTAACAGAGCTAGAAATATTAAGAAATGAACTAGAGAATATGGAAAGATTAAATTTAGTAGGTCAAATGGCTGCTAGTATCACTCATGAAATAAGAAACCCAATGGCATCAGTAAGAGGATTTATTCAGTTATTAAAAGAAGGAAATGACAAAAAGACGAATGATTATTACAATGTAATCATTGAAGAATTGGATCGTGCAAATAAGATTATTAGTGATTTTCTTTCTCTATCACAGAGTAGAGTCATCGATATGGCTGAATGTAATGTTAACGACATAATTAAGGAACTATATCCTATCATTAAAGCAGATGCTAATATTAGAGGCCAGGATATTCAAGTGAATTTAGATGAAGCATTACCTAATGTCACCTTAAATAATAAAGAGATTAAGCAATTAATTTTAAATCTTGCTAGAAATGCAATTGAAGCTATGAAGCAGGGTGGTATTTTGACGATTACTACCTCAAAGATGAATAATGATGATATTGAAATACGTATTACGGATACAGGTATAGGTATTTCAAATGACAAAATAGATAAACTTTTTCGCCCTTTTTTCACTACTAAAGACGGAGGCACAGGGTTAGGGCTTTCAGTATCCAAAAGTATTGTTGAGAAGCATCATGGTCAGATTAGAGTGGAATCAAAAGTAAATGAAGGGACTACATTCATTGTCACCCTTGAGAGAAATTAATAAATGAAACCTATTATTTCTGTACAAAAGCATATATAAATATATATGTAATTAATTAACATATTCTTTATACTTTATGTATGGAACAAATAGTCTTTTAAAACGTCTATAGATATACAGAAGGAGTGAACTACATGAAAAGGCTAATTTCAATATTACTTTTTATACTATTAACAGCAAGCGTTTCTACGGGATGTAATCAAGTCATGATTCATAAAGATACTAATGTAGATAGTAACTCAAATAAAATTAAGAACACTTCCGATACGGATAAAACAAATGTAAGCAATTTGAAGGATATCATTAAAATAAATGGAGTTTATGTTGGACAGATTGATTCCCATTCGATAGAAATTAAGATAAACGGGGAAAGTAAGGCATTTGAGATTGAAAATATCATCCAACCCTTTGAATCTTTAAATCTAGAAGAAGGAGAAGGAGTCATGTTATCCTATGTAAAAAATGATAGTGGCCAGCTTGTGATTAATAATATCAATCGTATTATCAATACAGATGGAAATAGGATCATCCAAGCTGAAGGAAAATACATTGGTCAAATTGATAGCCACTCTATCGAAGTCAATATAACCGGAGAGCTAAAGGATTTTCAAATATTAGACGTTATTAAACAATTTAATGAATTGGATTTAAAAGAAGGAGATAGTATTAAATTTTCTTATCAGAAAAATAGTGATGGTCTTCTTGTAATAAAAAATATGACCAATTAAAATAATAAAAAAAGCACATATAAATGAAGTCGAACTATAACCCAAATTTCTGAGACTAAAAAAATCCTTAATTTGGGTTTTTTCTATGCTTATTTTTTTTTTTTCTAAAATGAGCTTCATAAAAAAAATGTAAAAAAATAGAAGGGAATCAATTTTCTTTTGTGGAATTTAGTAAAGGAAATTCAAATATCGGAGTGATAGCATTTGAGGTTTCCAAATAAAATGTCGATACGTGTTTATATATTTATAACAATTATCATTACATTGCCACTGCTTTTTTTCTCCTTTTTATATGCTCGGGAAACAAAGGATAATTTATATAAGGAAAAAAAAGTCGAGCTGTTAGGTATTGCAACAACCATAGATCATAGATTATTATCCTGTAATCAAATAATCGGTGACAAGCATGAGGATAATTTAACGACAAATGAGAAGGTAGCATTAATCAACAAACGTATTCAACCAATAGCTGATGAAATTACAAAGGAGTATCCTAACCGAGGTGTTGGTTTTTATTGCAAAGCAATTAATCGCATTGTAGCGGTAGAGCCTACAACTAATCAAAGTTATTTAGGATATAAACAAGAAATTTTAGATTTTTTTGCCAAGGATTCTGAAAAATCAAATACATATGCTTATAATGAACTTCAAACATCCTTGAATTGGGGAGAAAAATCAATTCTTAATTTGACATTCCCAATCTATCGTGATGGATCTATCATAGGTTACGTGTGGGTTAATAGTAAGACTGAAGATATAAATAGGGAGTATTATTATTTATTAACTAAAAATATCATAATCACTATGTTGATATGGATGTTAGTAGTGTTGATCGTTTGGTGGGTCTTAAGAAAATTATCAATTGAATTAGAAAAATTAGCTGAGCAGATTAGTGCGGGAGATGGAGATACGTCAAATTTTGCACAATTTCCTGAGCTATTACCTTTTTTAAAAACAATTATTGATTCAAAAAAAGAATTAATTCATCAAAAAAATCTTTTACGTTTAATGATTGAGCATATTCCAGGTGTTTTTATAGCTATCGATAAAAACATGAAAGTAACCATAGCAAATAAAGGAGTTAACCGTTTAATTAATACTAAAAAGGTAGTTGGAAAAAACTTTATTGATGTTTTAATAAAAGAGAATATCACGATAAATAAACCATATATTTTAAGGTCCTTAACAAATGGAGAAGTTTTTATGAAGCGAAAGGTTATCATCAATAATGGTATTTTCCAGGTAGATTCATCACCCATAAAAGATCCAAAGTCTAATGAAATTGTAGGAGCAGTGAGCTACTTTTTTGATATCACCAAGGAAGAACAAAAAAATGAAGAGCAAAAAATTCTATTAAATGAATATTTTAATCAGTCACAGAATTTACAGTATCTATTAGACTCTATTCCTATTGCTTTTTTAGCCATAGATAGTGATGAACGATTGATTGCTATCAACAATAAAGCTACACAAATTTTTAAATTAAAAGATGGTAAAGCTCTTATAGGAAAACCGTTCCAAGTAATTGCAGAAAATATGGACATTCCTTATAAGAATCTATATTTATATCGAGCATTTAAAGGAGAAGATATACATAATGAGCATAAGCACATTTTTGATTATGAGCTAATCGTAAATGCTTATCCAATTATCTGTAAGAATAATAATAAAAATGGAGCTATTGCTCTATATCAGGACGTAACAGAGCTTGAAATATTGCGTCAGGAAATTGAACATATTGAACGTTTAAATATGGTTGGACAGATGGCTGCAAGTATTACTCATGAAATTAGAAATCCAATGGCTACTATTAGAGGTTTCATTCAATTACTTAGGGAACGTTCTGAAATGAACTCAAAGGAATATTTCGATATTATTATTGATGAATTAGATCGAACGAATAATATAATAACTGATTTTTTGTCATTATCCCAGAGTCGTGTGATTGAAATGAGTGATTATAATTTAAATAATATCATAAATGAGCTATATCCTATTTTACTTGCTGATGCAAACATTAAGGGTCAATATTTAGAAATTAATCTATTTAAAGCTTTATCTAATCAAAAAATGAACAAGAAAGAAATGAAACAACTCATTTTGAATTTAGCTAGAAATGCAACAGAAGCTATGGGACAATCTGGTGTACTAACAATAGCTACAAATCAAAGAGATGCAATCATAGAATTACAGATATCAGATACAGGAGTAGGTATACAAAAAGATAGAATAGATAAATTGTTTCAACCTTTCTATACGACGAAAGAAGGAGGGACAGGATTAGGATTGTCCGTTTCAAAAAGTATTGTTGAAAAACATGGTGGCGAAATCATTATAAACTCAATAGAGGGGCAAGGTACTTCTTTTATAATAAAATTCAATGTAACTTAATTACTCATCAACATACAGCAGGTCAAAATTTTAGCCGAAATATTCAAATAAATTGATAAATTGTGTATAATTAAAATAGTAAGAATATTAAATATTTAAATAGGGGTGTAAATAATGAAAAGAGAAGATTTAATAGCACCTGAGATCTTTAATTTTGTTGAAGAAATTGAAAAATACGCTAGTGATCCAAGTAAAATTGCAATTAAGTGGGAAAATGAAGCTGGGGAAAAAGAAAAAATTACATATAGGCATTTGATAAAGAAAGTAAATAAAATAGGGAATATACTACTTGATTCCGGATTACAAAAGGGTGACAAGATACTTATTATGATCCCTAGATTAATTGATGCTTATGCTATTTATCTTGCTAGTTTAAAAGCGGGTTTGGTTGTCATTCCAAGTTCAGAGATGCTTCGTACTAAGGATTTACAGTATAGAGTCACTCATGGTGAAGTAAAAGGAGTCATTAGCTATTATCCATTTGTCGAAGAATTTGATCGTGTTGATGCAGACTTAAATATTAAGATGGTTGTGGGTAAGAAGGTGGCTGGCTGGTCATATTTAGATGAACTTATGGAAACTGCAAACGATGAATTAATTATGGCAGATACAAAGAGGGACGATATGGCTTTCCTATCATATACATCGGGGACAACTGGACAACCTAAAGGTGTCGTACACACACATGGGTGGGCTTATGCACATTTAAGAACCTCGGCTGGAAATTGGTTAAATATAAAAGAAGGTGACAAAGTTTGGGCAACTGCTGGTCCAGGCTGGGCAAAATGGCTTTGGAGTCCGTTCCTTGCAACACTTGGTTCAGGAGCAACAGGTTTGTCCTATCAAGGTCGATTTGAACCAAATAAGTATCTGCAACTAATGGAGGATTATGATGTAAACGTTCTCTGCTGTACTCCTACAGAGTACCGTTTAATGGCGAAAGTCGATAATTTAGATAATTATTCTTTACCCCATCTAAAAAGTGCTGTTTCTGCAGGTGAACCATTAAATCGAGAAGTGATTGATACATTTAAAAAATATTTTAAAGTAAATGTAAGAGATGGATATGGTCAAACAGAGAACACACTACTTGTAGGAGTTTTAGAGGGGATGGAAATCAAACCAGGTTCAATGGGGAAACCAACTCCAGGAAATAGAGTAGAAATAATAGATGAGGAAGGAAAATCAGTTGGTGTAGGTGAGGTTGGTGATATAGCCGTTCACAAGGAAACACCAGCACTATTCAAATATTATTATAAGGATCCAGAGCGAACAAAAATGCAGTATCGTGGAGATTACTATGTTACTGGTGACAAGGCCAAAATGGATGAAGATGGATATTTTTGGTTTGAGGGTCGTGGTGATGATATTATTATCAGTTCAGGATATACTATTGGACCTTTCGAAGTAGAAGATGCTTTAGTAAAACATTCATACGTGCAAGAATGTGCTGTTGTCGCAAGTCCTGATGAAGTAAGAGGGCACATAGTAAAAGCGTTCGTCGTTTTGAGATCCTCTGTCGATAGAAGTAATGAGGAGAAGATAATTAAAGATTTACAGGACTATGTCAAGGATTTGACTGCACCATATAAATATCCTCGAAAAATAGAATTTGTTGATGAACTACCTAAAACTACTTCAGGAAAAATTCGAAGGGTAGAATTACGTCAAAGGGAAATGTAACAAGCTTAGTCAAATATAAGTAAAAAAAAGAAACCGTAGCTTTCTAATCACGGTTTCTTTTTGTTTTATAGTTGCTTCACCCAAATATTCATATTTTCCCAATCACCCGCGATATGCACGTTATTTATTAATCTTCCTCTATATCTATATTTATGATTGTGCAATACCTTATTCATTCCAAAAGATTTCGCTCGTGCAATTGAAAAAAGATTAGTAATGCCCATTCTTTGCATTTTATTTTCAAGATATTGAATTAAGTGATTATTAATTCCTTTTCCTCTTTCACTAGGAATGGTTGCGCAATCTGTTATTTCTGCATTGTTTCGTTCAAAATCTATTTCAGCAGATGATAGACCAATAATCTCGTCATGATTTTCTATTACTGCCATCTCTACATTTGAATGAATTGCTTTTTCTACATAGGCCCGATCATTCATTGGTGTTGGATAGGATTTAAATACTTCGTTAAAGACATTGACAATTTGACTAATATCTTTATCTGTTGCATCTCTGATACGATATTCATCTGGTAGTGCTCTATTAGTGGCAGGCTCTGTATTCATTATGGTTTGAATAATATTGTTTTCTTCCTTAACTGAATCGGAGCTTTTTCTTGTTTGAGAAAGATATTTTGTATATAGGTGGGCATCCTTACCATCAAAAAATCCATCGATTTCTCCTTCTTTAGTGAAGCCATGTTCTTCAATATGAATAATTTCTGAATCTTCATTTTGAAATAAAATAATTTTATCTAATCCTTCTTGTTCAGCTATGTCTATCAAATGGGTTGAAGACTTATCGATTTCTTCAAATTCAAATACCTTTAATCTTTTATTCGTCTTATCAATAGTAACATCTAATGTATCTAAACTCATTTTTACCTCCCTTTAACATTCCTATTTATAGGATACATGGCAAACAGAAAAGCTTCAAACCTGCAATTCAATGATATAAGCCACTAATTATTTATATGGTTGAGTTATCATACATTAGAAGATAAAATGCATAAATTATGGTAGGAATAATCAAAAAAACAACCAAGGTCATTATTCTTGATTGTTTTTATAGTATTTTCCTTTTTCAACATACACCTCTATTATTCTAAGCATTTCTTGTCTGTCTTTCTCTGTAAGCTCTCTAACAACCTTTGCAGGCCTTCCTAATGCAAGTGTATTTGCTGGTACTTTTTGATTAGGAACAACTAAACTACCTGCACCAATAAAAGCTCCTTCACCTATTTCAGCACCATCTAAGATAGTTGACCCCATACCGATAAGGGAACCTTTTCTAATTGTAGCAGCGTGAAGGATACATTGATGACCTATTGTGACATCATCCTCAATAAGTACAGGAAAACCTAAGCTTTGATGTATCACAGTATTATCTTGAATGTTCACCCGATTACCAATGGTGGTTTTTTCAACATCTCCTCTAATAACGGTGTTAAACCAAATACTAGCATCTTCACCAATGATGACATCTCCAGTAATGACAACATGATCAGCGATAAATGCACTATCAGCAATTTTTGGCTCTTTATCTTTATATTTATATATCATCATAGATACCACCTTATACTATTATTAAATTTTTGAAAGTAAGAAGCCTTCCTCTTCTAACCGTTGAATAGCTTCTTCTAATTGTTCATTTGTTTCAGCTTCGATTGTATGTAAGTGTACACCATCCGTTAAATCAGATAGGTACGAAGCATTTGTTTGTTCCATTTTTTTAGTAAACTCATTTACGTCTCTCCGATTTTTTAACATTAAAGAAGCGATTAGTTCTCCATATATGGGATGCTCTACAATAACATCTCTTACAAAAAGTCCATGGTCGACCATAATTATAAGTTCATCCATTGTTTTTTGTGGTGGATGATAACAAGCAATTATTTTTTTATATGGGTAGGTTTGTTGGTTATCATTTAAATATATATAGCCTTGGGCAGTTGCTATGATAGGCTCATTTTTAGCTTTTAATAATGAAATATCCTGTACAATGACCTGTCGACTAACATTGGTTCTATCTGCTAGTAACTGTCCTGTTAATGGTTCACTTGTTTCCATTAACCATTGCAATATTAGATCTCTACGTTCTTCTCCAGATTTTTTCTTCATCTTACCTTTCACCTCATCATTCTTTATAAATCTATTATAACTTAAAAATAGTTATTTCCCTAGAACCTACTCAACTTAGGTTACGTAGGATAAAGTGGAACTTCATTCAGATGGTTTCCTGAATGTTAGAGACACTTATCCAGGAGCTTAGCGCCGCTTA
>CAZEQK010000072.1:0-9300 GCA_964514395.1 uncultured Bacillaceae bacterium
TTATAATATTTAAATCATTTTTTTCCATTGCTTATGTATTACTGATTTATTTTTGCAATACCAATTGCAAAATGTTTAGACAATATAGTTTCTATATTTTCTACTTGCCCTTCATCACATTTAATCATTAGAAAAACCTCAGTTACTGTTTTTTTTAATTTTTTTTGTTTTATTTTTCTTTTGTTTATTAAATAATCTATTATAACACCTATTGATCCGCCAACGACAAGACCAATCAGTCCCCAAATAATAGGGCCCATTTTCCATTCAAACCCATAGATAACTCCAAAAACAGAGAGTATTAATGCCATGATAGCTGCACCATCAAATAAACCAACCCCATCAGATCGATCAATGCTATCAAATAGCTTCCTTTGAGACAATACCTGTTTAAGTGGTGTTGCAAATATATTTTCTTTTTTTATACCATTATGTTCTAAATCATTTATTGCTAATTCAAGATAATTTGATTGGGTAAAAGACGTAATAACATACATTGGTTCACCTACTTATATAGGAAATTCAAAATTCGCATTTTGATAATTTTCTTCTAAATATTGTGTTTGTTCTTCATTAAATAGACGATTATACTCCACTGTTAATCTGTATGCATCATACACTGCATAGAGATAGATGGATGGTAAAAACAAGAACCATTCTGGATCTATTACACTAACTGCCATACTAAATTCACCTAATACCGTATAATGAATCGCCACAAGTGCTCTTGAAAAATAAATAGAAGCAATAGACCAAATAGATAGAAAAAAGCCTGTAGGTATTCGGTGGACATATAAATGTCCTAGCCCAGGGATAAATAAGGACCAAATGATTGAATTGAATGGTCTTCGCTTTTGTAAAAAATTTATGGAGATAGAATCTAACCGATAAGAAACTATTTTCACGTTTTCTCTTTCCACTAAGGGTATCAATTTATTTATTTCGACACTAGAAAGATAACTATCCCAGATACTTGAGATATAGATAGGTAAATAGATGGCTAACCATCTTATATCAACTACTTCCTTTGCTAGCTCGAATTTTCCTGTAAAGGAATAGATGATAGCCATATTTAAATTGGTATTTATATTAATGAAAAACTCCCAAATAAAAAGGATAATACCCCTAAAATACATCCCGAGCATCATATGTCCTAAACCTGGGAAGGAAACGGACCACCAAGCAGGTATTAATGGATTTGTTTTATGAATTAAATTCAAGTTATAGGATGTTAAGTATGATTTATAGCGTCGATATCTACTAGAAACGTTATTACTGTCCATTAGCTTCTCCTTATATAATAAACTTTATTTTATATTTTTTACAGTTATTGTAATGTTAGTTATACCCATATTCAATAATTTTATAAAGCAAATTTAATAAAATAGGTCCTTAATCCTACTCCTAGATAAATATTAAAAGCCCATTAGCTAAGTAACTAATGGGCTTCATCATTTTATTCACGCTGTTCTTATCTTTATTATTTTATCTATAACAAGTTCAATATTTCCTAGTGTTTTTTCTTCGTTTATTAAGTATCCATTATAATACATTGCACTATGCCTCATATTGTATATGGATTTTAAAAATTGTCTAATTGAAAGATCTCTTTTAATTACGTGACTCAGAAAATAAAATACAATAGTTAAAATATTACGAGGATCTACATAGTTAATGGTTACTTCGTTTCCAAATGTTTCTCTTATTTTTCTATAATAATCACCTAATCTGTCCATATTAGACCGATCAAGCTTAAATTCATGCTTTACGCTGATGAAACCTTCATCAGAAAGTCCTCCACATCATCCACTACCAACTTCAGGGGAATTACGAATAATAATAATTTCTTCCACTAATACATACCTCCTCACAAATATTTAGTCATATTGGTTTTTGAATAATTCTGAAATTTAATATTAAAATCATAGTATCATTAATGATAATCATTTTCAACTATACCTATACCATTATATAACCATGTAAATATTATTAATCGACAGACTAACAGACCTATCATCCTCAGCAGGGTTAAAAAATCATACATAATTTAAATATATAAGAAGCACAATATATGTTGAGGTGATAACAATGGATAAAAACAATAAAAACAACACAGATAAGAAAAAAGGTTATATTGAACCAAGATCTAAAAAAAATGTTCCCAGTAATTATCAAAGTCAATTAGTAGGTAACATTGACAATCTTCACGAGAATGCTGACTCCATTGACAGTAAGGAAGAATAATTAATATTACATACAATTTAATATAAAAAGATTAAATTGTATAGAAATATTAAAAATAATATGTTAACATTTAATAAATAAATTATTCTAAACTATTATAATGTTGAGAATATTTATTTTATTTTAAAAAAGGAGGACATTAAATGAATGCTATTTTAGTAGCAATATTAGGTTTAATAGCTTTTTATTTGGGTTACCGGTACTATTCAAGATTTATCGCTGAAAAAATTTACCGATTAGACCCAAATTATGTAACACCTGCTCATCAGTTTAATGATGGCATTGATTATGTACCAACAAATAAGTCAGTATTATTTGGACACCATTTTACATCAGTAGCTGGAGCAGCACCTATTGTTGGTCCTGCAATCGCCGTTTACTGGGGATGGTTACCAGCTGTATTATGGATTGTATTTGGTACCATATTTGCAGCCGGTGTTCATGATTTTGGTACACTTGTTGTATCAAACCGTTTTAAAGGACAATCCATTGGTACATTAGCTAGTCGTATCATTGGAAAACGTGCAAAGATCTTATTCTTATTCATTATTTTAATCTTGTTATTAATGGTTAATGCAGTATTTGCATGGGTTATCTCAAAACTGTTTATCGCTTTCCCATCTAGTGTATTTCCTGTATTAATTCAAATTCCATTAGCGGTTTGGATTGGTTATACCGTTTATAAGAAAACTGGTAATTTATTATTACCTTCTATTATCGCTTTAGCTGTCATGTATGCAGCCGCTGTCGTTTCTAGTCAGTTCTCCTTCCTACAGCTTGATGCAGTTAGTTGGTTTGGCGGAGAGCATTCAACATGGATGTTTGGCTTAAATGGTGTAGAAATGGCATTTTTCTTTTGGATTATCTTCTTGATGGTCTATGTATACGTAGCTTCAACCTTACCTGTTTGGTTGTTATTACAACCACGTGATTACATTAATTCACATCAACTAATTGTTGGTTTAGGAATACTTTATTTAGGACTTATTTTTTCAAATCCAACGATTACAGCACCAGCAATAAATCCACATGCTACTGACGTATCGTGGTTCCCGCTATTATTTATTACAATCGCCTGTGGTGCGATATCAGGTTTCCATGGTTTGGTATCATCTGGTACAACCTCTAAGCAATTAGATAAGGAAACTGATGCTAGGTTTGTTGGTTATCTTGGTTCTATTGGAGAAGGTACTTTAGCATTAATTTCTGCTATTGCTGTTGTAACTGCTTTCTCTACACAGGGTGAATTCCTGCAAAAATTTTCAAGCTTTAAAGCAGCTGGTGGTATTGGATTAGGAGCATTTGTTCAGGGTGCTGCTAAATTAGCTGAAGGAATTGCAATTCCAAGTAATGTTGCAACCACAATCGTATCTGTTATTATTGTTAGCTTTGCGGCAACAACATTAGATACGTCTGTTCGTTTATTACGATATATCATTGCTGAATTAGGTAAAGAGTATAAGCTCAATTTCTTAACTAGAACTCATGTAGCAACAACAATTGCTGTTGTATCAAGTGCTGCTTTAGTTCTATTACCTCAAGGACCAAAAGGATTTGGCTCAGGTGGATATCTGCTATGGCCATTATTTGGTACATCTAACCAATTATTAGCAGGTATTAGTTTACTAATCGTCTCTATTTGGTTGAAAAAACAGGGTAGAAATTATTTATATACTCTAATTCCTATGATATTCCTGCTGTTTATGACCATATGGGCGATGACTAGTCAGGTATTCTTCCAATGGATGAGTGGACCTAATTCTAACTTGCTTCTTTTCATGTTTGGAGCAATTATTCTTGGCTTTGCTATTTGGATTTTAATTGAAGCTATCTCTTCATTTTTGAAGAATAATGCTGATCTTGATGCAGAATTAGAATAAATAAAGGGAGGGATTTGGTTATGTCAGAAAATGAGAAGCTTACTTTTAAAAAAATAAAGGAATTCTATGAAGAAATTTTCATGGTACCATATCGTTCTGCCATTAAGAGAGAAATTAGAGATACGGACGATTTGTTCATTTTACTTCTATTTTCTGAAATGCTTGGCATCCCAAATCCCGTCTCTTATTATACGCTTGAGCTTTATCCTGTAATGTATGAAAAATTTCATGATTGGCACACTCGTATGGGTATGGATAAATCTCCTCTAGAAGGTTTCAAGTGCTGTTAATGGTAAATTTCACGAATAGAGAGATTTTAAGGAGAGATAAATAATGGACCCTTATTTGCATAAAAAAATTGTTTTTTTCGGAGGTAAAGGAGGAGTTGGCAAATCTACAATGTCCTCTGCCTTTGCTTGGGCAGTTGCTAAAAAAGGGAAAAAAGCTTTATTGATTTCGACTGACCCTGCTCATAATCTTGGTGATATTTTTCAAACATCTATTGGTGGTAAAGGAAAAAAGGTAGAAGACAATCTTTGGATTGTTGAAATAGATCCTCATCAGGAATCTCA
Source organism: uncultured Bacillaceae bacterium (assembly GCA_964514395.1). GTDB lineage: Bacteria > Bacillota > Bacilli > Tepidibacillales > Tepidibacillaceae > CAZEQK01. Next base: position 4,697 of record CAZEQK010000072.1, read on the forward strand.
TCGATATATTGATGAAGTTAAAAATAATCTTAAACAAGTTGTTCATGCGAAAATGATTGATGAGATCAACCGTCAAGTGGATATTGCAAGTGTCTCTCCAGGAGCTGAGGAAGCTGCTCTGTTTGATAAAATCGTTGATATTATACGTGAGAAAAGAGTGGAGTATGATATCATTGTGTTTGATACTGCGCCAACAGGGCATACGATACGTTTATTATCTCTTCCTGAGCTTATGGGGGCTTGGATTGATGGAATGATTAATAAAAGGGAAAAAATTAATAAAGATTTTAAATTATGGATGGATGACGCACACCCGATAGAAGATCCTATTTATAAAATTTTAAATAAGAGAAAAGAAAAATTCGCCGAAGCTCGTGAAGTGTTAATGAACCCAAAAGAAACATCTTTTGTTTTCGTATTAACTCCTGAATTTTTACCTATTGTAGAAACGGGTAAAGCGATAAAAACATTAGGTAAACATAAAATACCAGTGGAGAATATTATAGTGAATAAAATACTTCCTGAAATCGTTGAAGGGTCGTTTTTCATGAAGCGTAAGGCTCAGGAAAGAAAATATATTAAAGAATTAGAAGACCAATTTAAGAAGCAAAGGATATTAAAAATAAATATGCTAGAAGAAGATATTTCTTCTCGTCAAGCACTTGAACATATTGTAGATCAGCTTGTAGAAGCTCTATCTTAAACATAAAATAGTCTAGATTAAAAAAGAAGAAGTGAGGTTACTTCTTCTTTTTTTTTGTTTTATGACTCTGTTATGCTATCCTTTAATATCTATTGCTAAATCGATCTGCTCCTGCTGTAGTTTTTCTTGTTTCGTTTTCTCGATCGTCTTCTTTATTAATGCAATAGCATCTTCCTCATTTAAACCTTTAACATCAAGTCCTAAAGTTTTAGCTACCTGTTGAATTCTTTCTTGTTTTTTTTGTTGTTGTTTCTCTTTTATTAACGCTTTCGCATCCTTTAATTCTAGACCTGTAATATCTACACCTAACTTTTCAGCTAGCTGCTTTAATTTTTCCTGTGCATTATGTAATCTTTGTTCCTTTGTTAGCACATTTTGTGTTGACTAGTATCCTGCCCAGAGTTCCCCTGTGTAGATTCAGCAAAAACACTTGTCCCTGATAACAATAATAAAGCAACCAAACTAATTGTAATTAACTTTTTCAAATCATCAACTCCATTTCATCCTTTATTTGTGTGTTGCCCTTTCATTTATTATAAAAAACTTATTTAGAAGAATCGTAAAAAATTGTGAAATAATTGTGTGAAAAAATCATCAATTTTTATCTTTTTAAAAGCTACTTAAATTAATTTATAGTACAATAGAAAATAAATAGTTCTCTATAAAAAAACATCGGGGGTCTAGTCATTGAAAAAATTCACCATTATTTTAGCCCTTCTTTTAATCATATCGGGCTGTAATTTACAAACAATACCTAATAAAAAACCAATTGAAAATAATACAAATAAGCAAATAGCAAAGGAGCAACAAAAGCAAACAGAGATTAATAAAAAGCCTCAGATAAAGGAGCTTATTACAGCGTTTAATAGTAGATTATTTCCTGTAGCAGATGTAAATCTAAAAGTAAAAGATTTTAATACTAAAGAAGCTTTAATCAACTTTATTTCACAGGTTTCCTCTATAAATGTAGCAACAAGCTATATAAAAGATTATTATGTTGAAAAAACTGATGGCTTATACAAGGAAAAAAAGAAGAAACCCATCTTATTAAATATAGCTTTACCCTATACAGTAAAACAAAAAAGTGATGAAGAATATGATATTTACCAAGACCAAGAAGTATCTAATGGAATATATCACATACAAGTTAAGCTTTCTAGAGTAAATAGCAAATGGTTGATAAGTAACATACAGGTTGATTTTGAAAAAAAAGGTCCTGATATTAGTGAAAGTAAGGATCTACAGAGCATACTTTTATTGGTCAATAAGACTCATAGCATCCCAGCAAACTATGTCCCAAAAGATTTAGTAGAAGTAAAGGTACCTTTTTATTTTTCAGGTAAATCAGAGAAAAAACTATTAAGGAAAGAAGCTGCCGAACATTTAGAACAATTATTTAATAAGGCTTTAGAAGACAATATTCACTTATATGGTGCATCAGGATATCGATCCTATAAAACACAGGATGCTATATTTGCTTATAATGTACAAAGATATGGTAGTGATAAAGAAGCAAATAAAGTAAGTGCACATCCTGGTCAAAGCGAACATCAAACAGGTTTAGCAATAGATCTAACAGCAAAAAGCGTCAACTTCCATTTAATACAAGGCTTTGGAAATACACTAGAAGGTAAGTGGTTAAAGGAGAATGCTGCAAACTTTGGTTTTATCATCCGCTATCCAAAAGGAAAGGAAGCCATCACAGGCTATACTTATGAACCTTGGCACGTACGTTATGTTGGTTTGGAAGTAGCGAAGGAAATCGCTAAAGAAGGTATCACGTTAGAAGAATATTTCCATTTAGAAAATGCTGTACAGGTAGATAAAAATAATTAAAAAAATAGGCTTGAAGCCTATTTTTTTAATCGTCTCATGAAATCATAATTCCTTTGTCATAAATACACTATTTGGGTCCTCAATGTAATCCGAAAACGGCTTGCAATATTGAAACCCAAAACTTGCGTATAGTCTTTTAGCAGGTTCGAATGCATCCATTGAGCCAGTTTCCAAACTTATCCGCTGATAGCCACGTCTCTTAGCTTCTTCAATGATATGTTCAAGGATTCTCTTTGCAACCCCCTTTCTTAGATGTGATGAAGAAGTTTTCATTGTTTTTATCTCACCATGTTGATCATTAAGCTCCTTAAGTGCTCCACAACCAACTAATTCATCTTGTTCCCATGCACTCCAGAATGTAATATCTGGCTTTTTCAATTCCTCAAGATTTAACGCATGTCTACTTTCTGGAGGGGAATGAAGTGATAAACTATGAAGATGTTCCCCGATTAATTCAGCCACTTCAGGTCCAGTTAAATCATCTAATTTAATATTCAAAAAAATCCCCCACAGTCTCTATTATTTTAATCACTAGTAGAAGTTTGATTATATTAGCTTCATCGAAACTTCTTCAATTTCTTTATATCCATTGTTAAATCATCTCCAAACCACGATAACACCCTAATTATAGAAAGAATGCTCTTATCTTATCTATAAGATATTCATACTAAGATTTAATAGAGCCTTTTATTTTAGAGAATATCCTTAATATTATGTTTATTGTGCATAAACTGGCTCAGCTCTTTCGAAGGAAGGGGTTTACTATATAAATAGCCTTGTATGATATCACATGTTTTTTCTCTTAAATAGATTATTTGTTCTGTACTTTCTACACCTTCGGCCACAATATTGATTCCTAGTTTTTTCCCAATATAAATAATTCCTTCTACAATTGTTGAATTAATAATATCTTTATCAATATCATGAATAAATGTTTGATCAATTTTTATTGTATCAAAAGGGAAATATCGCAAATATTGAAGTGAGGAATGGTTAGTACCAAAATCATCCAACGAAAATCTAATGCCCATCTCTTTTAGTTCACTCATTATTTCTAAGATTTTTTTTGTTGGCTCTAATAATATACTTTCTGTAATTTCTAATTCTATATATTCTGGTCTCACATTTGTTTTAGTTAATAAATATTTAATCATATCAACAAAGGATGATTCTTCAAGCTGTTTTACAGAAATATTAACAAGTAATTTGAAATCCATTATCCTATGCTGATTCATTTTACTCATCTCGTTTAGTGCATTTTCTAATACCCATTCTCCTAAAGGTATAATGATTCCTGTTTTTTCTGCAAACGGTATAAAATCCTTGGGGGGTATAAGACCTAATTTTGGATGCTGCCATCGAACTAAAGCTTCAATGCCATATAATTTTTTTGTAGATATATGTAAAAGGGGTTGATAATCGAGGGTAAATTCTTCATGATGTATTGCGTGGATCATGTCTTGCTCATTAAATTTTTTTTTTATAATAGGTGTTCTATTATTATTCTCTGAACAGCATGTATCTATATCTGACGCACAATTTGATACATCCTGTAAGGTTGCAAGATAATATTGTGTTTCCATTGTACCTTTTATTGCGGTTATCGTTAAACATTCAAGATATATTTGGCCATTCTTTTTTTTGTTCCATATATGACCGTGCCATAATCCATCGTTAAGGATAGAATTCCACATGCTTTTATAGAATTCATTACTATGTTTTCCTGATTTCAATATCTTAGGGGTACTGCCAATTGCTTCATCTCTAGAGAAACCCGTTATTTTGGTAAAGGGGATATTTACATTCAAAATAACACCATCTACATCGGTTATTATGATACCTTCTGATTGATTTTCATCATTTGATTCGAAATTTTCCATTATATGATTCAAAGATTTCTCCCCCTAAGTAATTACGCTTTTATCTCTATATGATGATGTTAATTATACATCTTACTTACTAATCCACATTATTATCACATTTTTCTCATATTACTATAATCCCTTACAAAAAGTCTACTATTTCGATAATATTTTCTATATATCGACATCATTAATTTCTATTG
>CAZEQK010000073.1:0-8877 GCA_964514395.1 uncultured Bacillaceae bacterium
CTGGATTAAAGCCACATGTGGTTCTCGAAGCTACTGGTAACTATTCTAAACCTATTGTTTCTTACTTTGAAAGTAATGGTTACGTGATCGTGATTCTTAACCCTATCTCCACTCACATGCAGAAGAAGAAGGCTATTCGTAAGGTAAAGACGGATCCTATTGATGTGAACCGTATCAAGTTTATTATCTCGAAGACTTTAAATCTAATATCCCTCTAGCGTCTTATATTCTTGAATTACGCAACTTAGGTCGCCAATATACTAGATTTACTAATTTATACACAGAAACTCAAAACCAATTGACTAGCACTTGATTTAGTTTTCCCTCACTTTGGACGATTTTTCTCCCATATCCGTGGGAAAACTGCTTTAAATGTGTTATCCCTTTTCCCAAATCCTAAGTCTATTCTCTCTGCTAGTAGAAAGAATCTTCTTGAATCTTTAAAGCTGTTAAAAAAGGGCAAGCATGGTATAAACAAAAAGCGGATGAACTGATTCAGGTTGCTAGTGATAGTGTGCCTGATACTACGGGGGATGTGTCTAATATCTCTGCTTTACAAAACTATATTGAGATGTTGAAGCATCAACAAAAGATTCTCCTAGATATTAAGAAACAGATGGTTTATTGGGCAAAGAAATCTCCTTACTATAAACTACTACTTTCTATTCCAGGTGTAGGGGAATTAACTGGGATGACTATCCTAGCTGAGATAGGTGATATAAAAAAAATTCCTAACATCAAAACAGTTGGTCGCTTTTGCCGGGCTTGATCCATCTGTTTTCCAGTCGGGAAAATTCAAAGCTAGTCATAATAAAATTTCTAAGCGTGGATCCACCTATTTACGTCATGCTTTATATCAAGCTACTGTAGCTGGCGTTTCTAATAGAGTAGGTGGTCCAGTAAATAAAGTTCTATCTACATTTTACTCTAAAAAGCTGTCTGAAGGAAAACCATCAAAAGTCGCCATCATTGCTACTAGTAATAAGCTATTAAGAATGATATTTGGTATATTAAAGAACAATCAACCTTTTATTAATAGATAGATTGGTAGTAGTCTTACAGTAATATTTTACCAAAATCCTACTCTCTTGAATAGGTTTAGTTTGGGTATGTTCTTTTTTAGTTCCGAAAATTATTTTTAAGTTAATACTTGACAGAGATTAGCTGGTTATACGAAGATGCCTATTTTAATGGAAAGATTACTATATTCCTTCTCCATGATTCATAAGGATTTTGCTCGTTAGTATCCCATTGTTCATAGGAAACTTTATAACTCCCATTTTTTTTATTAACCACTACAAAATTATTGATATTTTCTTCAAGTTCTTCGCTAAATAGATTTTTCAGTTCCTCGTTATAATCTAAGAAGATGTAGGAACCACTATCACATCCAAGATTTTCACTATTCACTTCATAATCATTCAAATTATTTACGATTTCCTTACTAAAAATCGGATTTCCGTCCTCATCAACTCTATCAAAGACCAATAAAATTTTTATTCCTTTACAATGAGTTCTAAATATTTGACCACTAATATCTCCGCCAAAATCAGTCATCAAAACGCCATTTTCTTTTAAATATCGTTCTTTGATACCGTCTTCATTGTATAAGTCACATAAATATATTGGATCAATTATTATAAACTGGTTATTTGTAATTGTTAATATATCATCAGAAGGATTTATACCTATTTCTTGAAATAGTGCTAACATTGTCTTATCTTTATATGTTGCATCATTAATAGATAGTAATCTTTCCTTATATATTTTTATAACATCATCCATACAAGTACCTCCTATATGTTTTAGCATTTTCGTATAACATTCCGTATCCCCGACGCCCTTGAGCTTACAGACGCAGGCTCAACCTTAGAAATGCTTTTCTTAGGTTGAGACAAGTCGACTCGGTTAGCGAAAGGGTTGTGTCGCTGACTCTTCTTCTATGAATCTATCTTCTTGCGACCGAGGCGTCTTCAAATTGAGTTACTTCCCTGCTACTGAGCGGGGATATTGTGTTATGAGTTGTCGACGACTCCTTTGAATTCACTAATAAAGTCAGTCTTTTCTATTATTTGTTATGTAGTCTGGTAGTCTTCTCATAAATCTATCTTTATCATGTATAAATCCATACTTTGTATATAACTCATGAGCATCCCTTGTCGCAAGAATTCCCATAAGATCCTTCAACCTATCTGATGAAATGATTTCTTTTACAAATTGCTTCCCGATTCCTTTGTTTCTGTAGTTTTCATCTATAAATACATCAGCTAACCAATAAATAGTAGCATCATCTGTAACTATACGTGCAAAGCCAATTTGCTTATTTCCATGATATACACCATAACATATCGAGTTCTGAATTGATTTTTCTATTCTTTCGGTAGTTCTGTTATTAGCCCAATAGCTTCTAGATAAAAATTCTTTAATAGTCTGTATATCTAATAAATCCTTATCATCGCTAATAAAGTATTCACTAATTTCCTTCCTCATAATTAACATCACCAGCCTTCTTGAATAGTTTTTATTATTTATTCTCGCCTATTTCTTATAACGTTCCGTATCCCCGACGCCTTTGAGCTTACAAGGAGTTGCTAATGCCATGCCAGACTTGGCAGGCTAATGCAACGACTGGCTCGGTTAGCGAAAGGGTTGTGTCGCTGACTCTTCTTTTTTGAAACTATCAGCTTGCGACTGAGGCGACTTCAAATTGAGCTACTTCACCGCTCGCCGACGCGGGGATATTTTGTTATATGACGTACCGCTTCTATGAATTACTTTCAAAAATATTTTTTATTTCTTCTCCCAATGGTTGTTCACTTCCCATATTAAGCCATAATTTACTTTCGTGTCTTTGAGTTAATAATAATATTCCACTAATGCGTTTAGATTTAACTAAAAAATCGTTTATTGATGCATAACCTTTATCTTGAACAAATGCTTCATTGTCCTCTGTGATTAAATCGTTAATAGAGGTAATGGAGTCCATCAGATCGTACTCTTCATGTGTATCATTATCCGCATAAATAAAAATTACATTTTTTTCTCCATCAAGTAACTGATACATTTTTTCAAAGATAATATCTCCAAACTTTTTGTATTCATTTCCTGAATATGGGACTGTGAATGAACCACCATAATTTCTAATTTCGTTATTAAATCGATGAGGAGGAATGCTTGAAATATTAATTTTTAATCCATCTGCATAGTTGTCTAGCAACAATTCAATTGACTCTTCTATGTCTTGAGATAATTCTGAAAGATAAGAGTCAATAAATGTAATGATTTCGTCAATTCTATCAATAAGTTCTTGAAAAACTTGTACATTTTTTATTGAATTAATAGTTAGCCCTATACCGAAGTTCCTATGAATATTAGTTTTGACTTTTTCCCAGAATAATTGCTTAAACTGATCTCGCTTTGCTTCTGCAAAAGTTCTTCTAATTCTCCTTACTTCGAAGTAGATATTTCCAGTATTTATTAATATTGCATTAAAATCTGGTGATTGTTGTAATTGAAGTAATGGCTCATATATTAAATCTATAACTTCATCAAATGATAACAGAAAAGCTGCACATCTTAATTCGGTTATTACATCATAAATATCCTCTTCTTCTCTTGCTCCTCTTAATTTACTAATAATCTTTGTTTGATTATTTAAAAACCACTGTTTAAATCTTGGTGAACTTTTATCTATGTGTACTAATAATTTTTTTACCCTATCGGATAATGTATTGAGATAAGAATGATTATTAATTATTTTCTTCATAAAATCACCTCAATTGTACTGTTTTTACGGTATGTCATATAACATTCCGTATCCACGACGCCCTTGAGCTTACAGACGCAGGCTCAACCTTAGAAATGCTTTTCTAAGGTTGAGACAAGTCGACTCGGTTAGCGAAAGGGTTGTGTCGCTGACTCTACTTCTACGAATCTAGCACCTTGCGACCGAGGCGTACTTCAAATTGAGTTACTTCCCAGCACGCCGACGCGGGGATATTTTGTTAGATGATGTCAGAGTCATCCTCGAGTTAACTAAAATTAAATTCTAACTATTTTTTCATCCTTCTTGTCAAATATGAAAAAATAAGTGAAATAATAATACATACTAATCCTAATACAACTAAAAATATTGCCATCCATAACTGAAAAGGACCGCTACCAAATTGATTAAATGGACTAGGACCATTAATGATCCAAATGTACCGAACAGAGTTACCGTGTATAAACCAATATAAAAATATCGGACTAATAAATAAAAATAGGGAAAGCCCAAGAAACAGTAATGATAACAACTTGAGTAATATTTTTATAATTAAACCTCCTTTGTAGAGTTGAAATTATTATATGCCGATCAAATACAGCAATTCTCACTTTATTCATGTTATGATTTGATTTTATTTAGCTCTGATTTCATCTAACGTTCCGTATCCCCGACGCCCTTGAGCTTACAGGCGTTTTCGAGCTTTACATAGCTCTTATGTTAAGCTCGGGAATGCCGCCTTGGTTAGCTTTTATGAATCTAGCAGCTTGCGACCGAGGCGTACTTCAAATTGAATTACTTCTTTGCACGCCGACGCGGGGATACATTGTTAGAAGATGTCAACGCCTTCTTTGGAATACTTAATGGAATAGTTTATTGCAACTTTTTGAACTTTTCGTTTAATAAATCAAATATCTTTTTAGCCGAACTTTTTGATAGAGAATAGACAGTCTGTTTATCTTTTACATTCATAATAGTACCTGACTCTTCATTTATCCAAAGGTAATAATTTTCTGTTCCTAATATAACTTGGTAGTCGGGGTCAACTATATTTGCAACACCTGACACTTTTTTTGCTCCATCAAAAGCATTTTTAAATACTTTCTCTTCAGTTTTTGAAAAATTTATTGATGGATACATATGCACTTTAGAGAAACCTTCCATTTTAGCTACTTTTACAGTAGTACATCCACCCATAATCAACATCAAAAATAAAACTAAATATACGCCCTTTTTCATTAAATCACCCCTTAATTCAATGGTTATAAAAACACATATTTAGTTTATTCTTCTTCCACTAACCTACCTTAACTGAATAAAATATGTTTTATATGTTTCTATGTTATGTATTTAGTATTTATTCGCGTTGATTTCTTCTAACGTTCCGTATCCCCGACGCCCTTGAGCTTACAGGTGGAGTTCGAGCCTTAGAAATGCTTTTCTTAGGCTCGAGCTTCGCCGTCTCGGTTAGCGAAAGGGGTGTGTCGATGATTCTTCTTCTATAAATCTAACTTCTCGCGACCGAGGCGTCTTCAAATTGAGCTACTTCCCGCTACGCCGACGCGGGGATATTTTGTTAGAAGATGTCAACGCCTTCTTTGATTCGTTAAATATTCATTTTATAAACTATATCTCGTTAAAAAGTCGTCTTTTTGATAAAAATAAAAATTGGTTAGTTATGTTTTTGAAAACTATCTAAAATAATAAATCCAAAGATAAATCCGCTTATTATTATTGGTGTGTTATATTTATATTCCAATATAAATCGTAAAAAATCAGGAATTATTATCAACCCTAAAAAAGTTTCTATAAAAAGATACATACGGCTTATTCCAATGAAAAAACTGGAAACTCCTATTACGATAAATTTTATCCAATTTATTTTCCATTTTCCACTTTTTTTCATTTCATTATAAATACTAGGTATGGCTGCTAATAATCCTAAAATGATTGGGTAAAAAGTTAAATAAATGTCCATGGGTACGAGTTTAAATGTTGATTTAGAATATTCAATTATTTTATATGAATAAAATGCTCCTAAATATAAAATGAAATAAAAAAGTAGAATATAAATCATATAAGGAATAGCCTTTTTATATTTTTTTTTCATGATACAATCCCCCGATATTTCACTTTTGACCCTTTTATATGAATTAATTTGTCACAATGTTCAAATTTGATTTCTTATTAATGATTTTGCGTTGATTTCTTCTAACGTTCCGTATCCCCGACGCCCTTGAGCTTACAAGGAGTTGCTAATGCCATGCCAGACTTGGCAGGCTAATGCAACGACTGACTCGGTTAGCGAAAGGGGTGTGTCACTGATTCACTTCTATGAATCTAGCTTCTTGCGACCGAGGCGTACTTCAAATTGATATTCTTCTCTGCACGCCGACGCAGGGATATCGTGTTATGGGATGTTATTGCCTTCGATGAATCTGCTTTTAAAAGTCACTGATATATGTTAATGCTTCTGCTGTTCCTATTGGATATAGTATTGTGTCTTTAGGTATAAATGTTCCAATTATTTGAGCTCCTTCATTTAGTAATTGCTGTATGGTAGCTCGGCGTTTACCTTTTCTTACTTGATCTTTGTTCATTATTATGACTCCAGACACCTCATTAACCTGAAAATAATTTGGTACAGTATCTAATATAGCTTTATATATTACAATATGGTATTTCTTGCCCTCTTTTGGAGTCCCTTTTTGGTGTATCATTTCAAAAATTGCCAAAGGTTTTATATCCTCCTCAACTTCTATTGTTTGAAGGTTCTTATCAGAGTCAATATATATGGTATTATCGCTACTTTCATAGTTGATTGGTTGCCCTATCTCTTCATTAGCCTCACGTTTTCCACATTCTAATAATGTTTCTCCGTCCTCTAAATGTCCTCCAATTCCTGCATAGAACAGTTCATTTGCTAATGAATCTCTTATATGGCGTGTTCCAGGTAAAAAAAAGATATATTCATTTGTTCTTAAACGTAATGCTAATCCTATGCCAATCTCAGCATTAGAAGGTATGTAATCCAATATCTTCATTGTTATCACCAACTTATCTTTTGCAATAATTTCCTATAACGTTCCGTATCCCCGACGCCCTTGAGCTTACAGGTGAAGTTCGAGCCTTAGAAATGCTTTTCTTAGGCTCGAGCTTTACCGTCTCGGTTAGCGAAAGGGTTGTGTCGCTGATTCTACTTCTATGAATCTAACTTCTTGCGACCGAGGCGTACTTCAAATTGAGTTTCTTCCCTGCCACGCCGACGCGGGGATATTTTGTTATATGATGCAATCCGACTTCCCTGAATTACTTTCAAAAACTATTCTTTTACTGCATCTACAATTAACGATACAAAACCCAACTCTCTATTCTTATTTCTGTGATCGTACCGATATGATCTATATATAAAACCATTCTTAGAATCCCATTCATTGTAATGAAACTTACCTAATTCATCACAATATTCAAGTAATTTAATCTTAAATCCTGCTTCTTCAAACATCTTTCGTATGGTTTTATAGTTATGAACGATTTTATGGCCTGCAGCAGGATGATCTGCTGGACCTGGCCCACCGACTTGTACCATGTTCTGATACCATTCATTTTGAAAAAAACCATCTGGAACTGCGCAACGTATATATCCACCTATTTTTAAAAAGTCATAGCAATTTTTCGCTGCCTGCACTCCCTCATCGAATGATAAATGCTCCCATACATGTTCGGATAATATAACATCAATTCTCCTATTACCAAAACTTATTTCCCAGTCAGATCGATTTAATAAATTCAACTGTTCTTCTTGTGTTTGTATCCATCCTGAATATGATTGTGATGAAGCACCTACAATGATTTTTATTGGTTCATTCAGTGGAAAGTTTTTAAGATCAATCATTTAATGTAATCTTCCCTTCTTTGTATTTCGGAAAATATGTTATCGGATTGTTTCATATAACGTTCCGTATCCCCGACGCCCTTGAGCTTACAAGGAGTTGCTAATGCCATGCCAGACTTGGCAGGCTAATGCAACGACTGGCTCGGTTAGCGAAAGGGTTGTGTCGCTGAACTACTTCTATGAATCAACCTCTGCGACCGAGGCGTCTTCAAATTGAGTTACTTCCCTGCTACGCCGACGCGGGGATATTGTGTTAAGTGATGTTGGTCGCCCCACTTGTTCAGAGACCGACAAGGACGTCGGTCCCTCAAATCTATTCTATTGAATATTGCCATTGCACGTATTATAAATGACTTGTGTCAAATATGTTATTTATTTGTTGTTTTTTGAAATAATTATAGGACAGTAAACATACAGGAACAAAATATGCGCACCAGAATTCTAAAACCAGAACACCTATAATATCGCCACCCTCCATTCCTGCTTTAAAGATACCAAGAATCGGCATAATGACACAGGATATCGCAAAAACTCCATGAATCAACAATAGTGCTTTCAGCCATTTATCTGTTTTATTATGGGTTTGTATAGTTAAGGAAATAAAAAATGTGGCAAGCGCCATAAAAGCGTAACCAAACAAATCATAGTTAAAAAATAAACTACCAAGGTTTTGATAATCTAATATTGCAGAAGCTTGTTCACTCAATTCCGTAAAATGAACCGTTGTCAGTTGTGCAAAATAGACCAAGCCAACGAGTACAGCATAAACAGCAGAAAATGTAATTGCAGTATAACCAACAGCTTTATTTTCTGTCTTGCTAATAGCAGTGAATGAACCAATCATGGGTACAAATCCCCAAGCAATCAAAAGGCTGAAAAGATAACTCCAGTATGCACTTCCCGCAATCATTGAAATAGCAAATCCAAGAACTGCAAATAGTGTTACAATGGAAGAATACATCCCTATTTTTCTATTCATAGATATTAACTCCTTCTACCTATAGTTAATAATTAGGTCTAACTTTTTATTATCCTACTTATGTACATTTAATAAAAGACTTCAATGCTCTTCTTACAATCCGCCCATGGACGGGCGGATTTTCGCGATTAATTTCACTTAACTCCGGTATTTCCGAACAAATGGTACGGGAATACACTGTAGTATATAGGTATTTACGCAGTACTTCGTATATACTGCTCATTTGGTTGGGTTGCCGTA
>CAZEQK010000074.1:0-4809 GCA_964514395.1 uncultured Bacillaceae bacterium
TTACTTACTAAAAAGTTTGCTCTTTTGGTCCTTTAAGATTAGTTGATCCAATTCGCTACTCTTATTTAAAATCTTTTCGGATATTAATGTTTTCTCACTTTCATAAAGCTTATAAAGTTCTTGTCTTAACTTCTCAATTTTTTCTGTTATCGTCAATTTTAAACAGCCCTTTCAAAGTGATACAAATTGTATTCTACTATAAAGTAGCAAAAAAGAAAATAGTAAAAATTACATATAAAAATACAATAAATTTCGCAACCTTTATCTGAATTATGTGTATAAACATATGTAAATTGAATGTTGATGATATGAATATATAGAATAATACTTTGGAGGGCTATCATGAATAAGAAGGTTATTATTGCTTTTATTTTATTACTTCTTTTTAATGTAATAACTGTTTATGCTGGTACTTCCTTATACGGTTATTATCATGACTATGATAAAGTAAAGGTTATGGTAAATGGTAAGGAGCTTGATTCAAATGTACCAGCTTTTATTATTGATAGTACAACGGTAATTCCACTAAGGGCAGTTGTTGAATCGTTAGACACAATAGTAAAGTGGGATGATGAGAAGAAAGTAGCAGAAATTGTAAAACCAAACGTGAATATGCAATTTACCGCTAATCCTTATAAGGATAAAGATGCATATGTAATATATAGTCCCTTCGGTAAAATACCAAGTAATAGACGATATAATTTTACTTTCTATGTTTATAGTGAGGTTGATAATCTTCCCCATGAAAATGTTCAAGTTAAGCTAGTGTTAAAGCAACCAGATGGGACGATTATGCAGGAAACAGACGTACAATCATTTGATGCATCGGTAGAAAATAGCTTACTATATTTCGATCATTTTGATGATATTACTTTCTATGATCTTGGTAATTATTCAGTTGATTTCCTACTTAAAAGTGAATCGACGGACAATGAATTTGTGAAAATAGGAGAGAAATTAATCTTGGTTCAATAAGCTAAATATGAAACAGTTTTAAATGACAATAAGCAAACCTTCAAAATAAAGAAGGTTTGTTTTTTTGCTCGATATTTTACAATTCTTTGAACCTTTTCTCATAAAGAATTATTTTTTAATAAAATCTGATAAAATTTATATACTATTTAGTTAATAATCATATGTCATAAAAACTATTGGGGGAAGTAGTATGATATTCAATACCAATAATATAGATTTCGATTTAGATAAAGTGGCATTAGAGGATACCATCTCCATCTTTAAAAATGAAAATCCGCATTTTTTGAGCATTTTTCTAGAGCATGAGGACAATGAGAGAATAAGAGAAGAGATTTATCATTATTTTTATCAATTTGAGATTCACTGCTTACAATCATGTAGTATGGACACTGTACAAAAACACTATTCCCAAGAAGCAATTCAGGTGTTAAAAAACATTTTTTCGACTAGAAATGAATACCTTACTCATTTTTCTGTTATTTATGCTTTAAAACAATGTATGAATAAAGATTATAGCTTCATTAGTGTAGGGTTTATGTTGGAATTGCTATTTTTATTGCGAGCACTTAAAGGTATTAATCGTTCTGAAAAGCTGATTAATATTAAACCTACAGTTAAACGAGCAATGTGGCGGCAACTTGATCAGATATCTCAAGAAGTAAAAACGTGGCTTAAAAAATATCCAAATGGCTTAGACGAGCATATTATCAAGGAAAGAGCAAAAAATCAAGAGGTAATAAAAGCTGCTTACCAAATCTCTGAAAAGGAGTGGAAGGACTGGGAGTGGCACAAAGATAATCTTATCACAGATGTTGAGGTGTTAGAGAATTTTATCGAGCTGTCTGCAGAAGAAAAAGAAGTAATTAAACTAGCGAATGAGCATCAGATTCCCTTTGGTATTACACCGTATTATTTATCTCTTTTTCGTTTTTCTGACCATCTATCAGATCAACATGATCATTCTTCAGTTAGAGCACAAGCAATTCCTAGTATGTCCTGTATCAATAAAGCAGTCGAGATGCGTAAAAATGAATCAAACCATAGGCAAAACCGACAAAACCAGCTTCCACCAGAAATTTCAATTACTCGTGGTTACCCAATGATAGCTATATTTAAGCCTATGCAAACAAACTCAAGATTTTTATGCTTATATGGAGAAAGAAATTGGGAAGCAAACTATGGACTACAAAAAAGAAATGCCATTCATATGGATAAAATAGATCGAGCAATTCGCTGGTTCGAGCGACACTCAGAAGTGACAGATGTCTTAATAGCTGGTGATATTCTCGTTTTTGATGATATAATGATTGAGGCTATTCTTTCCCAATTGGCAGATATTTCTCATATTCAGCGTATCAGGGTAACAACACGAATTCCTATCATTTTACCTATAAGGATAACTGATACCCTTATCCATCTATTATCGTCTTATCAAATAACCGGTAGACGTGAAATTTCCCTTATGACACATTTTGAGCATTCCTATGAGGTTACCTTAGAGGCGATGAATGGAATTCAAAAGTTAAGAAAATCTGGCATTCATGTCTATAATCAATCCATCTATACGATGGGGAATGCAAGACGATTTGAGATGACTGCCTTAAGAAAGCAGCTTCGATTGATAGGGGTTGATCCTTATTATTCCTTTAACACTCAAAAGGAAATCGCTGAAGAAAGAGTTCCTATTGCAAGAATGATACAAGAGCAAAATGAAGAATCTCGACTTGCTCCTGGTATTGATCGAGCGGATGAGGCGGTTTTTAATATACCTGGTGTAGGTAAAAATTATTTAAAAGCATCTCAAGAGCATGAGCTAATTATGATTTTAGCTGACGGATCAAGAATTTATGAATTCTATCCTTCTGATGTTTATCAAATAAATAAAAAGCCCTTTCTTTATCGAGACATTTCTCTTTATTCTTTTCTTTCAGAGCTTGCCAAAAGAGGAGAGGATATTAAGAATTACCAATCTATTTGGTATTATTATTAAAAATGGAAGGATGATAGAGTAATAAATGGGAAACTGGTTTGAGCATTTGACAAAAATTAATACAGATGAGGAAAAGAATGATTTCAAGAAAAATATACTTGATGAAGGCTTTTCGGCAATAAATGACCTTATAAATGGTTTTAAAGAAAAACTGAAGCTTATGGATGAAGACGAGTTTAAACTGGTTAAAACATGGTTAGAATTAATAAAAGAGCTACTTCCTGACGTAACGAATATTAGCCCTGCATGGGACAGGATTTGGGAACACCTTTTGCATATTTATTCGATAAAAGTAAATCTTTATCATCAGGTATCAAAGGAAAATAGAGACGGGGAATGGCAGGTTCTATTTGATAATCCATTGTCCACCGATGAAATAGTATGCCATCCTAAAAAGACATTTCAAGAGGCGACGTATATCATGGCCAAGTATCAGCAGTACTTAAAAAAAGCAGAATATGTAAGATTACAAAAGATGATTACCTATATAACAGAAGAGGGAAAATAGGATTTTCACTTGATGTTTGTATTATTTAATGATACGATTAGCCAAAACTTAGAAATTTTATAGAAAAGAGGGATACAATGTCTGAACATGATCATAACCACAATCACGATCATCACCATCATGGTCACGATCATCACGACCATGATCACGACCATGATCACGATCATGACCATGACCATAAGGTAACATTGGTGGATGAAAGTGGTCAGGAAAAGGAATTTAAAATCGTAACATGGTTTGAGGCAGATACAAAGGAATATGTTGTACTTGTACCATCAGATGACGATGAAGCTCAAGAGGGTGTTATTCTTCGAGTGGAAAGTGAAAATGAGGAAGAATACTTAGTAGATATTGAAAATGAGGAAGAATGGAACAAAGTATTAGCAACTTATGAAAAGTTAGTAGAAGAAGAAAGTAAATAAAAACAAAAACCCCGGAAGGGGTTTTTTAATCTTCATTAACTGCTAATATAATAAATCCATTTTTTTCTAAACGATTAATTAGTTCAATTTTCTCATTAGTAGGTTTTATTTTTAAAAGTACACGACGAATAAATGGATCACCAGCATCAAATGCAACCGCAGTAATGACGTTTACATGGAGATTGTTTACAATTCCTAAAATTTTTCCTAAACGTCCTTCCATTTCAGGGGTCCCAATGAGTAAGCGTAAACCTGGTATGCCAACACCAAAGGAGGACTCGAGTGCATTAGTAATATCCTTCCTCTTAACAATACCAAGTAAACGATATGCTTCATCTACTATTGGTACAAATGGGTACCGCACAATAATTGGTAGTGTTTCTTCGAATTTATTGTCTGATTTTAATGGTGTGATTTTTGAAATTGCAGCAGTAATTGGCTGCTTTTCTAATTCTGCGTATGTTCCTTCAAAACCCTGCTCAAACAGTTCAAATAATCCCTCTTTTGATAGAATACCAATAAATTTATCATCGTCATCAATGATAGGTACACTTTTTAAACGATGCTTTTGTAAGACTGCAACAGCTTCCCCAATTAAGTCATGACTAGTGAGAGTCACTAAATCACGCTTTTCAGTAATACAATTACGAATAAACATTTTTAACCTCCTTTAATATACTTCTTTATCAATTGATACGACATTCCCTCCTTTTTGTCCTGCAAGAAATTAATCTTTACTAAATATTTTAGCTGAAATAAAGTGAAACTTCATTCAGATGGGTTACCTGAATGTTAGTTGACCTTATCCAGGAGGTTAGCGCCGCTTAGTAAAAAGCTTAGCGGCGGTTAGCTATCGGGCAAAGTGAAACTTCATTCAGATGGGTTACCTGAATGTTAGTTGACCTTATCCAGGA
>CAZEQK010000074.1:4909-8810 GCA_964514395.1 uncultured Bacillaceae bacterium
GGTTAGCGCCGCTTAGCTATTGGATAAATATATTCTTATTTCCATAAATTTAGAAGTCAAAAAAATAGAACATATGTTCTAAACAAATGAAGATTAGTATATAATAAAATTAGCGTCGCTTAGCTATCGGGCAAAGTGAAACTTCATTCAGATATACAATTTGAAAATCTTTAACTTTAAAAATGAGGGGATTGAAAATGAGAGAAAATAAGGATGTTATTTTTTTGGTAGACATACAAAGCTTTTATGCTTCAGTAGAAATAGCATCAGATCCCAACTTGGTAGGAAAACCGGTTGTCGTTTGTGGAGACCCAGAAAAGCGACATGGCATTGTGCTAGCAGCAAGTCCAGAGGCGAAGCAGGTAGGTGTGAAAACAGGGATGCCTGCTTGGCAGGTCAAAAACATATGTCCAAATGCCAGTTTCGTCATGCCACATATGCAAAAGTATATTGATACTTCTATAGAAATAACAGAGATTTTATCGCAATTCTCAGAGCAAACTGAAGTATTTTCAATAGATGAGCAATTTTTAAATATTACGGACAGTCAATCCTTATTTGGTCCACCTGAATACATTGCAAAAATGATTCAAAAAAGAATTTGGGATGAGATTGGAGTATGGGCACGGGTAGGAATTGGTGATAATAAAATTCAAGCTAAAATGGCATGTGATAATTTTGCAAAAAAAAATCAAGAAGGAATCTTTAAATTAAGCCATGATAATTATAAATTTATTACAGCTCCATTATCTATTGGAGAGCTTTTTGGTGTAGGTCGCAGAATGAAACAAAATTTAGAGAGGATTGGGATTAAAACAATAGGGGAATTGGCCAAAAGACCACTAGAAGAAATGAAGAGAAGATGGGGAATTGCAGGGCATGTTTTATGGTTAAGTGCTAAGGGACTTGATGATTCTCCTGTTGAATCACATTCTACTGAACCTCAAAAGGGGGTCGGCAATAGTATCACGCTACCCAGGGATTATCATCAGAAGACAGATATCGAAATTATCTTGCTAGAGCTTACAGAGGAAGTTTGTAGAAGGGCAAGACTGATAAAAAAAAGAGGTAAAACAATTCACCTTTTGATGCGTGGAGCGGATTTTGACCACCCTACAGGGTTTAGTCGACAGATATCTTTGCCATTTCCAACTAACCATACCATGGAAATTTATCAGATGGTGATTAAGCTATTTGTGAAATTCTGGGATGGAAAGCCTGTAAGAAGCATTGGCGTGAGCTTAAGTCAGCTTGAGGTTGACGATAAAATACAATTAAGCTTATTTGATGATCAACAGAGAAAAATTCAAATTAGTAAGGTAATGGATGAAATTAGGACCCAATATGGGAAAACGGCTATATTTAGAGCATCCTCGTTATTGCCAGCAGGACTACTATTTGAACGAACATCGAAAATTGGAGGACATGAGGCATGAAAAGGGGAAATCTTTTGTGGACGGGTAGTAGAATGATGCTATCTGAGCATCGACAACTGCTAAATCAAAGATTAAAGGAGAAGCGTACTGACGAAGATTTGAAGAGAGGGATAGATGAACAGCAACTGAGGGAGTGGCAAGACCTTTGGTTAGAAGCAGTGGAAACAGGCAGCAAGGTGATCATTACTGATGGTTATAATAAAAATATGGAGGGTCACATCATTCAATGGGATATCGGGCAAAGAATTATTTATTTACAAGTAAGTCATGATGAACGGATAAAAGTAAAGATAGATACAATAATGAGTTTTACCTTAAGTTGATAAAAGCTTTACTTACATGCAAGTAAAGCTTTTAGAGTAAGCAATTCTATTTGTTGTTGAATGTTAAAGCCTCTCCATTATTAGGAATAGACACTTGATGGTTTAGGTTTGTTTGCTTCATACTAAAATCTAACTCTTTCCGTGTTAAATAGCAATGATTCCATGATTCTAAATGTGCTGCTATCACTTTTGTATAAGGAGCGAAGTCACATACTGACTTAATGTCATCAACTGTCATTGTAATTGGATCACCGTAACTAAATTGTGCAGCTCCTGAAAAAACGACTGTTATATCAGGTAGATAAGTAGCTAATGCATTTTCCACTTCTGGACACCAAATTGTGTCCCCTGTAATATATAGAGTAGGCTCCAATTCTGACTTGATGATGTACCCAGAGACAGGCCCCATTTTACGAGCCAATTCTCCTTTGCCATGCTGTCCTGTTGTACGAAAGAGCTGGATATTTTCCCATACATAGGTGTAAGGTATTGAGTGGACATCGCTAAAGCCCAAGGAAATTAATTTTTCTTCATCTTCTGGCTGACAAAAGCAAGGTATATTTTTTGGTAATACTTGAATTGCTGCATCGTCCAGATGGTCCCGATGAGTATGAGTAATAAGTATTGCATCAATATCAAGCAATTCAGAAATAGTGCAGGGAAGATCAACAAGGGGATTCCGAGTAGTGTTATTGGACTGTGCAACAGGATCAAGTGCCCCTTTATTGCTAAACATGGGATCTACTAATAGTTTTTTATCATTAACTGATACTAATAAGGTTGCATGACGAACTAACTCAATAATCAATGTCAATCTCCTCCTTAAATCGAAAAAGTAAATCGTAAATAAAAAGAGTGTCAATCGATAATTAACACTCTCTAGTTCTTTAGTTTTTTATATTTCATTATTTGCGTGGATCGTAATAAAGAACTCGCCCATTAAATAAGTGCAATTCACCCTTTAAAGTTTTAGCAAAATATTTTGCGAATTCATTACCTTTTGCTTGATCTCCAGTTGTGCGATAATCTTCATCAGGCAATACTACTTGAATATGGTTTACAGTATTACCGTCCACATCTTCACTTCCAACACCAATAATAAGGAAATTATACAGGTCTTCTTTTGCTTTAAGGTATAAGTACTTCGTATTACCTTCGCTTTTTTCTATCATTTCGTATGGGAAAGCAGCATTTGCATAACCCCAATCTAGTTGTTCCCCAGTTTTAGAAGTTTGCTCAATATAAACGTCTAACAAATCCTTTACTTCATTTAAAGTAATCTGCTGTTGTGTTGAACTGTCCTTTAATTTAATATAAGCACTTTTTCCCAACTTTCACACCCCAATATTCTTTTATTTTTTCTCTATTCCTAATTTTAGCACTAGGTTATGGGGAACACAATAATATTACTAAAAAAGAAACTCAACTTTATTTATAATTGTTTTTATCTTCCTCTTTCTTATCCTCTTCTTCATCAGTTGGTTCAGCTTGTAGATTTAAATCGTTATTATAAGTATCAAGTGTAGCATCATGCATAGGGTGCATGAAAGGCCTACCCATAGGAACAGTTATTCGTAAATCTAAATTTTCGTTATAATCATTTTCAACTGTGAGATTGTCAGTCTGTTTGTCCCCTGCAAAGTGTTCTGGGGGTTCATTTTCAGCCCAGTTTGTCATAAATTTATTATCATATGCTTTTTCTTTATTTTTTTTGTTTTTTTCCATTTTATAGCCTCCTAGTAGTGACACCACTTATTTCTTAACTATCCCAGTAGTTCTCTTTGATATATGTATTTATAGTATGGACGTAATAAAAAAAATATATCCAGACATTTACTAATCTGCTGATTAGTATAATTGTAGTAAAGCTAGTAATATGCTAAAATTTAATTATATAAAGAAGACTTGATTCAGATGGAGTTTTTTATCTCCACCTGAACCTTAGCACCCATAGGGCACAAGTCACACTAAATGCTAAAGGATTAAGTCGTGCTATGTCGCCCTTATTTCGAGGGATGGTAACAACTCCCTCTTATGGTGTTGAAGAGGGGGTCTTATTGAAACCGAAGATAAAAAATATGGAGGAATAAGTCTGAAATAGTTAACTAGAATTACTTGAAAGCTAAAAAGGCATGGCAAAAC
>CAZEQK010000075.1:0-7999 GCA_964514395.1 uncultured Bacillaceae bacterium
TTAAAATAATATCATTTTAAACATGATTTGTCAAATAAAACATTTAATTTTACAATGAATCAAATGATTTCTTACAATAATACATTTTGAGATAAAATCATATAATCTTCTCCCCTTACAAATGAATATAGAATCTCCACCAAACATCACGGCAGATACCATGAAAAAAGAGGATGAGAATTTTCATATTCATTGTATCATGTTTTAGACGAAAATATTTTATTATGAGATTTTAAATAATTATTTTCAAAATTAAGTTAGTAGAATCATATAAAACATGTATAAAACATAAATGGTTATATATGTATAAATATAGGATTAAATAACAAATCGCTAGATATTTTAATAGTTTATTGATTTATCACGACAAATCAATAATTTTAACCAATTTTTGTAGGTAGCACTAAAACGCAATTATACGATTCTATAAAAAAGTGGGAAATAAATACTATTTTACTTTTTAGTACTAATGGGACTGTCGGAATAAATGTCAGAAAGTTATAATAATTTTAAATATTCAATAATACATGATAAACAACCCAGATATTAGTTAAGAAGATGCATAAATCTAAAATAAAAGAAGGAGAGGAAAAGAAATGACATTAAAGAAGAAGTTCGGTTCTATTTTTTTAACAGTGGTACTACTTGCTAGTTTAATAGGTACAGTTAGCGCCCAAGGAAATGTGAACAAACCTGTTTGGGAAGCTCATCCACCAATTCATATTAAGAATAGTGCTACATCTACCTATGTAAATGGATATGCTCCAGCACAAATTAGAAAAGCTTATGGCATTGATTTGTTAAACAAGACAGGAGCAGGGCAAACGATAGCAATCGTAGACGCTTATGGTAGTCCTACTATATCAAATGATTTAGCTGTTTTTAATCAGCAGTTTGGCTTGCCAGCTGCAAACCTGCAAATTGCTTATCCTGGTGGAGTACCTAGAACAGACGCTGGTTGGGCGTTAGAGACTGCAATGGATGTTGAGTGGGCACATGCTATCGCCCCAGATGCTACGATATTATTAGTAGTAGCACATTCCAATTCATTAACAGACTTATTAGCCGCTGAAGATTATGCTACTTCTCATGGTGCGGTAGTAGTTTCGAATAGTTGGGGTGGTTCTGAATTTTCTAGTGAAGCGACTTATGATACACACTTTCAGCATAATGGCGTTGTCTATCTTGCATCTTCCGGTGATAGTGGCGCAGGTGTATCCTTTCCAGCATCCTCACCTTATGTTGTATCGGTTGGTGGGACTAGCCTTAATCTAGATAGCCAAGACAATTATCTAAGTGAATCTGGATGGTCTGGATCAGGTGGTGGAACAAGTACTTATGAAACAAGACCAGCCTATCAAGATAATTGGGTTAGTTTAGTTGGTGCTCAAAGAGGAAACCCAGATATCTCCTTTGATGCTGATCCCAATACAGGTGTAGCGGTATATAGTTCTACACGTTTACAAGGACAAAAAGGATGGTTTCAGGTTGGTGGTACTAGTTTAGGATCTCCAGCATGGGCAGCTTTAATTGCTTTAGCTGATGAAGGTAGAACCGCTCCACTATCTAGTATTGACGCTTTAACTAAACTCTATAGTATTGCTGGAACTACAGGTACAACAGGTTATACGACGAATTATTATGATATAACTACTGGTAATAATGGTGGATATAGTAGCCAGACAGGCTATGATCTTGTTACAGGTATTGGAAGTCCAAAAGTAAATAATTTACTTCCTTTATTATCACAATAATTTAACATACTATAAAATATATACTTAAAAAAACATGCTGAAGTGCAGTTAAAATGCCAACTCAGCATGTTTTTTATGATTTTTTTTATGTTTACATAGTTATAAATGAACTTTTTTATAATAATGATTGTCTTTAAAAGGATGCATCAAAAATCATACATATGTCTATACTATTGTCAAACCCAAGATGAATATTCGTAAGGATACTTTAAAGTGGAATAATTTTTACAATCTTTTAACAATTACTTAAGAAAAACTAAAGATTCCTTTAATATACTTATAGAATAAAAAGTGGGGGGAATAAATGAAACCACATCGTTTTCTGATTTTTTCCGCAACCTTTGGTGCAGGACATGTAAAAGCTGCTGAGGCCTTAATAGTTAGCATTAAGACAAAAGAGCCAACTGCTGAAATTATCCATGAAGATACATTTGAACTAATTAACAAGCAAATGAATAATTTAATTCGTTTATTTTACATTAGTCTAATCAAACGTGCTCCGAAGGTCTGGGGCAAATTTTATAACATGACAAAAGATTTAGACTACGATTCATTATTTAATAGAATGAATAACAATTATGGTAAAAGCAAATTAATGAACTACATCAACGCGATAAAACCAGATGTCATTATTTGTACTTATCCTACTGTTGCTGGAATGCTAGCTAGCCTAAGGTTAAATGGTGAGTTGAATATTCCTGTAATATCTGTGGTAACAGATTATACAGTGCATAGTCAATGGATTCATCCCGGAGTTGATTTGAATATTGTCGGTAATAGAGATGTCTATAAAGGGTTTGTTGAAAGAGGTATAGACAAAAATCGCATCCAAATTTCTGGAATTCCAGTTAATCCAAAGTTTGATACTCCTTCGAATAAAGAAGAAATATTTCATAAATTAGGACTAAAAAAGGATCGATTAACGTTTCTAATTATGGGTGGAGCATATGGGGTTTTAAATAAAGCTAAGTGGATGGTAAAACGTCTTGCAAATGTTAAGGAAAACATACAACTCATCATTGTCTGTGGTAAAGATAAGAAGTTATATGAATCTTTAGATGATGTGATAACAAAGACTCGCAATCCAGTACTGCGATTTGGTTATGTAAATAATATAGATGAGCTGATGACAGCTGCGGATGTTATTATTACAAAAGCAGGAGGATTAACAGTTTCTGAAGCCCTCACTAAACATTTACCTTTGATTATATTCAAGCCAATTCCTGGTCAGGAAGAAAATAATGCGACATTTATTAAGAAAATTGGTGCTGGTTTTATTGCTCCAACGGATGAACAATTAATGATGTCGATAGAAAAAATAATAAAAAATCCACAACTGATTACAGAGATGATGCATGCTGCTGAAAGTGCTTTTCCTGGGCAATCATCAAAGAAAGCTGCAGAATCTATTATAGAATTAACAAAACAATATCCTCATCGATTAGAAGCAAGAGAAAGAGAACAGGAATCGTTAGAGGAAGCTTGGTTAGGAATATAGGATTGTTACTACAAATATTTAGGAGTTTATATGTACAAAAAAAATTCCCTTAATAAAAACGACCTTAAATTATATGAAGGGTTAGGATTACTTCTTATCATTTTATTTAGTATCTTAGTGGTTGCTTTTCTTTATCTTGATCGAAGAGATGCAATATCTACTATTATCCAGAATTTAGGCATATTCGGAGTAGTTCTAGCAATCATTATAATGGCGGTTCTAAGCATGACTCCTATTCCATCTGAGGGATTAGTTATTCTTTATATTAAGATATATGGAGTGATACTGGGGGTCATAATTTCCTGGTTAGGATCCATTTTAAATGCACTTATTATATTTATCATTGCAAGATACTATGGTCTGAGATTTTTAAAGAAACACATTGATTCTGAGCGTTTTGTAAATATAGATCATTGGGTCAAGAAACAGGGAACCTTAGGCTTATTTATTGCTAGAATACTTCCGATTCCAGCGTATGCTGTCAATTATATTGCTAGTATAATGCCATCTGTAAAATTTTGGCCTTATTTTTGGACAGCAGCTGTTACGATCATCCCTTACTACATAGGAACTGCTTTATTTTATGTAGGAGCATCTAGACAAGCATGGATTTGGCTTATCATTGGTGGTATTCTTATCGTAACAGTATGGGTTGTAGGTTATTTCTTTAACCGCCATGAAACAAAATAGTTAGGAGAAGAGATAAATGATTTGGTGGATAAGTTTAGTGATACTTTTCTTCGTTACTGTGATAGGCTACACAATTGTACCAGATATTTTTTTACACCGATTAGGTATAGGTAGCTGGAAACGGCAATATTCTTCAGGAGTTACATTAACCTTTGATGATGGACCTGATCCAGAATATACACCAAAGATATTAGATATCCTTGAAAGAGAAAAGGTACATGGCACCTTTTTTATTGTGGGAGAACGAGCGGCAAAACATCCTAAGCTAGTGAAGCGAATTCAGACAGGCGGTCATCAGATTGGACTACACTGTCAAGAGCATCATTACGCTTGGTTTATGGGACCATTTGTTACATGGAAAAAGTGGGACGAGGGTGTTGCTACTATTGAAAGTATTACTGGTGAACAAGTGGAGTGGATTCGTCCACCATGGGGAACCTTTAATTTAGTAGTTTTTATTTGGATGAAGCTTCGTAAGAAAAAAGCGATACTTTGGAATGTAGAAGGTCATGATTGGGAAGCTTCTAGAAGTCCATTACAGATATCTGATAAAATAATAAAGAGAACAAAGGAAGGTACCATCATTGTTTTGCATGATGCTGGTGGGGAAAATGGAGCACCAGCTAACACTGTAAAAGCGTTAGAATTAATATGTCAAAGGGTTCAGAATGATTTAAAGTTACCAATAGTCAATTTGGAGCTTCCTACTTGGTCTACAGGTCATCGAATAGCTTATATCCTATGGGAAAAATGGGAGAAATTTTTTGCTCGAAGATATCATATTGAGCGAATTAGCTCATCAAATCTATTACGTTTATCTCAGACGGTATATAGTGGACCTAATCTTTATTCGCACTATGGAGAATTATTAGCTCAAAAAGGTGATATCGTTGGTGAGATTCATTTTGATAATGCACGATTTCTTAGTAAAGAAACAAACATACAAAAGATAGGCCTGAGAGTATTACGACAAATAAAGCCTTCATTAGCAGAAATGGCAGCATTTGTTTCACAAAATGAAAAATATCGGCATTTAAAGGTATTTATAGGAGTTAGTTTAATAAATCGTGGTGTTACGGGTTTAGGGTTTCATGTAGTGGATTTACCAATTACATTAGGGTCAAAATTGATTGGAAAAATCCAAAGAACGATACTTCGTATTTATCACCCTTCTGGAAAGAAAAGAAGCGTCATGCTAAATAAGGAGCATCCAAAGCTTATCTGGATGAGTAGAGATACACTTATACAAAAATGGCTAACCTATAAGAAAAAAGATGTAATAAATCGGTAGGAAACAGCTATTTACGTAGAGAAAGCTTCATTTTTTGGTATAGTCAAACTTTAAAAAGGGAGAGATAAACAAAATGAAGGTTCGTAAAGCAATCATTCCTGCGGCTGGACTTGGTACTAGATTTTTACCTGCTACAAAAGCTATGCCAAAGGAAATGTTACCAATTGTAGATAAACCCACCATCCAATATATTATTGAAGAAGCAGTTGAATCAGGAATAGAGGACATTATAATTGTTACAGGTAAAGGAAAAAGAGCAATTGAGGATCATTTTGATCACTCCTTTGAATTAGAACAAAATCTACTTTCTAAAGGAAAATTAGAGCTATTAAGTGAAGTACAAAAATCTTCGCAGATGGCAGATATTCATTATATAAGACAAAAGGAACCCAAGGGTTTAGGTCATGCTATTTGGTCAGCAAGAAAATTTATTGGTAATGAACCCTTCGCCGTTTTACTTGGTGATGATATTGTCAAAGGAGAAAGACCCTGCTTGGAGCAAATGATAGAGTTATATGATAAGTATCAAACGTCAATCGTTGGTGTAAAGCCTGTTACGGATGATAAAGTTTCACGTTATGGTATTATTGATGGAGAAAGAATAGCTGAAAATATCTATTCTATTAAACACTTAGTAGAAAAGCCTAAATTAGAAGATGCTCCTTCTAATATCGCAATTATGGGTAGATACATTTTATCACCTAGCATTTTTTCATTATTGGAAGTACAAGCCCCTGGAGTCGGAGGAGAAATTCAATTAACAGATGCCATCACAGAGCTAAATAAAGTTGAAGATGTCTATGCTTATAATTTTGATGGTCAGATTTATGATATTGGTGAAAAGCTTGGATTTATCACTACAACCATAAGCTTCGCCTTACAACGCGAGGATATCAAGTATGATTTATTAAAATATATGGAAGCAATTTTAGAAAAAGAAAAGATTAAATAAAAAAATATAGATATTACAAGATTAGTAGATAAGCTTGTTAGTTAATAACTTTGATGGTTATTAACTAACAAGCTTTTTCATGTCGTGTTTTCCTAAAAAATATAAAAATAAGTACATTTATCTTTAATTCAACAGTAATTAAAAATTCGACAAATTTTTTAGGCTATTTTATGAAGATAGCTTTGCATGTGTTTTTATCAATTCGAAATATATTAAAATTATAATTATACAGATAGTAATTTAGCGTCATCAATAATAATAAGATAGGAGGTTATTAAAATGGTTAAATGGTTAAGAGAGAACGTGTATGCATCTTATCTTCTGGCTATCGCTCGTATCTGATTAGGTTGGCAATGGTTAGAAGCAGGCTGGCACAAAATTTCGAATGGTTTTGATGCAAATGGATTCATGACGGGAGCAGTGAAAAAAGCGACTGGAGACCATCCATCTGTTCAGACATGGTGGGCTAATTGCAATTCCTCACTCTAGTCTATTCACATTCTTGGTACAATGGGGAGAATTTTTGGCTGGTATCGGCTTAATCCTCGGATGCTTAACGACAGCGGCAACATTCTTTGGCTTACTAATGAATTATGCATTTATGTTCAGTGGTACAACGAGCACAATCTCAATCTTTATTATTGTTGCAGGCTTTAACGCAGGAAAAATCGGGTTGGATATTTGGGTTATACCTTACATCAGATCATATTATTAAAAGGATTATAAGACAGATAAATCAGTAGCGTGATAATAAAATAGTCTCCCTTACTTCAAAAGGGAGACTATTTTATTTTTGATAAAAAAAGTCCAAAGTAAACCAAATAACGACTAATTGATCAGTCATTATTTTTTTTTATTTGCTTATTTATAAAATCAGTTGTTTTATCTACTGTGTTCATAGCAGCACTCTCAGTTGCTTCAACTGCATTTTCAACTGTATCAAATACTGCATCAGCCCCATCTTTAAATGTTTTTGCTATACGCGTTACACGACTTTGGGCTTTATTCCTTCTTTTGTCCATCATTTACACCTCCTTAGTCTTATCCTTTATAGGATGTGAAAAAAATGTAAGAATATACCTTCGAATTTTTTAAAAAAAATAATGGTCCAAGAGAGATTATTCTAGATTCGGTTTGTTGCTAAATTGTCAAGTAGATTACTATTGATAATCATTAGATTAAATAACATTATTAGTTAGTCTATGGATGGAGGTATTAATAATGGGACTTATTTCTTCTATATTTTACAGCATTCGTGATTGGATTTTCAGGTGCAATGATGCCAGGACCGTTATTAACAGCTACTATAAATGAAAGCTATTACAAAGGGAAATTAGCTGCTCCTAGACTAATTATAGGGTACGCACTTTTGGAATTAGTTCTAGTAATAGGGTTAGTATTAGGTTTAGGAGTTTTTCTTGTACTACCATCCGTAAAAACTAGTATGGCATTAATTGGCGGGACTTTTCTATTATGGATGGGTTGGGGGATAATGAGTAACTCGAAGACTAGCGAATTGAATCTTGACTCTAGAGGAAAAATAACAAACAAGCAATTTCCTACTGAATTGATAGGTGTACTAACAAGTATATCGAATCCATATTGGATATTTTGGTGGGCGACAATCTGTCTTAGTTACCTTACAGTAGCTTTACAAAAAGGAGTGGTTGGATTAGCTGCTTTTTTATCAGCTCTGATTTTATTTGGTACTCTCTGGTTGGCTTTGGGGTATCTTCTACTCTTATTTTTAAGTGGTATTATTGTTCCTCGTCATTTATTTTTATTATTCTGGAATTGTTTTATTTAGTAAATAA
>CAZEQK010000076.1:0-7990 GCA_964514395.1 uncultured Bacillaceae bacterium
TTAAAAATTATTTTTCAGCTAACACTTGACAAGGATTAGCTGGTTTATCAGATGTCATTGCCTTCTCTAGTTAACCCCAAAAAATTCCTTTACTATCCTTATCCACAATCTCTAATTGTTTTTCAAAATCTTCATTAGGTAATATATCCTCTACAAAGTGCCATTTTTCTTTACTATCTTTCCAATAAATTTTCCATTTGTCTTTATCTAATCTAAATTGTGCAATGTCTAATTGAACCCATCTATCACTCATAAATGCTGGTCTTTCCTCGATCAATGTAACATTGTTTCCTCTTATTTTGTAACTCATTTTGATTTGATTTTGAATGTGTTTCGGCACTTTATTCTTAGTGTAATTATCCATTATTTTAATAATACGTTTCTTTGTAAAATCGTCCATTATTTTAGCTCCTCTTGAGTTCATGTTATTCTGTTTAAGATTATTATATATGGTTGCAATGATTTCTCATAACGTTCCGTATCCCCGACGCCCTTGAGCTTACAGGTGAAGTTCGAGCCTTAGAAATGCCTTTCTTAGGCTCGGGCTTTGCCATCTCGGTTAGCGAAGAGGATGTGTCGCTGATTTACTTCTATGAAACTAGCTTCTTGCGACCGAGGCGTACTTCAAATTGAGTTACTTCCCTGCTTCGCCGACGCGGGGATATTTTGTTAGGCGCTGTTGTTCCCTCATCCAAGAATTAATTCCTTGAAATCCTTAATTTGTTTGATGTCCTTTATAACTATAACTGTATCAGCTCCATTAATAGCACGTTCCCCAAACGCAATTCCAGGGTTTTTAATTGTTACAGTTATTATTCCTTTTAATTCGCTATTCTCTAAGTCTCTTAACTTTGAAATCAATTGATTCTCTATCATACCTAAATTCAATGTTAAAGTTTCCATTTGTTGATTTGAGTCCAAAAATTCGAATACTTTCTTTGTTTCCCCACCAATTAATTTAAACATCAATCTAATATTTTCACCTAACGTATATTCTCGTTCGAAATTTATTACCTCATCGGCTAATTTATCAAAATTGCTTCGAAGATTCCCTTTACCCCCTACTGCTTGTTGTATACTTCTAAATGCAAATTCCAATTGAGATGCTATATTCCCTTGAATAGCATTCAAGTTATTAATTGGCTGAGGTAAATCCGAAAGTTTCATCCCAGAATGGCAAACAGGTATAGTTGGTATTTCTGGCTCATCACTCAACATATTTTGTTTATTTCTTATCCATACTGCTCCAAGTTCAAAATTTATCCAATTGCGTTTTATGGAATAAGGGCTTATAAGATACACACCAGCTTTACAATTTATTAATCCTTCTTCAATTCTTCTCAAAAAATTCGAACCCGCTGGTATTGTAATACCATCTGACGAAACAAATATCTCCACAAAACCACTAAATTCTTCTTCCAAATATTTTTTAAAAATTAATGCTAGTTTTTTTTCTTCATGTATGTGTGATAAGAAAACTAAGTTTGCCATAAATCTCAAACCTCCATAAAATAAAGATTTTGATTTTTTGGTGCTTCTGTGTATTACAATTGCGCCTAACGTTCCGTATCCCCGACGCCCTTGAGCTTACAGGTGAAGTTCGAGCCTTAGAAATGCATTTCTTAGGCTCGGGCTTTACCGTCTCGGTTAGCGAAAGGGTTGTGTCGCTGACTCTACTTCTTTGAATCTAGCTTCTTGCGACCGAGGCGACTTCAAATTGAGTTACTTCCCTGCTACGCCGAAGCGGGGATATTTTGTTAGGTGCTGTTGCTATGATTAACTAACTTGTTCAATCCTTTCCGATTTAAATATAGAATCAATTAAAACTTTTCCAAACCATACTCCTGCTATTAACGAATAATTCCTTAAACTTGTATGAATGTTTAAAAAACTAGTAAAGAAATTTGGTCCTAAATGAGTAGTAATATGAAACTTTGTCCCAATTGTAAAAAGAAATCTATTCCATGGTATAGCTATTATAAGTGCTGGTATTCCTTGAATTAGAAATTTACTCCAATTAAATTTGTTCTTTTTTAATTTTTTCCCAAATGGTATTGTAATAATTACTCCAATTAATATTGGGGAAAATAAATTTACAAAAAAAACTGTAAATGATGACGAACGTATAAATGTTTGTCTGCTTATTGCATCTATATAATTTAAATACTTAGTAGTTCCGATAAGAATTATTATTACTAATACAGAAACAATTAAATTCTTAATCATTTTACTCATCAAATTTCACTCCCTTCAGTATATATTTATTTATTGAAATTTCAAAAAATTCTTCTGCTATGGCACCTAACGTTCCGTATCCCCGACGCCCTTGAGCTTACAGGTGAAGTTCAAGCCTTAGAAATGCCTTTCTTAGGCTCGGGCTTCGCCGTCTCGGTTAGCGAAAGGGTTGTGTCGCTGATTCGCTTCTATGAATCTAGCTTCTTGCGACCGAGGCGTACTTCGAATTGAGTTACTTCCTCGCTACGCCGATGCGGGGATATTTTGTTAGAAGATGTCAACGCCTTCTTCGAAATACTGGATAAAATTTACTTATAAATCTGTAGCATCCATTATCACAAGCAGTGATTTCTTATTACACAATCACCCTAATAGCTAAATAAAGATATTCTAATTTTTTCTATTTATTGCTTCCATAGCTCGTTGCACATCTTCCTTTTTTACATAAATATAATAAGAACTTTCTGACTGTATTCCTCCTCCCATCCATGGACCTGATTGTATAAAAATACGGTAAGGAACAACTCCTATTAACTTTGCAATTGCCTGAGAATAATCCTGAGAATTAAGTGCTGTATAAATTAATGATTTTTTACTAGAAAACAACCACAAAATAAATCGTACCATCTAAGAAAACCTCCTACCTTATAAAATCACAAAGCTTCAAAAATTATATTAAGTGTTTTATTCAATAGTTCTGCACAATCAGATGAATAAGGAATTAGTAGATGTTACTATGTTGTTATATAAGTATTTTTAGCGGTGATTTCTTCTAACGTTCCGTATCCCCGACGCCCTTGAGCTTACAGGTGGAGTTCGAGCCTTAGAAATGCTTTTCTTAGGCTCGGGCTTCGCCGTCTCGGTTAGCGAAAGGGTTGTGTCGCTGATTCTTCTTCTATGAATCTAGCTTCTTGCGACCGAGGCGCTCTTCAAATTGAGCTACTTCCCTGCACGCCGACGCGGGGATATTGTGTTAGAAGAAGTCAACGCCTTCTTCGATTTACTATACATGATTTTTTATTAATCTATCTCACAAGTTAACGCAATAAGATTAACTGTTCATCCAGACATTTTCAATCTTTCTTATATAAACTTCAGGCTCTTCTTCATCAAAGATTTCAATACCTCTGTCTTTTAAAATCCCATTTTTTATCAAGTCAGATATACTTGATTTGTGACATCTTTAAAATCTTTATATTCATATTCTTCATCTGATTGATCTGGAATAAATTGAATCATATCTCCAAGATTCTTCAACAAATACCAAGTGGTAATAGCTGCTGTTACAGGATTACCTGCTAATTCTCTTTCCTTACTTGCAGGAAGGTGTGAAAAAGTGATAACTTCTTTCTTGCTTTTATTGATCAGTTCATATCCTACTCCCATTTTTCCCCCTCCAATTCTAGACTCTCTTGATATTCTATCGCTTCCGTTACTTTAATGATTTTGAAATCCATGAACGTCTGATGTATTTAATAAACTTAAAACATTAGTAGCAACCTCTTCAAAATCTTCTTTTGTTTTAGCATCTTCATAATTAAACCACATTCCATCTTCATCTTGGGATTTCGTACCTAGTCTTAATCGCTTATTAACGTCATGGGTAGTTACTTTATTTGGTTTTATTTCTTCACCCCAATGCGTTGTAACACCTTCTATGAACATTTTGCCAATTCAACTACAAATGAACCACCCCATCTATTGAATTGAAAAGTAATTAAATCAATGTTATTTTCATTCTTCCTTCTAAAATGCGGAAAGGAACCCTTAAATCTTTGTTCTCTTAAAATTGGAACTACAATATGTTTAATTGCTAAATCCATATTCTTTCTTTGTTCTGATGACATTTTCTACACCACGCTTTTGAAATTAAAGTTTGAACGTTTATTTAGCAATTATTTTAACACCTTGGTTTAATCCCTTGGAGCTGACCGTTTGTTACCAATTATTCATATAATAAAGTTTTATATTCATCCACATCATCAAAATGATTTGGAAAATATGTTGGAGTACGGCTAATATTTAACATTTTAATTGGGTTTCCATTATTTAATTTTTTTACAATTAAATCAAATGAGTTATCGTCACTTAAGGTGATTTCAAAGTTTCTGTTTATCACTTGTCATTAAATATTTATCATTTTCAGTTTTTTCATCATAGGTTCCTCTATCTACTTCTCTGTTATCAATATATTCAATAAAACTTTTATCTTCTGGTTGGATAGTTATTTGAACAACATAACCATTTACATGTTTTTCTGTCTGATAAAAACCTTTCAACAAAGGTTTTGTATTAGAAGTACATCCTACCAGCATAAAAATAATTACCAACGATAAGACAGTTTTTAATATATTCCTCATAATAAATGCCTCCTTATTCTAACCTACTTAGATATCTGAATAAGATTTGTTTTGTTATGATTCTATTTTATGTATTTAGTATTTATTCGCGTTGATTTCTTCTAACGTTCCGTATCCCCGACGCCCTTGAGCTTACAGGTGGAGTTCGAGCCTTAGAAATGCTTTTCTTAGGCTCGGGCTTTACCGTCTCGGTTAGCGAAAGGGTTGTGTCGCTGAATCTACTTCTATGAATCTAGCTTCTTGCGACCGAGGCGAACTTCAAATTGAGTTACTTCCCTGCTACGCCGACGCGGGGATATTTTGTTAGAAGATGTCTTCTTAGATTTACTTAATTTCTTTAGAAGATAAAATAATACAAACTGATTATGAGTTAAAATAGTTAATTATTTCAAAGCCCACATAATCCTCTTTTTTAGGATATTTATATCGATAATAACAATCCCAATAGCTGATTACTCGACTTACTGTTGTATTATAAAAAATTGGATTTTCTACAATGAAGTCCTTTATTAAACTTTTATCAATATGTATTAAATTAGCTTTTATTACTTGTAAGATTTCAATTACATACTCACCTATTATTCGAATTATGTATGGAATTATCCAATTGTAATCATTGCACTGATGAATTATTCTTTTTAAATTTTTTTCTCTGATAAAACCATTATGATGTCTTGTAAATAGACAATTTACTATTATCTATTGCCTTGTCGTTAAAGAATTAAATAACGATAAAGATGGTTCATGGTAATATATACGTTCAGGTATATTTAGTATATTTCCAAAAAAATTCACTTCAAAGCTGTGGGAAAAATCCAACTTGCTTGTTTGGGTTATTATACTTAAAGCCTTAATTACATCATCTTCTAATTCTTCTGGGAATGCTTTTAATAATTCATACTTTCTATCTAGCATAAACTCACCATCTCTCGTTACCAATTACAATTCGTTTTCAACTAAATTTGACTCTAGATGATCAGGGTATTTTATAGAATTCTATGTTAATGTATTTTTTTGCGTTGATTTCTTCTAACGTTCCGTATCCCCGACGCCCTTGAGCTTACAGGTGGAGTTCGAGCCTTAGAAATGCTTTTCTTAGGCTCGGGCTTTGCCGTCTCGGTTAGCGAAAGGGTTGTGTCGCTGAATCTACTTCTATGAATCTAACTTCTTGCGACCGAGGCGTCTTCAAATTGAGTTACTTCCCTGCACGCCGACGCGGGGATATCTTGTTATACGTAGTTTTTTGAATAGACTATATAGATTCTTAAAATTACATATATTTTTAGGAGATCACATTATCCTCAATTTTCTTATTATCATCTTTTATTATTAGTATGATAGAAAATATTAACTCTAAAAAGACGATAAACCAAATTATGGGATGAATATTACTTAAAACTGTTCCACCAATCCCACCATGAGTAATAGAATATCTAAAATAAAATTGATAGGCAATTATTACTGAGATAAATTGTGTAAATGTCCAGAATAACATTTGAACACCTAATTTAAACATTGTATACCTCCTCCTAAATTCCACTCTTTATTTTTGTTTTATGCTACAAATTACGTATAACGTTCCGTATCCCCGACGCCCTTGAGCTTACAGGTGGAGTTCGAGCCTTAGAAATGCCTTTCTTAGGCTCGGGCTTCGCCGTCTCGGTTAGCGAAAGGGTTGTGTCGCTGATTCTTCTTCTATGAATCTATCTTCTTGCGACCAAGGCGCACTTCAAATTGAGTTACTTCCCTGCACGCCGACGCGGGGATATTTTGTTATAAGATGTACCTGCCATCCTTGAGTTTACTCTATAAAATTTACCATTAATTCCTCGTCATATCCCTGCTCATTATATACTAAGGCATTTTTCTCAACACCATAAGATTGGAAACCAAATTTTTTGTACAGCTCAACTGCTGCATTATTTGATGTTACAACACATAAATTTATTTGTTTTAATCCTTCCATTTCTTTCGTTCTATTTAATAATTCTTTTAGTAATTCTTTAGCTATTCCTTTTCTTCGATACTCTTTTGAAACATACACTCCCCAGATCGTTCCTTTATGTTTCAATTTTTTCCGTTGTTCTCTTCTAAATCCCATAATTCCAACAAGCTGGTGATTT
Organism: uncultured Bacillaceae bacterium; assembly: GCA_964514395.1. Taxonomy (GTDB): domain Bacteria; phylum Bacillota; class Bacilli; order Tepidibacillales; family Tepidibacillaceae; genus CAZEQK01. Next base: position 6,719 of record CAZEQK010000076.1, read on the forward strand.
TCTGCAAATGCACCTAAAATAAAATTGTTTTTGTCATTTATAATCTTTTCAACCTCAGATATTGGAGTTTCCACTAATTCTTCATATGAACTGCCAAATGCTTCAGGGGTTGTTCTAAATCCTTCAAGTCTTAACTTCCAAACTCTTGAGTATCTTCAATTGTTATAGTTGTTATTTTTATCATTATTGAACTCGCTTTCTTTTAAGTTAATATTTTGCAGGTATGTCTTATAACGTTCCGTATCCCCGACGCCCTTGAGCTTACAGGCGTTTCCGAGCCTTACATAACTCCTATGTTAGGCTCGGGAATGCTGACTAGGTTAGCGAAAGGGTTGTGTCGCTGATTAATCTTCTATGAATCTAACTTCTGGCGACCGAGGCGACTTCAAATTAAGTTACTTCCCTGCACGCCGACGCGAGGATATGTTGTTATACGCCGTTTTAATCCTCTAAATATTTTTGAAATCCTTCTATATCTTTTATTATTTTATCTTTTATTTCATTTGTTAAATCTATTTGCGAATCACCACTTAATTTAATTGGGTAGACTTTTTTCATATCTTCAATTATGGTATCCAAATAATTAGATATTTCTCTTGCTTGTCCTATATTTATATCCTCATAAATGAAGAAAGAAAAAACATTTTGAAGTGATGAAATAATTTCATGGATGTATGTACTTTTTTTGTTAACTGGGTAAGATGCCTTTAGTAATATCGCTAAACTCCCATTAATTTCTGATATCTTCATTCTTAAATAATTTTCTTCATTTTCATCAATGCTATCATCACTCGCAAATTCATCAACTTTATGTTTTAATCCATCCAAATTAGATAATGCTTTTTGATAAGAACTTATTGACAAATTATAAGCATGAGTAGAATACTTCTCATTAATATTTAATTGATATACTACTAGAATAAGAAGTATCATATTTATAACTAGTAATACTTTACCTGATAAATATTTTTTTATTTTCATATTTTCACATCTCTTTCAAGGTACATTTAATGGCGTATAACGTTCCGTATCCCCGACGCCCTTGAGCTTACAGGCGTTTCCGAGCCTTACATAACTCCTATGTTAGGCTCGGGAATGCCGACTCGGTTAGCGAAAGGGTTGTGTCGATGATTCTTCTTCTATGAATCTATCTTCTTACGACCGAGGCGTACATCAAATTGAATAACTTCCCTGCTCGCCGACGTGGGGATATTTTGTTAGGTGATGGATAGTGCCCCACAGAGAAAATCATTCAAATTATTATATCTTTGC
>CAZEQK010000077.1:0-7756 GCA_964514395.1 uncultured Bacillaceae bacterium
TAGCACATCCGTCCTCTCTTAGTCAATTATTTTTTTCTTTATTCTTTATTTAAAAAGCCCATCTACATTTAGATGGGCTTTCATAGTCATATTAAACTTTTTATTATAACAAATACTTCAAGATAAAGAGGATAGCTATCACATACATGACAGGATGGATATCTTTATATTTACCAGTGGTTAATTTCAAAACAGTATAAGAAATGATTCCAAACATTAAACCATCAGAAATGCTGTATGTTAATGGCATAGCAATGATTGTTAAAAACGCTGGTAAGCTTTCAGTATAATCATCGAATTTAACCTTCACAATCTGCTCCATCATGAAAAATCCAACAATCACTAATATTGGTGCTGTTGCAAAGGATGGAATGATTGTAAGTATAGGTGAAAAAATCAATGCTACTAAAAATAGAATACCTGTTGTTAGAGAAGTTAATCCTGTTCTTCCTCCTTCACTAACCCCAGAAGCACTTTCAATGTATGTTGTAACTGTAGAGGTTCCAAGGATGGCGCCAGCAGTTGTTCCGACCGCATCTGCCATAAGTGCTTGTTTAGCCTTTGGAAGCTTTCCTTCTTTTGTTAAATAGCCTGCCTTACTTGAAACCCCTATTAGAGTACCAACTGTATCAAACAAATCAACAAAAAGGAATGAGAAAATAATAACTGTAAAATCTAACACTTTATCCCATGCCGTAAAGTAGCTAAAATCAAATTTCCAAAATATCGGTGACACTGATGGTGGTAAGGAAAGAAGTTTGGCTGGTAAATGAGCTTGTCCTGTTAGTATACCGATGATATATGTAGCTAAAATTCCAAATAATAATGCGCCTTTTACTCTTTTTATTACAAGATATCCAGTAAGAATAATACCTAATAGAGCCAATAAAACTTTTGGATCTGTAACATTACCTAGTTTTACTAATACGTTATCTTCCTTTACTACAATACCTGCACCCTGGAATCCAATAAAGGTGATAAACAAACCAATTCCAACACCTACTGCACTTTTAATATTTACTGGTATTGCATTAATTAATGCTTCACGGAAATTTGCAAAAGTTAGAATGATAAATATAATTCCTTCAATAAAAACAGCAGTTAATGCAGCTTGCCAGCTATATCCCATTGTCAAAACTACTGTAAAAGCAAAAAATGCATTTAGTCCCATCCCTGGAGCTAGCGCAAAAGGATAATTTGTTAATAGCGCCATTGTAATGGTAGCAAATGCTGAAGCGATAGCAGTAGCAGTAAATATTGCTCCTGCATCCATACCTGTTGCACTTAAAATATTTGGATTTACAATTAAGATGTAAGCCATTGTCATAAATGTGGTAAATCCAGCTGTTATTTCAGTACGGACATCTGTTTTATTTTCGTTTAATTTAAAAAAACGGTCCATTTTTTTCCTCTCCTTTATGAATAAAAATAATGCCTAGGCAGAATGGGATCTCTACCTAGGCATGTAAAATCACCTAAACGACACAAAAAAACAGTCGTTTTATTTTCGTAGTCAAGCAATTAATGGTCGCTTGGTAGAGACTTCTGGGCCATATCCCCAAGTATATACGAAAATCATTGGTTTATTTTGTTTTCTTCTAAACATATTCCATAGTTTAACAGTCTTTTTTCTCACTGTCAACAAAAAAAACGAACATTTATTAACTTTTCTTTGTTTATATTCGTGTTTACTCCCACTCTATGGTTGAAGGTGGCTTAGAGGTAATATCTAGGACAACACGGTTGATTCCATGGACTTCATTTACTATCCTATTTGATATTTTCTCAAGAACCTCATATGGTATCCGAGCCCAGTCGGCTGTCATCCCATCAATAGAGGTAACTGCTCTTATCGCAATCGTATAGGCATAGGTTCGAACATCTCCCATTACACCCACACTTTTCACATCAGGTAATACAGTGAAATACTGCCATATTTCTTTATCTAAGCCAGCCAGTCTTATTTCCTCTCTTAAAATATGATCTGATTCTCGAACGATGTTTAGCTTCTCATCAGTAATCTCGCCTAAGACACGAATAGCTAGGCCAGGCCCAGGAAAAGGCTGTCTCCATACTATTTCATCTGGAATACCTAACTCACTCCCTACCTTCCTAACTTCATCCTTAAATAGGGTGTTTAAAGGTTCTATTAGCTTAAAGCTCATGTCTTCTGGCAGTCCACCTACATTATGGTGAGATTTAATCGTCTGTGCAGTTTGAGTTCCACTTTCAATAATATCTGTATATAATGTTCCCTGAGCTAAGAAATCAAATTCTCCAAGTGTAGCAGACTCCTCTTCAAATACCCTGATAAATTCATTACCGATTATTTTTCGTTTCTTTTCAGGATCACTAATTTGATTGAGCTTTGTTAAAAACCTGTCAGCAGCATCAATTTTTACAACATTCATATTAAATTTATCACCGAATGTTTTCATGACACTTTCTGCTTCATCTTTTCGTAATAAACCATGATCAACAAACATGCAGGTCAATTGATCGCCTATTGCTTTATGAATCAACACAGCAACAACGGAAGAATCTACTCCTCCACTTAATGCACATAGTACTTTCTTATCTCCGACAACTTCTCTTACCTCTTTTATTTTTTCTTCAATATAGGTTTCCATGCTCCAGTTCTTTTCTACCCTACAGATGTTAAATAAAAAATTATGAATCATTTCCATCCCATAAACGGAGTGCCTTACCTCTGGATGAAACTGAACAGCATAAAATTCCTTATCCTTATTACTCATAGCTGCAATTGGCGCATGATCTGTCCAAGCATCTATCTCAAAACCACTAGGTGGTTCAATGACATGATCGGAATGACTCATCCATACCTGTTGGTTCTTATCTAAACCATCGTATAGCTTCGATTCCTTATTGATTGAGATATTTGCTTTCCCGTATTCCCTAATATTAGCTGGTTCTACTTTTCCTTGTAATTGGTGGGTCATTAATTGCATTCCGTAGCATATTCCTAAGATAGGTATCCCTAAATTATAAATCTGGGGATCTGAAATTGGTGCATTTTCACTATAAACGCTTGCAGGGCCACCTGAAAAAACGATTCCCTTTGGATTTAACTCTTTTATTTTTTCAATCGGCGTATTATAGGGTATCAATTCACTATATACACCTAAATCCCTAATTCTCCTCGCTATGAGTTGATTATACTGGCCGCCAAAATCTAGAACAAGTATCATTTCATTAGGTTTAACCATTCGTAGCTTTTACCCCTTCCATCATATGCTTTGATTTAGTAATTATTAGGTGAAGCTAAGTGTAAAGACCGTTTTTATAAAAATAACTAGGGTAAAAACCCTAGTATATTTTTTAATATTATCTTGGATATTCTAGCAAATTTACTTTTTAATATCAAGGACGTATTTTTTTAATTAATCTGATCCATATATGCCATATTTTATGACGCCATTCTTCGGAAATGGATTCTTTACTATATCTTGCCCTTTCGTAAATTCTGATTGCTTCTTTCCAATCCTCTGTTGAAGTCTCCCCATATGCTGAAAAAATATAATCTCTAATGGTTTGAGAATCATCTCTTTTTTTATAAAATTTCTCAGTAAGTAGAATCATTTTCTCTGTCCCCAGTAATATCATATTTTTTAATGAGATCTTCGAAGATGATACCTGTTTTTTGTATAACCAAACCAATAATTCGAATCTATACCTAAAAAAGCTTATTAATAGGAGAAATATCAGTAATAGGACAAACCATAATATAAATGGCTTCATTATTTTATAAACATTTATTAAAGAGAACTCACTGAAGACATTGGTCGTATTTATTACCTCTCCATTTACTGGATTGGTTTCGTCCTTTATTCCGTTTGTTGTGGTTTGATTGGGCGTAGTAAACTGATATTCCTGTGGATAGCTAAAGTTTGGGGTTGGGTCAAATGAAATCCAACCAATTCCTTGAAAATATACTTCCACCCAAGAGTGTGCATCTTTTTCTCTTACGGTTCCGATAAATTCTTTCGTTTCATTATTATAATCGACTTCTCCGTTTGTATACCCTTTAACCCAACGAGCAGGTATGCCAACCTCCCTTGCTAGTACAATCATTGCTGTAGAAAAGTGGTTACAATAACCTCGCTTTGATTCAAATAAAAATTGATCAACAAAATCCTGATTTTTTCCTGGTACAGGTACATTCACTATATTGTATGTGTAATTTTTTCTAAGATATAGATCTATAGCAATGACTTGATCATATGGAGTATCACTATTTTCCGTAATCTTTATTGCTAAATCCTTTACTCTAGTAGGTAAATTAATCGGCAATTGCAAATAAGGCTTTAGATATTCTTTTTCTTGAATTGTATAATGATTTGTAGCTTTATTTAATAAACCAATATTTACAAATGGTATGGTTGACTCAACCGTATATGCTTTAAGGAGTTTTGGAGCTTCTAGTTTTCCTGAGTATTTTCCCATTTTCGCATTTTTCAATGCTGGCTGTTCAGGTACAGTTATCTTATCAAAATCGCCCATAAAGAAAAATTGCTGAAAGGCTTTCGTTGGAAAACTTAAGGTTTGTATGACTGTTTTTTGCTCTAATTCAGCCTCATTCTTTATTAAGCGGAACGGAAAAGCACGATTTTCATTACCTGTTATGTCCACATATTCACTGGCATTATTAGAACTACTATTTATCCATCCATGACCAGTATATATGTCCTTACTTTCCCCTCTCCAATAAGCCTTTTTACTACTAATTGTATTCATTACTACCGTATCATTTTGAAGAAATGGACCACCTAAATAGGAGTCATCCTCCCCATAACCAATCGTCTTTACTTTTTCTAAGCCTACCTTTACTAGTCCTTTTCCCTGCATGTTTGTAAATAATCCAGTTGGGTCTGCCCATTTTGCATCTGCTTTAGGCACGATAAAGGCGATTGTAATAATAAGTGTTGTTAATACGATACCTGTGATAAAAAATTGCAGGGATAACGTTTTTTGTTCCTTCGCTTCTATTAATAGCTGTCTTTGTTTTTCAAAAACCATAAAAATAAACCCTAATCCCAAAACTCTTACTATTGCCCATTTCCCATCGTAAAATAAGAAGGAATCCATCATTGATATATACAAGATGACGGTCACTATTATCCAGAAGCTTTTAAAACGATTTAACATCGCTACAAAGACAATAATAATCATCCATAACAAAAGAAAAAATAAAAGGGTTTTATATTCTAGGGATAAAACATACCAATTACCGTGAATTAACAGCTTAGAATTTACATAAAACATTTCTATTAGTCGAACAAAAAGTAAATAACGATTGGAATGGTATAGGTAATAAAGAAATATACTAATCGTCCCGAAACCAATCAAAATATGAATCAATCGACCCTTATACAAATAGATAATGAGCATGATAATAATAAATATGACAAATACATCCATTTGCTGAAATCGAACAGGATCATTTAATGGATAAAGTATGTCTAGAATAAATAAATATAAGAAAAAATGGCTAATGAAATGAAGGAACTTTAACAACCATTTTTTATTATTAATCAATGGAAATCCCTCCAGCTAAGCTATAATTTTCCCAATTGTTTATAGTTATAAAATGAATCGTCACGTTCCATTCACTTAATATTTTTAAATTTTTGTCCTCGATAGCTTCTTCTTCAGAAATCACCATTACGAAAACTTCGGCTTTTATTTTTTTTATCGCTAGCTCCCCTAACAAATAATATAAATCATCATTTATTTTTGGTGTAATGAGAACTAAAGTTACGCCTAATGGTAAATTAGGTAGCTCACTTTTTATCGTTTCTGTATAAGGTACCTTACTATCCGACTCTATCATTGCTAAAATTTCGAAAATTCGAAGCATATGCTCTTTGCCCCTAGAGAGACCAATAGATTTTTGTATCGATCCCTCAGAGATATAACCAGTAGAAAAATGCTCACCTAGGGAAAATCTTATTAAGCTAGCAGTAAGCTCAATGCTATACTCAAGCTGTGTCTTTGGGTTATAGATAGCTTCTTCTTGATTAAGAATAAACATAAAATCATTAGTAATTAATCGTTCAAATTCCTTCGTCATCAATTTCATTGACTTTGCAGATTGTCTCCAGTGAATTCGATTAAATCTATCTCCCTTTCTATATTCTCGAATTCCAACAACAGAAGCAGTATCTTCACTTGTTCTGTTTTGGGAAAATGTTTTTCCGGTATTTCGCTCGTTTCTAGAATACCATTTTGCAATAGCTATGGATTTAGGATAGACGATCACCTCAGAAGGAAGGATAAATTTTCTTCTGATTTGAATCAGACCAAAAATATCTCCACTTACTAATTCTACCTCTCTCCATTTATGGACTCCTCTTATGATGGAAAGGATGCGATACCTAATAAAGGATTTTGATCTAAACCAAGGGTAAACAGTATGTTTTTTTCGATGATAGCTTGATATTAGGGTTGTAGGTACATGATCTATGACCGTAATGTAGGAATGAGGAAATTCTATCCTATTCCATACTTCAATTTCTATTTCTAAATCATCCCCGGCTGTTAGTCTTGTTCGTTTAAAGGTTCTACTTATTTTTATATTCTTTAATGAATAACGATTAATTACCCATAGGTAAAGAGAAAGTATAAGTACGGAGTAAAAAAGAAACCAACTAACAAAACCACCCTGTAATTTTCCAAAAAGAAAAGTGGTAACTAATAAGAATACAAAAATAATATATTGTCTTATCTTCATTTTATGCTTCCCTGTCCCTTTTTTTGGATGAGACGGGAGGAATAGAAACCTTTTTTACTATCTCTTTCAATAAATTTTCTATTGTAAATCCATGTAATCTTGCATCGGATTTTAGTAAGATTCGATGATTTAAAACTGGATGGATTAAATATTTAATGTCATCTGGTACAACGAAGCTTCTTCCACGGATAAAAGCAAAGGCCTGTGAAGCTCGTAACAGTGCAATCGAAGCCCGGGGACTGGCCCCTAAATAGACTCCTTCATGATGTCTAGTTGCTCCAACGATTTCAGCTATATATTTTTTTAAGCTTTCCTCGACATATATTTCCTTCACTTTTTTCTGTAGTTTTATTAGTTCATCCAATGTGATCACTTCTGTTAATTCATCTATTGGATGGGTAAATTGGATATTACCTAGTATTTTTATTTCTTCATCTATATTTGGATACCCCATATTAAATTTTAGCATGAATCGATCTAATTGAGCTTCTGGTAAAGGATAGGTTCCTTCATATTCAATTGGGTTTTGAGTTGCCATAACAAAGAAAGGATTTGGAAGAGTGTGTGATACGCCATCAATGGTAACCATGTATTCCTCCATGGCTTCCAATAGTGCTGATTGGGTTTTAGGAGAAGTTCGATTTATTTCATCTGCTAATACGATGTTAGCCATGATCGGACCAGGTCTATATTCAAACTCTTGTGTTTTCTGATTATAGATGGAGACTCCTGTTACGTCGGAAGGAAGTAAATCTGGTGTAAATTGAATCCTTTTATAAATACCACCAATCGTTTTGGCTATGGCACGAATCAACATCGTTTTTCCAACACCCGGCACATCTTCTAACAGGATGTGGCCATTGCTTAATAGGGCAACAAGGCTTAAATAAATAGCATCACTTTTCCCAACAATTACTTTTTCAACGTTCTCAATGATTTTTTTTACAAAAGGATAATACTGATCTATTTGTTCCACGATCCCCTCTCCTTTTTAATATTTTATTT
>CAZEQK010000078.1:0-7708 GCA_964514395.1 uncultured Bacillaceae bacterium
GTAAAAGGCATGAGTGGTACAATGGATTTAAATATAACCCTTTATATCTAATTAATATAAAGGGTTTTTCATATCATTTAACATTTAAGGCTTTACAAGAGTCTCTAATGATTAATTTATGAGGGATGATTATTCTCTTTGCTTCCTCTCTAGCTTCAATACCCAAATCTACTAAACATTTGACCGCATTATAGCCTAATTGAAAAATATTAATATCTACAGATGACAATGGTGGGCTTGAAAATTCTGATAGCATCACATTATTAAAGCTAATGACAGATATATCATCCGGTACCTTAATATTCATCTCATCAAAGGTGCTGAGAACCCCAAAGGTAATCACATCATCAGTAACCACTAATGCGGTAGGAGGTTTACTTAACGACATTAATTCAACCACCGCCTCTTTTCCACCCTCTTTTTGAAACTCAACATGCACAATATAATCATCTAGCACAGGTATCTCTGCTTCCTTCAGTGCTTCTTTATAGCCTTGTAATCGGTCTATTGTAACAACAAGGTCTAAGCTTCCACCAATAAAAGCAATCCTTTTATATCCATTTTTTATTAGATGAGTAGTAACTTCCTTCGCTGCTAGAAAATTATCATTATCAATATGAAAAATTTTTGTTTCATTATCATATGGTCTTCCTATGACAACAAAAGGGAAATCTATCTGCTTCAGATACTCACTAATACGATCTTCTGTTCTTGAATATAAAAGGATAATTCCATCCACACGTCTACCTTGAACCATACTCTTTACTGCTTCAAATATCTCCTCTGGCGTCCCACCCGTAGACATATATAAGGAATATTTTTTTTCATGGGCCATACTGCTAATACCACGAAGTACTTCAGCAAAAAATGGGTTTTGAAATGCGTTTTCTGCTGAACTAGGCATAATAATACCGATCGCTTGTGTGTTTCTATTCACTAAGCTTCTTGCATTGAAATTCGGATGATAGCCAAGCTCTTCCATTGCTGCTTTCACTTTTTTTTTCGTCTTTTCACTTATACGGGGACTGTCAGCAATAACTCTTGAAACCGTAGATGGATTAACATTTGATAATTTTGCAACATCTTTAATTGTAACTGCCAAGTTATCACCCCTAGTCGTTTAATACATACTCATCTGTATAATTTAAAGATCAATTGTAGTGGATGCAATATTAATATTAGTTTCCCTTTTCAAATCATGGATTTCACCATTGATGGTTAATTCCATATCTTTATTCTCATCATGGACGATTAATGAGATATGATGCCATGAAGGTTTGTAATGATCATGAATATTCTCCATGACAACATTAATATTATCCTTATTGAAGATAAATGTAAATTTCTTTAACAAATACTCACCAGTCTCATATGCAAATGTTTTACCATCATCTTCATATAATTCATAGACATATTCGCCCTGTTTTTTTGGGTAGAGATGAATAGAAATTTCATGATCTGATACAGAAGTTGATAGCTTTATCGGTCCATGGGCTATGACTGAACCAGCTTTAATAAAGATTGGTAAAACATCTAGTTCTGCTTTTACAAGAAAATGATGACCTCCATGATACACTTCATCTGTCCAATAGTCATACCAATCACCCTCTGGTAAATAGACGGCACGATGATTGACACCAGGCTGTATAATTGGCGCGATGATAACATTATCACCAATCATAAATTGATCAGATAATTGGTATGTATGCTTATCATTAGGATATTCCATAAACAATGGTCTCATCACAGGTAGCCCTGATCTGCTAGTTACAGCAAATAATGAATATAAGTGTGGTAACCATTTGTACCTTAAACGAATGTATTTTTTAATGATTTCTTCATATTGCTCACCTAATGCCCATGGTTCCTGTCTAACTGTATCTAAAGCACTATGATTTCGAAAATATGGATAGAATGCACCTACCTGCGTCCATCTGGTCAATAATTCACCATTGGTATCATAAGCAAAACCACCTACATCTGGACCAGTTAAACCTACACCAGAAATCCCTAAGTTTAAACACATAGGTATCGACATGGCTAAATGCTCCCAAAAGCTTCGGTTATCACCAGTCCAAACGGTTGCATACCTTTGAACTCCTGAAAAACCAGCTCTTGTAAGTACAAATGGACGATTGCCATCTAGTAATTTTTTTAAGCCTGTATAGGTTGCTTCACCCATCATTAAACCATATAAATTATGCATTTGTCGATGTGTTAGTAATTCTCCATCTCGATTATGAGTAACTTTTTCATCCATGGTTTTTTCTTCATTAAATACCGCTGGTTCATTCATATCATTCCAAATACCATCAATACCTAAATCGGTATAATAACGATGTGTTTCTCCCCACCATTTTCTTACGTCGGTATTAAGAAAGTCTGGAAAAGCACTATTTCCTGGCCATACATCTCCATAATAAACTTTTCCATCTAAATATTTACAAAATCTATCTTGAAGAATTCCCTCTTTAAAAATAGGATACTCCGGATCTTCCTTTACACCAGGATCAACGATTGGCACAATATGTATACCTTCTGCTTTTAGCTCCTTCACCATCGTTTCAGGATTGGGGTATCTTTCATTATCAAAAGTAAATACTCGATAACCATCCATGTAATGTATATCTAAATAAATGGCATCAAGAGGAATCTCTTTTTCCTTAAAGGTTTTTACGACTTCACGTACTTCTTGTTCAGATTGATAGCTATAACGCGACTGATGATAGCCTACAGCCCATTTCGGTGGTATAGGCATTCTACCAGTTAGTGCTGTATACTGCTCTAGTACATCCTTTGGAGTGGGACCCGCCATAATATAATAATCTAGTTGCCCACCTTCTGCAAAAAATGAGTATAGCTCTTTATTCGATTTCATATCAAAAATAGTTTTAAATGAATTGTCAAAATAAAGCCCATGTGCTTTCCCATTCTTTAACGTCATAAAATAAGGGATAGATTGATATAAAGAATCAATTTCAGGATTATGGGGAGCATATACATCTGAATTCCACATGGTCATCTTTTCGCCTTGTTTATCTAAAAAGCTAGTTTTTTCTCCAAAGCCATAAAAATGATCATCTCTCTCCATATCCTTAAAGCAAACCACTTCATATTTATCATAATAGCCCATTCCTAATTTTTTTTCCTGAACTAATATTCTATTATTTACATCTGTAATTGTAATACGCAATGGTCTTTTATTAATTTGAACCTTTAATAAACTATTTTTAATCACTACTTTATCTTTATCATCTAACATCTCTGAATGAATAGTATTTGGTTTTAATATAATAGCTGGCGTGCTTTTTAGAACTGGTTTTGCCTTCGGATTCATTACTATTCTAAGTATGTCATCACGATAAAACAAAAGTTCAACATAACCATTTTGACATGTAAGTTGATAGCTACTATTTTCTTTTTTTATATCCTGCAAATCACCAATATCATAATAAGTGTTATTTTCTTTATCCTTCTTCATTCCAGGATGAATAGCAAAGCTTGTATCTTGCATCATATCCTCCTACTAATTTATTATCATTCATTTTTATCTTCGGTTTCAACAAGACTCCCTCTTCAACACCGTAAGAGGGAGTTGTTTCAATCCCTCGAAATAAGGCCGGCATAGCACGACTTAATGCTTTAGCATTTAATGTGACTTGTGCCCTATGGGTGCTAAGCAGGTGTAGATAAAAAACTCCATCTTCTTTATATCATTTATGGCTCTAAAATAATGGTGCTGTATGGTTTGATTGTTACTTCATTATGATCTGTATATTTTTTTATATTTTGTAATCCGTCCTCGAATAAAACTTTTGTATATTTTATTAAATTAAATTTTATATCAAATGTTTTTTCTGTTTTTGACATATTATGAATGACTAATACCGATTTATTGTTATAGGTTCTTTCATATGAAACAATGCCAGGAATCATAATACTTGTCTCTTTTATATCACCAAGACTTAATACATCATAAGAACGCCGTAAATGAATAAAGGACTTGTAAACATGATATAAGGAATTCGGATCATTTTCTTCTGCTTCTACAGAAGGAGCATTTTTACCATTATTATAACGAGGTACCTCCCAATGAGTCTGACCCTTTCCCTTCGGATCATTTGTCCATAGCATAGGCTCTCTAATATATTCATCAGGTTTAGCCCCTAGCATACCAATCTCTTCTCCATAATAAATAAATGGTGAACCAGGTAACGTTAAAAGCAGTGAGGCTGCCATTTTAGCATGGTTTACATTGCCACCTAGTACACTCATGACACGGTCCATATCATGATTCGTTAAAAAAGTTGAATCGATATAATTTGGATTCATCTTTGCATAATAATCCCGCACTCTTGTTAAATAGGTAACTGCTCCAGCATCATCCTCTTGTTTAGCTGATGCTACAATTTTACTGGACAGGTCAAAATCAAATCCCGATGTTAAGCTTTCTTTTAAATAAGGACCGATGACAGATGGTGAATCCCAAACTTCTCCAACTATAAATACATTTTTATTGACTATTGCCATGGCATTCTTAAATTCTTTCCACCATTCATAGTTCTTATTCTTATTATGAGAATAGATATACTTAGCTGCATCCAGCCTAAATCCGTCAACGCCAAGCTTCTGCCAAAAATCACCGATGTCAATCATTTTTTCACGTACTTTAAGATTGTCATAATTCAAGTCAGGCATGCCTTCCCAAAAAACGCCATAATATTTATTTTTTCCATAGCCGTGCCATAGCTGTTGACCCCAGTCACCGACTTCGTTGGTGTTTGTCTTATCATCCGCCCATATATACCAATCACGGTAAGGACTATCCTTTGATGCTAATGCATCCTTAAACCATGGAATATCTTTACTGGTATGATTAATGACTAAATCCATAATCACCTTGATATTACGCTTGTGAGCCTCTTTTAATAAATTCTTAAAATCTTCTAAAGTACCATATTGAGCGTTTATATTATAATAATCCGTAATATCATATCCATGATAGCTTGGAGAAGGATTAATCGGCATCAACCAAATCGCTTCTATGCCAAGATCCTTTAGATAATCTAACTTTTCAGTCACACCATTAATATCCCCTATTCCATCTCCATTCGAATCATTAAATGAACGTACAAAAATCTCGTAAAAGATAGAATTAGGGTAATGATTGCTTAGTTTATTATTGTTGGCCGAAAAAGGTCCATGCATCCCAACCCAAAGCATTGTCGTTGTAAAAATCATGACGACAACAAAAACAACAATCGCAAATACCCAATATAATTTATATTTACCACTCATAAAAAATCAACTCCTAAAGCCCGAAAATACTTGGATTATTAGTACAAAAACTAACCCTTGTTCGCGCCAGCTGTTAAGCCTTCTATGATATATTTTTGGAGGAATAAATATAAAATAGTGATAGGTACCGCTACTAAAACAGCTCCTGCAGCAAAGGTTGTGAATTTGGTGTTTCCAAGTCCTTTAACCATCTCAAACAAGCCAACCGCCAATGTTTTATTTTCATTTGACCGTAAAATTAATCTAGCAAAAATAAAATCCATCCATGGTCCAATAAAGCTCATAAGTGCGACAAAGGTGACGATTGGAAAGGACAAAGGCAGCATAATTTTAAAGAATATCTGAGTATGTGAAGCTCCATCTATCTTTGCCGCTTCTTCCAAACTCTTTGGCAAACCATCAAAAAAGCCCTTTACTAGCCATGCATTAAATGGGATAAAGCCTCCAGAATACACTAGAATTAAACCCCAATGATTATCTAATAAACCAACCTGTAGTAACAAAATATAAAGAGCTATCATTCCCATAAAGCTAGGGAACATTTGAAGTACAAGCATGGTCATGAGACCTTGACGTCTTCCCGGAAATCTAAATCTAGAAAAGGCATATGCTGCTGTAACGACAAGAAATGTTGATATAACCATTGTAAAGATTGCTATTTTTAATGTATTTTTATACCATAATACATAATCAGTTTGTGTCCATAAATATACATAGTGATGAAATGATAAATTTTTTGGTATCAACGTTGTACTATATAGGGTATCTCCTGGGTTTAATGATCCAGTAACTACAAATACAATGGGGTATAGTACAAAGATCGCTGTAACAATTAATATGGTATAGATAAGCACCATAGTTAAGTGGTTTTTTGTTTTCATACCAAGTGACAAATGCGACAGACGATGTTCTCTTTTCTTCATCATTCTACCAAATCCTCTTCTTTAAAAGCTCTTGTTCTCCTGAAATTCCAAATAGAAACCAATGCAATTACAATAAACAAAATAATAGATACAGCTGAAGCCATGTTAAACTGATTTTGATCTAAGGTCAATTTATAGATCCATGTAATTAAAATATCACTTGATCCAGCAAAGCTATAGCTCATGTTCGGTGGTCCACCCTCTGTTAATAGATAAATCACATTGAAATTATTGAAATTTGCTGCAAAGGCCATGATAAGTAATGGAGCAGTTGCTAGCATTACAGCAGGTAGAGTAAGCTTCTTGAATTTTTGAAAAGCACTCGCGCCATCCACATCAGCTGCTTCATATATTTCTTTATCAATACCAGTAAGTACTCCTGACATTAGTGCCATCCAATAAGGTAATCCAAACCATATATTCACCACAATAATGGTTACCTTTGCCCAAAACGGGTCGGCAAACCATGGTATTGCATGGATACCAATCGCTTGGAGATATTGATTAATTGGACCAAATTCTCCATTAAAAATATTTCGAAAAATTAATATGGCAATAAATTGTGGCACTGCCCATGGCAAAATGTAAATAGTTCTCCACAATCTTTTAAATTTAACTTTTTTATAGTTGATTAAAACCGCATAAAATAATCCAGTGAAATAGGTTGATAAGGTTGCTATAATTGCCCAAATAATGTTCCAAATAGCGACGCCATAAAAAGTATTACTCCATGTTTTTAATCGAAATAAATCGATAAATGTTTTAAAGCCAACCCAATCGACTAATGATTTAGGTGGTAAATGGTGAGGACCTGAATAATTGGTAAAGGCAATTAATATACCAAATACCAGCGGTAAAACAATTAAAAACAATACAAAGAACGTTGCTGGAGCAAGTAGTAAATAAACATATCCATTTTCCCAAACATTTTTTAAAGATTGTTTAAAAGTAAATACTGGTTTCCCAATTTCTCTTTGTTTACCTGTTTTGTATGCATCTCTAACATTTAAAATATAGATGATTACTAAAATAGCAAGCATAAGTAGAAATATGATACCAGAAATCATTAAAAAGATAGAATGATCACCAAGCTGTACAATCCTACCATGCTTACGAATTTGCGGATTTGTTCCTAATGTAAATAGACCCCACATTCCATATATAAAAGAATTCGTCCAGAATATTAATACATACAATTCGGTTAGCGCTAATAAAATCCCTTTTATATATTGGCGATGATAAAGTTGCCCTAACCCCATAAATAATGTAGAAAGAATAGCTCCTTTTTTTGCATAATTTATGTTGGAATTTGTGGTAGCCTGTTTGTTTGTTGAATTCATTGATGCTTCGCCACCTTTCTTTTTAAACCTCTATGTAACATTATTTAATGGGAGCTAATGCGATAGCATTAGCTCCCATTAAAGTTAATTATAAAGTGAAACTTCATTCAGATGGTTTACCTGAATGTTAGTTGACCTTATCCAGGA
>CAZEQK010000079.1:0-7565 GCA_964514395.1 uncultured Bacillaceae bacterium
TTAATAAATATAATGTTTATGCTATAAAAAATCATTATAATAGTATTATAGAATTCTAAAATATTTTATACATCACGCAAGTAAATGATATATAGGGGTGGTTATATGAATGATAATTCAAACTTAAAAATATCTTATTACATCCTTAGAACATTAATATTGCTCGTTTCAGGCGCTATCATCTTTGGTTATATTATAGCTTTCATTAATGATTTAAACGGAACAAATCTATGGATAACTATTGGTATTACAGCTATCGGTGGTCTAATTCTCGGCTTATTACTTTCATGGTTAAATTATACAAGATTTATAAAACCAATTCTCTATTTATCGGAAGTGGCTACTAATATGTCAAACTATGATTTTACGCTTCAGGAATTAAATGTTAAAAAAAGAGGAGAGTTTGGCTTTTTATTTCATAGTTTTAATACGATGATAAATAATAATAGGATGCTTATACATAATATTAAAGATAACGCTATAAACCTTAATCAAACATTAGAATTAATTAATAACTCTGCAAATGAGGTCAATATATCAAGTGAGGAAATAGCCAAGTCAGTAAACGAAATTGCTTCAGGATCATCTAATCAAGCGAAAGAGACCAACATAAGCTTAGAAGAAACAATTAATCTAGCCAAAAAAATTGAGGCTATCGGAGAGAAGTTGGACTTTGCTGTTTCAGGGACAAATGAACTAAAAGTAAAAAATGATCTTGGTATACATACCATGACTGAGCTTCACAACAAGTTTGACGAAAATTCAGAAGCTACCACTGAGGTAGCAAAAAATATCAATCAGCTTTTAGAGAAATCAAATAAAATTAATGGTATTATCGAAACGATTAGTGAAATTTCCGATCAAACCAATTTATTAGCACTAAATGCGGCCATTGAAGCAGCAAGGGCAAGCGAGCATGGGAGAGGCTTTGCTGTAGTTGCAGACGAGGTAAGAATGTTAGCTGAACAATCTTCAATAGCAACGGACGAAATAAAAAAAATCATACAAGAAATTTTAGGAGTATTTGATAACACAAATATAACAATGGATGAAGCAAGAATAGCTGAAACCAATGCCTTTGATTATTTAAACCAAACAAAGCTGGTATTTGATGAAATCAAACAAGCTGCGGATCGTGTTATTGATCGAATCCAATCTCTTGATGAAGATATTGTTATTGTAGAATCCTCTAAGGATAAGGTTTTTCAATCTATTGAATCTATTTCTGCCGTTGCTGAAGCTTCTGCTGCATCTACAGAGGAAATTAGTGCATCGATAGAAGAACAAACGGCATTAAACGGGGAAATTGCATCACGTACGAATAAAATCAAGGATAACGTCAATATACTAGTAAAAACCACTTCCTTATATAAAATATAATAAGTATGTGCTTAATAGCATCAAATTCAGAAAGAGTAAAAAATAATAGACGGATTTGAAATAATTTAAAAAGGTGCGAAGTTATTAAAATGTACCCCTTGTAATGGACATTTTATAGCGGTCGCACCTTTTTTCATACTAATCACTTATATCTTATGCAATTATTTTAATCATTAGTTTGTAACAACTTCCTCCACACTTCCATCAGTTTTCACCCGATAATCTAATTGATCACTCGGATTTGTATAATATATCCAATTGCTATCAATTTTTAATTTACCAACAACATAATTTTTACTTAGCAGCTGTTGATCTTTCCCATTAGTTTTTATTTGATAAATAGTAAAGCCAAACTCTCCCATAAATAATTTTGTGTAATAAACATATTCGTTATCTATCGTAAATGTATATACATCTTGTTCAGAAATTCTAGCTCTTTCTGTACCATCTGTTTTCATACGATAAATAGAATTATTATCAGACTTATTAATATAGAAGATCCAATCACCAGCTACATGAATATCAGAAGCTTTATCATCAGAAATTTTAAAATTTGTTAAACCATCAGGTGTAACTTTATATAAGGAACCATCAGAGGTTACAAAATAAATCCAATTACTGGTTGCATTGACTTCACTAACATCATCAATATTAGGATTATAATCAGGATAGGTTACATCGCTATTATTAACATTAATCTCCTTTAAATTTGGATCAATTGGCTTCTTTTCCACATAATCTAATGACTGTTTATTTGTACCATCAATTTGAATACGATAGGTTGTTTCCATTGTTTCTGGACCGCTCATATCAAAATAGTAAATCCAATCACCAGCAACAGAAAATTGCATAGGCTGTGCTTTTACAATCAATTTTTTATTCATTCCGTCAGTATTTATTTTATATATTCCTTCATGATCTGGATCATTATTAATCCATCCCCAAGCATAGTAAATAGTATTATCTTTGATAGTAAATCTTTCTACATTATCTAATACTTTAATTTTGTTAGTTCCATCCATATTTATTTTGTATAAAGTATTATTTTCATCAGTAAAGTAAATATATCCGTTATTAATAATAAAATTTCTTACTTTCTCATCATTTACCTTCGAATATCCGGTACCGTTAATATCAACTTTATAGATTTTTTCATCCTCATTATTAATAAAATATATATAATTCTTGACTAATTCAATGTTTTTATCTGTTTTATTCAGTAAAGTTGTAAGACTTAAAACACTGAGACCTGTACCATCAGTTCTCATCTTATATATTTTTTTAGATATTGATCCAGTTCCAAGATACATCCAACCATCTTTTACATTTAATGAAGTAACCATTATACTTAATCCACTATCAGGCTTTATTTGTTCTTTTTGCTTCCCGTCTTTTGATAGTTTATAAATATTTAATCCTGAAGTATAGTAGATCCAATCCCCGTCAATTGTCATTAAGGCCGTACTATCATCATTTAATTTTTGATACTCGGTTCCATCAGGACTCATTTTATAAATTTTACTATGGTCTGCACTACTAATATAGTAGATCATATTTCCATTTAAAATGGCATTACCTTTTTCCTGTTGGGTTACAGTTAATGGTTCATTTTCATTATAATTAACAACATTATCAGCAGCTATATAAGTAGACGGCCTTCTATCTTTACCAGATAGTCCAGATTCAAACATTCGTTTTCCTGTATAAAAATATATTTGGTTCCCAACAATACTATAGAAATTGATACTATCCTGAAGGATACGTTCTTTATTAGTACCATCTAATTTCATTCTATACAGATTCAATGTATCCTTATCTAAGTAATACATCCAATCGTCTATAACATGAATCCCTAAAACAACATTGTCATTTAATTTTGTTAATTCCGTACCATCTGTTTTTATTTTATATACCTTCTGATCAAGCACATTAACAAAATAAATCCAATCCCCTACAACATTTAAATAATATGCATGAGCTTTTACTAGAACAACATCACTTGATCCATCAATAGCTGTACGGTGAAAATCTTTAGTAGCTTCGTTTGTATAATATATTGCATCTTTGGTTACTGAGAAATTAACAAGCTCAAAATCAGTCTTAAGAATTAGTTTCTTATCTGAACCATCTGTTTTCATTCGATATATTACTTTCTCACTACCATTAACATCGTAATAATAAATCCAATCATTTACAACTTGCAATGATTCAGCTTGATCTGAACTTAGTAAAGTTTTGTCCATACCATCTAACTTTATTCTATATATTTTACTATCAGAATAATTAATATAGTATACATAATCACCTATGACATTAATTTTATAAGCATCATCATCAGATAGTTTGGTAAGCCCAGTTCCATCTTCCATTATCTTATATAGTTTCGAATCATAGTTAATATAGTTAAAATATATCCATTTCCCCTGTTTAGCCATAAATCCACCTGCGAACAGATTAGGGGTTGAATTCCCAATTTCATTTATCACTTTTACATCAGTAGCAGTAGTCTGATTGCTTGTATCATTTTGGTTACCAGTCGTTGCTGCGCTGTCTGTTGTATTTGTGTTGTCACCAGCGGTCTGATTAGTCGGTGTATTCTTATTTATTGTTGTAGCTTGAGGTTTTTTATACTTTCTCACAATATTAATCGATTTTGTTTTACTATCCCAACTAATGGATTCTCCTAGGGCTTTACTAATAAATCTTAAGGGTACCATCGTTTTCTTATTAATTATTTGTGCTGGTACTTCTAGTGTGATTGTTGTACTTACACCATCAGTAATAACTGTAGCCTCGGTCGAATTAAGCTTTAGGATAATCGTTACATTATCTCTGACTGCAGTTATCTTTTTCTCTGTCCCATCCCAGCTAATGGTTGCCCCTAATGCTTCAAAGATTCCGCGTAAGGGTACTAAAGTATGCCCATCCTTTACGACAGGAGGTTGTTCATAATCTTGTTGTTGTCCGTCTATAATAACCTTTACATCTGAATTAGCAGCTGCAACCCCTATTGGTAAGCTAACAATAATTAAAGATAATGATAAAATAAGTACTAAAAATTTTTTCATAACGTTCCTCCATATTTCTTTTTAAAATTTTTCATAATAACTAATTTACGACATTATTTGCCACTTTCCTCTATTTTTTGCTAATTTGATTCTTTTGACCTACGACAAATTGAATATTACTGTCCTTTGATTGACATAACCGTTAATATGTATAATATTATTATTAACACTGTCAATATAGTGCAATTTAGTCATATGTCTACAATGGAAGAATAAGAGGAATGAAGATGTTTGTAGCAGTAAATAGAATTGATGTTCCAAATTCCGATGAAATGACACAGATGTTTAAGCACCTTTCACCGGAATTAAAAAAAATCGAAGGATTTTTGGGTTTTGAAATATGGAAAACTGAAGGAAAATTAAAAGTAATTTCCCGGTTGGTATACAAAAGCATCATTCGAACAATATATTAATAGCGATATTTTCAAGCAGCATCATGGTGGTTCCAGTGGAAAAAGCATGGAAAACCAAGCTCAGGTAGAATATTTTGAGGGAGAAATAATAGTCGAATAGTTTCTATCCATATTTTTATTTCTTATACTAAGGGATTAGAGTGATAAATAGAGGATTTTTCGATTTGGATAGTGGAGTGTTTAATATTAAATTCTTCTTCTATTTTCTTTATGGATACCTGTAAAATATTCTGTGTATCTAGATTATCTTCAATAATCATATGACAACTCAAACAGTCCAATCCAGATGTAATGGTCCAGATATGGAGATCATGCACATCGATGACCCCTTCCATTGATGAAAGTATATTTTTTACGTCGGATATCTTAACCGTAATGGGAGATCCCTCCATTAGAATATGGATGGTATGGCTAATGATTCCCCATGCACTTTTTAGAATCAATATAGCAACGATAACACTTATGATAGGATCTGCAATATACCATTTAAACATATACATCAATAAACCAGCGATTATTGCACCTATTGAACCCAACGCATCCCCTATTATATGGAGATAGGCACTCCTAACATTAAGATTTCCTTTGGTATCCCCCTTTTTTATTAAAGACCATGCACTAATTAAGTTTGCTATAAGTCCCACGGTAGCTATAATGATCATCGAACCACTCAATACCATAGGTGGATGCATAAATCTACCATACGCTTCCTTTATAATAATTCCAGCAATAACAAACAAGGCTACGCCATTGAATAAGGCTGCAAGTATCTCAAAACGATAAAATCCATAGGTTTTCTCCTGTGATGCTGGTCTAGTCGCAAAGTACATTGCTACAAGGCTTAATGTCAACGAACTGGTATCACTAAGCATATGGCCAGAATCAGACAATAAGGCTAGACTATTTGTAATAAGACCACCAAAAAATTCTATTATCATAATTGCAGCAGTTAAGGTAAGGGCAATAATGAGTCCACTTTTATTCCCCACTCTATTCATGTCATGATGGTTATGATGGTTATGATGATCATGATCGTGGTGATGCATAGTAATCTCCCCTCTATTCGTGTAAATTATGGGATATCGTTTGTTTTAATATATTGATGACATGTTCATCATCATAGGTATAATATAAGCTATTACCTTCTCTTCGGTACTTAACAAGCCTTAAGCTCCTTAGTGTAGCTAGCTGATGAGAAACTGCGGATTGTGATAATTGAAGTGATTCTACAATTTGGTTTACTGAACATTGCTGCTGCGATAAAAGAAAAAGTATTTTTACTCTTGTCGGATCAGCTAGTGCTTTAAATGTCTGAGCAACATTTTCTATAACCTCTTCCGTTATTTCTTCCATCCCCATTGATTGCTACACCTCTTTCTTCTATTTTAATGACTATATGAACATATGCTCATATATAATATTAACTGAAGTTATGATTTAAAGCAACTTACACTACATTATGATTCTTTATGTAAGTGTGTGAAGAAGATCATATTTATCTTGTTTTTCCACCTATAAAATAAAAGTATATAAAGAAGACTTGGTTCAGATGGAGTTTTTTATAATGCTGTACAGCATTTTTATTTTTAGCATAAATTTGATTCAAGGTTATCACCTACATAAAGAATTTTTCCCTGAGACTATGAACTATTGATTATAATCGTGACCTAATTAACCATACCTATCAGGGTATATTTCATTTAAACCTTTGTTATAAGATGTCAATATTTTTTCATGCCAAGTGATGTTATAATGTTTAATAAAACTACACTAAAATTTAACCGTTGGAAAGAAGGTCACCTTTGAAGCATAGAAACATCTACTTACTTTTGTCATTAGGAATGATTCTTTGGGGATTTAATGTTGTTATTTTAAAGCTATTAGTCAGTGATCTCCCATCTGTTACAGTAAACGCTTATCGTGTATTTACAGTTGGATTAGTTGTTGCCATTTATACTTGGTATAAGGAAGGATTTAATCATCTTAAAAGAAAAGAATGGTTTTACTTATTTATTGCTGGTTTTTTGGGTATATTTGGCCATCATTTATTTATATCCTTAGGATTAAAGCTGACATCTGCGGCAAACGGGTCTTTAATTTTAGCTCTTAACCCCTTAACTACAAGTATTCTTGCATTTATTTTTTTGAAGGAAAATATCACGACATGGCGCATATTTGGTATTATCCTAGGGTTTATCGGCGTATTTTTTATTATCATAAATGATTTAGGTTCTTCTCTATCAGAAATGACCTTAGGCAATTTTTACGTATTTATTGCTTTGTTATCTCAGTCAATAAGCTTTCTTTTTATTAGGAAACTGTCATCTAAGGTTAGTATCAATCAAATAACAGCTTTTACTATTGTTATTGGTGGAATTCTCTTGGTTACAGCGGGATATCAAATGGAGTCCATCTCAATCTTTCATATGATAAAGCTTTTTGATGTACGTCATGCAATCCTATTTTTTGTCTCAGCTATCTTTGCTACGGCAATTGGTGGGTTGATTTGGAATAAGGGAATTAGTATATTGGGGCCTGGCAAAACGGCTATTTTTATCAATATGATCCCTATTTATGGCTTAATTGGGTCAGCTCTGTTTCTACGCGAAAAAATAGAATTGGTTCATATTCTAGGATTATTCTTTATTATAATTGGCGTTTTATTTGGGAGTGGTTGGCTTGAAGATTTTTTGAAAAATAAGAA
>CAZEQK010000080.1:0-7260 GCA_964514395.1 uncultured Bacillaceae bacterium
TTAGGTGATGGATAGTGCCCCACAGAGAAAATCATTCAAATTATTATATCTTTGCATCATAACTTAAATTATATTAATAAATAGTCCACTTTAATTGATAATTCAATAAACCTATCGCCCCAACCATTATCAATTGAAATTTCTTGCAATGTTCCAGTTGGAGCAAATAATATTTCTACTTTTTCTATTATTGATTCCTCTTCTTTTCTTAATTCATCAATATATAAGTCAATATTATTAATTAATTTATCTACGTGCTCATAACGAGTCCATACAACATTTGTATTAGGAGTGTTGATCAATTCCCTTACCTCAGTAAGTATAGATATTAATTGTTTATATTCCATTGATAGAACATCTCCTTAATTTTACGCTTAACTATATTTATAATGGTTCAATAGACGTGTCTCCTGCGTTTATCTTGCACTATCTGTCACCTAACGTTCTGTATCCCCGACGCCCTTGAGCTTACAAGGAGTTGCTAATGCCATGCCAGACTTGGCAGGCTAATGCAACGACTGACTCGGTTAGCGAAAGGGTTGTGTCGCTGATTCTACTTCTATGAATCTAGCTTCTCGCGACCGAGGCGTACTTCAAATTGAATTACTTCCCTGCTTCGCCGACGCGGGGATATTTTGTTATCAGATGCCGATACTTCTAAGAATAATCTAAACAGTTTATCTTTTTACTTCTTTAATAATTGGTTCCTCTGTTGATACAATATCAATAATATGATTTAGACATGCTATTTCATAATGATGAAATGGTCCTGGATATTCTTCCGATGCTATAGACCCCAGTTTAATAAAATTTAAATATCTAGATTTGCTATATACTCTAAAGGATTCACCTTCAAATTCTTCATATTCATCTGAAACAGTATAACTCTCATTTAAAATTGAATATCCTATGTACCACTCAAAATCTAATTGTATTAATGGTAGGGAATAATCAATATCAATTGAATGCGTATTTTTAATCTCAATTCCCCCAACTGCTATAGTCTCCTTATTTTCACTAGTTTTACTTCTGTTAATAGTGAGTCTTAAGTGATTATCTCGAGGTTCATATATTTTATCTAAGTATATGTTCTTAAGATGCATTAAATCGGAAAACTTCATTTGTGTTCACTTCCATTCTTAACAAAAAAGTGGTTTACTGCTCTAAGAGTTTCATCGGTTTCTGATAACGTTCAGTTGTTCACGACGCGAGTGAGCTTACAGGTGGAGTTTGAGCCTTAGAAATGCCTTTCTTAGGCTCGGGCTTCGCCGCCTCGGTTAGCGAAAGGGTTGTGTCGCTGATTCACTTCTTTTGAAACACTTCTTGCGACCAAGCCACACTCCAAATTGAGCTACTTCCCTGCTACGCCGACGCGGGGATATTGTGTTATGTGATGGATCGGCCCCCGCTTCTTCGAATAAAGACAGGACGTCAACCCTAAGGAACTTTTTTTTAAATTCTTCCTTTCAACCATTGTCTCCCAATATTGAAAAGTAACATTTGGCTTTAGTCTTTATCTTTATCTGTAAAATTTATTTGGTTTAGGTTCCATTTTTCGTATGGAGTTGAATGTAAAGGATATGTATAACATGCCATACGTATTTTGTATGTTTTTTTATTAATCTTTACAATTGCACTGCGAAAATAGCCTGTACCAAAACTTTCATTAGATGTTGTAGATAATATTATGATTTTCAAAGGATGTTGCTCTTTAATTATTTGTTTTACTGCATCTATATCAGAATAATAATTCACTTCTTTAGATAATTTTATAATTTGAAGCTTATTATTTAACTGGCGATCAAAATTCCAGGTCGAGTGCCCTATTTTCACAAAAAACCAGCCAAGTAAAAACAAAACCACTAGTACATGTAATAAAATCGATATGTTCCTTTTTGTTTTCAAGGCACACCACCTCCTTAACTTCACTGTAGCATTTCATATTACTACATGTTAGCTGAAAGTAAAAATTATCGTTCTTATTGCTTCAAGTCTCATGGACGGGACGATAGATTCAGCTTTCAAAATGTCTTTTGGGCCGATCTTTTCATATAACGTTCCGTATCCCCGACGCCCTTGAGCTTACAGATAAAGTTCGAGCCTTAGAAATGCTTTTCTTAGGTTCGGGCTTTGCCGACTAGGTTAGCGAAAGGGTTGTGTCGCTGTTTCTACTTCTACGAAACACTTCTGGCGACCTAGGCGTACTTCAAATTGAGTTACTTCTCTGCTCGCCGACGCGGGGATATTGTGTTATACGATGGAACCTTGAATATGCCCTTAAATATAAGCTTAGAATACAATTCAATTAGAAATTTCCTGTAATAATTCTATTGGTTCTAATTGATCTGATTCTATAACAATTGCTGTCATTCCTTGTTTAGTTGATGCCTGATGCCATTCTCCAGTTTTCCAATATGCTAATTGCCCTTCTCGAATAGGAATTTTTACTTGATCTTCCCCACTTACCCATCCTTCCCCATTAACAACAACAAATAACTGAGGTATACTTGCCTCATGTCCACCAACTACCCCATCTTTACATAAATGCATACAAACTACTTGAATAATATCTGTATGTTTTTCAACTAATCTCATGATTGGAGTTACAAATAAATTTTTACTCCCAAACTTATCAATCGGCTTTCCTATTGCTTGATCGAATCGAAATATTTTCACATAATCACCTCAAATGTTATTTATTAAATAAAGACTTCGTTCTGTCGTATAACGTTCCGTATCCCCGACGCCCTTGAGCTTACAAGGAGTTGCTAATGCCATGCCAGACTTGGCAGGCTAATGCAACGACTGGCTCGGTTAGCGAAAGGGGTGTGTCGCTGACTCTACTTCCATGAATCTAACTTCTTGCGACCGAGGCGCACTTCAAATTGAGTTACTTCCTTGCTACGCCGACGCGGGGATACATTGTTATACATTGTCCAATGTCCCACTATTCAGAAGACGCCATGGACGGCGTCCCTTTCAAAATACGTATCTAAACATCATTATATCTTCAATTAAACCTTATTCGTTGTTTAGATCGAAATAAAATACTGAAATATAATATCTAAATTGGTCCACCAATATGATAAAACTCAGGATCTAATATAAATTCACTTCCATTACTATCAAGCCAATTATTACTAATTTCAACAACTTTCCAAACACAATCAATAAACCTATCTATTGCATTTAAATTAATAGAATACGGTGAAAGAACATACTTTTTCTCAACACCTGACATAGTTGCTGTATTAATAACTTCTCCACTATCTTTACCAACCTTCTTTAAAAGTATATATGAATCAGTTCTATTAGCAGGATTCATTTTACCGGCTGGAATAATATCAAAGTTAGTATTAGGACTTAATCTTTTAATAAATAGCGGGTCTTCCCTTCTACTTGAAATATGCCATTGAAAACTTCTTATCCAGTCATTTAAATTTAATACTGTCACAGCCCAATCTACAGGATAATTATTGGAGGAATTAATTGTAGAAAAAACATTTTCCAATTTATCTCTAACATCATTTAGATTTTTATGTGCAAAAAATCCTAGGATATTTTTTCTTTCAGTGAATTTAAGTTTCAAATCATTTTTATCCGTACCTAACAACTCTGTAACCATACCTAACGATTCAGACATTGATAAAGTACCATATATTATTGAACTTATATGCTTTAAAATCTCAAGCATACAGTAATCTATCTTTCCTTTAATATGGTCTTTTAGAGGATTGTACAATATTCCACTTGAATACATATCAAAAATACTTTGTGAAATGATATTTGATACTCTATCTTTTTCATTCTCTATATCAGAATTATAAAATAGAATTCGCTTATGATTTAAATCAAAAGGTAAGTCAAATTCATTCCCAAATTTTTTGTTAAATAAAATTATAATTCTTTCCCATCCCAAAACTTTAGCTGCATACCCTAATTCAACTAGTACATTCGGATTAGGAGTTTTTCTACCTTTAGAATCTTGATTGATAATAGAAATATCACATATAAAAATATCAGTTCTATCAATCTTATTGAAAATTGTTTCAGATATGTCAGGAGAACCAGATACACCAAGGGTATCACGATCATAGTCTATATACACTTTTATATCTGATGACAATTTATTCATTTTTATAGCTTTTTTAATACAATACTCTATAAAAGATCTGTTTGATTTATTCGGTAAATCAGATTGCCATGAATAGAAAATATTATAAATCAATGAAATTCGCCTCTCCTACCTACAATAATAATTTGTTTTATATTATTTTTATGTGCCATGGACGGCACATTATTACATTGGATTACGTATAACGTTTCGTATCCCCGACGCCCTTGAGCTTACAAGGAGTTGCTAATGCCATGCCAGACTTGGCAGGCTAATGCAACGACTGGCTCGGTTAGCGAAAGGGGTGTGTCGCTGAATCTACTTCTATGAATCTAGCTTCTTGCGACCGAGGCGTCTTCAAATTGAGTTACTTCCCTGCCACGCCGACGCGGGGATATTTTGTTATCTGATGCTATTTATGAATAGGCAATAATAAAAATTGGTATGTATCAATTGTTTCCCAAACGAAAGTATGAGGGGATTTTAGAGTAACTACTGTATCATGTCTTCCTTTACATTTTGGATTTGTGATTGGTACATTAATTGGTGGAGTATAATTATTACGCATTGAAAATATTTGTCCAGTAGTTCCTTCTCTTGATTTTTTTATATATATGTCATAATCAGCTATCATACAAAAATAGCTAATGTCATAATCTTTTTCTAAACAGTGTTCTAAACTTTGAATGTCAACATAAGAATCAATTCTTGCAAAATCATCTGCTCCTTGAGACTTTTTCTTGAACTTTAATTCTATAGCACCTTTTACTTTTGCTTTCCCATTTTCATAAAATCCAATAGTAATATCAATATATTTATTCTTTCCTAGCAATTTTTCTTCTTTTGTTTCTAAATCAACAAGGAAAATTTCATTTCTAGAAAAACAATATAAGTCCCCAATATTTTTTAATATATGTCCAAAATAGTGTTGAAAAGGTGCTTCCTTGGTAACAGAAAATCTCTCATTTAAAAATTGAAATTTAAATATTTTCCATGCCTCATTAACTACTATTTCTAATTTATCTTTTGGATTAATGGTTTTCATATTATCACCTCAATAGTTTCAGATAACGTTCCGTATCCCCGACGCCCTTGAGCTTACAGGTGAAGTTCGAGCCTTAGAAATGCTTTTCTTAGGCTCGGGCTTTACCGTCTCGGTTAGCGAAAGGGTTGTGTCGCTGATTCTTCTTCTATGAATCTACCTCTGCGACCGAGGCGTTCTTCAAATTGAGTTACTTCCATGCACGCCGAAGCGGGGATATTTTGTTATCGGATGGATGAGGCCATCTATGATCAGAGTGCGACACGGACGTCGCACCCTTTAACCTTTTCAGAAGATTTGTTACTTTAAAATTTTAAAATTCACTTTTAAATTATATAAATCTCACATTATATAAACTCTCATTTTTAAAATTTACTTCTATATAAGGAATTTTCTTATTAGATTTAGTTCTATATTTTATTTTTTTTCTATTCGAATCTTCTTCTACTAAAAAAACTACTCTGTACTCCTCTTCTTTGTAAAAATGACTATGCTTAAAGAAAAAAGAGTAATTTATTATTTTTATATAGATAATTGATTTAATCGTTTCTACCATTTCCATATAATCTACTATTTTTTTACTAATTAAATTGTTTAAGATTTCAGAATAAAATTCATTAATATCTTCTAATAATATTGTCATTTGCTTCTCAAAATCATATTCAACTTTTGCTGATAACGTAGGATATATGTATTTATTCTCTTTAAACATATCTTCAATATTATTTTTAAATTCAAAAATTGCTCCATTTTGACCACAATAATTTTCAATTAAATACTCGTTATTTTTATTTTCTGATAATGACAATATAAAAAGATTTCCTCCTCTAATTGGAGTTCCAATTTTAAATATTTCTTTTAATGCTTCTAATGTTTTTATAATTGCTTCATATATATAAAATTGCCCATTAATACCCATATCATAAAGTTCTTTGTTATCCCTTAAATATAAAATTACTCCTTCTAGGACGAAAGAAATATATTTAATTTCAGTAATATCATCTAAGAAATTACAATGAGTAATCCATAAGCTATTATTTTCTAATATCCCTTTTGCTCCTTTTTCAGTAGTATAATGATATAATTTTTCTCTTCTACTAATTTCTAATTTCATATTTATAGGATTTTTTTCTGTTACTTCATAGTACTCTAAACAAGTTGCATCTCTCAATTCATTATCCACATTATCCCTTCTTATTGTTAAATATTAGTTCCGCCACAGGACGTGGCGGTTTATTGCCTCGTCTTTCCGATAACGTTCCGTATCCCCGACGCCCTTGAGCTTACAGGTGGAGTTCGAGCCTTAGAAATGCTTTTCTTAGGCTCAAGCTTCACCGTCTCGGTTAGCGAAAGGGTTGTGTCGCTGATTCTTCTTCTATGAATCTACCTCTGCGACCGAGGCGTACTTCAAATTGAGTTACTTCTTTGCTACGCCGAAGCGGGGATATTGTGTTATATGATGTTACCGACTTCATTGCTTAGCTTTCTAGTTTTTTTTATAAAACTTTTACTTAGTTCCATCTATCGTTTCAATTTTTAGTTTTTTCCCATTTTTGTCATATGCAATAATATCATATATCTTATCTTGAAGATGGTACAAAAATACATAATAAAGTTTAAATTCACTGTTAATATCTACAATTTTTGCTTGTATTTCTAAATTTTTAGTCTTATCTCTGACAACAATTCTTGAAATCTCTGAATTACCAATAATTCCACTTATCAATGGAAATGGTGAATTCCTAAATTTTTTTTCATCTGTACTTGGAAGATACATATTCATTTCTGTTCCTTCATTAATACTCATTCCTCCTCCGTATACCCATTTCCATCCTTTCCAAGTTTTCTTTACATAATCTATCCCAAGAAGATTATTACCATTTTTTAAATAATGTAAATAAAAAATAATTTCTCCATCAGAGGTTTTACTTTCTTTTATAACATAATTAACGTATTTATCACCCCTATATTTTTCAAGGGCTTCAATAGAAGTTTTACTCGATCCATCATAAAAAAATTTTAATCCAAAAAAAATAGAAATTACAAATGTAATTACTCAACTTTCGCAGACTGAAATAGGCAGATATGCCTTGATGTAGTTAGG
>CAZEQK010000081.1:0-7194 GCA_964514395.1 uncultured Bacillaceae bacterium
GTTATGATATCCATGAAGAAACAGATAGTAGATATATTTACTTACCTTACTTCTAAAATTCCTTCCCATATGCAATTTCAAAATTATAATATTTTTCTTTAATTACTTTTTCAATTATCATCCCCCTTTTCCAACTTTATCATAATGTTTGTTCAGAAATTATTAGATAATATAAAGCTATATAAAATTTAGAAAATATAGGAGGTGTTCTCTGTTGTAGGTTTTACTGATTTCTTCGTTAAAAAATATTCTGTCTAAAATATTACACCAAGAAAAGGAGCATCTATGTGATTATAAAATCTAAATTCCGTTTTGTACTTATCCCTATTTTAATTTTTACACTATTATTAAGTATGGCATCATTTCCATTAAAGCCTGTATATGCAACAGAAAAAATTTCTACAGTTGCAAAAACTCATAATCAGTTCCCCAGCCTTCCTAAAAAAGGCGAAAAGGTTGAAATCTCCGAATGGCGAAATGCAAATACAAAATATTACCTTAAAGATGATGGTTCATTTGAAGCAGAAGTATATAAAGATAAAATATTTTATCAAGACCCATTATCAAAAACTTGGAAAGATATAGATAATACAATTGTAGCATCCGCTAAAGCAGAATTTGATTATAAAAATAAAGCCAACCGTTTTGAAGTTCAATTTTCAAAAAATACTAATTTAGGAGCTACATCACAATTTATCTTAGGTAAATCCAGTATAAAATTTACACCACAAAATATCTCTCCTAGTTCAGGTATTGTTAATAGTAATAACATTACTTATAAAATGTATTCCAAAATACAGATATTAAATATACCGTGCTTTCTGACCAACTTAAGGAAGAAATAATGCTTAATGCAGCAGATGCACCGAATACGTATTCTTACGAACTTAAACTTGATAATTTGAATTATGATGTGAAAGCAGATGGTTCCATAGAATTTAAATATGCAGATTCGGATCGTTTTGCCTTTAAAATTCCAAAACCATTTATGTATGAAGCTGGTGATATGCCACAAATATCAGACAAAGTTACACAAGCTATCCGTCAAGACGGAAACAAAATATATCTTGATATCACAGCAGATCCTAATTGGTTAAAAGAACAAGGACGTAAATTTCCTGTTATAATTGATCCAACTATAAACTCAGAACAAATAACTATGAATGATACATTTGTAAGTGAATTAAATCCTACGACAGATTACTCACAATATGACCATGTTTATGCCGGTAATACAAGCTCTTATGGTAAAACAGAAGCATACCTTCGTTTTCCTCTACCAGGACTTCCCGATGGAGCAAAGATTACCAATTCGACAGTAAAGATCTATAATTATTTAACAAAAACGACTACTACTAATTTAGACGTTTATCAGATCACAAGTTCCTGGGATGAATCCACAGTAAATTGGAATAATAAACCGCAAAAAGGACAAATAGAAGCATCATACTCAAGCTCTTCAGCAGGCTGGCATTATATTACTCTTACTAACCTCACATCTGACTGGTATACTGGCCACACTCCAAATAATGGAATTGCAATAGTTGCTAATCCAGATACTTCGGAACCAGTTGGATATACTTCTAGTAATTATACAACTGATACTAATTACCGCCCAAAGATGATTATTGATTATGTTATTGATCCTGAAGGAATTAACAATTTTTGGACTTACACAAGTGATGGTGTTATGCCGTTTAAAGGAAATCTGTTTTTAATGACAACAGATCTTGCAACTTCTGGTCGTGGAGTCGATGCAGTAATATCTCGTTCCTATAACAGCCGCCAAACTGTTGCTTCTGGAGTGTTTGGTTCCGGTTGGTTGTCTAATATAGACATGAGAGTATGGGACTTAGATGGTTCAGTTGCCTTTCTAGATGCAGCAGGTACTCGTCATATTTTCGACTGGAATACTGCTTTAGGGCAATATGATCCACCTGCAGGTATTTCTCTTTCTTTAACAAGAGATGATATTAATGGAATTTTTAAAATTAAGACTACGGATAATATCGTATTCTATTTTGATATGAGCACGGGAAAACTAACAAAAATCGTAGAATACGATAATCAAATAAGTAATAAACAAGAAACAACATATACAACTGAACCTGCTACTGGCGATCTATTAATAACTGATCCATCAGGTCGAATCACTAGAATTCATTTTCTGGTAGACGGTAAAGTGGATTATGCGCTTGACCCTAAAGGTAGAAAAGCTCAGTATACCTATAACACTTCTGGATTACTAAAGGA
This sequence comes from uncultured Bacillaceae bacterium, assembly GCA_964514395.1. Lineage (GTDB taxonomy): Bacteria > Bacillota > Bacilli > Tepidibacillales > Tepidibacillaceae > CAZEQK01. Next base: position 2,254 of record CAZEQK010000081.1, read on the forward strand.
TGTAACTATTTCCTCTGGAACTGAGTCAATAACATATTCTTATACGTATGTAACCGGTACTTTTTTATTAGATACAATAACAGATCCAAAAGGAAATACCGTAACTTATAGTTATGATGCTTATAACCGAATCCAATCAGTAACCCAGCAAATAGATGGAAAAGTAAGCACAAACAACTATAATATTAATTCAGGAGTAACTCCAAGAGAGGCTACAGTAACAGGAATGAATAACGAACAAATCATATATTACACCAATGATAATGCAAATGTTGTTCAAACAGATGTTACATTAAATGCAACAGACACTGCAACAACTGTCTATTCATGGAGCGCTAATAATTACCTTTACCAAATTGATCAACCAAACACGCAAACGACAAAAATAGAATATGGTAATAATGGAGAACCTATTAAGATTACAACGCCGGATAATAACGATGTTCGTACGAATTATGATCCAAATAATAATCTTATCTCTTCAAAAGATCGATTAAACAATGCTGAAGGGACAAATTATAACAGCTACAACAATCCAACCGATATTACCGATGCTACAGGTAATACTACGATGCTGGATTACGCTGATAATGGTAACCTTTTAAGTGCAACAGGAGCTATGAGTCTAGCAGAAAATTATGTCTATAATAGTGGTTTTGAAATTAATAGTTCCCCTGCCGGTTGGAATGCTTCTCGTACAGTTATTACCGGAGATATTTATGATGTAGATGGAACTATTAAAGCTAAGGGTTATCAATCTTTTCATATCAAATCCGTTGATGCAAACGGATTATATGGAATAATGAATTATAAGGTTCCTGTTTCACCACAAATGATCTATAACCTTAGTGCAGATATTAAGTTGGGGAGTAACTCCACCACTGAAATGAAAGTAATCTGGTACGACAGTACAGATACTATAATATCTGAAATAAATGGATTATCCAAAAGCACTGCAGGAAGCTATGGTACAGATTGGCATCATAAATCTACAGGTATAACAGCTCCAGCAGGTGCTGTAAAAGCTGAAATTCAAGTAGGTGTAATTGGGATTGGTGAAGCTTGGTTTGATGATATTGTCTTTGAAGGCGGTACAGGACGAACAGGTAATATATTAATGACTAATCAAAGTTTTGATTATGATCTTGATCAAACTGGTTTAGCTGACGAATGGTATCCTGGACCTGTTTCTACAGATATTTCAATTGATTACAATAATCATAAACATGGTATTGCTTCAGAAAAAATAATTGGCGACATAAATAACTATAAATATGTTGGTCAAACTCTTGCGTTATCTGGACCAAAAGGAACGAAATTTAATCTATCAGGCTGGGGTAAGCATACAAATGTTCCTTCCACAGGTGGCGAATGGGGATTAAAGTTGAAATTTGTTAATACTTCTAGTGGAATAGAAGATTGGCATTATATCCCATTTGATCGAAATCTAACCGACTGGCAGCAAATATCAAGGGTAATTGAAGCAGGAATAGATTTTGATAAAGTCGAAGTATATGCCGTATTTAACTTTATTCCTGTAACAGCAACAGCTTGGTTTGATGATGCACAATTAAACGTAGTAAACGTTCCTTCTTCAACCATTTCTCAATATAATTATGCAGATAATTCATCATTTGAATATGATTATAACTCTACTAATTGGCCAGATGGATGGTATAAATCTTCTGGTGACGGTAATTTTACAGGACAATGGGTTGACCTAACCTCCTCAAATGGTAACGTATATACTGGATCTCATGCCATTAAAATATCTAATCCAACAAGTTGGGTAAGTGCTACAAGAACAGATGAAAAGGTACCGTTTGACAGTGCTAAATCATATACAGCTGTTGGATATATCAAAACAATAGATGTTAATTCATCTGCTGTAATCTTAATTCATGCCTATAACCAAAATGATACATGGCTTGGAGAAGTTGCATCAAAGACAGTAACTGGAACATCAGATTGGACTAGAGTATCTGCTATAGCTAACTCTGCTAATTTACCTGTTGGTACAGTAAAATTAGCAGTTGGTGTTCAGATGCGTACCGGAACTGGTACCTCCTACTTTGATAATGTTCGCTTTCAGGAAGGTGAATTTAGAACACAATTTGCTTATGATTCAGTAGGAAACTATGTAAATAGTATCACCAGTCCATCTGGGAATACGATTACATTAAATCCTGAATCAACAACTGGAAATTTACTGTCATTTACTGATACGCTAGGTAATACATTCTCTGCAGATTACAACATGATGGATCAAATGACAACATTCACTTACCCATTTCAAGGGGCATTAGGTTTAACTCCTGTTAATAAGTCCTATACGTACATTTATGATAATAACGGAAACCTAACATCAGTAACAGATCCTAATGCCAATACATGGGCAACCTTTCAATACAATGAATTAAACCAAATAAAGCAATTTGATGAAACAGTAACTACAGCAGGTACTCCATCAACTAATACATCAGATTACAGCTACGATACTTCCGGTCGTTTAGATAAAGTGACCCTTCCGACAGGACAGTTTTCTAACTTGGGCTACGATTATGCTGGTAGATTAACATCATTAGCCTATGGTAATGGAACAACACCAACAAAAACATACTCATATGGCTATGATCTAAACAATAACCTAACAAACTTCGGTGATGGAACCAACACCTTCACAGCAACATATGACAACATGAATCGAGTAACAAAGGTTACAGAACCAAATGTAGCTAACTTTATAGAAAACAGTTATGATGCTGAAGGAAAAAGGACAAGCCTAACGGTAACAAACGGAACGAACATCTGGAACGATGATTACACTTACGACAGTAGTGGGAATCCTCAACAATTTACTGACTCTGTTACAGGGAAGCATTCATGGTATTTGTTTGATGAATCAGGTAAACCAGTTAAGGAGTATCATAGCAATGATACAGGAACCTATTTTGAATATGATCAAGAAGGTCGTATCATTCAGTTAAGGATAGAAAAAGCTGGCGAGACCATTGATAAATTGAGATATGTTTATGATTCAAACGGCAATATAACAAAGATATGGAGTGATATGGACAGTTCATGGGTAGAATATACCTATGATTCATTAGGACAACTATTGCAAGAAAACTATTCAAATGGAACAACAAATGAATACCAGTATGATGAATTAGGCAATCGTACGAAAGTAATTAACAATAGTGGTACCACGAATTATACCTACAACACTGAAAAGAATCGCTTAGTAAGTGTGGGAAGCAATAACTACACTTACGATGCCAACGGAAATGTGACTAGTGATGGCACCTATACCTATATATGGGGTGACGATAACAAGCTTAAGGAAGTCAAACAAGGTATAACCACCATTGCTTCCTTCACCTATGATGCTTTAGGTAGACGTGAAACCATGACAGATACAAATGGGGTAACCAAAACATTCCACTATGATGGAGATCAAGTTACCTATGTAACCCAAAGTGATGGTAAGATTTACAGGTTTGCTTATGACCATAGTGGAAAACCAATCTTCATGAGCTATAATAACAATCAATACTGGTATCATTATGACCAGCATGGCAATGTTATCAGAATGACAGATGTTAATGGTGCTACAGTTGCCCAATATCAGTATGATGCTTGGGGTAATATTACCTATCCATTAGGGACAGGTATTGAAATTCAAGACCTTAACCCTTACCGCTATGCAGGATATTGGTATGATCGCGATATTGATAAATACTACCTTAAGGCAAGATATTATGATGCAAGCATTGGTAGGTTCTTATCCAAGGATCCATTAGAAGTAAGAGTTGGCGATAGCTTAAGTCTAAATGCTTACACCTATGGTGAGAATAATCCAGTGATGATGGTGGACCCTTCGGGATTAGTAGCTGAAATGATGAGTGGTGGCGGATATGAGTATAGTGGTAAAAAAGATCCAATTATAATTATGTCCCAAAATATAGATATTGGGCAAGGTTGGACAGCAAGAAAAGATAAAGCAAATCCTTCAAAAGGTACAAAAAAACATATGCATGTTGATAGTCCTAGAGGAAAAAAGTGGGCTCAAAACGATAAAGGATCTTTACGCCATGGAACTGGTCGTCCTCCAAAAAAAGTATTAAAAAGATTAAAAGAAAAAACGGGCTGGGATTGGGAAAAAAGAGAAAAAGCTTACGACCAAAAAAATAAAATATCTGGTAATGATGTATTAGTTGGAGCAGGAGTAGTTGGTGGAGGATATATTATTTATCGAGGAATAAGGATGCTACCATCCTTATTACCACCATTATGGCCTACTATACCAGCTAATCTAATTGTTCCATAAAAAACTAATTTTGATATCTATGGGAGGTGTTTATATGAAATATTTTAAGCCAGAATTATGGAAAACAGAATATGAGACACCAGAAGAAGAAGAGAAAACAGATAAACTTTGGGAAGAAAATATCAAATCCTATCATGAAAGATACAAATCTCTAGAATCAAGGTTGTCAAAAAAAGTATTTAACTTTTTTCTGAAAAAAGACCTTCATGATTTTCAAATAGAAAGTTTAGTTATAGAGCACGAAAATAAGGGGTATAGAAAAACGATAAAAGTAACTATACTAGTAACCAATGGTAATGAAAAATGGCAATTATCATACAAAGGAATAAAAAAAATACTATTTGATTATGATATTAATAAAGCTTTATCTGAGAATAGAGGTTTTGACGATTGGGGTTATGATGAACTTCTAGATGTTGATGAGAATATACTATCTCATGAAATATTATTTGCTTCTGAAACAAAAATATTAATCTATTTTAAAAATAAAAATATTTTTGTTAAAAAGATATGACCAATCTTAAACAGTGGTACTTTTGATATGCTCCCCTTATAATGGACAGTTGAAATAATATAACTGTTTGCTAAAGGGGAGTTTTATTATGGGAAGA
>CAZEQK010000082.1:0-7104 GCA_964514395.1 uncultured Bacillaceae bacterium
GGTTAAAGGATATAAATGGTAACATGGTGGTAAGCTATGAGTATGATGCTTACGGAAATATCCTAAACTTAGGCAGAAACAGGAACCGTAACAATAGGTGATGGTACACTGTTATGGCATGCTAACCCATTTAGATATGCAGGCTATTACTATGACGAAGAGACATGGATGTATTATCTGAATGCAAGATATTACAAGCCTCAGGTAGGAAGGTTCATCACAAGAGACGTTATAGCGGATAAGAACTTGTACCAATATAGTGGGGACAACCCAGTTATGTATGTTGATCCGTCGGGGTATAGAGAAGTGATGGAAGCTTTCTATATTGGATCTAAGGAAGATGAAAATACTGCTGAGGTTGTTAAAGGTTCAGGTACAATAGCTATTCCTGCTCCAGTAATAGGGCCTAGTGTTGGAACTGATGTAACGAGTACGTTAAAAACTTTTGGAAAAGCAGCAATGTTTATTATATTATCAGGAATTTTGTTTTCAGGAGATTCAATTCAAACAGTTCCTGCTGAAGAAGATGATGATTCAGCTACGGGTATAATATATTTAAGAACTACTCTAACTGGAGAAATGTATGTTGGAAAAAGTAATAACCCTTCAATTACGCAGCCCGTAAAAGAGCACATTGGAGAATAGACCCACTTTATAGATTCAGAGAACTTGAGACAAAAGTAAGGTTAAGTCAAATAAGAATTCGTGAGCAAATATGGATAAATGAATTAGGGGGAGCAATAAGTATGGGCGGTACTTTACAAAATAAAATAAACTCAATTGCTCCAAATAAATGGGGGGAATATAGAATCAAATAGAAGAAGAAAAAGATAAAGGAGGTATCTTGTTGACTAAAAGAAAGAAAACTAGTATTACAGTAGGGGATGTTTTTACATTCCCCATTAAAGAAAATCTTTATTGTTATGGTCAAATAATAGCGGATGTTAAACCAAATCCAAAACTATATATATTATTTGATATTGCCTCGAATAATATATTAGATATTCAAACAATAATCAAACAACCTATATTAGCCATAACTCATTTAGAAGATTATGCAATTGAGGAAGGTAAATGGAAAATAATTGGCAATGCTGAGATTGCTTTAAAAAATATTGCATTCCCAAATTATCTAGTTGGATTTAATGCTATAGTAGAAAGTTATGACGGTAGAGTAATTCGACATGCAACCGAAAGGGATTTAAAAGAACTTGACTATAGAAATACATTTTCTCCGTCAGTTTTTGAAATTCTTGCTAAACATAAATATGAAGGTGGAAAATGGGATGAATTTTTTAATGACATTTTATATAATAGTGAAAAATGGGAGGAAACTAATGACAATCAAATAGATGATGAAGATTTTTTTCAAAAAAAAGACCTTTCTATTCATAGAAAAAATTATGAAATAAATACACTAAAAAAAAATAAGATATCAAATAATGAACAAAACCTTATAGAAATTAGTATTCAATACGGACTAAATAATGATAATTTTAGTATAAATAGATATTTAAGTAGACGTTATGAAATTGAAATTTTACTTGATAATTGTCTACGTGTTTCAGGGTATGGAGAATGTAGTGGAGGGGAAATTGGAAGCGGAGATATGTTCATATACTGTTATGTCAATGATTTAGAAAAAGCCTTGAAAATAATAACAATGGAACTAAAAAAACATGATCTTTTAGAAGGAGCAACCATTACTTATTAAGAAAATGGAATTTTTGACTCTGAAAAATAAAGTATTATTTTTGATCGATCTAGCCAATCTTTGTCTAAGTGTTTCTATGTCCCATTTCATTAATACGTTTGATGGAAAGATATTAAAAAAACCATATAGATTTTACAGTTTATTATTTTAACTAGACTTGGATGTATTATTTGAAATAAAGAATAAAAAAAGGTTACTTATTGTTTTTTAGAACAAAATACTAGGTAAAATAAAATCTTATCATGGCTATCGAGTCTACTCGATAGCCTTTTGTCTTACAATCCAGTTAACAGCAATTGAGAACTCACAACAAACTACGATTGCCATTTATGAGTATGACCACACAGGCAAAAGAACGAAGAAAGTGTCTGGCGGGGAAAACAGAATACTATTACTACAACGCCGGGCATTTAGCCTATGTAACTGATGGAAATAACAACGTAAAATACAGCTTTACCAGAAATCAAGCTGGTAAATTGATAGCGATGACAGACCATACAGGTGCAACCGACGTATCCTATTACTACGTCTTAAACTCTCATGGAGATGTAATAGGGTTAAAGGATATAAATGGTGACATGGTAGTAAGCTATGAGTATGATGCATACGGTAATATTCTAAACCCAACAGAAACAGGAACCGTAACAATAGGTGATGGAACACTGTTATGGCATGCTAACCCATTCAGATATGGAGGCTATTACTATGATGAAGAGACATGGATGTATTATCTGAATGCAAGATATTACAAGCCTCAGGTAGGAAGGTTCATTACAAGAGACATTATAGCGGATAAGAACTTGTACCAATATAGCGGGGACAACCCTGTGATGTATGTTGATCCGTCGGGATATGATCAAGAAGATATAGGTGTTTATGCTGAAGAGCCAATTAATGAAGGTGATAATAATGGTAATACAGATATATTTAATGCACAGGATGTAGTGGAAACTGCAGCTGAATCAATATATGCAGGAGCTACAGAAGGTATAATTCATGAAGCAGGAGAAGCATTATCAACAATAGGTTTAGATGCAGCTAGGACTACCTCTAGAGTATTAAAGGGATCAGTTAAATATGGTGTAATTGCTATTGGTGTTTCAGTTTATGATGATTATAGAAACAATAATCAATTTAATTTGATAAATAGCGTAGCGGATAGTTCTATAATATATGGAGTCGGATACGCAATAGCAGGTGTATTAGGTACTCTTGTTGCTGGTTTCTTTGGGGTAGCAACACTCCCTGTTTGGGCCACTTTTGGAATTGCAGTAGGAGTAGGAACAGCAATATCAATAGGATATCAAAAGTTGAAACAAAAAACTGGTAAGAAGTATCTTAGGGATTTCTTACCTCAATAGAGGTGATATGATTTGTATATTAACTTAAATTCACCTTACTCTACAGCTGCAGTAATATTGTTTATTATTGGTACAACGTTAATTGTATATTTGTTTTTAAAAGCCCAAACTACGTTAATAAGAAAAATAAGTGGGCTAATAGTGATAGGAATATTTTTTTACGGTGGAGCTATTTCAGCTTTTCTAGCTCAATTGAATATAAATGAAAGAATTCAAGACTTTATGTTTCTTTCCTGGATTATTGGGTCAATTGTGTCAATGATTTTAGGTTCGATATTTTTGAAATATTTAAACAAGAAGGAAGGAGTAGTAAATCGAGGAACAGAGAGTGAAAATAATATTGAAAAGTCTAATGAAAATCCTAAAAGAATAAGTAAAAAGCAATATTTAATTGGAGTAGTGTTCATCTTTATATCAGGAATTTCATTAGGGGTATTATTAGATTATTTATTTCAAGGAAACACCATATTTTTCCCAATGTTATATGTCCTTTTAGGAACAACTTATTTAAAGTATAGATATAAAGGTTAATACATGAATTGGCTATCGGGTATTACTCGATAGCTTTTTTATAGGAAATTAAAAGCCAAGTTAAGACTGAGAACTCACAACAAACTACCATTGCCATTTATGAGTAAGACCACACAGGCAAAAGAACAAAGAAAGTGTCTGGCAGGGAAACAGAATACTATTACTACAACGCAGGGCATTTAGCCTATGTAACTGATGGAAATAACAACGTTAAATACAGCTTTACCAGAAATCAAGCAGGTAAATTGATAGCAATGACCGACCATAAGGTGCAACCGACGTATCCTATTACTACGTCTTAAATTCACATGGTGACGTAATAGGGTTAAAGGATATAAATGGTAACATGGTGGTAAGCTATGAGTATGATGCTTACGGTAATATTCTAAACTCAACAGAAACAGGAACCGTAACAATAGGTGATGGTACGCTGTTATGGCATGCTAACCCATTTAGATATGCAGGTTATTACTATGACAAAGAGACATGGATGTATTATCTGAATGCAAGATATTATAAAGCGAGACTTAGCTCAATTGAATTTTTATATCAATTGAGGTTAGCGAGACTTATCCTAGATTCTATAACCTTTTATGATCATAATTAGATGTGGGCAAGCCTCAGGTAGGAAGGTTCATCACAAGAGACGTTGTAGCTGATAAGAACTTGTACCAATATAGTGGGGACAACCCTGTTATGTATGTTGATCCGTCGGGGTATGTACAAGAGGTAATAGGCGTTTATGCTGCTGAATCAATTTATCCCTTTTCTAATACAGATTCGAATTCTTCTTTAACTTCTCCATTAGGAACTTACAATAATGAAAATAGGGCAGATAGAAATAACACTGATGGTGGGGTAACGAATGGACCTGTAGTGAAATTGGCAACAAAAGTCTTTTCAGAAGCATTAAATAAGGTGACAGCAAATGCAATTGAAGAAGTAGCATTAAAGGGAACCAAAACTATTGCCAAAGATTATGTTAAGCGCATACCATTTGCAGGATATGCGGTAGGAACAGTTTTAGATGCCAATAAATACGGTTGGGGTGGTGCTGCAAAAAAGAATTTAATTGATACAGGAGCTGAATTAGCTGTAACAGGAGTAATAGCTACTGTATTAATAATTGGTGGAATGGCAATAGCTCCAGCTCTTGGAGCTACTGGAATTGGAGTATTTTTGGTTAGTACCTTTTTAGATGTAGGCCTTGACTTAAGAGTGTCTAGATTATTTGGATTTTAATGTTATTCTTTGAAATCAAAGAATCTATAGAGAAATAAAAAAGAGGTGATATAATGGACACATTCTCAGTTAAATTAGCGGCAATGATGTTATTATTATTTGTAATATATTTTATATATTTTTATATGAAAAAAGCATCTTCATTTAATAAACTTATAATATTATCTCATATTATTTTTTTCTCTAGCTTATCCCTAATTGTTTTACTTTTTAATCTTCAAGTATCGATGAATTTATTAACTATAATATTTATTAGTGCTGTATCTATATATTTAGTTTTGGTAATAATCGGAATATATATTTCATATAAAAATGGTGACGAAGAACAAAGAAAAAAAATGAAATCATCCTTTGTATTTTTAAAGTACTTGTTGATTGCTTCTTTTGTTTTCTTTTTAATAATGTATTTTATTACTAGATAGATATATTAACTGAATCGTTAAATAGAAATTACAGGATTTATCAATATTACTTAGTAATTTGGTTTAGTTCTATTGATTAAATTTGATTCAATATCTTGAAACCAAAAAAATGTAATATTAATTTTATCTTCAAATAGCTTGGAAGTCTTATAGAAAGAGGGATATGCTTTTTAGACTCAGGTATTGTATATGGAAAGAAAAAAATAAACTAAAAAAATGTAACAAAAACCTTCTGTGGCACAAACTTTTTTTCATTCACCTTTGTATCGCACCGAAGGGGTGGAATGGGGGTTAAAATGAGAAAAAAGATACTTTCAAATATTCCGTTTATATTAGGTTTAATTAGTTGGATTTTATTAATAATAGATATTATTACATTCGGATTTTTATTTCCTCCTGGTAAATTCTCAAGATTAATGATTCTTAGTTGGTTGCATTATATATTGACCATCTTGTTTATTTTTTCTGTATTTCTACCTGTAACTGGATTAGTATTAGGGATGGTCGATTATTTTTCAAGAAGACTAACAGTAAAAATATTTTTAATAATTTTAATATTCAATTTATCTTATATTGTAGTCTATTTATTTATAATGTATATATTTTTTGGTTCAGTAACAGTATAAGTGTTAATTAAGAGAACCTTAATTAGATTCATGAACTGTGACCCGATTTATGGACAAATTAAAAAAGTCCGTAAGTCGGGTTTTCTAATTTGTAGAATTATGTATAATCATACTATATACATATGGGAGAGATCATAACAAAGTACATTTCAAATATTTATCGATCATGATGTTTATATTGATGTTATTGGTCATGATAATCCAAAGTCTTGTCTTAAACGTTAGAGAAAAACATATGAGCAGTATGGAGAAGAAGGCTTTTATACAGAGCGTCGTAGTAAGGGGAGTATTGGACGCCCCACATCTAAGGATTTATCTACAGAGGAGAAACTTAAGAAAGCGGAAGCAAAGATTGCTTTCTTAGAGACTGAGCTTAGCTTCATAAAATGTTAGAGGAGCTAGAAAGGCACAAAAATATTTACACTACCAATTTTTAATACGATTATAATAATGTACTATTTTTTTACTACTTTATTTCAGATGGATAAATAGTTATTCAAATTAATATATTCTACTATCGTATAAGTGTAAGAAACTAATCAAAATCATTCTCTAAGTATGTACTGTAATAATGACGGTTGATCTAACGTATTTCAAATATCTGACTCTGAATAATAAAGTATTATTGTTGGTCGGTCTAGCCAATCTTTGTCTAAGTGTTTCTATGCCCCATTTTATTAATACGTTTGATGGAAAGATATTAAAAAACCCATATAGATTTTGCAGTTTATTATTTTAACTAGACTTGGATGTATTATTTGATAAATAATGTTATAAAGAATAAAAAAAGGTACTTATTGGTTTTTAGAACAAAATACTAGGTAAAATAAAATCTTATCATGGCTATCGATTCTACTCGATAGCCTTTTGTCTTACAATCCAGTTAACAGCAATTGAGAACTCACAACAAACTACCATTACTACAACGCAGGGCATTAAGCCTATGTAACTGATGGAAATAACAACGTTAAATACAGCTTTACCAGAAATCAAGCAGGCAAGTTGATAGCGATGACCGACCATACAGGAGCCACTGATTATCCTATTACTACGTCTTAAACTCTCATGGAGATGTAATAGGGTTAAAGGATATAAATGGTGACATGGTGGTAAGCTATGAGTATGATGCTTACGGAAATATCCTAAACTTAGGCAGAAACAGGAACCGTAACAATAGGTGATGGTACACTGTTATGGCATGCTAACCC
>CAZEQK010000083.1:0-6564 GCA_964514395.1 uncultured Bacillaceae bacterium
TTTCAACTTTTTAGCACCTCTACAAATAAAGTTTTTATCATTTTAACATATTACAGATTATAACACTGATAATTTTTTTCTTATTTGAATCAATTTCATAAATCTCAGCCCTTGTCTCACATGGTTTTCAAAGCATTAAAAAAGGAGTACCTCCCCAAAATCTCGAAATAAGTAAGTATCAAGCAAACTTAAGAGATTGGAGGATGACTCCCTATGCCTATTATACGACAAGGAAGCCTGTTTACACTAGAAGAATTATTTGATATGGAACCTACCCATCGATTTGATGCCATCTTTTCGACCATTAACATCAATCCATTAATAAGGGTTGTCTCCAAGAAATCGTCATATGGTGCACCTGTTCAATTAAATTATGCTGCCATGTTTTATTCTTTAGTTGCAAGAATTACAGAGCGTATTCCAACTATAAAAGATTTAATTAAACGTCTTAAAAATGATTTCATCTTTCGATTAGATTGCGGATTTCTTTTATCTGATGAAATTCCTTCAGAAGCTTCATTTTCAAGATTCATTCGAAAGATAAAAGAAGCAAATATTCTTCAAGAAATGAATCAAGACCTTATCATCCAAGCCATTGAAGAAGGCTTCGTTGAAGATGAGCATATAGCTATTGATACTACAACATTGAAGCTAGAGATCGTTTTATTCCTGACAAAGAACCTATTGAAGATACACCAAAGCAACCAAAGAAACGTGGTCGCAAGAAAAAAGAAGAGCTAGAAGCTTGGCAAAAAGAGCAAGAAGAAATTGAAAAAAACTTACCCCTTTTTGAGAAAAAATTAGAAAAACAATTAGAGCATAGCTTTGATGAACTTCAAAAAGAAATGCCTATTAAGCCCAAATGGGGCGTAAAGAAAAATGCTGAGAATAAAAATTTTGCTTGGTATGGCTATAAAGGACATTTTGCTGTTGGAACAAAAAGTCAATATTTGCTTCTGCCATTGTTGTCATCAGCGAATATGAATGATTCTAAAGCTGCTATTCCTTTATTAAAAGGGATTACTAAACTTTATCCAATGCTTAAAAGCAGATGCCATTATTGCTTATAACAAGAAAAATGAAAGTCCAAAAGATGGTTTTGATGAACACTTTGCACCGACATGCGTAAGAGAACATTCTTATCAGTATGACAGCTATGATCCAAAGTATGAAACACTAAAATATACACGACCGAAAGAATGTAAAGAATGTCCATTACAACATGATAATCTTTGCCAAAAAACGTTTAAAATCAAAAAAACACTAGATATTAGAAAATACACATCCCCTGCAAGAGGAAGTAAAGCATGGAAAAAACTATCTAATGAACGTTCTTCTGTAGAAAGAGTAAATGCATATCTGAAAGAATATTTTCAATTAAATAATTTTCGTTATCGTACAGGTGAATTAGCTAAAGTTCAATTTGAATTAACTTGTTTGGTATATAATGCAAGTAAACTAGCGGTAGACCGATTAAATAAAGAAGCGAACCAAAAAGCAACTGCAGCTTAATATTTGAATGATTAATTTAAAAAAATAAATAATACTAATTCGGCTAGTCTATGCTTTTTTAGAAAGATGAATTATGAAATTAATTCAAATATGTTATTTGCATTATATTTTGTTTTATGAGACGAAATTTGATACATTTTTAAAATTTTTTATATTTTAACGTCTAACAAAAAAATCCCCTAGCAGGGGAAATTGATAAAACTAAAATTATTTTTTAGCGCTCTTTATACTATTTATAAAATGGTATATTTTATCAACCATTTTATTTAGGTCTTCTTTCACTTCATGCTCCCATATTCTTAAAATAAACCATCCATTATCCTTATAATATTCATTTACTTCTTTATCCCTTTCAACATTTCTATATAATTTATTATTCCAATAATTTTTATTTGTTTTAGGATGTTTACCACGTTGTCGACATTGATGCCAAAAACAAGAGTCTAAAAATATTACTATTTTATATTTTTTTATTGCTATATCAGGTTTACCAAATAAATTTTTAACATTTTTCCTAAACCTTAGTCCTCTATTCCATAATCTTTTGGATACGTTTATTTCCATTTTTGTATTAGTTGAATGAATTGCTCTCATATTTTTCTTTCTATCTTCTATGTTTAAGTTGTCTCCCACTGCTATCACCAAGGCTATTGTCAATTGTAATAGAAATTCTAAAAAGCGGCAGGCTGTTGTAAAACACATTTAATAGTTTGAGCCCCTTTTTCAGCTTCTAAGTCAAACGTTAGGGTGAGCACATAAAAATGGGTGTATATTATTTAATCGTTCGTTATGTTTTTATCTGCGTACAAATCGATAAAAAAATCTTTTAAGTTAATATCACTTTTCGATCTATATTTGTTACCGTTTATTTTTAACATATTATTTGGATAAAATATAATCTTTCCTATTTTTTTCCCTTCAATATTATACAAAATCAATGGTGTAGGGCCTGTATAATTTGCACTAAAAATTCTTTTATTATAATTCGTAGAATTCATTTTTGATAATAATTTATTAATTACATCCTTATCGGTAGTAGTGTATAGAATACCGTTTCCTGAATTACGGGATTCAATTTTGTGTATATCCTCTGTTATTAGCTCACTAAATTTATATTCTTTCATAAACTGATACCCTAAAAAAATTATAATCAATAGTAAAATAATACTTACAATACCTATTTTTCTCATCATACTAACACCTCACTTTTACTAGTAATGGTTATAAAGAAAGGATTAATCTTAGATAAAATATCTGCTGTTCTATATTTACTATTCACATTAAAAATAAATATCCCTCTTTTCTTGGTACTAATAAATTTAAGGCGTGTTTATTATACCAGAAAAGGAGGGATATATTTTATATAATAAACTTAGACTAATTAGTACTTTATTCTATTCTTAGATGGAGAATCCAATTATAATATTGAAAATTTTAAAATCGATTTCATCCAGCAAAGATGCATTTATCTTTTCTAAGTTTTTTATTGAGGATGAAAAGTTGTCATGTATACATTATCATAATTCCTACCATAAGCCATATAAACAACACCTGTTGTAGATGCCCAATTGTCATACATTTCAAAATAACGGGAATAGCTAGAAGAATACACGTACTCTTTAAAACCCACTCCTGTTACCGAATGACCCGAATCTTCTCCGTAGTAGGTTTGTCCGATAACGTTTATAAGTGTTGGGTATCCGTTATTAATTTCATTTTTATAATCATCAAAGGATACATCCCATCCAAAAAGTGAATTACCATAATTAGAAGAAGTGGCAGATGATAAACCTTGATTTCGAGCATAATCTTGCAAGCCATTATCAATATTTGGAATTGAAGTTGAACCTTCACCATTCGCATCTTGAGTTGTTCCCATAGTATCTCTCAAAGCAAATACTATAGCACTTTGGTTTGTAGGCATTAAATTATCATAATCTGCACTTTTAATAGCCCAATAGGCCATTAAATTAGATCCAGCTGTAGGAGCACATCCAGTCCAGTTAGTTGAATCGTACTTCCATTGGTTCATATCTGGTACATTAGCAATCTTTTTCTCAGTTACTGAAGTATAACCTGATTCCCAATTATCTGGGTTTACATCTGTTACACCATCATTGTTAGTCCCAATTTCCCCAACAGATTTCGGTATAATTGGTGCTCTATTATTATACCAATCACTATTATGAGGAAGAACCACATTCTGCCCCCTAGGGCCTTTTATCATCACTTCTCCATTTTCCATTTCAAACTTTATAGCAAAATGAGCTGGTGATATTTCAATTATTTCTTCATTTTTTATTTGTCCC
Source organism: uncultured Bacillaceae bacterium (assembly GCA_964514395.1). Taxonomy (GTDB): domain Bacteria; phylum Bacillota; class Bacilli; order Tepidibacillales; family Tepidibacillaceae; genus CAZEQK01. The sequence continues at coordinate 3,822 of CAZEQK010000083.1, forward strand.
TTTATTGATCCTCTAATTTCATTTTTCTGAGCTTGATCAAATATTGCCCCCTCATAGCTAAAACTTAAAATAGGATATTCCGTTGAATTTTCTACCATAACAAATCCAGAATCTCTGCCATTTATTTTTACATTAAAAAGAAATCCCTTAACTTCATTTTTGTTATTAAAGACATATTCGGGTTTTGTTATGCTTACAGTTCCACCTTTCCACCCAGAATCACTATCACTTTTAATATCATTTAGTACATGAATTTTCGCAGCTTGTAGAGGATTACTAGGAGTTTTGCTGGCATCAACATTAGCATATGCAGAGTTTGGAACAACAACTGTGAAAGACAACAATAATAAAATTAAAAATAAACGAACATATTTCATGTTAATTTCCCCTCACTTATATTATTTTTTGTAAAATAGTTTGTATCAAAAATCTGCCTTCTTATAAATTTGGTAATGTCTATTTCACAAAAAAAGTATATATCAAACCAATTATAGTATAAATAGGTAATTTGATACAAATAATACAAGTTTATTGGGTACTTTTGACTATATTACCTTTTTATTTTATTTATTCTTTTTATTGGATTAGTATGGTCTATTGGGATGAGCGAACTGTTATCTTTATATTAGTGATGCACTAAGCATTTCATTATAAAACGACATAATCGTTTAAACAAAAATTCATTCCATTTAATAACCTTCTTTTTTAGAAAAATCATTATCCGCTAAAAGTAGATAAATAAGAAGCAGATACAAAAAATAAACTAGAGAGCCTTATTTAGTGATGTCTAAAAACGGAAGAATTAACTAAATAATAAAGTTTAGAACATCTAATCAAATAATTTTTTTGAATATTATTAAAAAGTGAGAGCCGTTAATCACTAAAAGAATAGTTTTTCGACACTCACATAATTAATTCATTTATATATTGTATATTTTAATAAAAACTGTATTACATGTGATATCTATCAGCTGCGTAAGTAAAAGATGCAGTTATTAAACAAAATTACGGAACTTCCAATGAGCGAGTCACTTATAATCCTAAAGTAAAAAGATCTCATGATTTTTCTTCATCTTATTTATCTCTATTTCTAAAGCATCGCTTAGAATGAACTCTTTCTTTCCAAAAGGATTTATCATATATGGCCTTATGGAATGTTCCATGTCACTAAATGAGGCTTGCAAATAATCTTCGCTAATAAAATCCTTGCCATGCTTTGCAGATAATTTGGCCGCTCTTCTAATTATTTTTATAACAGTTCTTGTTATCCCATAAGAAGCATAATACAATTTAGATGCTAATTTGGGATCGGCTAAATTTGACCTATCAGCAAACGGAAGCTTTTCGTCAATATTTTTTAAAAAAGTTCTAAAAAGTAATATTTCTTCTTTTTTTTCATATTTAAAAGGCGGCATGGTTAAGCGCATTTCAAATCTATTATCCAACTGCTCATTGGCTTTAAATATTTTATTGGAATCAGGCAATCCGCTAAATATAATTGGAATTTGAACTCAGCAAATGTCTCAACCAATCTGCTGCCTGTCTTAATACTTTCTTTGTGTCGCTGTCGATGATATGCTGAAACTCGTCAAATATAATTAACTCAACTTCACATTTTTGTACTAGATCAATTGCTCGGCTTGTTAATTCAATGACTGTCCCCTTATAATACAACGGGTCACCTAATTCTTTTAAAATCAATGATGCAATTTGCTTGTCTTTTGAAGATTTTGACCCCGTTGGTAATTTAACATAAAGTACAGGAACTTTAGTATATGTTTCTAGAACTTGCTTCGGAAATTGATTAGCATAATACAATAACATACTTGTCTTTCCTACTCCAGATACCCCAAATATACACAGACCGTCAGGATTTAAAGAATTTTTTGTCATCTGATGATATTCCGAAATTTCCTGCAGCATTTTTAAAAATAGAGGGTGTGGAATAGTAATTTTACTAATTAAATCGTCTATATATCTCAACTCTTCAATTGTGGCTGGCCTGCTGGTAAATTGTTTCTTTTGTTCTTTATTCAATTGACTCACCTGTCTTCATATTCGGGAACTCCCAAATTGGTAAATCATCATAGTCATCTATTTTTTCATCATTTTTACTTTCTTTTTTAGTACTCCTATTCATAGAAATATTCTCTTTTTTATCACTATTATTTTTGTTGCTATTTATCCGACTCTTCTTCTTTTTATTATTGGATTTTCTCTGTGGTTCTCCCTCTCTTACATTTCTTATGGTGTCTATTCCTTCTGGTAAATCCTGATCGTCAATCGGATATGAATTAGTAGAAATATCCAAATAATTCTCTGCCTGTATATCATAATCAGCATAATCCTTTTTCTTAGCTTTTTGCTCATGAGATATAATATCTTTTATATTTCTTTGTGCAGTTGCTATATGTGTATCATTAAAATGATATGCTTTTTTATTTAATTCTTTACTATGCAGTTCAATTTGATAGTAAGGCACAAACAGATTCTTTGTAAATAGCTTTCATCTGGATATGCTTCAATGTATTTTCCTCATATTTGTCATAAACATATACGATTCTCATATCAGCCATATCATATCGAACCCTTACTTTATCATTGTTATTATATTGTCTCATTTTAGATGCCAATTCCATTAATTGATCACTAATATTGCAATTTATAATTCATTGTAAAATTGGTAAGTTGTAAAATTAAATGTTTTATTTGACAAATCATGTTTAAAATGATATTATTTTAA
>CAZEQK010000084.1:0-6550 GCA_964514395.1 uncultured Bacillaceae bacterium
GAGTCAGTGAGGTACTTGGACCGCAGGGTCCTGGGAGAGTAGGACGTTGCCAGGCAGACTAAAAAGGTAACCGATAAAGGTTACCTTTTTTTGTGTATAGAAAGAAACTAAAGAAAAAAATAGAAGTACTGTGTTTTTTTTCTTTGTGTTTTATAATAGGAATAAAAGCATGCTTGAACAGTTCTCTTTTGGGGGTTGCATATATGTTAGATCAAGAGTTAGTAATATCTATAGAATTTATAGATCGTCTAGGGTTAGGGTATGAGATTTTTGAAAAGTTAAATAGGAATGAGGTTAATCTGTTGGCTACTGAGGCGGAAGCAAATCAGGGCATGATGATAAAATTTAAACAAATTGATGAGAATAGATTAAATAATCTTATAAAAGATTTAAGTAGTATAAATGGTGTTATATCTGTATCTTTTATAGAACAGATGCCTTACGAGCAACGTGAGGATCAATTAAAAACAATACTAAATCTCATAAGTGAAGGTATTGTTGCGATAAATAAGCAAGGATTAATTTCACATATCAATGAGACTGCTTGTAAAGTACTTCATATTACTGAACAAGAAGCCATCGGTTATAAAATAAAAGATGTTTTAAATGCAAACATTCCAATATTAGAAACACTAAGTAGTGGTAAAAGCTATAGCTTAAAGGAGATAAAAATTAAGAAGAATAATAAACTATCTCACTACTTAACTAGCGGTTCTCCTATTATTAATGAAAAGGGTCAAATCATGGGTGCTGTTGCAACAATAAAGGATTACAGGCAGGTTGAAGAAATAATTTCTAAGGTAGATTATAGAAAAAAGTTGACGACATTTAATGATATTGTATTTGAAAGCAATAGGATGAGAGTAATCATTGAGACAGCTAAGACTGTCTCTAAGGGTGATTCATCGATTCTACTTCGTGGTGAAAGTGGGACAGGGAAGGAACTATTTGCTAGGGCAATCCATATGGAGAGTAATCGTGTAAACCGGCCATTTATTGCTATTAATTGTGCTGCTCTGCCTGAAACTTTACTTGAAAGTGAGTTGTTTGGTTATGAAGAAGGAGCTTTTACAGGTGCGTCAAAAGGAGGAAAAAAAGGTTTATTTGAACAGGCTGATTCTGGCACACTATTTTTAGATGAAATAGGAGAAATATCACCTCATATACAAGTTAGATTATTAAGAGTGCTTCAAGAAAACGTGATAAGAAGAGTTGGAGGAAATAAAGAAATAAATGTAAGTGTAAGAATTATAGCTGCGACCCACAGAGATTTAGAAGCTATGATCGCAGCAGGAGATTTTAGAGAGGATTTGTATTATCGATTAAATGTAATTCCAATAAGAATACCACCATTACGGGAAAGACCAGAGGATATACCACTAATCGCTCAGCATTTAATTAGGAAAATTTCTTCTAAATTGAATAAACATGATCTTCGATTATCTAAGGAGACGTTTGAATATTTAATGAATCAAAAATGGCCAGGAAATGTGAGGCAACTAGAAAACACATTAGAACGAATAATAAATGTGATTGATGAGATGGAAAGTGAAATTACTTTATATCATTTTTATAAGTGGGGAAATCTTGAAGTAAAGAAAAGAGGAAATCAGGACTCCGAGGATATGCTACACATTAGTATTCCTATAGAAGATAAATGGCCAACATTAAAGCATATTGTTGGCAAGGTGGAGAAACAAGTATTACAAAAAGTATTACTAGAGCATGCCTCTTCACGAAAGGCAGGGAGAATACTTGGAGTATCGAATACAACCATTTTAAATAAAATGAAAAATTATGGAATTGATAATAAAAAATGAAAATAACCTATTAAACTGTCAATCTGTCAATTTTTCTTATCAACTGATAAAAAAAATTGACACTTTTTTTTATCATATTAAGTTTTCTTCAATTATTTACTTATCGAAGAAAAAATAACCAGCCACTATTAGTTACTAATTAATTAGTATATCTAAATCTATTTTGGCATGATAATTGCTTCTAATAAGTTATAGAGAGACAACAACCTCACAATTTTTGTGAGAAAAAGATCTTGGGGAGGAATTACATATTAGATAAAAGAGAAAAATTTAGTAGCAAAATGGGATTTATTTTTGCTGCAGCTGGGTCAGCTGTTGGATTAGCTAACTTATGGAATTTCCGTGGTTAGTTGGAAAATATAGGGGAGCAACATTTATATTAGTTTATTTGATTTTTTTAGCAATCTTAGGATATCCACTATTATTAAATGAAATTGTAGTTGGTAGGAGAGCACAGCGTAATATTGTAGGCGCTTACAATATTTTAGCAAAGGATACCCCTTTATATTATTTAGGGCTAATAGCAGTTTGGATTATTGGTGTTATCATTACCTTTATTATGGGAATCCCATCTGTCCTTTCTTTTACACCAGACAAATTCTTTGGTATTGATTTCTTCTCAAAAGCAGACTATATCGTATAAAATATTATTATGCCACTAGGTGCCATTGCATAAGCCATTTTATCAGGTTGGATTTGGGGTTCAAAAAATGTAATTGAAGAAGCCAATGATGGCGCTGAGAAATTCAAAGGCGGGCGTTTTTGGATGCTTAGTATTAAATTTATTGCTCCAATTTTGGTTATTATTCTAGTATTATCCATCTTTGGTGTCATCTAAAAGGTATGTTTTATCATTTTATTAAAAAAAAGGAGGATTATTTATGTCAGATAATAAAAAAAAGCTAAACAGCATTTTTGAGGAAATGGAAAAGTATGGGCATGAGCAGGTGATATTTAACTACGATAAAGCAACAGGCCTTAAATCAATTATTGCAATACATGATACTACTTTAGGTCCTGCTTTAGGTGGTTGTAGAATGTGGGATTATGAAACAGAACAGGATGCGATTAATGATGCATTACGTTTATCACGTGGAATGACATACAAATGTGCAGTGTCTAATGTTATGCACGGTGGTGGCAAAACGGTTATAATTGGTGATCCAAAAAGCCAAAAATCCGATGAGTTATTTCAATCCTTGGGAACCTATATTGAAACATTAAAGGGTAGGTATTATACAGGAACTGATGTTGGTACTGTTGGTATGGATTTTGTCTCAGCTTCAAAACAAACAAAATACTTAGTAGGTTTACCTGAAGAATATGGTGGTAGTGGTAATTCTGCTATTATAACAGCTTATGGTGTATGGAGAGGAATGAAAGCAACTGCGAAGGAAGCGTTTGGAACTGATTCCTTAAAAGGGTTAACCATTGCTGTTCAAGGTCTTGGTAAAGTAGGTAAGAATTTAGTAAAGCATCTTTATGAAGAAGGTGCAAAAATTATAGCAACTGATATTTTTGAAGGAAATGCGACTGTGGTTAAAGAAGAATTCCCAGATGTTGAGATGGTAAAACCGGAAGAAATTTTTGGAGTAGTATGTGATATATTCTCTCCAAATGCACTTGGAGCCATTATTAATGATGACACTATTCCACAATTCAAGTGTAAAGCTATTTGTGGTGCTGCTAATAATGTGCTTGCTGAAGAACGTCACGGCGACATATTACATAAAAAAGAAATCGTTTATGCACCTGATTATGTAGCTAATGCTGGAGGACTTATTCAAGTAGCTGATGAACTTCAAGGTTACAATAAAGATCGTGCATTTAAAAACGCGAGTCTTATCTATGATATACTTGAAAACATTTATAAAATTTCTAAAGAGCAGAATATACCAACATATAAGGCTGCCAATGTACTTGTTGAAGATAAAATCGATAAAATTGCAAAGCTACAAAGTAAATTTACAGGGAGATAAGTCTGAATAGGTTTTTGAAAAAACGCTATAGTATAAGAGAAGGGTATCTCCTCCTCTTATACTGTAGTATTTTTCATATTTTACTTTTTTACTATTCAAAAAGGGTTGGTGATATGATGAGATTTAAAAATTACGAAGAAGTTATATTAAAAGCAAGATTAGGAAATCCAATAAAAATGAGTGTTGCCGCTGCCCATGATGAAGAAGTACTAAAAGCAATAAAGCAAGCGGTTGACCTTGGCATGATAGAACCTTTCTTTGTAGGAAACGAGATAGAAATAAGATCAATTGCAAATCAAATTGGTTTTGATATAAATAATTATGAAATTTTTCACACTTCTAGCGAGGAAGAAGCAGCATTTCTAGCAGCAAAGCTGGCTGATGAAAAAAGAACACAAATTATCATGAAGGGATTTATAAATAGTACTCCATTTCTTAAAGGTGTATTAAGCAAAGAATTAAATTTAAAGACTAGAAGGATATTCAGTCATTTATCTGCATTTGAAATACCGGGATTTGACCGTCTTTATTACATGACTGATGGTGGGTTAAACATTGCTCCAGATGTAGAGCAAAAGGAACAAATTCTTAAAAATGCCATTAATTTTATACAAAAGCTAGGTATTGAAGAACCAAAGGTTGCATTATTGTCAGCAAATGAACGGGTTAATACAAAAATGCCAGTCACTGTAGAATGTAGTAAGTTAATGGAAAAAGCAAAAACAGGTAGATTTGGAAAGTCGATTATTGAAGGCCCATTACCTTTAGATTTAGCCATAAGTAAAGAGTCATTATACCATAAAGGACTATTCAGTAAATTAGATGGTGACGCCGATCTCTTGCTGGTTCCTAGCATTGAAGCAGGTAATATTTTTGGTAAAGCGATTACTTATTTTGCAAAAGGTGTAATGGCTGGGGTTGTTTTAGGTGCAAAAGTACCTTTAATCTTAAATTCCCGTTCAGATTCTGCAAAAGCAAAATTAGCTTCTATCGCATTATCTGTTGTAGCTACAAAAAAGGAAGAGATTCACAATAGTTAGTGTATTATTTACTTGTCCAAAGAACGAGAGGATGATCAACAAAGGCTTTTAATGAACCATCAGTAGATAAATTTATCCCCTCTGTTATGAAAGGTGGTAATATATTAATAAATGGATCTATTGTCAATAAAGAAAAATTATCTTCTCCACGTTTTATGAATATGGCATTGCTAGATTCATTACTTAATAACATCTTTATTTTGAGTATTGATAACATTCGCATTGATATGAAGAAGATGCTAAATAATAGAAGCTGAGTTAATTGATAATTAATATGAAAGCAATTTAGCAAGCTTTTACTTTGTGAATTAGGAGGTTACTTGTATGCAAAAAGAACCGATGGTTTTAGCGATTAATCCAGGATCTACTTCCACAAAATTTGCTGTATATCGTGGAGAAAAAGTAATATTTAAGGAGACAATAAAACATCAGGATACGGAATTACAATCCTTTAAAAGTGTTGCTTCTCAATTGGATTACCGATACGAATTGTTGATTCATTCCTTAGAAAAATACAATATTGATGAAAAAAGTATAGATGCTGTAGTAGGCAGAGGGGGTTTTTTCAGACCTCTTCCAAGTGGAACCTATTTAGTAGATGAACTAATGATTGAAGATTTAAAAACGGCTCGCTATGGTGAACATGCATCAAACCTTGGCGCAATGATTGCTAATGAAATAGCAAATAAAAACAATATACCTGCTTACATTGTGGATCCGATTGTAGTAGATGAGTTTGAAGATTTAGCACGTATATCCGGGATTCCAGATATCGAAAGAAAAAGCAACTTACATGCCTTAAATATCAAAGCTGTATCACGAACAGTTGCAGAACAGTTAGGTAAGCCTTATGAGTTATTTAATTTTATTGTAGCTCATTTAGGCAGTGGAATTTCTGTAGTAGCACATAAAAAAGGGGAAATTATAGATGTAAACAATGCTAATAATGAAGGGCCATACTCACCAGAAAGAGCTGGGGGGTTACCTGCTTTTCAATTAGTTCAATTGTGTTTTTCTGGTAAGTATACTGAAAAGGAACTTTTGACAAGGCTAGCGAAAGAAGGCGGTATATATGCCTATTTAGGAACAAAAAACGTAATAGAGGTGGAAGAACGAGCTGAGAATGGTGATGTGCAAGCAAAAAGGGTACTTGATGGCATGATATATCAAACAGCTAAAGAAATAGGAGCCATGTCAACTGTATTAAATGGAGATATCGATGGAATCATATTAACAGGTGGTTTAAGTTTTTCAAAGTATATTGTGAATCAATTGATTAAAAAGGTAGAATTCCTTGCTCCTATTTACGTCGTTCCAGGAGAAGAAGAATTAGAAGCGTTGGCTTTTGGGGCTTTACGTGTATTTCTTGGTAAAGAGGAAGCGAAGATATATCAAGAATCTGTACTGATAAAATAAAGTTATTTATAACATGAATAGTACATTTGTATTCCTACAGGACATATGTATGTTTTCCCTACATGGAAATATCATTGGTTTAAGAAAAAAATCAAAACCGTGACTTTTAAATAAAGAATAAAGAAAAAAATAATTGACTAAGAGAGGACGGATGTGCTAAAGTATAAAAGTCAGTCAAGAATGGACAGTAAACGACAAAGGCAATCAACGAAGAAAAGATTAAAAAATGATTGACAAAACGCAACAAGCTATGATAAGATATTTCTTGTCGCTTCGTTCGAAAAGTAAGAACGAA
>CAZEQK010000085.1:0-6058 GCA_964514395.1 uncultured Bacillaceae bacterium
GTTTTGCCATGCCTTTTTAGCTTTCAAGTAATTCTAGTTAACTATTTCAGACTTACAACCTCCCTTTGTTATACATACCCTTTATATATCAGTTTTTTTATGCTTTTTCAAATATTATGTAATTATTATTACCTAGTGTAAAATGGTTTTTCTGTCATATAGAGAAATAATCCATTTTATATTATGATTAACAATATAAATAATTTTATTAGGTGCGGTGATTTTTATGCTCAGTAATGAAATAAAGCAACTATCTTCAAATAAGTTCCCTTTTTTTAGCAAACTATTTCATGATGAGGAGAAAAGTAAAGACATAACCTACAAAACAATAACAGCTGGTACATACGCCTTTATGGAAGGAGAATATTATCCCTTTATCTCACTTATACTAAGTGGTACGTTAAGAGTTTCTAAAATAGGCGAAAATGGAAGAGAAATTATTTTATATCGTGTCAATCAAGGGGAGAGCTGTATTCTATTAATAAGTAGTGCTTTGTCTAATCAACCGTATGCAGCTATTGCATATGTAGAGGAAGACGTAGAGATTATAAACATTCCGATTACCATTTACCAGCAAGAAATAGCAAATGTAGAGCTAGTCCGTACATTCACCTATCAGCTTTATAATAAGAGAATTGGTGGTATGATGAGTCTGATTGAGGAAATAGTGTTTAATAAAATGGATAAAAGAATTGCTGAATTTTTAATTCAGCATTCAAATGATGATCCTACCATTGAAATTACTCATGAAACATTGGCTATAGAATTACGAAGTGCAAGAGAGGTTGTTAGTAGGGTATTAAAAGAATTTGAGAAAAAAGGCTATGTAACACTAAAAAGAGGGAAGATTGTCATTCATAGCCGTAACGATTTTATACTTTACGCTCACTCTTTGTGATATTGTCACTGAATTAGATTGTCATTATTTATATGATAGAAATATGAGATATTTTCTTATTTAAAAAATCTAAATACAGGAGTGATTCAAATGAAAAAAAACGTAGGAGACGTTGATCGTTGGGTAAGATTCATTATCGGTATTCTATTATTATCATTACTATTAACAAATCTTCCTTATAAAAATGTAGGTTATCTTGGTATCATACCTATCGTTACAGGATTATTTAAAATTTGTCCTATTTATTCCATTTTTAAAATAAGCACTTGCCCAATGAAAAAAGGCGAATAATAACACTAAAAAAAGCAACCTACTTTTCTAAAGTAGGTTGCTTTTTAGTATGGCATCATTTAATACCTAAATATTGTTCAATTCCATTTACTATTCCTAGCGATACGCGATCTTGAAAACTAGATGTAAACATTGTCTTCTCTTCATAGGAGTTGGTCAGATAACCCATTTCTAATAGGACTGCTGGCATATTCGTATACTTAATCACCCGATATCCGGCCGTACGTATGCCTCTGTCAGTAAAGCCTGTAGATTGAACCAAATATTTATGCATTACTTGAGCTAAAGAAGCACTTTCACTTCTATCAAAATATGTTTCCGAACCATAGATAGAAGGGTGATAAGGCAATGCATTGGTATGAATAGAGATAAAAATATCTGCATTTGCATTATTCGCTATATTAACACGCTGATCGAGACTAATAAATTCATCAGTATCACGTGTTAAAATCACTTCAACCCCAGGAACATTATTCAGTAAAGAAGCTACCTTTAAGCCTACTGCAAGATTAAGATCCTTTTCCCTTTTTCCAGTTATACCAATGGCACCAGGGTCTTTACCACCATGTCCAGGATCAATGACTACCTTATAAACATGTGAAATAAAATTTATTGTAATAGAATTATTGTCTAATTTGTAAGTATAATCAGCTTTTTTCTTTAAAACTACGACAATTCTAACCTGATTTGGATTTAGTTGATATTGACTATAACGAATCGATTCTATCACATCATTATCTTGCACAATAGGTTCTTTGAACTGCTTTGACAGTACTGCACGATTTATATCGATGACGAGTCGATCAGGTTCCTTTAATGTAAACATATTAGGTTCCCATAGTCCATTACCACCAAGATTTAAGGTAATACTTGTACCATCTTGAGATATAGCATCTAAGGTTGCAGAATCACTATCATCATTCTTAGACGAGGTAGTGGTTTTAATCACTTTTGTTTGGATTAAAACTGTTTTTGTTTTTCCATCCCAATCGACTAATGCTCCTACACTTTCTGAGATCACCCGTATTGGAAGAAAGACACGACCATTTTTTATTACTGGTGGTACGTCTAATTGACTTTCAACGTCATTTTTCCATATTTTAGTTTGATTTATATTGAATCTAATCTTTAGATTATCCTTTGTAAGGTACACTTCTCGTGTCTTTGCATCCCAAAAAACATAATAGCCCAAATTTTCAGAAACTACCCTGACAGGGACTAAAACACGACTATCTACTACAATTGGAGACGTATCAGTAGAAATTATCTTCCCATCCAAGTTGATTTTAATAGCATCCTCTGCTGACACTGCTACATTTAATACAAGAAGAAACGTAATTGCTAAAAATATGACTAAGTTGAGTCTCTTCATTATTTAACCCTCTCTGAACTAGATATATGATGTTTGTTGATTTTTTATCATCCTCCTTATCCTTCATATAAATATATAGACAAGTTTCGACAAAAAAAGTTTCTATATAAATGCTTAATTTCTTTTGGTAATTTATCCAAATTCACTAGAACTAACATGTCTAGAACAATCTTTTTTCATAGCATTTTAGATAATAAGTTACTATTTTTTTCGATTTGATTCAATTTTTCAAAGTAAGTGCATATTCTAGTATTAAAGCCCAGATAAGGAGGATGCCTATTATGGGATTAAATATAAATAAATTAATTGGGGAATCAAAAAAAGATTCCTTTGGCTATGCGGTTGCCATTGGTGATGTAACGGGAAATGGTAGAAATGAGGTCATTATTGCCTCAACTAGTGGAAAACGGGGTGCATCTGTCACAATCTACAATACGAAAACCTTTAAGCCAATCAAAAAAATGTATATTGGCAAGAAAAAGGTAAATACCATTAGATTATTAATAAAGGATATCAATCAAGATAATGTCAATGAACTCATTATCGCCGTTACCTATCAAGATTTGACTGGAGAGGTAAAGGTATATTCTGTAAAAGAAAATAAATTCATATTTTATTTTAAAACTGTTGAAAAATATGATGCCTTTGGCTTTTCCATTGCATCTGGTGATGTAGATGGTGATGGTATTCCAGACATTATTATTAGTGCACCACAGCCGATTGAAAATGGTAAAGGAAAGGTATATGCATATAGCGGGAATGATGGCTCACTTATAAAAAGCTTCTCTTCTATGGTACCAAAAGACCATAGTGATTTTGGTACTTCCATTGCCTGTGGAGATATTGATGGTGATGGAATCGATGAAATAATTATCGGAGCTCCAGGTATACCAAATGGGGAAGTGCTTATATATTCCGGACAATATGGCTGGTTAAAGCAAAAAATAACAGGTGATCACCCAGGTTTTGGTATTATGGTCCATGTTGATGATATCAATGGTGATATGACAAATGAATTGATCGTATCTACCAAAAATTTAAAGGGGAATAAAGTTTCCGTCTATCATCATGGCTATCATTTATATGATATTGGTGATGAAGAGGTAGATGTTGGTTTTGGAGAAACTTTAACGACTGGCGACGTAAATGGAGATGGTGTTAATGAACTAATCGTTGGTGCATTTGACTCCCATTTTCGTCACAAAAAATATACTGGCCAAGTGATTATTTATAATGGTGAAGATGGTGAAATGCTTCATCGTTGGTATGGAAAAGAAGATAGAGACCAATTTGGTTTCTCTTTACATGCTGGAAAAATAGGAGCCAATGAAAAGGATTCTATCATTATAGGAGCCCCCCGAGAGATTCTTGAAAAAAAAGGTATCGTATATATCGCTACCATCGATTCATAGCAAAATCAATATACTAATTATTGAAGTTGTACATTTAGACGGTGTATGTAATCTTTACATCGTCTTTTTTGTGTATGAAGTAAGCGCTATAATCTTCTTGAATTAAGACACTAATATTGAGAAAATAGGTAAAAAAGTTAGTAAAGGTGGATGAAGATGGAATTCGATAAAAAAGTGATTATTATAACTGGTGGAGCACAAGGAATAGGAAGAGCTATTTCACAATTGTTCTCAATAAATAAAGCTTATGTCATCATTGCTGATATAGATGAGAAAGCAGCTAGAGAAACCTTAGATACCATCATATTCAATCATGGTGAGGCTAAATTCGTTAAAACAGATGTAACCTCAGAAGATGATATTAAGAACCTCATTCACACAACCATTGATGTCTATAGTAAGATTGATATTTTAATAAATAATGCTGGTATAAATCATGTTGAATCTATCTATAGCATAGATAGTATGGATTTCGATAAGGTGATAGCAACAAACCTGCGATCTGTATTTCTTTGTAGTAAATATGCTGCTATTGAAATGAAGAAAAGAAATAAAGGGGTCATTATTAATCTAGCTTCAACAAGAGCTCTCATGTCGGAAGCAAATACAGAAAGCTATGCTGCATCAAAAGGGGGGATTGTAGCTCTTACCCATGCACTTGCTGTTAGCTTAGGTAAGGATGGAATTAGAGTAAATGCCATCAGTCCTGGGTGGATTGAAGTCAGCAATTGGCAAAAATCAAGTGAATCTTCTACTCCAATGCATACAAAAGCAGATAAAGAGCAGCATCCAGTAGGGAGAGTAGGTCATCCTACGGATATTGCAGAAGCCTGTCTTTATCTAGCTTCAGACAAATCTAGCTTTGTTACGGGGCAAAATATAATTATTGATGGTGGTATGACAAAGAAAATGATCTATGAGGAATAAAAAATTACCCCTAAAGGGGTAATAACATGTTTATTATATTTTTTCTTTTTTTTCTCTAACCTTTGGAAGAATTTTCTTCATATTAATCGTTCGCTTTTTCAAGTGAGTAGTTGGATCATTTTCATGAAAGGATTCAAGAAAATCAATTACTTCTTTTGTTAGTGGTGTCGGCGTTGAAGCGCCTGCTGTAACAGCAACACTGTTTTTCCCAATCAACCATTTCGTATCAAGCTCAGATAAATCTGCTATTCTATACGCAGGAACCTTGGCGATTTCTTCTGCCACTTGTGCTAATCTATTTGAATTATTACTCTTTGGATCACCTACAACAATAACTAAATCACTGTTCTTCGCTTGCTCGGCAACTGCTTCCTGTCTTGTTTGTGTTGCCATACATATTTCATTATGGACCTCTGCTTTTGGGTATTTATTTACGACCTCATTCATGATATTAGCTATATCCCACTGACTCATCGTTGTTTGATTAGTAACGAGAAGCTTTTCACTTCGTATATCCAACTTATCGATATCCTCTTGATTTGATATTAAATGAACATGACCTCTTGCAACACCCAATGCTCCCTCTGGTTCTGGGTGCCCTTTTTTACCTATATAAATGACCTCATAGTTTTGCTTTGTTTTTTCAGCAATTAGTTCATGGGTTCTCGTCACATCAGGACAGGTTGCATCTATAACGACTAATCCCTTTTCTTTTGCCTTCGTTCTCACCTCTGGTGAAATGCCATGAGCAGTAAAAATAACAGTACCATGATCTATCTTATCTAAAATAGCTAAACGATTCTCACCATCTAAGGATATAATATTCAAATCATTAAAAGCCTCTACCACATGTTGATTATGAACAAGCATTCCTAAAATATATATTGGACGAGGAAGGGATTTATCCTTTGCTACGTTTTGAGCTAAAACCATCGCATCAACCACACCATAGCAATATCCCCTTGGAGATATTTTTATTACCTTCATCATAATCCTCCTTCTTCACTTATCTCCCTACATTGTAACACTCAAGAAATTAAAGTGGAACTTCATTCAGGCCTTTATCTGAATGTTAGTGACACTTATCCAGGAGCTTACCGCCGCTTGTTCTCTGAGAGCATTAGCGGCGGTTGGCTGTCGGGCAAAGTGGAACTTCAT
>CAZEQK010000086.1:0-5787 GCA_964514395.1 uncultured Bacillaceae bacterium
GATAACTACAGTATTCGCGATGAAATTCGGTAATTCCTCTCGCAAGGAGGGATTCCCGTTGGGTTTCGGTAAAATAACCTATGTCCGTTTAGGATTGGGGTTGTTTCTAGTCAGATTGAAGGAAGCGATCTAGTGGACTTTGGATGCTTCTTACGCTCCTTTCTGTGACATGGGTGTAGATCTCTGTTGTTTTTGAGCTACTATGACCTAATAGCTCCTGTATGAATCTCAAGTCTGTTCCACCTTCTAATAAATGTGTTGCAAATGAGTGCCTCAATGTATGCACGGTAGCTTCCTTTTTTATCCCTGCACTCTCCTTTGCTCTTTCAAATATTTTTTGCACAGTTCTTTCACTTATATGTGATCCTATATCACCTCCAGGGAATAACCAGTCAAATGGTCGGTATTTTTTAGAATACTTTCTTAGCACCTCCAAGGCCACCTGAGATAAAACAGTGTACCGATCTTTTCTTCCCTTTCCTTGCCTTACCCGTATTAGCATTCTTTGGCTATCGATATCTGTTACTCTTAAATTTATCGCTTCTCCAATTCGTAGACCTGATGAATAAATAAGATACATAATAGCTTGATGCTTTTCATTTTTTAGTTCATTCAGTATCTTTGATACTTCTTCCGAACTCAAAACAGTGGGTAGTTTTTTTTGTTTTTTTGGTCTAGATAATTTTATTTCAATATCATCTCTCTCTAATATATACCTATACAAAATTTTATAGCGCTTATTGTCTGATTTACATAAGAGTGGGAGTTTTGATTGTTCACAAGCATAAATAATAAATATTTACGAATCTCTTTATCATGAATTAGCTGTGGTTCTTTATGAAAGAATAATAGAAATCTTCGAGTATGTCCGATATACGCCTTCTGTGTTTTCGGACTATATCCTTTTAGAATGAGTTCTTCCTTTAGATTCGTTAATACATCTGTTACCCACGACGGAGGCTTCTTATCTGACATCCTTTCCCTCGTATTTAAAAGGATGTTATCATTTTTAAATATACTTGCCAGCTTATTAATGTTTTCGTTAGTAAAAGGGAGCTTCCAGCATTTATCCATGCGATTCCATGAATATCCTTTAATTTGTTTGATTTTCTTAATATGTTCCCTTGTATACTCTTGAAAAGTAACACAGATGTGACTGCTATTATCATATTTTATCATGGTCTTCATCAGTGATTCCCCTTCATTCTTTTATTTTTTCTTGATTCGACATAAGATAGGTAATTCCTTTTAATTTATCCATTTATTTCTATAATTTTTAGACAATTTATACACACCTATACATAAAGGATTATGATGCTTATTCTTAACACATACTATAGGTATCAGCTGAAAAAAGGAGATGCAGAATGAAAATGACGAACAAGGATGAACAACAAACTCTATACAGCCAGCTAAAAGCGGTAAAGGAGGAGGATGAAAAACCCTCAATCAAGGATGGGGTAATCAATAACAGCATAGCAGAAATTCCAGCTAGTCTTTATGGAGAGCGAGCGGATTCACAAACTGAGCTTGAACAAGCGCTAACCGAAGACTACACGGACTAAGTGAATCTCATTCAGATGCGTTATCTAAATGTGTAGTTGAATTAATTCAGGATCTTAGTGCCTCATATGCCTTGGGTATTTTAGCGGCATTTTACTATTGGAAGAGCATCAAGGGTAAAATGAGCATGAATGAAACTCATAGATTAATAAGCAATGTTAAGAGCATGCAGTCGAAAACCAACAGAGAAAGAAAAAGAGCCTATAGACTTGGAGATAATAGACAACAATTTTTTAGCAGTAAAAAATCCCCGGCCCATGAGTACGTGATGTACACTCAGTCCAGGGATGTTGATAACCACAACGAAAACAACATTTATCTTCGGTTTCAACAAGACTTCCTCTTCAACACCGTAAGAGGGAGTTGCTTTAATCCCTCGAAATAAGGGCGGCATAGCACGACTAAATGCTTTAGCAATTAGTGTGACTTGTGCCCTACGGGTGCTAAGGTTCAGGTGGAGATAAAAAACTCCATCTGAACCAAGATTTCTTTATCAATTTCCTTAGATGGTTAAATACTAATCCTTATAATGCAAGCCTACATTTTTACGGGCTAGATCCATATAATAGGCTGCTGTGGTCCTCGCTTTATCTGCTCCCTTTTCCAAGATACGAAAGACCTCTCCCCTGTCATTGGCATATTGCTCACGCTTTTTACGATACGGGGCGAAATACTCCCATATGACACCGACCAATTCCTTTTTCACTTCGCCATATTTTAAGCCCGGTGTTAAAAACCGTTCCTTTAATGCTTCCTTTTCCTTTTTATCTAAAAAGGCAGAATAGATTTCAAACAGATAATTATCCTTGATTGGCTTTGGCCCCTCAATCGGTGTGGTATCTGTTTTAATCGACATGACCTTTTTCTTTAATGTCTTTTCATCAGTAAAAATATCAATCGTATTACCATAGGATTTAGACATTTTTTGCCCATCAATCCCTGGTACGGTTGCCACTTCTTCTGCAATATCTGCATCAGGAACCACAAAGGTTTCACCATAGGTTGAATTAAACCGCTCCGCCACGTCTCTAGCAATCTCTAGATGCTGCTTTTGATCCTTTCCAACTGGTACCCGTTCCCCACCAAATGCTAAGATATCTGCAGCCATCAAAACGGGGTAAGAGAATAAACCAAGACTTGCTGGAATCCCCTTCGCCATTTTATCCTTATAGGAATGGGCCCTTTCTAGTAAGCCCATTCCTGTTACATTAGACAGAATCCATGTTAATTCAGTCACCTCTGGTACGTCTGATTGCACCCAAAATGTTGACTTTTCAGGATCAATACCTAAAGCAAGAAAATCGCAAACCGCTTCAAAGGTACCCTCCTTCAGCTTTTCTGCATCAAATACTGAGGTTAAGGCATGATAATTCACGATAAAGGTAAATAGATCACTATTTTCCTGATAATCAACCATCCGTTTCATCATTCCAAAATAATTTCCTAAATGTAACCTTCCAGATGGTTGAATACCTGATAAAACACGCATAAAATTCACTCCAATCAAACCTAAAATTTTATCTTCGGTTTCAAGAAGAATCCCTCATCAGTATCGTAAAAGGATTTTGTATCCATCCCTTGAAATAAGGGCGGTATAGCACGACTTAATGCTTTAGCATTTAGTGTGACTAGTACCCTATGGGTGCTAAGGTTCAGTTGAAGATAAAAAACTCCATCTGAACTAAGTCTTCTTTATATATAAAGAGATTAAATATGTAATATCTATAATACCTAATTTTAGCAAAGAACAAAACACCTATCTTGAATTTTATCATCTTTTTCAAGAAAATAAAGCAAGGTTTGTCATCTAAATGAGTAAACCTTGCTTATTATAGCATACCTTACTATATGATTTTCATGCTTTTATCTTGTATCTGAGTTTTAAAATCCCATATCAGCATCGTGAGACTTTGCTCATATAATAGGTTTATGCCATGTTAAAAAGGGTATCAACCATTGGATTGGTCTCTCTAGCTGATTCTCCATAGCTCTGATTTTGATCATAGAGCTTACTGAATGAGCTTTCTATTTAATATGTTTACCCCTTATTAGTTGTTTTTATGAAGATGAATCGCCTGTTTCATATTTTTAAAGGAAGTTCCCTTGCCATACATCAACACCCCACCACGATATACTTTGGCTGCAAGTAAGGCTACTCCAATAATCGTTAGTATTAATAGACCGATTGTAATAAAGATTTCCCATAATGCGGGATTTCCAACCCCTATACGTAGGAACATAATAATCGGAGTGAAGATTGGAATATAAGAAGAAACCACAACAAACATAGCATCTGGCTTTGTTAAGCCAAACATTGCAATCATAAATGCGATGACAATAACCAGATTTAATGGAGTTAATGACTGCTGCAAATCCTCCACTCTACTAACTAAGGAGCCTAAGGTTGCTGCGATTGTTGCAAATAACAAATAGCCAAGTATATAGAAAATCACTGCAAAGATGATCGTTTCTACAGGAATATTGGAGAAATCCACCTTCATGTTTCCGAAATCAACGGTTTTATTACCAAATTTCATTGAAATATAGCCAATAATGATAAATATAGCCGTTTGAAAGATACCTAGCAGCGCGATACCCAATATCTTCCCAAACATCTGCTTAATTGGATTCACACTAGAAACCAGTATTTCCATCACTCTAGAGCTTTTTTCCTTGGCCACCTCTGTGGCTACTAGATTGCCATACATTAAGACTCCAAAATAAATCGCAAATAATAGGATATAGACTAATACCTGAGACTGAACGATTTCCTCTTCACTTTTTGCATCCTTTGCTAAAGGAATCTTAATAATCGTCATTGGCTTAAATAATTGGGCTGCTTGATCAACAGTCAATCCTAAGGTACTGGCCTTCATTCTAAACTGTACTTGATTTATCACCTGCTCTAATTTACGTGGTACATTACTATCTGTAATCTGCTGTGCTTTATAGGTTGCAGATATGGAACCTTTATCAATAGAGTCAATGATTAAATAGCTATTAATCTTACTACTATTAAGCTTGCTAGTTGCTTCCTCTTCATTTTTTACAGGTAGTAATTTCAACTGATCGAATCCAAAAGCTATGATTTGTTGCGCTAATGGCTGATAGACTTCGTTTGTTTGATCCACGACACCAACAGTGGTGACATTTGTATCCTTATTATTAAAATAGGTAATGAGCCCTGGCAAATTAAAGACAATAACGATTAGTAGTGCCATAATGAACGTCGTAATTTTAAAGGTTTTTGATTTTAGGTTTGTTACAAAGGTATGGGACAAAACTGTTAAAAATTTACTCATAGGAAGCACCTACCTTCTCAATAAATATATCATTAAGCGAGGGCTCTTCTAGTACGAATTTTGTTATATATCCTCGTGTTGCAATGGCATGAAGGATTTCTTGGGAAATGGATTCTTTATTAATCTGAATAACATATCCCTGGGCTGTCTTCTTCAATTTGACCACACCGTTTAATTTATCTAAATCATTTAAATTCGCATCCGTATGTATCATCACATTTTTCTTACCGAAGGAGCGTTTAATATCTCGAAGGTTGCCATAAACAACCGGACTTCCCTTATGTATAATACATATACTTTGACATAGCTCCTCCACATGCTCCATTCTATGACTAGAAAAAACAATCGTTGTCCCACTTTTGGAAAGCTCAACAATCACATTTTTTAATAGCTCTACGTTCACAGGGTCCAATCCACTAAAGGGTTCATCTAAGAAAATGAGCTTCGGTTTATGTATGACTGCAGCAATAAATTGAATCTTTTGTTGATTCCCCTTTGATAGTTCCTCCACCTTTTTATTTAAATAATCTGTGATATGAAACCGTTCCAGCCATTTCTGAATTTCATCAATAATCCGGTGTTTATCCATTCCTCGAAGCTTCGCAAGATAGGTCAATTGCTCTTTCACTGTTAGCTTGGGATATAGTCCTCTTTCCTCAGGAAGATAGCCTATTTGATCGCTGTTGCTATAATCAATTCTCTCTCCATCCCAAACGATATCTCCTTCAGTAGCTGATAAAAGTCCTAATATCATTCGTATGGTCGTCGTTTTACCAGCTCCATTCGCACCAAGAAAACCAAAAATTTCATGATTCGAAATTTCTAAATTTAAGTGGTCTACCGCGACTAAATCCCCAAATTTTTTCGTTACTCCTTGAATTTTTAAAGACATAACCTTCCTCCCTCTTCAAAAATCAATAAT
>CAZEQK010000087.1:0-5671 GCA_964514395.1 uncultured Bacillaceae bacterium
CCCCAATCCAACCAATACCTTCTCTTACTCTTTCACCAAAACGATTATACATTTTGGTGTTTAAACCCCATTCATCGTATTCATATCTTGCTGCTATTTTACCATCTCTATCAGTTAATGCTACTACATCTCCATGACCGTTATAGATATACCAGAAGGTTTCTCCTTTATAAGTGACAGAGAGAGGTTTATTTCTTTCATCATAAGTGAATTCCATGATGATATTGCCATCCCCATCGGTTTCCTCGTAGATGTTCCAGCTATTTCCTTTATAATGATCCCATTGCTCATTGCCTTGATGATTAAATTGGATTTTCTTTGTACGATGTGCGACTATCCGCTATATTTGTAACTATTTTAGAGTAATGTGGTGGGGTAGATGGAAAATTCAATACACTAATAAAGTTATATAAATAAGGGATAGACTCTTATCTTTAAGATAAAGAGCTATCCCTATTAGAATTAGTTTTGTTTAAGTTAATAATGTGGAACCTGACTTAGCTTGGTTTTTTTCAATTTCGTATAAGTATTCTGTATTGAACAACTGTTTATATTTCATGTAAGACGAGTTTTTCAGACATGTTCTTGATAAGTAAACGAATCAATTAAAATATCACCTTTATGAAATACTGGTAATAACTTTTCTAGATACCAGTTTATATCTGTAATATTAATTGAATATAAATCATTAACTATCATTTTTCGATTTATAGTCAAATTAATCGTTAAAGTTCTATCAGTCCAAAATAAAAATGTCCCCCCAATACCTGTATCTCTCCATGTCATAACAATTCCAATAACTTCTTTCTGATGTTCTTTTTTACTTAAAACTTGCATTATAGAATCTAAACTAATATCCTCCCATTGCCATTCAAAATCACCATTGTCACCAATCGGTAAATAAGATATTTTTCCCTTATCATAGAGGGTCCATCCATAATTCAAAAGTTTTTGTATAACATTAATAGGAGATATTTGATTTTCTTTACCTTGTAATAATTTAAAATCAATACTTGAAGACACTGACATATAATCACCTTCTTTTAATTCTATCTAGTTTATAAGTTTTTAAATCTATAAAAACCTCTACCATTCTGTAAATTGCATACCCTTTTTAATTAACCAATCCTTTACATTTTGAGGTATAGGAGTATTTGAATGAAGTTCAAAAGTCGCACCATTCCTTTTTGCGATGGCTAGGTGTTCTCCAATATCTGATTTGAATTTTTCAAAACCCTTATCTGATGAAACTATATCTTCCCAATATCTACCTGATTTTGCCTCCCACCAACGATTTCCAACAGCTCCATCAAACTCACGACCATCTATTTTAAAGCTACCTTTACCACCAAACTTTTTAACAAGAAAATCTTCAAAATATTTTCCAATAAGACCTTTTGCACCATTACCCGTCCCCTCTTTTCCTAACTTCTTCATAGCCTGCATATCTAAATGGATTCTCTTTGACTAGGTCTGTTGTAATATCTGCTGTTGGTTGATCTGTTGTGGTTTGGTCTACGGTTGTGTCTGTTGTTGTACTTGATTCTACATTGGTGTCTGTATCCTGCCTGTGTATCGGTTGAATTTGTACTGGTTGCTGTTGATTTCGATGTTACAGTGTTATTAAGCATTTTATGTTAGTCAAAATCAGCTAAATATAATCATATTAAAATAGATTGAATCTACTAATCATGCTAAAATAATTTGAGGAATTGTTATCAAATTATTTTAGGAGAATGCGATGAACATTATTATTCATGAATATGGTTTATCTCCAAAAGATTATAAAAAATCTTTTGATGATTTGGAGCATTTTCGTATTGAACAATGCCCAAACTGTGAGTCCCATAAACGACTCTACCTTCACAGTTCCTACGACAGATATGTCATCTATCATGGGAAGTCTTATCCTATTAAGATTATGAGGCATTTCTGTTCTTGTTGTAAGGTTACTTTCAGCGTTTTTCCTGAGTTTTTTACCCCTCATTTCTGTGAATCTATTTATGGTATTTTTGCTGCTTTAAAAGCGAAATCTAAAAATATTAAGATACCCCTTGAACGGTTATATTTCTACCGTAGACGTTTTATTAGGAATATGGGGAATTTTATTGAGTTATTGAGAAAGGCGGAAATTGATGTTACGCTTAATGGCTCCCCTAAAGAAAAAGCCAAAAAGCTTATAGAAATGGTCACCGGGCCAGAATTAGCCCCCTTCGTCAAAAGGTATCAAGATCATTTCAATAAAGGCTTTATGGCACTTTAAATTGTACCATATTTTTATTGCCAGATAAACAAAACTTCATCCCACAAAGTCTTTCACTTTTTTGTCTGGTTATTGGCAATTATACTGTTAATAGGATCTTTTTTTGTCGGGCGCTCGACCTCTTGATTCATATTTTCTTAACATGGAGGTCAACTTTATGAAGAATGAGGAAAAACAGCAAATTGCTTTGTTTCGCCATGGATTAATTGCTCCTATTATTACAGGTAGTGTTTCTAATAAGGCTGAGTATATTCGCACTGTGGCTGCTAAGGTTCATGATGTACCCATTTATGGGGAGAAGGAGTTCTCTCCTAAAACGATTAATAGTTGGCTTTATACCTTAAACATCATGGATTTGATGGTTTAATGCCTGCTTCAAGAAACGATAAGGGTCATTCTCGTGCGATTCTTTCTTCTATTCAATCGGATATTATGGAGCTTAGAAAAAATTATATACAGCTGAATATGAAGCTATTTTATGATTTGTTGATTGAAAAGGGCATCATCTTAAAGAATGATTTCTCTTACTCGACTTTACATCGTTTCTTAAAGAAGCATGACTTAATCAAGGACCGTTTACCAGACCCGCATATTAGGAAAAGGTTTCAACATGTAGAAGTCGGTATCCTTTGGCAAGGGGATGTGTATCATGGCCCTTATATTAATACGGGTAGTAAGAGCTTAAATCGTATCTCATTGCTTTTATAGATGATGCTTCTAGAAGAATAACAGCTGCTAGGTTTATGCCTTCTGAAAAAGCGACTGCTCTAAATAAGGTGTTTAAGGATGCACTTCTTGCTTGTGGTAAACCTAAAATGCTATACGTAGATAATGGCTCTGTTTACAGGTCTGAATTCTTGCAGGTTGCTTGTGCTGAGTTAGGTATTGCTTTGGTTCATACCAAGCCTTATGACCCTAAGAGTAAAGGGGAAATTGAACGCTTTTTTAAAACGGTGGATGAAGGTTTCGTTTCTTTATTAAAGAAGGAAGATGTCGTTTCTTTTGATGTGTTAAATGCTCAGTTTGAGCTTTGGCTACATCATAAGTATCACCATAAGGTACATGCTAGTCTTGGTACTACTCCTATGAATTATTTTATGGATCAGTCTGATAAGGTCAATTTTGTCTCTTACTCTAAGGAGATCGATGAGGCTTTTCTTTTAAGAGCTACCTGTAAGGTGAAAAGTGATGGTACTATTTCGCTTGATGGTGCGTTTTATGAGGTTCCTCCTGTTTATATTGGTAGAACGATTGAGATAAGATATCCTCTAGAAAATACGGATAAATTGTTTATCTATGAGGATAATACAAGGATTACTGCTATAGCTAAGGCTGATTTATATGCTAATGCTTGTGCGAAACGCTCCACTTCCTTTCGATATTCTGATCATGGAGGTGGACTAGATGTATAAGGCTTTTTATGGTCTGAATAAGGATCCTTTTTCTAAGGATTTTATTGCTTCTCATGCTTTTTCTTATGATGTGTTTCAAGAGGCGATTACTCGTTTAGATTTTCTTAAAAAATCTAAGGGAAAGGGCTTATTACTGGTGAACCTGGTATTGGTAAAACGACTGTTCTAAGGTACTTTGCTCATTCTTTAGAGCCTGCTCTTTTTAGGGTGATGTATACTCCGATGTCTTCTGGTACTGTGATGGATTTCTATCGTGAGTTAGCTTATTGCTTAGGTGAGCAACCTAAATTTAGAAAGGTGCACTCATTCAAGGTGCTTCTTCTAATTCTCAACTTATTGATGAAGAGATTATTAGAACTGCAGCATTAGAAGCTGGGCTATAATTTTTTATTATTTTGATTTCTAATATATTATGATAATGTGCAAAATTCTAGGTGCTCTGTTTCATAACACTTACAATTTTGCGTATTATTTTTCTTTTTTCTTACTAATTTATTGTAAGATTTCCTTTCTATTTTAATTTGCTAAATAACACGAAGCCAATAGTTGCTCCGTTTTCTGTATTCGTTCCTCTACTCTTCGAATCATCGCTACCGCTTCTTTCCTTACTTCTTCAAGTTCCTTTTGTTGTTGAGCTAATACACTTTCGTTATACTGTATCGTTCCTTTCAGTTCAAATGCTTCACGTTGTAAATCCTCCAAACGGCGAATAGCTTCCAGCCTAGGATGTCCGTCCTTCTGGTTAGCTAACTGGTCAAAATAATTAGCTTGTTCTAGTAGCGTCATTACTTGTGTCGCTACTTGCGGGTCTGTACTGCCAGAATGTTTTAATTTGTCCGCCTGTCCCCGCATTTCCCGTGCTTTCTGGTAATAGTCTCTTGCTTCCTCTACAATTGCCTCATACTCTGCTTTCGCCTGTGCAATTAAACCATGGTTTTCTTCTACTGCTTGTACTTGTTTTACCATTTTCTTTTCCTCCTTTTATTTTTTTGCAAGCAAAAAAGGCTTACTCCTCCTCATATTTCAAGTTGAAATAAGCCTTCAAAGATTTCAAAAGTTATAAGTTTACAAGTGTATGGTTTATAAGTTATATTTTACGACCCTGCTGTTAAGAAGTAAACCCTGTATAATATCCAAAATTAGAAGTAATAGAAAAAGACGGCTATCCAAAGATAAACCGTCTATAGTGATATATCAAAAATCAATCAATAAATTCTATCTTTATTCTATCTACCCTAATCTCAACATTTTTACCGTCCAAATATGAATTATCATGTAAGTCAAATTCATCTTCGTCAAACTCAATTAGAACACCTACATCCAAAGTGCGTGATTCTAAATCAAATTTCCCACGAATATAATAAGCAAATGAATTGTCAATTTGGCTAAACCCATTTAAAGATTCTTTTACTTCCTTCATATCTAAGTCATCTAACACACTTATTCCAATATTTGCTTTGTATTTCTTACCCACTTCTAAATCAGGTACTCCAAGAGGAGCAAAACAAATTAATTCAAATTGATTCACTTCAATAGTAACTTCTTCTTCAATAAATGGATTTATTTTTTTAACTAAGACACTATACTCCATAATATCACCTACTTCCTAGTCCAACGGATTAATTACTTGAACATTTTCACCATTTAGCATTTTCCAGAATGTTTTACCACTTTCAACGTGATAAGTCGTTATTTCACCAGCATTATTAGTCCCCACAAATTCAAATTTAGCAACGCCTTTACTGTTATTACCCATAAATCGTAAGTAACCTGTTCTAGTTTCTCCTTTGTATGTGTAAGATACTCTTGTTCCGTTTTGAATTACATCTCTTGCACCTTGCAAATATTCATCGGCACTATTATAAATACCTTTAAATTCGCCACCATGTTTAGCAAAATGTTGCTCCAATTTTTCTACTGAGCCAAAGTTAATATATCCCGTCCCCTCTTTTCCTAACTTCTTCTCAATTTGCTCTATAATGTCATCTGCTTTATC
>CAZEQK010000088.1:0-5528 GCA_964514395.1 uncultured Bacillaceae bacterium
AATTCTGTTTTAGATTTTTATAATGAACTTTCAGAATCTTATCATCTAATTTTTAATGATTGGTATCACGCAGTTTCATGGCAAGGTGAAGTCTTAAATAAATTCATTCGTTCCCAATTTGTGCATAGTAGTGAGGATTGTATCGAGCTCTTGGATGCTTCTTGTGGTATAGGAACCCAGTCATTGGGGTTGGTGCAACATCATTTTAATGTAACCGCCACTGATCTTAGTCCGAAGTTAGTTGAGCGAGCTAAGAGGGAAGCAAAAGCACTGGGAGTTAAAATAAATTTTGGAGTTGCCGATTTACGATCACTAGAAAAAGAGGTTCCTGGACAATTTGATATCGTTTTGTCAGCTGACAATGCCATTCCCCATCTTCTTACAGATGATGATTTGAAAAAAGCATGCCGCAATTTGTATTCTAAACTTTTAAGTAATGGTTTACTTTTACTTACAATAAGAGATTATGATAATCACGTAAAAGAAAAGCAACATGCAACACTACCGCGAGTTATGGATGAAGGTAAGCGTATTGTTTTTCAAGTTTGGGATTGGGCTGATGACGGGAAAACATATATAACAAATCAGTTTATTATGCAAGAGATAAATGGAAAGTGGAAGACAGAAGTTAAAAAGACATCCTACAGAGCTTTATTGAGAGATGAATTGAGTGAAATTATGAGAACCGTTGGTTTTTTTGATATCAAGTGGCATATGCCTGCTGAATCCGGCTATTATCAACCCATTGTTACAGCAAGAAAGTAGAATTAAATCTGCGAGTAACACTATGAAGGCGGGACATCTTATAATAATATGTTCACGCATCGGGGTATACGCCCCTCGGGTTCGGCACTGGTCGGAAAGCTCCGACCAGATGGCAACTCACCACATCCATTCACCTAACCGCATCGCGGGCGGCAGAGATCCTGCTAGTTGCACAACTCAAGCAGCTTAAGGTGAATGAACGTCGGGGATACGGAACGTTAGCTGAAATCTTATATATTAGAATATGAACTTACTTTTTATTGATGAAGTTTTTCATTTCATTGTAACGGAGGGAATTTCTAAGTGAGGAAATTAAATTATACTTTTATCTTTATATTAGTAATAAGTATTACTTTTTACGGGTGTGATAGTAAATTATCAGAAACTCATGACGGAAATTTGGTAAAAATACATGCTCCAATTGAGCAATATACTTTAACAATGTCTAGTGTACCAGGGTTACCGTTAGAATTTTTAATTGATGATAATCAAGATAATAAAGATTTAGTAATTAAAGTTTCGGTTGAAGCGGGTAATTTTGTTCAATGGGATAATAAGAAAATTGAGATATTAGGTGATAATATATCCTTGGATTTTAAGGATACTACAATATATTGGACACCCATAGTAAAGGACTCTGTTATAGAAGATAATGAAATAGAACTCCGAATGAGTTTAATTGATAATGTAACTAAAGAAATCATCGATGCTGAGACTTATATAATAGCTGAAAAAGAGGGTGTTTATAGACTATTGCAAATAGTTTTTACAGACAAATAATTTTATAGATAATATTTTAAGAATAGGCTTATTTTATCTATAATATTTAGAAAACTAGACTTAAATCCCTGCTTCGGCGTAGCGAAGAAGTAACTCAACTTGAAATACGCCTCGGTCGCAAGAAGTGTTTCATAGAAGTAGAGTCAGCAACACATCCCTTTCGCTAACCGAGACCAGCTAAAGGAAGTCAAGTATTTTTATCTAATAATTTACTAACCTAAAAAAGGGTACAAGAAATAAAGACTATGGATTTTCCATAATCTTGGAGGAAGATGTAATTTTTTAAACTAGCTTACTTTCAAAGATTTCAACTCACTGTAATTCTGTAGATGTTGTTCTCTTGAATACTCAACAAACGGCTTACAATCACGTAGAACTGCATAAATATAGTTTACTAGTTTGTGTATCACAGCAATTAATCCAGTTTTTTTAGGCTTTGACTTAATTTTTTCAAAATAGTAGTTAGCTAAAGTGGGTATTGGATATTGTCCATTAGATTTTTTCTTTATACTAGCTAGAGCTGCCATATATAAAGCTCGTCTTAGATATTTTGATCCTCTCTTAGATATCTTCATCTGTGTGTCTTTGAACTTACCAGATTCATTAACCGACGGATCAATACCACAGAACGCAATAACCTTTCTGGGATTAGAAAAAGCATTAGGATCTCTCCGTTCAGATAAAATAATAGCAGCAGACAAAGGTCCTAAACCTGGAATAGAACGAATTAAAGAAATATCTTCTTTTTGTTCAGATAAAGCAATGATTTCAGTATGAATGGTCACTTGTTGCTCCTTAAGTGTCTTGATAATTGTAATATTAGTATTTAGTACAAATTCAGCTGTAGTAGGAGTAGAATTCAGTATTAAAGCTGTTTTTGCAACCTCTAATAGTTTCATATATTTATCTTCAGCCCATGATTTACTGCGTCTAGCTATTTTTGATAGATGAGCAATCAATTCCTCTTTATTTGCATGAAGAATTTTATTTGGAGACGAATAATGATCCAATATATATAACAAAGAGGAAGTTATATCAGAAAACATTCCTTCATACCCAGGTAACATTTGCTCGATAAGACTAGAAATTGTATTTTTGAACTTCGTAATTTCATCAGATAAAGAAAGATACTGTCTAGTAAGAAATTTCAAATCATCATGTTCAGTCACCGTATTAGAAGGTTTTACTTCACCTAGACGGTAAAGAATAGCAATACGCTCAGCATCAAGTTTATCATTCTTCACTTTTCTCACTGAAATGTTTTTGATAGAATGGGATTGTATGGGATTAACCATATGGACAATGAAATTTTTTTGTGAGAAGAAGTGGAAAGGAATTTTGGAGTAATGACTAGTAGATTCCATTACCAATACGACCGGAAAGTTATATTGGTTTTTCACTTCTTTTAATTTTAGAGAAGCTTTATTTAAGCTATCCAATTGATGATAAACTTGCATGTAAAATGAGAATCCTATAAAGTCTTAACCAGCCAAAACATATACACTTAGAGTAATGGGTTATGGTCTCAGTTAAGGGAATCCAGTTATGATAATGACTTCCCAGCCGGCATGTTACATTTATGCCACATTATAAAAGCATTATACATGTATGACTGATAGAGACTCAATAAGAAAGTGGAACATTACTACTACATCTTACAAGCCGGCAAAGCCCGAGCCTAAGAAAGGCATTTCTAAGGCTCGAACTTCACCTGTAAGCTCAAGGGCGTCGAGGATACGGAACGTTAAGTGAAATTGGTTGCAGAAAATCGCGCGTCCTACGTGGATTTTGTAAGAAGGGCTTTAAAGTCTTTTAGGGCATATTCGTTTAATATAACGAAACTAATGTCTATTATCTTCGATTTAAATAAAAGTAAAGGATGATGTTTATGAGTAAAAAAGTAAAAATTCTTTTAACCAGTATCATCGGGATATTACTGGTGTTGGTTTTAACATCATTTATATTTCTTATGGGTATAAGAGGGGAATTC
The DNA here is from genome assembly GCA_964514395.1 of uncultured Bacillaceae bacterium. Lineage (GTDB taxonomy): Bacteria > Bacillota > Bacilli > Tepidibacillales > Tepidibacillaceae > CAZEQK01. The sequence continues at coordinate 3,536 of CAZEQK010000088.1, forward strand.
ACAAAATATCTGGAAGAAAACTACTCTAACCTATCATTCAAGATTGGATTTACGAAAATTAATCTTATTTACAGTAAGTTCTATGCAAATGTAACCTGCTTAAATGACGGAACTTTATTCCCAATTTCAAAGAGCTTCAAGACAAAAGATATTCACGAGAATTACCCTCAATACAAAAGCCGAATCCAATACAATTCTAAAATTAAAGGTATATTTGACGGCAGTGATATTGAAAGTTATATAAAAAGTGTGACAGGTGGAGGTAAAATACCTTTTGAAAATAACAGTGTCTATACTCAAATAAATATATATCTAACAGATGATGCAGAGCATATACCGGTTGTTAAAAAGGTGTTGTATATCTTAAAAGAGAGTAATATATCTGCCGAAAGAATAATATTGATATATGAAAAAGACAAGCATGTTTATGAAATACGGTTATCTTCAGATGATTATGCCTTGACTGAAGACGAAATTGAGGCAAAGGTGAAAAAAATAAAATAGTTCATCATCACTTAATAAAGGCTTACCAGCTACACTCCTTACGTCGCTCCCAAATTCCTTCGCCAAGTTTTCCTTTAAAACTAAGTCATAGGAACGCTTCGGTAAGGCATAACGTTAAGTGAAATTAGTCGCAAAAAAATGTCGTCCGTACATGGGGACATATCAACGGTTTCCCTACATATTGGTGCATGGAAAGTCGGTAAAGTATCTTCCGATTTGTGTAAACTAAATACTGAAAGGAGTGAATGTATGGATTGGCTGGAGAGAATTAACAAAGCATTAGACTACATAGAAAACAATCTTGATGACGAGATTGATTATGCAAAGATTGCACGAGCTGCTAGTAGTTCGGAATATCATTTTTCAAGAATGTTTTCATCTATTGCAAATGTTTCACTATCAGAATATATAAGACATAGACGATTGACACTTGCTGCATTTGAAATTCAAAGAAGCGATATTCATATTATTGATGTAGCTGTAAAATATGGATATAAGTCTGCTGACTCATTTGCACGGGCTTTTCAAAAAATACAAGGAATAAAACCAACCGATGCTCGTAATAAAGGAGTTGAATTAAAAGCCTTTCCGAGAATGTCCTTTCAAATTTCAATTAAAGGAGATACGGAAATGGAGTACAGAATTGAAAATCTTGATTTTGAATTAAGGATTATAGGGAAAAGGAAAACAGTAGAAACAAATAGAGCTTTTAAAACTATCCCTACCCTATGGAGTGGTGCCAAAAAAGATGGATTTATGCAAACACTCATTGATATGTCATGGGTAGATCCAAAATGCAAGTTGGAAAGTCTTTTGGGTGTTGTTGGAAAGGAAGCTGCTATTACGGATGAAGAATTTGATTATTTTATGGGAGTAAGATTTGATAGGGAGGTTCCAGATGGTATGGAAACTCTTATTATTCCCCGGAGTACATGGGCAGTTTTCCCAAATGTTACAGAGGCTTGGAAACGTTTGTATTCTGAATGGGTTCCAACGTCGGGTTATGATCTTGCTAATTTACCTTGTATTGAATGTTTTTATGGGCCAAAACATAAACCAAAAAATGAATTGTGGGTTCCTATTGTAACTAAATAATTGTTGAATGAAAGGATTTTATATAATCTTTTTTTAAGTTTGTATAGTAAGTATTTTTAAAAGAGTTATTTTAAGGGGCTGACGTCCTGTCAGCCCAAGGAAGGTGACCAACATCACTTAACAATGTATACCCACGTCGGAGTAGCAAGGAAGTAACTCAATTTGAAGTGCACCTCAATCGCAAGAAGTGTTTCATAGAAGAAGAGTCAGTGACAATCCCTTTTGCTAACCGAGCCGGCATCCCTAAGCCTAAGATAAGCATTTCTAAGGCTCGAACTTCACCTGTAAGCTCAAGGGCGTCGGGGATACGGTACGTTATAAGAAATCCCCGTGAAACCCAAAAAAATCAAAAAAGGGGAGTACTCCTATTAGATATAAACTACTTGTTATATTA
>CAZEQK010000089.1:0-5504 GCA_964514395.1 uncultured Bacillaceae bacterium
TTTTGCTGTTTTAAGAGATCAACAGCCTTTTGTAGAGTACTCTAGAGAGCAACATGTGACCAAGTATCACCAATTAAATTCTTCAAAAAAAGCAAGCTAATTTCATTACTTTTTGATTATGCAAACACATAATCTTATTTTCCTATGCCCTTTTTTAGTAAATGTCTGATTACAATAAAAAACCTTGACTTTCCTTAGCTGGTCTCGGTTAGCGAACGCTGTGTGTCGCTGAATTTGCTACCCCGAATTATCTACTGCGACCTAGGCGCACTTCAGATTGAGTTACTTCTCTGCACGCTGACGCAGGGATATGCTGTTATGTGACGTTCAACTGACTACTTAGAATTAACTAATTTATGTTATCTCCAATATAAAATCATCTTCTCCATAAGGGATGTATTTAACTGCTCTATAAAGTTTCGTTTGAATTCCTTTTTGATTAAATTCTACTGGAGTGTTATTTAGCCAAAGTTTGAATAATCTTTTTTTCTTCTTTGTAACCAAATCTAATTCAAGGACTTCCCATATCAAATAATTATCCTTATGTTCTGTATGAACTTCTAATTTAACATTTACATGACTAAATTGACTTTTATACCAACCTAATTTATTAGGTTTACTTTCTACATTATCAATTACAATTTTAAATACATTATTATCTTTAGTTAAAATAAATTCTAAGTATTTAAGAAATTCCTCATCAATGTATAAATTAGTACCAGTTAAACCTGCCTTTGTACCTGCTGTCTCGATAATATATGCTTTCGAGAATGCAGTGTTCATTTGAAATTCTTTTGGTGAATACACCATTATATCTGACTTAAGTTCCCTTTTCTTTACAATAGAAGCTTGAATAATATCTGCTGCTGTTACATTATTATTCATAAATTGATATCTATAACCAAAAGTTAATACTCCCCTAGCACCTGGAAAATCTTCATTTTGGTCAATCGAGTTCAGTACATCATAATAATTTAAAATTCCACTAAACCATGTTTAAATATTGTTGCAGTTGCCCGTTTGTTTCAATAAGATCAACAGTTCTAACAAAGCCATCGTTCAAAACCAAAATACGTTCAATGGGGTAAAATAAAATATTTGTAAATGTATATTGTAATTTTTCTATTCTTTCAAGATTTCTCATAGAAACTTCAGTGCCGAGATTCCAATTTGATTGAATAAATGGAGTAGAATAACCTAACAAATCACACCATAAACAAAACGAGTCAATTATTTTCTTATCTGTAGTCATTATCGCTAAAATCACCTCTTGTTTATATTGTTGAATGTCACATAATGGTTTGTCTCTACGACGTTTCTGAACCGTACTAACAGTGTCAATCTTCTTGCGGTGCTTTTAGCACCAGGTGAAGAAATGTGGTGCGGCTATCACTACATGGTTGTCTTCATAGTTATGCTCCATGCCATTCGATTGCTTCAGCACCTTTGCGAAGAGACTTTGTTATGTGCTGTTATAACTTCGGGCTAAGATTTATTAATTCTAAGTATCCTTCCCTCATTAGTCTCCTTAGATTTTTAATCTCGTTAAATTTTATTGGCTTAGTATATCCACCATTTTTTATTTTTGGATGTGATAAATCACATTGCAATCTCTTATCATGTATTGCTTTACACAGACACCTTAATTTTGGGTACTTAATATTAAATTTGCTTGGTTCACTCTGTATTACGCTGCCGATGTTACCTAATTGGTATCTTCCAAGTTCATTGTCATGTATAAATAGCTTATCTAATAAAAAATCATTAAACACATCAATAATATTTACAAATGCAGAAATATCATTTTGTGAATATCCATATGCCCTTGCAACTTTGTTCTCTGCATACTCATGATATTCTCCAAAAAATATCTTCCACTTTTTTTCTGGAAACGTATACTTACAGATTTTATTTAAATAATATGTAATTTCAGAAGGAGCTGAAGCCGCTCTTTTTATAACTCCCGCGGACTTTAATGTCTGCTGAGCGATATGATTACTGTTATATAAGCTACTATCAAAAACTACATCTTTTTGAATTAGTTCGTTTGCTGCAGAAATGGATACATCGACTGATTCATGTGTTAAAAGTAGTTTTAATAGCTCTTTATAAGACGGCTCCCCTAAATAATCATAATTTATATATTTAATTACCGTTTTCAAAGTCCACCAGTCTAAGTCACCTTTAAAGAGAGCTTTGATGTCATCGTATTTGAAATAGTTGTTGGCTAATAGACTTTTTATTATTGTAGCCTTATATAGCGGGTCTTTAATATTACCTTTTAACCATCTGCTTTTAATAAATTCATATAGTTGGTTAAAATTATCTTCAGATAAATTATCAATTACAGAAAATAGTATTTTCCCACTAATAACCTGATATATTTCTGATCTCTTTAATAAATCTAGCAATCTTCCAAAAGGTTTGTTAGGTATATTTTTAGGATATCTCATAAAGTAACTGCAAATTGAATCATATAAATCTGGGTTGCTTTCTAATAAATTAATTATTCTATCTGTTAGCTTGTAATTTGGTTTTGCATTACTTAAATAAATTTTAAATTTTGTAGTATCTTCTACTTTTTTAGCTCTAGTTATCTCCAATAACTTTTCATTAGCTTTAACGTTATCAATATTACCTTTAATATCTTTAATATCCATAAATGGTTGACTTAAATTTTTAACCTCATCATCAATACTAATGATCTCATGTATATCTATTTTTGAAGATTGGGGATACAATCCAATTTTTTTACTGTAATAGTCTAGTCTTACAAGATCAAGTCTTAAACTTGTTTCATCCTTAGCCATTAACCTAATATCATCAACGTACCTTATATATAAAGTGTTCTTTTCAAATTTATTTTCTTTAAACTTATTATCAAAAAAAGATACTATCACTTCCGACAGCAGCCCCGAACCGATAGGGCCTTGCGGAATACCTACGCCTTGGATTATTTTACCATCAGTAGTCCAGTAAGAAAGCAACCATATTAGAAACTGAATAAACTCTTTATCCAAATTATATTGTGATAAGAAATACTCTAAAACTTTATAGTCTATACTGTCATAAAATGCTGTTAAATCAAATGAAGCTGCATATATATAACCGTTTTGAAACGAGTGTTTTATCATCTCTGTATATTTTTTATATCCCGTTTGCCATCTCTTATAGAAAAATGGATTTCCTTTACCTGCGTAAATATTTCCAAAATTAATAACATAATTACTTGTCTTAGTTTTTTTCATATGTTCTTCTGCTATAACATTAACTAGAGCTTGATATACAATTTGGTCTTCAATCGATAAAAGAGTAATTGGCCTCAATATTCCAGATTTTTTCGGAAGATATACTTTTACTGGTTTAACTGGTCGATAAGTTCCTTTTTTTAATCTTTTTTGTAAATCTTTTAAATTATCATCTATAGAATAAGAATATGCTTTATATAAATCTCTAAAATAATTTTTATATTGGTAATTACTATTAGAGTTAATCCAGACCCATGCTCTTTTAAGGTTATCTGTTCTATATGCTTTTTTTATATCTTCGGTCATATTTTCAACTCCATTCAATAATGGCACATAACGTTCCGTATACCCGACGCCCTTGAGCTTACAGGTGGAGTTCGAGCCTTAGAAATACCTTTCTTAGGCTCGGGCTTCGCCGTCTCGGTTAGCGAAAGGGTTGTGTCGCTGATTTTACTACTATGATTCTAACTTCTTGCGACCGAGGCGTACTTCAAATTGAGTTACTTCCCTGCACGCCGACGCGGGGATATTTTGTTAGGAAGTGCACTGTTTCAACCCTTATAATTCTTTAATCTTTTTTCCAGCTTTAAACCATATCAATTTATGATTAGTATAAGTTATCATATCTAAATCAATAAATAAGCCATATTCATAGTACAAATTGTTAGATTCAGATGGATCTGTATAAGCTTTAAGTTTTAGTATATCTAGATTACTGCCAACATGATTGTTTGATTTTTTAACTTCGATAATTAACAGATTTTTATTCTTACCTCTCTTATGTACAATAATATCTGGGTATACAGAAATTTCTCTGTAAGCTATATCATTTATTAATTCTACACTTGATTTATCTTCTACTAATTTCTTTAGTTCACATTCAATAATATTAATTTTTTTAGAACTTCCATGATTTATATAATTTCTATTAAACTCGCAATCTACAGAATAAAAAGAACCAAATTCATTCTGAAGATATTCTCCTATCTTATGAGTAATAGCTCTCTCATTTACATTCTCTTTAAGTAAGTAGATATCTCTTAACATAAATTGATTTAAGGCATTTTCGACAGCTCTTGAAATAAATATTTTATAAACTGCCATGAATATTCCTCCTTTGCATCGCATTTCAGCTAACGTTTCGTATCCCCGACGCCCTTGAGCTTACAGGTGAAGTTCGAGCCTTAGAAATGCTTTTTTTAGGCTCGGGCTTTGTTAGCCGAAGTTACGATGAATATACCTCATTTAATATCTCTTTAAATAGTTTATCTAGACTTTCTATAAAGTTTCTCTCATTGGATTGAATCGTCTTAATAATATCCTCGATATGTTCTATTTCACTTTCAATGAACAAGTTAATTGTGTCTATTCTTGGTTCATAGTCTAATTCATCACCATGTATTTTTCTTTCTAGTAAAGTATTAATCTCATCATGCAGGTTTCCATTTGGAACCGTAACATTGAGTAGTTCTTGAAATAAAATAGGTGGCATTGTATTATATTTCTCAATCCATTTACAAGCTAATATTGGTCTTAATACGTAAAAATATTTTTTTATTTTTACTTTTTCTCCCTGTAAAAACTCTCTATAGTTTCTTTTAGCCATATTTAGATAGTGATACATCAGACCTTTTGGTGAAAAAACTTCTAGACTCATATCTCTTAATTTATCAACAAATGAATACTTCTGATAATAAACTATCTCTGATTTCAACCATTCAAGTAATCCTGGGTTAGACTTATTAAATAATTTTAAAGCTTTCCGAATATCCCATCCATTAATATCTAGTAAGTCATCTATTGGTAATTCAATAACATCTCTCTTTTCATCAATTGATAAATACCATTCCAATGGATGTATATAGATAAATCTAACATCATAATCGCTATCTTTTGATGGAAATCCCCATGCTCTACTTCCTGATTCACAAGCATATAATATTTTTACATCATGAGTCACTTCAATTTTATTTAATTCTTCTAGTATTTTTTCTTTCATTGCTATCACTCTCCAGTATTTTCGGCTAACGTTCCGTATCCCCGACGTCCTTGAGCTTACAGGCGTTTCCGATCCTTACATAACTCCTATGTTAGGCTCGGGAATGCCGACTAGGTTAGCGAAAGGGATGTGTCGCTGATTCACTTCTATGAATATACCTCTGCGACCGAGGCGTACTTCAAATTGAGCTACTTCTTCGCTGCGCCGACGCGGGGATATTTTGTTCGTATTATAGGTACATAACCAGTTCAATCTGG
>CAZEQK010000090.1:0-5501 GCA_964514395.1 uncultured Bacillaceae bacterium
ATGGGTCAGTGGTTTTGACCAGCTGCCCATATGCATCATAGCTGTTTACGCTTTTCATATGGTAACTACATGCGAGAAGAAGGTATCAAAGCTATTTGGGTTCGCCCTTATATTAGAACTACCATTGACCCTAATTTTGATAACAAGCTAAAAAATATCCTCAATAGGGATTTTAACTCTTGTTCTAATATAGGTTTCAAATGATTGCATATATTCAATTTTCATCACCTCATTCTCCTAATTTAACAGTACTTTTAAGTTGTAAAAAGCTTTTATAATTATCTATACAGTATTGCTGATAGCCTCCTTCACCTCATCGTATACCTCTATTCTTTTATAACTTTTAATTACCTATATTTTACCACCAATTTCTTTTAAGAATAAAGAATTATAAATAAAACAACCCACCAATTAATGGGTTTAGGTCAAAGTTTTTGATTGTTTTCTCATTTGTTAATTGATATTATAGATAACTTATTACAATAATCCATTTTCTTGATAAGATTAACAATACCTGTTTTTAGATTCTTTACATAGATTCCTGGTATTCCTTGGCTCTTATTCGGTTCATCATCCCATGAATGCCTACCCGTACGAGATGCCCCACCACCTACATATATCATATAGCGTTGATCTGTTATATAAAAAGGATAGAAAATGAATTTTCCTAATGATACTATTTTTTCTGTATTTAAGTTATATTTATATGAAGTATAGTTTACTGTAAATATTGTCCATTGGGTAATCAAAGATAAGGAATTACAAAAAGAGAGAGCATCACCACCCTATCGGACTTTGTAGCCAAAGCTAGATAACTAAATAAGAAAAAGACGGTTATCATGTAAGACAACCGCCCATTAATAACTCCTTATTGATTTTCAATTTTGATTTTCTTATTTTCTCTTAATTTTATAAGACTCCCTTTGATAGTATTACTTAAGCCTTTTATATCTGTTTCCTTTTTTGTTGACTTGTCTGTAATTATTATACCAACATGTGTCTCTTTATCTCTGGCAGTATACTCTTGATAAATTTGATATTCATATCCATCATTTTCAAATGTTAAATAATTCATATCCATCCCTTCATTTTCTGCTCCTCCTCCACGTAGATAATATGAATAAACAAATTTATTCCATGAGTCAGCTTTATTTTTGGGAAATTCAAATTCAATTTTATCTTTTTCACCGAATCGATATACAATATAATTTGGCTGCTTTTTTGACAAACATATAGACATGGTCTTAGGTGAGTTCTCTATTTTAAAGCTAAAGAGTACTTCTTCATTATCAGCACACAGGTTATCGCTATATTCATTTTTAGCGTTAGTATCTGTTGAAATATTATTCTTATTATTATTTATCTTGTTGTTAATAACTGTATTTTTTGGTTCCACCGAATTCAACGTAGATGCCTTATTATCAACAGTTTGAATGGTATTGTAACCCAACATACCACTAATAAATAGTGCCATAACTCCTACTAAATAAACAAGTTTTGTTTTTCTCATATAAACACTCCTCTTACTTAGCATTTTTATATTCTTCCATTCTTTTTTTCATGAGATTAGTGTAGTCCTCTACCTGTCCGTTACCATTATATTGTGTTACGAAAGTCTCTAAATCTCCAATTTGCAAAGCATGAAGAGTACTCCCGTTGTTATAGTTTTTAAAGAATGTAGCCATACCTTTAATTTGCTGTTCATGTCCTCTACTAAAATCTTCATACATTTTTTTTGCTGAGTTATAACCAGCAGCCCTAAAATGAGCCCCCATTATTTGCCCCATACCCATGCTTATAGATTCATAGGCAGCTTCTTCATTCAGGCTCTTAGCAAAATTAAATGCTGCATATTCACTACTTTGTTTATTAGTATGCACTGGTTTCCATTCTTCATCTATACTTTTCCTGAATTTATGGTCTTTCCAGTAGTAAGTGAACAAATCTGTATAGCCATTTGTCCTATTAAGGAAATAATGATTCTCAAAACGAATTTTCAAACGTCCATTTACAAAACCCGAACCACCTGACTCTACAAGTATTACAGCAGCCAACATATTAGGGTCAACTTCAAGTTCATTCGCCATCTGTTTTATTGTATTTCCATATTTGTGTTTAAATTCAGATGTTGAGCCAATAGGACTTTTATCTCCAGAATCATTCGTCCCACCACCATCAGAAGTATAATCATAAGTTGTTGGTTTTAACGTCTTATTCTCACTTATTGCCTGCCTTACTTTTGTATATGAGTCCATTTCCATATTATAAAGTGTTTGTATATCTAATAATCCTGTTTCAGGTAAGCTGTACTTCTCCTGTATTTTTTTCATTGCTTCCTCTTCAGCTTTAATATTTTCAACAGAAACTCCACCTACTATAATATCTGATCCAGTTATTTCATTTATTTGTGACTGAATTACCGAAGCATAAGGCATAACACTCCCATTAATTGATAATATAGCTATATTTGGGTCATCGTTATTGCTAAAATTATTACTTGTATCGCCATTGTAGGTCCATATTTCTATATTTACGCTACTTTCTTTTTGTTTCTCATTGTCTTTTGCAGTTTCTGATGCTGGTATATATGTGGAACTATATCTAATATTTAGTCGATCAAAATAGACTTCTTTTGTGTTTTTATTTAACAATACATCATTACCATCAACTTTCACACTTATTTCAGTAATATGATTGTAATACCAAACTTCTCTCGCAATAGTCTCATAGTTATATGTTGTCCCTCTATCCTCTACTACAACAGAGATTTGATATTTACCTGTCGTATTTGGTCCATAATGAGATATATATTTATATATATGCTTAAATATAAAACCTTTATTTAATTCTGTTTCATAATCTTGTCTATTTTCAACCCAAGTTGGTACTCCTATTATACAAACTTCACTACCATCATCATAAATTCCTCCTATGATATCACTATTTACTGGCAACTGTTTTATTGGAAAATACATGAATATAATACTTAAAGGGGCTATTGCAAAACGAACTATTCAGTTCGTTTTGCAACAGCCCCTTTTGGGTCACATTAAACTTATTGATTTACTAACATACTATAATCTATAGATGTGTTTATAAGTTTCATTGGTTTGATATTAATATCACCGTATTCATCTCTATTATTATATATCTGTTTCTCTTCATTTGTTTTTAAATTTTTAACAAATAGTCCACTCTCTATTTTTTCACTTTCGTCTTTTTTTATTATATTTCCCCAAGAAGGAACATAATAGATTAGATATTTATTATCATCAGTTATAAAAGGATATGTCATATTCTCTCCTAATTTTGTAAGTTTTTTATTAGTTAAATTATATTCATATGACATAGGTCCAAGACTAAATAATATCTTATTATTGTCTTTAAATTGTTGGGTTCCAGATAAATTTCCCTGTCTTATCAATATATCCCCACTTACTATCTACCTCTACTTCTGCAATACCATCTTTAAACATATAGGAATGGGAAAATCGTGGTTTTATGACTACCTCCCCTTTTTTATTGATATAACCCCATTTACCGTTTATTTTAACAGGTGCCAAGTCTTCTGAAAAGGGATACGCATCATCATATAAAAAATCTATTACCATATTACCTGATTTGTCTATATAACCATACTTATTATTTACCATGACCGGTGCTAATCCTTCTTTAAAAGAATGTACAAAGTCATATTTTAATCCAATGACTAATTTCCCCGTCTTATTGATAAATCCGTATTTTGTTGGTTCCTTTTCCGTTATTAGATCATTTCCTACTTTTACCCATGCCAATCCTTCTGAAAAATTACCACCATCAACAAAATTAGTATCAATAATTATCTTCCCCATCTTATCTATATATTCAGCTTTTTGTATTTCTCTATTATTAATAACTCTTGCTAGACTCTCTGAAAAAGAGCTAAGATCTACATAGTCATAATTTAATATTATTATTTCTTCGCCTTTTTTATTAACATATCCATACTTTCCGTTTTTCTCAATTATTCCCAAACCTTCACTGAATTTTTGAACACCATAATATTTTGGTTTTATCACTATTTCACCTATTGTATTCATATAGCCCCATTTTTCATTGATTTTTACGGGTGCTAACCCTTCCGAAAATGAGGATACATCACTATATATCGCTGGTATAATAATTTGACCAGTTTTATCAATAAATTCATATTTATTATTAATAATTACTAATGCTAATCTATCTGAAAAATCCCCAGCATAATCAAACTTTGGTTTTATTATTACATCACCATTTTTATTGATATACCCATATTTGTTATTTACAATAACTGTATACAATGTTTCATTTTTGGTTACTTGCATATTATCTTGGTTTGTATTATTCTCAATTTTATTAATTGGAGGGATTTTCTCTTTAGTGCTATCTACATCACTTTTTACACTATGTGTACATCCACCCACAAATATACTAATTAGTAATAATAAGAAGAATGCTTTTATTTGTTTTTTCAATATAATTCTCCCTTCTTATTTATAAATTATCAATAATACTCTTAACGTAGTATGAATTATTTAAAAGATCATTAAATTTATTCTGATCAACTGGTGTATCTGTAAAATTATACATAGAATCAATATCATCTTTCCAGCCAGAATAACCATTTTGTATACCTAAATCTTTATTCAATACTTCTTGAGGATCCAAAAAGAATCTCTTGTTTAATCCTTTATCTTCCCCATGCCATATATAACCGTAACCAGCTACATATGGTATTTTTCTAGCAGCTACATTTCTTTCCCAATTAGCTGATGATGCACTTGCTCTTAGGGATATTATTTTAATAAGTTTTTCTTTATAAGTCATTGTATCATCTAATCTGGACAAGTAATAATTTTTATCAATTTTATAATAATCCCCATCTATCTTGGTTCTTCCTTTATATAAGCCTCCGTTTTGCACCATAATATCATTACCTAAATATAAAGACCTATCTGTTACCTGTAAACCTAAGTCAGCAAAAACATTATAAGCTGGTCTAATGTAATACTTAATAGCATCTTTTACCTCTACTATTTGCATATCTATATCTTTACCTAAATTTTGTAATGCTGTTCTCCATTCTTTCTTTACTCCTTTTGGACCAGCGCTGATGTTTTCTTGCGCCCATTTTAAGCCAATATCTATATCTTTTGTTAAAACGTTGTCAATTAGATCATTTGCCATTTGTTTTCCGAGTATTTTTAATAATTTACCGTGGTGATTAGCATCAAAGGCTTTTAGTATTCTTTGAAAAGTTCCTGTTCCAATATTCCACTGATAGAATCCAAAAGAAACTCCCATATTATCTGGATTTGATACATTATAATATCTATCTGGGCCTTCATTTTTCATTGTAATTTTCAGGAGAGTTTCTAAAGCAGCTTTTTCAATATGCATATCCTGAACATCCCAGCCACCATCAGAGGTATAATCATAAGTTGTTGGTTTTAACGTCTTATTCTCACTTATTGCCTGCCTTA
>CAZEQK010000091.1:0-5464 GCA_964514395.1 uncultured Bacillaceae bacterium
GTCAAAAGCATTGGTATTATTAGGGTTTACAGAGTAGGGCTCAGCTGATACTATTGTTCATGGTATAAGCATATCTGTTTCTGCTTAATGGGTTTTGTAATGTGCCTTGGTAGGTGTCTTGTGTCATAAATCTACCAATACTTGAATTATACCATCTCGCATTCATATCCACTAGACCAGATTTATCATCATAGGAATGGCCTGTATAGCCAGTGCTGTTATATGGTGCGGTTATCCCTGTGAAGATGTTACCAAAGGCATCATATCTATATTGCTCGATGACATCTCCCTGTTTATTGGTTAGTTCACTGACGGTATTCAGTCCATCATATTGATAGTACATGAGTCCACCATTGGTATTTAGGCTTGGTTCCTGTGTTGGGTTAATAAGGCCATGTAACCCAAACATTTTTCTTGAGATCACTTGGTTATTGGGTCCCATATGGTATTCTGCATAGGGAGACCCTTTATCGCTATATTCTTGAAGGACAACATTGGTTAAGCCTTGGTATTCATAGGCTGTTTTCTCAATATCTAGTTTACCTTCTCCACTATTCTTATATAATCCATATTTATTGCCGTTCCCATGAAGTAAACCTTGTCCGTTATTACTCTTGGTATTATCTAAGCCTTTGCCTTGTCCATGAATTTGTCCTTGACCATTGTTCTTAGTACTATCACTACTTTGAGCGATGTTAGCTTCTTCACGATATACCTTTCTTCCCTGTGCATCATAGCCATATTTGACATAGGTGCCATCGGCAAGCTGTACCTCTATTAATTGGTTGGCATCGTTATAGATGTATTTTGTTTCTTGTCCACCTTCTATTTTACTGACTAGATTTCCGTTTTGATCATAGGAATAGGTGGTATCTCCTGCTTGGATCAATTGATTGGCATCGTTGTATTGATAATCTGTCGTTCCTTGATCATCGGTCATGGTCAATCTATTTCCTACCTTATCATAGGTATAGCTCACTTTGCTTTGTGGGTCGACTAAGTAATCTGGTGTGTCATTGATTAATTTTACCGCTTTGGTCGTACTTGATGTGGTATCACTACTCTGCTTATTCTTTCCTTTTGATGATGAGTTTCCACCCTTATTATTAGTAGTTCCACTACTACCACTTGAACCTTTGGTTGATTTTCCTTTCCCATTATTGTTTGCTAATAATACAAGGATAGGGCTTGTCTTTTCATTGTTAACATGCATATCCATCGAGCTTGTATTAGTCATGCTGTAGGATAGCTTTGTTGTATTATCCTTTTTGTTGCTGTTTCCCTTCCCATTATTCCCCTTTGTCGTTGTAGTTTGGGTATTATCCTGTGTTGTTGTACTACTTGTTACTTGGTCTTGCTCCATGCTTTTTAGCTTATCGATTGGGTAGGTCACTTCGATTAAACGGTTCAGCTGATCATAGGTATAGTTGGTTTGTGCCCCGTCCTCTTCTATTTGTTTGGTTCTATTTCCTGCCGCATCATATTGATAAGCGAAGGAGGATATTACTCCCGTACTATTCTTATTCACGATTTCCTGTAAGCGACCATCGGTGTTATAGCTCTTTTCGATATTATTGCCATTCGCTAGGCTTCTTGTTGTTTCTCTACCTAAAGCATCATAGTGAAAGGTAGACTGATTGCCATCTGGGTCGGTGATGCTGGTCATTAGGTTACGCTGATCATAGGTATAGCTAGTGGTGCGATCCTCACTATTCGTAAGAGATAATAGATTACCTACCGCATCATAGCTGAATTGATTGGTCGCACTTGGTGAAACCATCTCTGTTTTCCGACCAAGGTGATCATAGCGAAAGCTGAAGTCCATGCTGTTATAATGAATCGCAGAAACAAGTCCTGTATTGGTATAAGCATACTGGATAGCCTGTCCATTTGGATCAGTATATTGGGTGAGTTCCCCTGCTTTATCATACTGATAGGTTCCTGTTTGACCAAGGGCATTGGTCTCTTTGGTCACTTGACCATTTCGATTATATTGCAAAAAAATACCCTAGCTCTTTAATAGGATAGGTCAATAAATAGATCAAAAAGCTACTATGATATTATGTCTCATTCATTAGTTTCTACATACTTTATGTGTCCATGTGTAGATTAAAGAAGATGACTTCAGAGGAAGTCATCTTCTTGTGATTAAAAAATAGATTGAATGGTCAAGTAATACAGCCTAATTACATTTTAATTTTATAGGTTTCAAATTCCTTATAGAATTTAGAATTAAACTTGTCTATAAAATCAAAGTAGGCAATATCAAATGTATAGTAGCCATTATGATCATATTGTAAATTTAATACATCTTTACTCTTACTTAGTAATGGAGATATATCTAATTTCTTTACTACTCTTCCCTGTTCTTCAAGGTTTTCAATATATATTTGTTTACTGTTACGAGGGATATATGCAAATTGTTGACTATCTGGAGTCCAATCTAGCTCTACGGATAGTGGGATTTCAAAGCTTTTGTTATTTGTTAAATCTAATATAATCGTTTTTTGTTTTGTTTCATCAACATATGCTAAATACCTTTTATCCGGTGACTCATTCAAAATATATCCATGCTCTATGAATTTTTCAGTTTTCTCTGTCTCAAGATTATATTTTATAATACTATATTTGGGGTCGTAAGTATCATTTCCATGTTCATCAAGTTTCATATTTTCTAAGACTAAATCATCAAAAAATATTTTATCATTTACCCCCCATATCGCCTGTAAATGCATTTTTGGAATTGGAGTTGCTCCATAATGGGTTGTGTATATTTCTTTAGATTCACCTGATTCTATTTCATAGATATAAACCTTATTCTCTTTTGCATTAAATATTATTTTTTTCTCCTTTTTATTTTCACTTGCTCCAAAGTAACCTGCATTAACTAATTCTTGCTTATCTGGAGATTGGACATCTAATAACACAGTTCCTATATGAAAACCACTAAGCATAATCTTTTTATTATTATCTAACCAAAATATATCAGGTGTATAGTTTTTTTCTAAAGGAAGTAGTATATAATCTCCATCCATTATTACCTTATTCTTATTATCATTTAGAAAAAAATATCTGGAGTGAATAACCCCTCCATATATCCAAACTCAATTTGTTCATGAATATAATTGTTCCCCTCAGGTGAATAATACCTTCTATCAATCGTATGGTCTTTATTAAGTAATTCAATATGATCTGAAGATAGTTGTGTTTCCTTCTCAACCTTATATTCCCTTTCCACAAACTTTCCATTTGTACATGCAGTCATCATTAAACTATTTAAAAGAAAGATTAGAATGATACCAACACTTATACGTCTCATAAAAGATTCCTCCTATTTATATATATTGGATAATCGATAATTTCAAAAATCCATAATTAACTTTATTTATTTAGAAGATTCACTATAATTTTATCTATATTTTACCATCAACTTCCTTCCAAAGATAAGGAATATAAAAAAGAGAGCATCGATAACTACTTTTTTTTTGAAAAAAATAAAAAAAACGGAGTATTTGTCACGGGTGTGTCAAATACTCCATCTTGATTGTTAGTTCTCCTTAATGCTCATTTTCATTCCTTTTCTTTTTAGCTAAATAATTAATATAAATCTTTTTCTGTTAAATGGTGATTTGTAAAACTATGGTTAGTGTTTACCAATGGTACAAAAGTTCCGTCAGAAGTTTCAATTACGACTCTTGAAGGAAATCCATTACTAGAATTAAATAGAACTAATCTCCATTCAGTCTCCTTATCATTATTTATTTTTCGATTATATTTTTCTAATATATTCCTTAATACTTTATTCTCTTCAATATTAATTGAGACTGGATGAATTTCATTATCATAATTATTATTATGTATATAATATACTTCATCAATCTTTTTTTCTTTGTTTAATCCTAATAAATCAATTGAATAAATATCTAATGCAAACAGATGTGCTTCTTGTTCTAAATCTTTCAGAAAATCACTTTCGTTATTATTATTTCTCAATTTATTTATAGTTGCAGTAAAATCATTATTTGTGGATTGTATTGGATTAGCAATAGCAAGATATAAAACTCCAAATCTTGAAAAACCATAGAATATAGGAGCATTATTACCTATAATTTCATCAATTTCTTTTTGTTTATCTACTACCCAATTGTAGTCTTCTATTACAGAATTATTAAGGTCTAAGTTTAAAGGTTCAAATAAAATACCATTTGCAATTATTGATGTAATAACTAAGTTATACTTATCATCACTGTCATTTAAATTTTTGATTCTTTGTTTGTACAATTCTAATAAATGTTCTCCAAGGTATTTTCCTATATCGGATACATTATTAATATCTTCTTTAGGCTTAGGAAAATTGTTGATGATTTCTTCGCTTCTTAATTTTACTGTCGTTTTATCAGTTACATTGTCTACTGAAATCTCCTCTTTTTTATTGGACAGAAAAATAAAGTTAACCATTATCATGGAAGTACCTATTACTATAGTTAGTAAGATTAATAAAATTAGATTTTTCTTTTTACTCATTTTATCATTCTCCTCTAAGATTCCCTTTATAAAATTTAGTTACAATATAAACAAGGGCATGACATATATAAAGATCATGCCCTTTTAGTTGACTATTCAATCGGATAAGCAATATGCAAATGATTATTGTGATCATTTAATTGCTGAAATCGAATATCTGGATATCTGTTTTTGAACTCATTTATAACATCTACATCACCATGAATTAACTTCCCGAATCCAGCTTGTATTGTAGATTCAAATAGCAGTCTTAATTCTTGTTTTTCTATACTTCCATCTGGAAATCTAACAACTCCATTCTTATCCGTAGGAGCATTTGGTGTATCAATATCAATTGCAAAACCTGTTCCGTGCCATAAATTATCACCAGGTCTATAAGTACTAGTAACTGATACATTTTCACCAGTATATTGATAATAAAAATCAGCTAACTTTAACAATTTTTCATAGGAACCTTTTCTAATAAAGAATCTTGAAGAAATACTATAATTTAAATCAATATGTTTTTTACTTAAATCCATTATAGCAAGGTTTAATAAATATTTATTCTTGTCTTTTTCTTCTACTGTATAATAATTTAAAGGTACTTTGCCCCACTTAACAAAAGGATCTTTTAACTGTTCTTCTGTATATTCGCTATATAATTTCCATCCATCAATAGCTTTTTCTCTCATTTTGGAAAGAGTTATTTGATTAATATTTCCACTTGAGTTAAGACCAAACATTTCTTGAAATGCTATTATAGATTGCCATGTTTCATATGGCTTTAAGTTTATTCCATCAATTCCTTCTTTACCAATATAGAAATCCATAAACTTAAGATAAGCTTGTGCCATCATTACGTCGTGACTAAATCCAGATTTATTATGATTTTGGTCTTCAACTCCTGCTATCATCTCTGCTATCTTTTCTTCTATATTAGATACACTATCTCCTGCCC
>CAZEQK010000092.1:0-5444 GCA_964514395.1 uncultured Bacillaceae bacterium
AGTTATATATATAATTTTTTTAAAAAAAATAATAAAAATATAGTAAACACTATTGACGTAGTGTTTAAGTTAATAATATAATAAGTCTATAAAAATAATCAACTTTAAAAATTAATAAAGTTTATTTATTACAAATTATCGTCGTAACATACATGACACTTCAAATTTTTTTGTAAAATTTTTATTGGGAGATGGTAAGAGTGGACAATGAAAAAAAATTATTATTTTTTACATATCCAAGTTGTACTTCTTGTAGAAAAACTAAAGCATGGTTATCGGAAAATGGGGTAAAATATGAAGAGCGTCATCTATTTAAAAATCCTCCTAGTGTGGATGAATTACTTGAAATCATAAAAAAAACCTCAAGTGTGGATGAAATTCTTTCTACTAGAAGTCAGTTGTTTAAGAACTTAGATGTAGATATTGATGATCTTAAGGTTAGCGAATTTTTGCAAATGCTTGCTAATGAACCAAGATTATTGAAAAGACCAATTTTGATTGATGGCCAAAACCTAGTGATTGGATTTAATAAGCCTGCATTAGAACAATATTTTGCATCATAATTAAACAATTAAATAAATTAAAACCACGAGTTCATGCTCGTGGTTTTTTATGTATATTTGTGGATGGGTAAATATTGTATATAATGATTACAAGAAATGTTTTATAAAAGGCGATACGAAAGGATACATTGCAAATGATTAAAGGACAAAGTGAAACCACAATTCATCATGAAGATGAGCTATCTCGAAAAAAAAGAATACTAATATTAATAGCAGTAGCGATTGGAACTTTTATGGGTCCACTTGATTCAAGTGTTGTGAATATCGCTTTACCAAGAATCAGTGATTATTTTCATGCTACTTTGGGCACTGTTGAATGGGTAGTAATCTCCTATTTATTAATTATTTCAAGCTTGCTTTTGACTTACGGTAGATTAGGGGACATGTTTGGTCATAAAAGAATTTATGTTTTTGGCTTTATTGTTTTTGGTGCTGGATCACTATTAAGTGCATTATCACCCACCATCTTGTTGCTAATTATTTTTAGATCATTTCAAGCGATAGGCGCTGGGATGATGATGGCAATGGGACCTGCTATTGTAACAGATATTGCACCACCGAAAGAAAGAGGAAAGTTCATGGGGATTATTGCAGTATCGGTATCCATCGCCCTCGCAACTGGTCCGGTATTAGGTGGCCTGTTAACGACTTATTTTGGCTGGAAGAGTATTTTTTATATCAATGTACCAATAGCGATTTTTGGCTTCATCTGGGGGAACAAGGTGATTCCTAAAACAAGGGAAATAAAGAAGCAGCAATTTGATATTATGGGTGCAATTGTTTTATTTATTGGACTAATCGCTTTATTGTTACCATTAAGCTATTCAGAGAAATTTGGATGGAATAATATTTATATCATAAGCTCCATTATATTAAGTGTACTACTTTTGATTTTCTTTGTATTTTTTGAAAGAAAATTAGAATCCCCAATGGTCGATTTAACTATTTTTAAAAACAGACTTTTTTTTATGGGCAATCTTTCTGCTCTTTTAAGCTTTACTTCCTTGTTTTTCGTTATTTTAATTATGCCTTTTTATTTTCAGCAGCTACTACAATTAACACCTTCACAAACAGGATTAATGTTTATCCCAATGCCACTTACCTCTCTAATCATCGCACCTATAAGTGGGATTATATCTGACCGGGTCGATGCTCGTTATATTAGCTCATTAGGCATGGGAGTGATGGCATTTGGATTATGGCTATTAAGCCAGCTACAATATGATTCTTCAAAACTAACAATCGTTTTAGCAATGATGACAGTAGGATTTGGTTCTGGAATGTTTCAAACACCTAATAATAGTTCTATTATGGGAAGTATCCCAAAAAGAAGATTGGGAATCGCTTCAAGCATACTAGCAACAATGAGAAATATGGGGATGGTATTAGGTGCTGCAATTTCTGGAGCTATTTTTACTAGTCATCAACAATATCTTTATAGCAAGCTATTAAATAGTGGATTGGCAGAAAGTGTGGTAAAGATTAGAGCTTTTACTGGAGCATTAAATCTAACCTATTCCATAGCGGCTATTCTAGCTGCCATAGCAGTAATCACTTCCTTAGTCAGAGGATCATTAAATAAAAATATGTAAAAAAAAATAAAAGATTTTCTAAGTCCCTCGTATAACAAATTAAGAAATTGGGTATAAAAAGTAATAGATTAATTCTATTAAAAATAATAGTTGCATAAATATATTACAATATTATATCTACGGGGGGATCATAGAATGACAGCTATAAGGCAAGATGCATGGACTGAAGATGATGATTTATTATTGGCTGAGGTGACTTTAAGACATATTCGTGAAGGTGGTACTCAGCTATCAGCTTTTGAGGAGGTTGGTCAAAAGCTAAATAGAACTGCTGCCGCTTGTGGTTTTCGTTGGAATAGTTTAGTGCGAAAAAAATATGAGGCAGCGATTCAGATTGCTAAAGCACAAAGACAGAGGCGAAATTATCAAAAACCATTAAGAAAATTTACTAATGATATGCTAGCTTCTTCAAATCATGAGGATAAACTTCCTCATGAGGAATCTATTTCTTTTGATAGTATCATTCGTTATTTAAAAACTCAAAAGGAAAACTATAAAAAATTTAAAAATTATGAGAGAGAAATAGAGGAAAAGGTAACTGAAATTAAAAAGCTAACGGAAGAAAATCAAGAACTTAAAGGGAAATTAAAGTATATCGAATCAGATTACAGATTGGTAAACGAGGATTATAAAGCCTTAATCCAAATTATGGATAGAGCAAGGAAATTAGCTTTTTTAGATGGTGAGGATACTGCTGGCAAACCAATGTTTAAAATGGATTTAAACGGTAATCTTGAGAGGATTAACAAGTAAATGAGAAAAGAGTGTACTTTTTTTGAATAAGTACACTCTTTATTATCTTGAAGGGAAATTATTCTAAACCGTCTGGATGCCAAAGATAAGGGTTTTCACCTCTATCACGACTAGCATCATATTTTACAGGGATAAAGTCCATTTTTGTCCAAAAGTTTTGGGAACCATTTCGAGCATTAGTTTTTATAGGATGTCCTAAACTCTTTGCAAACTTCACAAGTGTTTCTCCTAATTTTTTACCCCTATATTCTGGTAACACCTCTAATTTAAATAATTCAAAATAATTTTGTGATGGATTAAAATATCTATCGTATTTAGCTTCAACCTTGTAAAGGCTAGTTCTTGCTACAAGATCGTTACCATCATAAATACCATAGAATGGTGAATCTACATAATCCTCGATAATGTTTGCTTGTAGATCCTCTAACATGGATAGCTCCGCTAAACCATATTCTCTAAATCTTTTGAAATCCTCCATCGTTTTGAAATTGATTTGTAATGGTACAACTTTTGATAAAGACAAGATATTCTCCCCCTTTTTTCATAATGTCATTGAAAGTATACAGTAATATTATTCTTAACATTATACTATAAATTATTAATTATTTACACATGAGAAAGATAATTTTTTTTGAAAAATCATAATTATGGAAATTTAATAATATTTGATAAAAAAGAAGGAATAATCAACTTTATTAAGAATATAAAACAAAAAACCACTTACAACTGATAGAAAATAATGCAATGACTAGGAGGAGAAAATGGAGATTATCTTAAAAATTTATGGATTAATGGCTACTATTCCATTCATCCCTTTTTTTCTCATTTATTACACGCTTATTTATTTGAAAAAGAGTAAAAAAACAGCCTTTAATTGGTCTACATATGTAACAAGTCTTTTATTACTTACTGCCGTAACAGCAGAGCTAAAAGGAATATTTCATGTAACCTACGGATTTTGGATAAATATAGCTTGGATTCTGTTTATTATCTTTTCCCTTGGTTTTCTACAATGGAAAATGAAGGGATATCTTAATTATGTAAAGCTTATCACAGCTACAGCAAAATTAAGTTTTTTCTCATTTGGATTACTTTATTTTGTATTATTTATTATTGGTATTTATGTTAATTAAATGTTCATATATATTGTACCTGTAAAAACTACAAAGTAATTCTTTAATAAGTTATAATAAGAAGTGGACAAATATTTTGTAAACTTCTTTTTTTGTTTTATAAGCTATCAACAAAGGGAGGACTCAAAATGATAGGAATTTCTAAATTACTTACCAATAAAAGCAATTATGGGGACCAATTGCGTTATAGTGAGCATTCAAGGGGGCGTACACACGGGACTCATTTAAATCATGGACCTGTTGTGGTATGGAATGTCACCAGAACCTGTAATTTGCAGTGTATTCATTGTTATAGTAGCTCTGATGCCAAAAAATATAGTGAAGAATTAAGCACAGAGGAAGCTAAAGCAATGATTAATCAGCTAGCAGAATTTCAAGTTCCAGTGCTATTATTATCTGGTGGCGAACCACTGATTAGACCAGATATTCTTGAATTAGCTGAATATGCGATTAAAAAAGGAATGAGGGTAACATTTTCTACAAATGGAACCTTAATAGACAAAGAGATGGCAAGGAAAATAAAGAGCATTGGTGTTGGCTATGTTGGTGTCTCTTTTGATGGAATTAGGGAAAAGCATGATACCTTTAGAAGATCCGAAGGTGCGTTTGATAAAGCACTAGAGGGAATTAAGAATTTAATTGAAGTAGGACAAAGAACAGGCTTGCGCTTTACAATCAATAAGCACAATTACCTTCAAGTAAATGATATTTTTAATTTTATAGAAGAACAAAACATACCAAGAGCATGCTTTTATCATCTGGTTTACTCCGGAAGAGGTAGTGAGATGATGAAAGAGGATTTATCCCATGAGGAATCAAGAAAAGTAGTAGATTTAATTATTGAACGAACATTAGATTTCCACAAACGTGGTTTAGATAAGGAAATTCTTACCGTTGATAATCATGCTGATGCTGTTTATTTGTATTTAAAAATGCTAGATGAAGATCCAGAGCAAGCAGCAGAAATTTTCGAAATGCTGCAGAGAAATGGTGGTAATCGTACTGGAATAGCAATAGCAAATATTGATAATCGCGGCTATGTTCATCCAGATCAATTTACCCAAAACCATATCCTAGGAAATATCAGAGACCAGCATTTTGGTGATATTTGGACCAACGAAGAAAATGAGTTATTAATGGGCTTAAAGAATCGAAAGCCTTTATTAAAGGGTAGATGCTCATCCTGTAAATGGTTAGATGTATGTAACGGTAACTTTAGACCAAGAGCAGAAGCGATCACAGGAGATTTTTGGGAATCAGATCCAGCCTGCTATCTTACAGATCAAGAAATTGGAGCTGTTTAATGATGCAGCATAAGACAAAAGAGTATGTTCCTCGCTTGATATTTTGGGAATTGACAGAAGGCTGTAATCTAAAATGCGTACATTGTCGGGCTACGGCAC
>CAZEQK010000093.1:0-5074 GCA_964514395.1 uncultured Bacillaceae bacterium
ACACTCCACATGTGTTTTGGCGATAAGATGATACAAAAGCTCAAAATTGTTTATTTTCAACAGGGGGGTCGTTTTAGGGGGTCTGGGGGTCTTGATTTGCAAAATCAATTAAATTGCAGTAAGTGCCGATTTTACAAGGTTTAATGGTTTACCATAAAAAGTAAATACTCATCAAAATCTTTTTGCGTATACCCCCTTGGACTTATCCTTACTCTTTTTTTCAATTCCATATACCCCCCTATCAAATACCTTATTCATCCGTATCTGATAGGAGTAAATCCTTGAGCCATTTTGGTAAATGGTTCACCTTTTTAAACTCTAGAATTTTATTTGCAACTTCTGCAGCATCCTCTTCTCGCCAGAACCGATCTTTTGTATAACAAGTATGGCTGCAGTATTTCCTCCCTTTTACACCTAGGGATTTAAATTCTTTTCCACAATACTCACAATAAAAAATGTATGGTTTTCGGTGAGTTTTTTCCCACTCTGCCTTGCAGCTCGTTGAGCAAAATTTTCTCTTACGTAACCCCTCCGTTACTTCGAACCACGTTATATCGTTTTACTGTATATCGGTTAACGAAATATTAAAGTCTTACGTGTGGCGATAACCTTGTCAATAGGCAATAACACAATTATATTTCAATATGACTAACTAATTTATTACATAAACACAGATAGGAATTTACCATAATTAAGTAAAGCCCATCGTCCAATAATTTGTATAACCTAGAAAAGAATAAATTTATCATTGGTAAATGATTCTTTTCACAAATCTTTCTATTAAAAAATAAAAGGAAAAGTAAATGTAACGAATGCTGCCCAAAGTCCGTAGGCCGGCAAATACTTCGTAACGGCATCTTGGATGGTTAAAGGTCCGGTTTTGTTTTGTAGAAAGCGCATATAGGAAAGCATAATCCAAATCAGATTGGCCCATATCAATATGTTTACGCCTAAAACAACAAGTCTGTTGGGCGTAATCCCATAAGAAGAAAGCCTGAACACTATGGCAGATAAAGCCACACTATCAATGAGCAGAGCAAGAATAATAAGGGCAAAATTGATATAATCAGAAATGTTCTTTTTCTCGTCTGTGCCGCTTTCGGTAATGGAGAATATGGTGACGGCCAATACACTAAGGAGTATCCCGTTGAAGGATATAAGAAAATTACGGTCCATGAATGGATTTTTTCCAACCCAAAGCACCGTTATAAGATAGACCAACAATGTGATCAGTACAAGAGGAGTAAAAATTTTGGCTATATAGGGAGCAATATTTTTGGCAAGTTTAAGATTCCGTGATAACAAGTGCGTTGTCACAACAGCGAGAGCGGAAGCACCAAATAAAACGACATTTTTAAAATAAAACTCTTCTATATTCATACCGATAAAACTAAATAACTGCATGGTTAATGCGGTTAGCAGCATTCCGCTGATTGCCATACTGGCATAGAGTACACTAAACTCTCCATTAAATTTAAGATAGGCTAATCTTTTGCCACCGATGCCGTATTCATTTCCTGTAAATGCAAGCCCTAATAATACCCATAAGAAAATGGGTAGATGTAGATAAGCCAGAATAATACTGTCCTTATGCTCTAATGGAAGCATATTTATATAAAATCCGGAGATGAGAAATAAAGATACAAGGGTGTAGAGAATTTTCTTTTTAGGCATATTATTGTATACAAAATAGGCTGCAATAAAGGGAATGATACCAAAAACAAGGTTAATAGGGGCTATTGCTGAACTGGTATCATGAGAAATCAATATATAAGTCTTCAAAATCTTTGATGCCTTCTTTTTTTAGCAGTTTGATTAGTTCGTCCCATAACTGGATTTTGGCAGTGCAAGAACATGCTCTTTTTCAATCCATGCGAAATAAGCCTCTAACATCGGCTTTAGTCGATGAAAACGTTCTTCATATCGTTGTTCATAGTCCATGTTGGATAGTTCTCGTTCTATCGCAAACATATCATCTATATATTTCACACCTTGATAAGCGGAAGTATACATATAGCTTTCCTTATCGGATATAGCTTTCAAAGTTTCCGTGAAATACCTTCTTGCATGTGCAAAGCAGGCTACTAGGGTTACTTCCATTGCTGCTCCAGATGTTGACTCTTTTAGAAGCTTATCGTAGCCGTGATAGGCATCGGTATGCAGGAATCCTTTGAATCCATTTAGGAATTTCTTTGCGTTATCTCCTGCCCTTGATGGCTTGTAGTCATAGAGAACGATAGGATCATGTCCATTTCCTGTTCGGTACATCCACATATATGACTTTGTGGTGGCTTCCCGACCTGGTTCTTGCAATACTTCCAGTTCTGTTTCATCCGCATGGAGCACATCATAGGATACTAGCATTTCCTGCATCCGTTTGTACACTGGTTTCAACCAATCTCTAGACACTCAGATGATCCAGTTAGATATGTTCTGACGGTTGATGGGTAAGCCTCGACGCTTATACTCCTGCTCCTGACGATACAGTGGTGTAGCATCCACGTATTTCTTGGTCATGATGTCTGCTAATAGAGAAGGAGATGCAATACTCCCTTTTATGATTGGATTAGGTGCATCTGCCATGATCATGGGAACAGTGGTATCTGTCATTTCGCATGTACGGCAAGAATAAAGCATGCGGTGGATTTCCTTTACGATGACCTTTGCTGGTATAACTTCTAATTCTCTGCGAATTTCAGGACGTACTTCATGAAGGGAATTCCCACATTTCGGACAAACCTGGTCCTCCTTAGAAAGGGTATATTCAACTACTTGCTTAGGAAGTTTGGAGAGATCTTTTTCACGTTTACCTTTACGTTTTTTAGGCTTATGGTTAGATTGTTCAACCTTTTCCTCCTCTTGGAGTTGAGGTTCAACATGCATAGGTTGGAGTTGGTTTTCGCTTTCTGCTTCTTTGAAAATAGGGATGGAAAGCTGATTACCATCAATTTTCACTGGATTTGCCGAATTGTTTTTGTTTACTAAGCCTATATTGTTCCTGATACCATTTTAATTGAAGTTCTGTTTGCTCCTGTTCGATACTGATTTTCACGAAGGCTTCTTCTAGTTCTTTTCGGCTGTATTTGGATAAATCTATGGATTTTTTTGAGGTTGTTTTTTTCATCGTTTTCATAGTTTAATTATACCATTTTCAACGAAATGGGACAAGGTAAAACAGCTAAAAAACCTAGTATTGATAAGGGTTTCGAGGTTAATCAACTGTGGATAACCATTCATTTTTTATACAAAATTACTGACGATTATCCACATGTATGATTAGATTATTTTTCGCTGTTTAACCGCCTGATGGACGCCTTTTTGATGGAGGTCAAGGCCATCTAAGAGCCACCTAAGCTCTCGTTCTGTTACCTGCATAACCTTGTCGTTTGGATGATCTGGCCATTTGAATTTCCCTTTTTCTAATCGACGGTAATAGAGCCAAAAACCATTATGCTCCCAGTAGAGCAGTTTTATTTTATCTCGTTTGGCATTGCAGAATACGAAAAGAGCATCAGAGAAGGGATCTAGCTTAAAACTCATCTGAACAATAATAGCAAGTCCATCAATGGATTTACGCATGTCAGTGCTACCACAGGCTAGATATACATTCGATGTCTGCTTAAGATTTAACATAAGGCTTCCAAGGAATGAACAACTTACTTAAACAGATCTTTATTGAATCCCTCTGATACGGTAATCTCAACGTTGCCGATTTTCACAGTAATGGATGAGGGGGCAATAGGGGCAGTTTGAAGTGGTATCCATTGGACATTAGACTCATTCTTCTTTTGTTTTAGTCGGACATTTGCCAACGTAATTGGTGGGGTTTAAAACCGTGCATTTCACACCATTTTATAGCAGTTAATCCGCTGGAACGATAATCTTGAATAAGATCGTCCCATTCTTGTGGACTTAATCTTTTAGACAATAATAACACCTCCTAGGCGTTATTATGACAGACAGTAATATGCTTTAGTAGGTGTAGACAGTTTGACGCTTACATTCTTTTAATTTTCTAGTTAATTATGTAATTACATAATTAACTAAATATTTTTTCTGCGTTTTTTAATGATTAAATATGTAATTCCTGTATAAAATAGCGCAGAAACAATTTGTAAAGGTATAATAAAAATAAACCAATATACTGTTGTAAAATCATAGTCTTTATTGAACGCATCTATAAAATAATAGGGATAAAATATTGCAGTTACTATCATAAATAAAACTAATATTACAATTGGTGATATCCAAATAATCTTAGGTTTAATCTTATATATACTTAAGCAGCTGATAATTGGTATGACGAGAAAACATAATATATGATAAATCTCTTGTTTGAATTCAAAGAAAGGCATTATTTTATCTCCTCTTATACAATTTTTATATTGTCTTTTCAAAATTAGCTGAAATTAAATCTTTATTTTATGCTATCTTATCTTAAAAATCTTACATTAAATGCATAATCAGGTAATAGACTATTATTATTTTCCTTCATTTTTATCTTTGAAGCCTCTTTCCCTGATATTATATTATCTAATCTTAACTCTTCTATAATATAATCCATTTAAAATAATACAGTATAACGAGAATGCAACTTGTTATATACTACCAAATTACATTCTCGTAAATCCATTTTAACTATATTATCATTTCAGAAAGATGTAACCTATATAAGTTGCAATTAACCTATTACAAGGAATGTTTTTCCTTATAGCGTAATGGAATGACTGGTCAAATCATCGGTGTAACTTATTTATTGCAACTTATATATTACCAAATATACCACCAGTTTGTACTATGCAAGGTTGAACGTTTTGATGAAGTAACAGCAGTTGTTTCATTCTTTATTAACTGATTTGCATTCCATGCTGTAGTAAAAACAGTGTTAGTAGATGATGAAGGATTAGACTTACCATAATCTCTACCAATTTTATTATTCCAAAAATCCATAATATATGAATTACTACTGAATGTTGAGTTAAAAACAGCTAGACTGTTTTTACAGCTTTGAATAAGCCCGTCTCTGTAAGTTATTGCATACGCATCAGCATCACTTTTTGCCATCATTAAAATA
>CAZEQK010000094.1:0-3126 GCA_964514395.1 uncultured Bacillaceae bacterium
AAAGGAGAATAACTTACTTTTTAAAATTCGTGTCTTGACAGTGGGGGGCATTATACTCTAGCTAACCAAGGTGAAGTGCTAATAATAATTTAACGATCAATGAATATAAGATTACCATGATATTTGACATCTTTATTTATGGGATTCTTGGTTTTGATAGCATTAAATTCCCACAAAAGGATTAGATTTTTTTGTTCTTTGCTTTAGACAAGATTCTTATTTTACGATTATTATGGACATTTATAACAAAATTTTTTAAGGAGTCTTGTTCTTTATTATTTTGGTTAACCACTAAATTTTTTTATTATCAAAGGTATTTAAATTTACTAAATGAATATAATTAACAATGCAAAATAAATGTTTGGAGTTGTTGAATTTTGAAAAAATATTTGTTTAGTTTCATTGGATTGTTATTAGTAATTATTATGACCGTCTTTTTTTATTATCATCAAAAAATATCTGAGTTGGATTTTCAATTACATACTTTAGCGAAAAAACAACTAGAAAATACTTTTTTTATAATTGATAATGATAAATATAATTTACAACTGAGAAGTATAAAATATATTAATAATAAAAAAAATTATTTAAAGTCACTAAATAACGAACTCATAATTTACTACGATATTTTTACCAATATTAAACATGTTGGAGAAGCTTCTTATTCAATAAATATAAAAAGGAACTCTGTTAATCAAGAATATTATATTAACAATAAAATAGACGATAAAAACCATAGGACGTGTATTGCTGAGTTATATATAAGTTTTATTGATTTTTATTACAAAATAATTACCGAAACGGGTAATATTTATAGTTATATTGCTCAAGAAGAAGGTACATTAGCATATAATAATAACGGTATTTTAACAAAAACGGGTACTGTTCATTATTTAATAAGTTTTAATAATAGTAAGAAAGAAACAACTTTTAAATCAGAATTTGTAATGAGTAAATTTGACGAAGAACTATTAATCCCGGTTAAAATTTCATATAAAGAACCTAAAGAAGATTTTCATTAATTTATTTAAAAGTCATCTATTATACCCTTATAAACTACCATAAATGTCAATTGCTTCGTAGGAAACTCCTAGATGAGGGTTAAGCCCTTATAAACGAACGACAATTGACCCAGACTTTGATATCAAACTCAGGAACGTCCTGAACAGAAACTTCTCACCGGCTGCACCAAATACAGTCTGGGTGACAGACATAACTTATATTTGGACGATTAGCGGATTTGTGTACCTAACAACAGTAATGGATCTTTTCTCTAGAATTGTGGTAGGTTGGCACCTTTCAGATTCTCTTTCAACAGAAGGCATATTAAGAGCTATAAGCAAAGCAAAATCATCCAGAAAAACGGATGCTCCAATAATTATTCATAGCGACAGAGGTGTGCAATATGTATCAAAAGCATATGTTGAGGCAACACCAGCAGGCAAATTCATTCGCAGTTATTCACAAAAAGGTACCCCTTGGGACAATGCCGTCATCGAGTCTTTTCATGCTCTAATAAAGAGGGAATGGCTCAATAGGTTTGTCATAAGGCATATTAGTCATGCTCATGAACTCATTTTTGAATATATTGAAGCGTTTTACAATACGACTAGAATTCACAGTCATTGCGAAATGATTTCACCATATGATTATGAGGAAAGACATGCTGTTTAATCAGTTCAGGAATTTATTAAGTTTTAATTGTCCGTTTTCTTGACAGAAGACCAAACTTCTCCTACTACTCTATCTGCCAAAGAAACGAAAGAACCGAAAGTAAAAGTTGTAAAGGTATCAAAAGAGGAGGCTCAATTGTTTCGGCAGCAGCAAGGGCCCCCTTATGATGAGAAGGTAGAGGGAGGCTTTATTGTTTATTCTGAACCTGTTGCAGATAGTGAGGAAATTTCAACATTGGAAATAGGCGCCAATGAGTATTACACGAAAAATGTAACCACTTATTACAGCATTGATTACAATAATCCATACGAGCCTGGGGCAAGCGGGTGCGATATGACGTTAACCGCCTCAGCTTCTTTCTCGAAACAAATAACTGTAACCGGAAATATCAGTTTTACAGCTTCGATGTTAAAAGTAATAAGCGCCACCATCGGTGGAAGCTACTCGGTTGGAGATACGTTGACAGTAACAAATAGCGGGAGCAAATATGTTTCAGGTTGTGGTACATTAAAAGGATATCCGAGGTACGAGTATAAATCTGGAGAGCTATGGGAAGATGATGTATTCTTTGACGATTATATTTCTTCCTTTAAAACAAAAAAGTTGGAATCCATATATTACGAGTTGAAAAAGTGGTAATAAAGAGAACCTTCATGCATATCATGTTATAATAAGGAATCAACGTTACAAGGAATGAGGATAATGAGAAAGATTGCAGTAATAACTACGATTGTTCTTGGAATTTGTATTTTAATTTTCACTATTCTTCACAAGAACGTATCTGAAAGGACTTATCCTGCTGAAGGAAATGAGGTAAGGAAACAACCTGTGACTACTGACTGTCCGTTCAAAGAGAAGGTTATTGTTAACGGGAAAGAAATTGATTACCATAAAACAGTAAAGGAAGTTACCAAAGAGGAGGCCAAGAAACTGAGGGAAAACGCAGGGTATTCTTCCGAAGGGGTTATTGGAGGGGTAATTGTCGGTTTCGAGGAGATAGAACATCATACGGAAAAATAGATGTAAGTGTAATGCTGATGCCAAGTTTTCCCCGGCATCAGCTTTTTTCTTACGGAATGAACATCATACTTTGTCAAAACACCCATTGGCCTAACGAACGTAATAGGGACAGGATTGGAACTAAACCCAACCGGTAACTATCATGTTTAACTGACCCAGCATATTCTTTTTCGGATTCTTACTTATCTGACGTATCTAATCCAGCTTATAAAACAGAACATGATGACTTAGGAGGAGACGAACCATGGCAAGAAGCAAGTCCAAAAGTTCAACGAGGGGGATCAGGTACTCAATGGACTAAATTAATAAGCAGATAAAAAGAATGATGAAAATTACATTAAGTTATCTTTATAAACTAAAAATAAAAATCAAATATCTATGGGGTGCAAATATTTTCATTTTGCACTCCATTTCTTGAGTTATTATTATAGA
>CAZEQK010000094.1:3226-4759 GCA_964514395.1 uncultured Bacillaceae bacterium
TATGGGGTGCAAATATTTTCATTTTGCACTCCATTTCTTGAGTTATTATTATAGAATATGAATAATAAACTTTATTAAATGAGAAATAATTCATTTTATACTAAAAAAATATTTAGAAATTGGGCTACTGCCAGATACCATATTTATTAATTGCCTTATGACCTTACAAAAAAAATTTTACCGTCTCAGTAGGGATAATATTTTAATTAAGGGAAGTGAGAAATTATGAAATTTGCTAACAGATTTAGTTTTTGGCTTATGTTAATATCTATTGGTATATGTTGGTATAATTATCAAGGTTTTGATGATAAAAATATACTTTTATACATAACGAATATTCCTAATTTTCCGTTACAAATATTTAAACAATACTATTTCTATCCAAGAAATGAGTATATGTTATATTATAAAACTATTAGAATCGTATATGTGTTCACTATTGGATATTGGTTTTCAGTAGGGATATTAATTGATCAGATTATTAAATTTATTAAAGAAAAATTTTAGATTTTATGACAGAGGTGATAACATATACAGTACTTATGGTACAGCCGATTGGGAAAATGGTGTTTATAGTGGTATTGACGGTTACAACGAACCTTCTGTTGGAGATGACTTTTTTGCACTAACATGGGGTGGCGATGGCGAATTTAAAGCATCGGAGAAAGATATTTATGGTAATTATCAGTACGATCAAGTACCTATATCTTTTAGTCTTTCTGATTCTGATGGGTATGCAGGATATGCCTGGTCTTTTAAGGAAGAAAAAGATGGTATTCTTATTGATTATGCGGCTGATTCTATAAATTGACATGTTGTTATTGGTAAAACTTATTCTACTCTAAGAAATAAAGAGACTAATATACAATTAACTTACTTGCACACATATCAAGCTTATAGTGGCAGTGCTAGCTTAACTACTGGTACAAATGGAATGGCTGGAGGAATAACAATTGACCCTATAGAAAAAGATTGGCAAATACAAGTAGATATTACTGGACTTCAATATTAAATAACATTATGAAAAACAGTACATTATTAATTCGTATACTAGCAACACTTTTTTTAGTGCTATTTTTAGCGGTATTTTTCCAGTTGGTAAGTAAGGGTCATTTACATGAAATTAACATTAGTAAATTAGAACAAAAATATGAATTAGAAAAAATAGAAATAATTAAGAAATATAAAGAGGATGACGTTTTAGTCGTCATATTTAAGGGAAATCGTAATAATGAAATGCGTTATGGTTATGAAATATATGAAATGAGTAGATATAATAGATATGACTTTGTAAGGTCTGGAACTAGTGTTTATAGTTTTTCAGCATTTTATGAAGAGATAAACAATAAGTCGTATATTATAATTACTGGGAAAAACGATAAAATTTTTAATACTGGTAAAACATTTATACATCATAAATATGAAAATAGAGGAAGTATAACTACAGAAGTACTCGAAATAAGTTATAAGATACCAGATATAATTACTCAACTTTCGCAGACTGAAATAGGCAGATATGCCTTGATGTAGTTA
>CAZEQK010000095.1:0-4522 GCA_964514395.1 uncultured Bacillaceae bacterium
TAACATTACAGCTATTTAAATTCATTCACATTTTTAAGGTGCGAAAGTTGAGTTAGTTAGTATAAAAGGTTCAATACTTTTCTCATGTGATAAAATTGTATAACCTTGATCCTCTAAAAATTGTTTAGCAAGATCATACGGTTCTTTTACTATCGCATGAGAACATCCTTCCAATAACAAAACTAACAAAATAATTATAAGACTATATCTTTTCAAAAAATCTCCCTACCTTCAAAAATATCGTTTTTATTAAAATAGGGTATAAGTTAATCTAGTTGTATTTTTAATACGTGTGGTTTCATATAACGTTCCGTATCCCCGACGCCCTTGATCTTACAAGGAGTTGCTAATGCATGCCAGACTTAGCAGGCTAATGCAACGACTGACTCGGTTAGCGAATAGGATGTGTCGCTGACTTTGTTTCTACGAAACACTGCTTGCGACCGAGGCGTACTTCAAATTGAGTTACTTCCATGCACGCCGACACGGGGATATTTTGTTATAGGATGTCAGTTTCTTCTTCGAATCACAAGTATTTTATTGGTCTGCATAAGGGTCATCTGTATATTTCCAAAAGGGTATATCATTAACCTCTACCATTGATTTTCCTAATAAATTATGTTCTTTTATGGAGCTTATTTTGATTGTTTCATTATAATTTACTTTCTTTTCCTCAAGTGTTCCATTTATAATTTCAAATTTAGTTGCGATTGAACCTCTTGCTGGTACTTTTTGACCTCCAACAACTTCATCTATCTTGTCTATTTTCAATACTAAACTATCATCATTAATAGTCCAAATACCTTTTTTTGTACGAATTCTAGTTTCCCCATCCATTTACTTGCTTGATAAATAAAATTACCGTTTTTAAAAAAATGATATCGTTCACCATAACCTGAACCTACACTAGGTGAACTATGCCAAGTACCTATTAGTTCATTATTAAACTTCTTAGTACCGATCTCAAGTGTAACAAAATAATCTTTTTCAAATTTGATAATCGTTTCAAGATTCTTATTATCAACTTCGTTTAATTTTTTACTAACATCTTGATATAAAGGTTCATACCATACAAATTTAGAAAAAAATTCATTATAATATTCATTTGAAAATCTATATCCGTATCGAGCAAATATTGCATTTCTTAATAAAGCTACGGCTGAACTTCCATCATCCGCTAATAATCGCAATTCCTGCTTAGTAATTTCTTCATTTAAATTAAATTTCTTATAATCTATAGTAATTATAAAATCTTTATTTATATTTTCTTGTGTTGAATTTGTATTTACTGATTGGTTAGTTTTTTCTTGTTTATCATATATCCCTTGATTTGTAGAAGGCTCTATATTATTAGTAGAAGAGTTGCAACCAGTAAAAATAATAACTAAAAGAAGTAAATATATTATGGTTAACAATGACTTATTCATAAAAACCCTCCATAATTTATAAATCCTTATAAAAAACTATTGAAAATAATATATAACATAGAATCTTAGTGAATAGTTTTTAAACTGATTTCCTATAACGTTCCGTATCCCCGATGCCCTTGAGCTTACCGGCGTTTCCGAGCCTTACATAACTCCTATGTTAGGCTCGGGAATGCTGACTCGGTTAGCGAAAGGGTTGTGTCGCTGATTGGATGTATTCCTACAGTAATATTTGCCAAATGAAAAGCGCAATAATATTTGTTGTCAAAATAAGGTTCCTTGCCCAACAATTCAATATACCACTGTTTCGCATCTTTGACATCGTTTACAAAATACATTACCTCTTCAACACCTAATACTCCATCCATTTAATCCCCTCCAACTTTTTATGCTATTCTGCTTCTATAGCTGATTACGACCATGCTTATTACATCAAGTTTTTTAAGCGCTGATTTCCTATAACGTTCCGTATCCCCAACGCCCTTGAGCTTACAAGGAGTTGCTAATGCCATGCCAGACTTGGTAGGCTAATGCAACGACTGTCTCGGTTAGCGAAAGGGTTGTGTCGCTGACTCTTCTCCTATGAATCTAGCATCTCGCGACCGAGGCGTACTTCAACGCGGGGATATTTTGTTAGAAGATGTCAACGCCTTCTTCGAAATACTTAAAAAAATAAATCACTAAAGCTATCCGTTAATTGAATAAGAAACAAATTTTTTATTATAAAAATACAAATTATGACCAAACCTTTTTTGCTCGTTCAATTTCTTCCAAACTAATTAACATTCTTTGCATTTTGGTTGGGCATATCAAATTATATTTTTTTATTTTTTTGTTAATAATTTCTACATCTTGGTTTGTTTTACACCCATTGACTAATTTAGATATTTCTTTTTGCAACTCCAACCAAGGAGGTAAAAAGCCCGCCTCTCTTGCTATTTTTTGAAAATGTTGAAAAGTATCCATTTGCATATATTCTCTAGGTAGCGGTTCACCTTTTCCTTTGTCTTGGTAATTATCTTTCAGACCTGATCTTTTTAATATATCTCCAATCAAATCGTTATATTTATCATCCAATAGGCTCACTCCTTTTTAGTTGGAAAAGCAAATTCAATTTATTTGAATATAATCAAATGACATTAACATCATTACTCATTAACGCACATTTTGTTTGATTATATCGCCAAAGTTTCATAAACTTTGGCAACAATTTCCCCTAATACCCTCCTAAAGAATGCACCCCCATAACATAATACATCAAGTTCTTTTCTCATAAGCTCCCCTCTAATTAATATAAATCTATAATCCTTCTTAAACAATCCTGCCTCGTTAGTTGAATAAGGAAATATATTTACTTCTACGTAATAAAACTCTTCTAGCGTTGATTTCTTCTAACGTTCTGTATCCCCGATGCCCTTGAGCTTACAAGCATTCCCAAGCCTTAGATAACTCCTATCTTAGGCTTGGGGATGCTGACTCGGTTAGTGAAAGGGATGTGTCGCTGAACTACTTCTATGAAACTATCATCTTGCGACCGAGGAGCACTTCAAATTGAGTTACTTCCCTGCACACCGATGCGGAGATATTTTGTTATCTGATGGATTAGCTCTTCCTTGAATAACCTAACATCATTTACTATTTTTTACTCTTTTATTTTATTTCTAAAATTTATTTAAATCCACAATTTTCTATACTATGCTATAATCTTATATAGAGGTGATATGAAATGGAAGCAATTCTAAATCAAATATTGTCTGAGATTAAAGGTATGAAAGCAGATATTGTCTATCTTAAAGAAAGTCAATCAAGTATAGAACAGAAAATTGATGGTATTTACAAAGCAGTTGTTAGAATTGAAGAAGGTCAGCCAAAAGATATATTCGCGATTTTAGAAAATATAAACCAAAAATTAGATACCAAAGAGTCAGAAATTAATGTATTAAATAAACGTATTTTTAAGGTAGAAACTGAAATAGAACGATTATAATTATACATAATATTTTAAAATCCAATCCTTAGGTTTGGATTTTTTATTTTATTACTGCTATTTTGTAGTTATCTACTTATGAATAATAAAAATTTAGCTAATCTTTTCAGATAACGTTCCGTATCCCCGACGCCCTTGAGCTTACAGGTGAAGTTCGAGCCTTAGAAATGCCTTTCTTAGGCTGTGCTTTACCGCCTCGGTTAGCGAAAGGGTTGTGTCGCTGAATTTACAACTATAAAACACTTCTTGCAACCGAGGCGACTTCAAATTGAGTTACTTCCCTGCTACGCCGAAGCGGGGATGCATTGTTATGCGATGGCTCACTCATCGTTAAGTCTGTATTCAAGAGTCAATTTAATTAGATCAATTATTCCCTTCACTCTTAATAAAAAGTCCATACCAATAATTCCATCGATTTCAATACCGTAATCCATTACGCTAATATTTACAATAAAAATTTCTTACATGTAATCCGTTCAATGTCAATCTGTTTCAGAAAAATATATTCGTTACCACCTACACCCGATATCGATCCTATTCCCAACCATTCCCGTTCAAGTATCTCTAGTTCTTTCTTACTGGTATGAACAACATAAAGTTCTCGATCGGGTGAGCTTTTATGAAGTTCTTTATATTCAGTTAATGCTTCTTTACTGTTCTTGAAGTTATTAACTACAGAACCTTTATTTACAATTCTCTTTCCTTCTTCTGAATATGCATCAATAGCTTCTAATAATATCCATTGATCTGGGTAATGCTCTCTTATGCTTTCCCAATTCATGTTAAACACCTCACTTATTTAATACTACTTACTTGGATTATAACATTTTCACTCATCTTTTAATGATTTTTTAAATGTATAGTGAGCTTTCGCATAACGTTCCGTATTCCCGACGCCCTTGAGCTTACAGGTGAAACCCGAGCCTTAGAAATACTTTTCTTAGGCTCGGGCTTCACCGTCTCGGTTAGCGAAAGGGTTGTGTCGCTGATTCTGCTTCTATGAATCTAGCTTCTTGTGACCAAGGCGCACTTCGAATTGAGCTACTTCTCTGAACGCCGACGCGGGGATATTTTGTTAGACGAAGCCTTTAAAACTACACTTTACCTT
>CAZEQK010000096.1:0-4468 GCA_964514395.1 uncultured Bacillaceae bacterium
TCATTGTAGGGCAGAGTTACAAATGACCCAGAGAAGAATTAACTTTGACTCTAAAATTGAATTAAGTTTGGCACTAAATCAAAATCCCGTAATAGCAGAAATCCTGTTATTACGGGATTTCTAATTTTTTTTTAATCATAAAGGGCTTTTGGTATAATTTGACGAACTAGGTATAAATCATTAAATTTTAGTAGATTATTATTGTAACAAGTTTATTTATATCTCGGATTGTTTTAATAAATCAAGAATACTAAGAAAGATTTTCTCGTGTTCAGCAGAGAATGGAAGCTTTATTTAGAATTGCCGGATTGATTTTAGATGTTAACATGCTTAAAGAACTTAATTTACACCTAGAAGATTACAATAAAGTACTAAAAGCCAAATTAGTTCCTATATTAGATTATGAATCAACTAAATTTAATGAAATGATTTTTGAGGATTTAGATAATGAATTACATGATATTTCAGCAGATCATCATACATTTATAGAAGATTTACTAACTGTTTTAAACAGAAAAGTATTATTTTTAGAAACAGATATAATTAGGTATTCGAAGGAAGTTGAAGTATTAATAAGTAGATATAAAAAATATAAAAATACAAGGCGTGATATCATCTTAAAAAGTATATTAACTGACAAGTAAATAATTAGTATTGTAGTGTTTTTAATATGGCCTTACTTATAGCATAAATTCTTTCCTGTGATGATAATCATACATACATAAAGAGATTTTCCAATTATCCAAACTAAATGAACTATAGAAATATCAGAATGTTGTTTAACATAATTTTGTTTGGGAGGTATATAAAGTGGTTTCTTCGAGTGAAGAAATGAAGAACTTAACAAATCCAATACTTAACTAAGATGTATCAATAAAACTATACTAGCTCCAAATTTTTAATATTATTTTTTATTAATAATAAATGCTAATACTACGGCAATAGTTAATGAAATTAATGCACCTATCCATCCAATAATAGGGGCATTAATAAATATCTTTCTTCCAAAATTAGCAAATGAAATAAAAATAATACTTAAAAAAATAAATAGTAGCATTATATGCTTTATATTCATAATTTTCACCTACCAAATAGAAATAATATAAACATATGGAGTACCAGCATTAAACGTACCGATACTCCATTAATAATCAAGAGTTACCTACTTTAACTACAAATTCCCACACAATAGCCTACAGTAGACCCTGCTACTATATCTGCTGCTAATAAACAGCCATAACATGCTAACCCCACTGTACCAACACATGCAACAGCACATATAATACCAAGTGTTGCTATTGCCCAGGAAGCGATTCCTTGATTTGCTAAACAAGCATTAAAACAAGACCAAAACATAGGTTTAACTTCAGATGTTAAATATTGCTTTTTTCCATTATCGGTTATTTTATAACCTGAGATTATATCACCTTCATTATTAATAATTGCATCAATAATTACTTTATCATTTTTACGTACAATAGAATTAATATTACCTTTTGGATTTTTTAAACCAAGTAATAAGTAATCTTCAACAAGTTTACCATCTTGATTGAAAATTATTATATAATTACTATCTTTTTCCGCAGCACCAATAATAGGATAATAAACAAAATATGCTATTTCATCATTGTTTTCTACCTTCATAATGTGACGTTTCTTGAAGTTAAATTTAAGACTTTTTGAGTATTGCTTAAGTATTAATTCTTCCGACTCTATTTTATTTCCCTCTTCAATCCATTGATTAATTTTAATAATCTCTTCATTATTTGGCCTGTTAAATTGAAGATCTCCTACTTCACATGTCACATTAGGTTGTTCCGCTGCTTCTACTTTTGAATAATATACAATTGTTGATGTAATTGCAAGTATTAAAGATAATATAAGCAAAACCGATTGTTTAAGATAAAATTTTTTTTTCACTCTACCCCTCCTTTGTACTTTTTTTCCTTTTTAAATAATATTTATTAAAATAAAGAATATATTACATTAATACTCTATAATTTAACAGATATGTTATTAATTTAAAACATTTAAAAAGGAGAGGCTGTATGAGTAAAAATAAGTTGAATAGTATCATCATTATATTAATTATTATTGCAAGTTTCTTTTTTTTAAAATCATATCTTTATACAAATAATTTAAAACATGATGGATTATATGGATGGCCAATAAAAACAATAAATTCTGAAAAAATTTTTCCATGGTATAGCTCAAATATTCCATTAATCGCTATAATTGATAGTGGTATTGAATTAAATATTCCATTCTTAAATAAAAAAAACATAAAACAAATAATATTAGAGAAATCAACAGGCTACAATCAAAAACATGGAACAATGGTTGCAGGATTAATAGTTGCTCAAGGTAATGGATATACTACACCAGGAGGACTCTTGCCAAAAGCTAAAATATTATCCATTCAAGCTGGGACAGACGTTGGAATGTCATCTCAACAACTTGCCTCAGCAATAAAACTAGCAGTAGATAACGGGGCAAAAATAATTAACATAAGTCTTGGAACTTCTAATAGTTCACCTGATTTAGAGTCTGCTATCCAATATGCATTATCTAAAAAAGTAGTAATTGTTGCAGCTGCAGGAAATGAGCATAAATCTATTAATCTTTATCCAGCTGCTTTTACAGATGTAATTGCAGTTTCTACTTTAACTAAAGACAATCATTTGGGGTATAATACGAATTACGTTATTTCAAACATTGTTGCTCCTGGAGATAACTTATTAACAACTAATAACTTTATAAATTATGGTAGGTTTAGTGGTTCATCTGCTGCTACAGTATTAGTTACATCGACTTGTGCACTTATTCTTTCTCAACATGAATCATGGACTATTAACGAAATTAAGTCTATCTTATATTCTTCGGCAACTATTAAAGAAATTGATGGTAAGTTAGTGCATATATTAAATGTAAAAAATTCTTTAAGAGCTGCTAATATTGCACTGTTTAATTAAAACTCAATTAGCACTGTATTAAAGTTATGGATAATATTTTTAATTTATGCAAGACTTCTAGCTTTTTATGTTCAATCGTGCAAAGATGTAAGTAACTCATGATTTGTTTCTCCTTTGTATATACAATGTGGTAACTTCATTTTACAAAAAACAATCATGAGTTTTTATTATTTTTATGTGTCGCACTTAATATTACAATTCGTCAAATAATAAAATATTTCTTTAAAAAATTTTGTTTGAAATTTTATAATAAAATATTTATGATACAACTTTCTTTTACATTAGTTCAAAACTATATCTTATGGCTTTAAGCCTATTGAGATGAATAATTACGAATTTTGCTAAAATATTATAACGAAAGAGGAAGGGCAGAAATAAATATTTAAAATTGGAAACACTTATGATAATATGACTATAAAAGGGAGATGGTGAGCCATGATTAAAAAAGGCAACCTGAGAAAAGTAAAATCATCCGGCGCTTCCAGATGGGTAGTGGCTAGTGGGTCAAAACATAGACATATCAAGGCATTCACAGCTTCAGGTGAAACATTAAAAGCAAAACCCTTCCAAACCAAACACACCCCAAAAAGGATAGGATGGGGTCCAATAAAAGGCAAAGCTATAACTGGAGTAAGGAGAATAAATAAAGGAGAAGCTATCACTGTGGGGAAAAACTTTGGATTTTGGTTTGACAATGAAGGCGATAGCAAATATGACGAAATATATGGAGAAGTTCAGCCAAGGAGACGTATGGATAGCAAAAGTTAAAAATAATAATCCCAAAGAGCCAAAACCATTCAAATACAGACCGATAGTTGTAGTAGGAAACGAGCATGTACTAGATATAGATATAATAGCAAACCCTATTACCACTCACCAACCAAGAAACGATTATGATGTTGAAATAACACATTGGGAAGAAACAGGATTAATAGGACCATCTATTGTAAGAACATCAAAACCATTCACAATAACAGGTAGAGAAGTGACGAAAAAAATCGGAGAATTACATGAAGAAGATCTTCATTATGTACTAAAAAAGGCAAGAGAAATATT
This sequence comes from uncultured Bacillaceae bacterium, assembly GCA_964514395.1. Lineage (GTDB taxonomy): Bacteria > Bacillota > Bacilli > Tepidibacillales > Tepidibacillaceae > CAZEQK01. The sequence continues at coordinate 4,029 of CAZEQK010000096.1, forward strand.
TTAAGCCCTTTGCGAAGCTTAGGGCTTTTATTATTACTCATGTATTAAATAAAAAATAGTAAATAATTATAGGTTTGAAATAAAGTTACGATGTTTATAAAAAAGTAGGGTATATATCTTAAATAGAAATGAAAATGAATATGATTGAAAATGTGAATATATTACCTTTGTCGTAAAAGATTTAGACAAAACAACACAATTATATAAAGAATTATTTAATGTAAAATAATAGTATTATCTATCGGACTTATCATCACGTTGCTTTAAAAATAAACGAGGAAGATTTATATCTAGAAAAAATACATGCATTAAATTTAAATATGAAGCCACCTATACCAAGAATTAAAGAAGAAAGTTACTCCATTTATTTTTATGATTATGACAATCTATAATGCACCCATAGGGTGAGACACAGAAATAAAAAACTAAGTTATAATAAA
>CAZEQK010000097.1:0-4392 GCA_964514395.1 uncultured Bacillaceae bacterium
GGCTCAAAATGTAGTTAGCCAAGTGGCTCAATTTTCAATTGACAATTACAATTAGGTCGTCATCATTCTACTATTGCACGGGAATTAAAGCATAATAAGCTAGAAAACAACTCTTATTCTCCTGAAATAGCACAAACTAATTATGATAACCGCCGATTAAATTCAAAGCCTAAAGGAAAGTGGACCGATGAAATTGCTGAAATCATTAAAGAAAAGCTATTAACATGGTCTCCTGAGCAAATTGCTGGTAGGCTTAGTGGAATCGTACCTTCCTTTAAAACTATTTATAGGTGGCTATATAATGGAAAATTAGCCAAAGCAAATTTATCTGTTCTAAGACAAAAAGGAAAACGTAGATTGCCTAGGGAAACCCGTGGCCGATTTAACATTGGTAAAAACCCAGATAGTTAATGCACTTCCTTTTGATACGTTTAAAACAGCTACTGTTGACCGTGGGAAGGAGAGTTCGCCTACCACAAAGCAATAGAATCTGATCTAGGAGTTAGCGTCTATTTTGCTGATCCATATTCTTCTTGGCAAAGAGGAACCAACGAAAACTCTAATGGACTCTTGCGAGAATTTTTCCCTAAGGCATCAGATTTAGCAGCAATCTCAGAAGATGAACTTATGAACTCTTTAATGTTAATCAACAACCGTCCTAGAAAATGTCTAGGATGGAAAACTTCATTTGAAGCATTCATGGAAGAACTGTCACATTTAGATTGACAAACTGTCATATACTTTTTATCTAGTATCTACAGAATTCATATTTTCCATTTTTTTTAAGTGCTCTATATCTTTGTCACTAATGTTATTTCCCCCAATCCATAAATAGTTTAAATTTTTCAATTGAAATAATGGTGATGCGTCTATTATTTTGTTATTATTTAATACCAAGAACGTTAAATATAAAAGATTTGATAATGGAGATAAATCATCTATATCATTATTAGATATACGTAAGTATGCTAAATCCTTTAAATTAGACAAAGGTTTAATATTTGCAATGTTATTATTTGATAAATCTAAACTATATAGACTAGACAGATTTGAAATCCAATTAATATCTTTTATATTATTTACTTTTAAATGTAAATTTTTTAATTTCAATAAATTACTGATTGGTTTGTAATTCTTTATATTATTATAACTAAGATCTAGATCTTTTAAATTAGTTATATTGGTAAGTGAATCGATATATGAAATATTATTATACTTTAAATTTAAACTTTCTATGTTTAAATTATCTTTTAAAGAGTCAATATTATCAATATAGTTATATGATAAATCTATTTTTTTTAACTTTGTTAGATTCTGAATAGGAGAAATATCAGTTATTTTTTCATTTGCTAAATCTAATTCTTCAAGATTTGTAAACCATTTTAAGTCCTCTAAACTTTTTATCTCTCCCTCGTAATTTTTCACCTCTTCATAGGTACCTGCAAAATCTACAATGTTAATATATATATTCTTTATCTTTAATACATCATTTTGATAAATAGGGCCATTTTTTATTTTTAATATATTTCTTATATAGTTTTCTATCGTTTTATCAACAAAAGTTATTTCTAGGTTAGTATTTTCCTTATATAATTGACTATTATTTTCTTGGTTTGTTTCATTATTATTCTTAGCATTGTCTTTATCTTGGTCTGTATTTATCTGATGCATGCTTTGATCTCTATTGATAATAGTTTTACTATTATCAATCTTTTGGCATCCAATAAAATATATTCCTAAAATAAGAATAAATGCTATTAATGTTACTTTCCGAAGCATATTAGCACCTCATTTTTATTTAAAGATATGATTATCTTAATGTTATAAAATCCTCTGGATTTAAATATTTTCCACTGTATTTATTGAAATCCAATCCTAATTGTGAATCATACATATCAAAATGAAGATGATCACCTGTACTATTACCAGTATTTCCTACATAACCAAGAAATTCACCTTTTTTAACTCTTATTACATCAGGGTCAAAAAAGTTAAAACCAGTAGATTTATCGTAATCAGAATTATTTAATATTACAGGCCCAAATCCATCTAAATGAAGGTATCTAAAGTTATAACCACTGTCACTTACTAGAATAATATAATTACCTCCCAGTGATGGCATATTTCTTGCAAATCCTATATAACCATCATCTACCGCATATACAGGCATTCTATACATTGAACTTGGCGTTTCTGGTCTACCACTCCCTATTCTAGATCCACTTAAATCTATTCCCATGTGCTGTACGGATCCTCTTTTAGTAAAAAAATCATCAGTAACTCTATAGCCATATGTTGGTCGAATATAACCTTTTTTATTTGTTTGAATAAGTTTATCGTTGAGATCCAAAATAATTTTTTCAATTGTCCAATTACTTATGACAGCCTGTTTCATTTTATCTAATGTAGTTTGATTCACTATTCCGTCTGCATCCAATCCTCCTACCATATCCTGAAATGTTTTTATAGCTTGCCATGAATTTGATGGATTTGGAGCTTTCCCATCAATACCTTCATCACCGATATAGAAATTCATTAATTTTAAATATGCTTGAGCAGTTGCTACATCTTTATACTTTTTATCTATACCTGCTATCATCTCTGCTATCTTTTCTTCTATATTTGATACACTATCTCCTGCCCCTGCATTTCCATACAGATCATATCTCTTATCATTACTAGTTGGCATTTTATAAAAAGTTTTGTTTAGAAAATACATTTCTAGTTGATATAACGTTTCTTTATTTAATTCGCCATTCACTTCAAAATTTGTTCCTATTTCTTTGTTAAACTTGGTTTGCAATGCCTTTACTGCACTATTTGCCTCTCCATTAAAAGAATTATCTATTACTAGATTTGTTCCTACGATTGAATTTAGTTCAGCCTTTATAATGAGAATGGTATCACTACCCACAAAAAAACCCACAAGGAAGTGGGCTGTTGAAATTGTGTTATTGTCTTATTGTTTTTGTAGTCTGCTATAATCTACAGAAGTATTAAATAAATTAAATGGTATAATATAAATGTTTTTACTACTATATATTTGTTTCACTTCATTTGTTTTTTGATTTTTAAAGTATAGTTTTGTTTCATGTTTTGGTGATTCAAAAAAAATATTTTCATAGATTAAGTACTGATTATGTGTCAAAAGAAATACAAATTTTATTAATAAATCCCTATAAGACTTCTTATAGCAGGTTTGCAGTGATTACAAAAATAACCTAATAACCTTGAATCTGAATAATGAGTATCATTATTCATACAGTATTCTATGAAGCCCTCTATTTTATTATTTGAGTAATCAATGGTTTTTGTAAATTAACAACCAATTTTGCTTTTGACCAATTTTTCTGAAACTTCTTTTACCTTGTTCCCTAATCTTAATTATAGTATAGATTTACTTGCGTAGGATTAAAGAAGATGACTTCATCTGAAGTCATCTTCATAGGTTTAAAGTATAAGATTTAATGATTAATCAGTCATTACCTAATTACATTTTAATTTTATAGGTTTCAAACTCCTTATAATATTTTGTATTAAAATAGTCTATAAAATCAAAGTAGGCAATATCAAATGTATAGTAGCCATTATGATCATATTGTAAATTTAATACATCTTTACTCTTACTTAGTAATGGAGATATATCTAATTTCTTTACTACTCTTCCCTGTTCTTCAAGGTTTTCAATATATATTTGTTTACTGTTACGAGGGATATATGCAAATTGTTGACTATCTGGAGTCCAATCTAGCTCTACGGATAGTGGGATTTCAAAGCTTTTGTTATTTGTTAAATCTAATATAATCGTTTTTTGTTTTGTTTCATCAACATATGCTAAATACCTTTTATCCGGTGACTCATTCAAAATATATCCATGCTCTATGAATTTTTCAGTTTTCTCTGTCTCAAGATTATATTTTATAATACTATATTTGGGGTCGTAAGTATCATTTCCATGTTCATCAAGTTTCATATTTTCTAAGACTAAATCATCAAAAAATATTTTATCATTTACCCCCCATATCGCCTTTAAATGCATTTCTGAAATAGGAAAAGGCCCATAATGAGTATTATAAATTTCTTTAAAATGATTCGATTCTATGTCATAAATATAAACACTATTTAATGCTGCATTAAATACCATCTTGTTCATTGTCATATTTAAACTTGCACCATAATAAGAATGGTCTAGAGATTCCCCTTTATTTGGAGAGTTAATATCTAATAAAACAGTTCTGTATTAAATCCTCCAAACATAACTTTATTGCCATTATTTAACCAAAAAACTCCTGGTGAAAAATTCTTTTCTAATGGTAATAATAAAAAGTCTCCATCAAACTAAAGTGTACCCTTAGTAAAGGACATTTTAAAAAAGACTATGCTACATTAAGA
>CAZEQK010000098.1:0-4339 GCA_964514395.1 uncultured Bacillaceae bacterium
TCCAGTAATTCTGGTAAGCGAATGTATTTGACATTATAGAATTGGCGACAAGCAGATACCCCAAAAGCAGTAGCTAAGAATGACTTTCCTGAACCAGTGGGTCCCTTCTTATGATATTGTGACTGTCATGGATATAGGTACTGCTGGCCAGTTTCAAAATTAACTCTTTATCTAGTCTTCGATCTTCGTGATATTCCATATCTTCAATGCAGGCATTTGAATTTAAAAAAGTGGCTGTTTTAATCAAACGTTGAAGCTTATTACTCTTACGACGGGAATATTCTAAATCGACGAGCAAACTAAAACGGTCTTCAAAACTCATCTTTTGAAATTCTTTGTTCAATGCTTGTTCCTTATAGGCTTCCGCCATTCCGCTTAATTTCATTTCGTGTAATTTGGTTAATGTTTGTTCATTCATCATTTATCTGTTCCCCCATAGTAAGAAGCTCCACGTGTGAAGCCAAAGTTATTTTTGTTCATGTCTGTTTTACGTTTTAGTTCTTGCTCGGCATCATTCTTTTTGTTGTTCTTCAAAATCGTTTGAATACTTTTGACCGTCGGTCTTTTTGTCATAGAAATAACCATTTTACATGCACGTTCAATTTCATATTTTGAATAACGGCGCTCAAACTTCTTTAACGAAAATATGGACTGTAACGCCTGTTTTTCTGTTTGTGAAGTGTCTAGAAGGTACCGAATGACGCTCAAGGTTGATGTCCCGATACTTTCTGCCCATTCCATTGCCGCCTCTGGCGTTTGATCCACGAATAACTTGTGATTATCAGGCATATGGTCACGAGTAGTGGAAAATTGACCAAACTTCCCATATAATCGTTTATGAGATGCCACTCTCATATGATTGAAAAAGATTTCAACGAGGTCATCTGATAACTTCACCTCGACTTGTCGATTAATATATTCGTAAGGCACAGAATAAAACATGCTCTCGACAGAAAGGTGATAGTCAGGACGTACTTTGGCTGTTTTCCATTCAGACATTTTATAAGGTACGATTGGGAGGGGAGAAAGCGCAAATTTCTCCTCTTCTTCAAATGCAGACAAACGAGACCCTTTTTTCCGAGTAAAGGGACGTTGATTAAATTCATCTAATTTCTTCCAAACTTCTTCGTTCAATTCATCGATACTAAAGCAATGTGTATTTCTTAATGCTGCGATAATCCATGTAGAAATAACCCCAACAGAACCTTCAACACTTGCTTTATCTTTCGGAGTACGAACCCTTGCAGGCATCACGACAGTATTGTAGTAGTCTGCCATTTCTCTGTAAGTTGGATTTAAAATCAATTCACGTGTGGTATGTTTTGTCACACTTGTTTTTAGGTTGTCTGGCACTATAATTTGTGTAGAGCCACCAAAATACTTATACGCATTATTGTGAGCAGTAATCCATGAATGCGAATCCATCGATAAGGTTGCTTCCGCATACGATAATTGACTACACGGCAGTGTCGCAACGAAAATATACGCCTTTACCTTCTCCCCAGTATCTCTATCGATGATGAAGGCTGTGGATCCTGCCCAGTCAACTTCCATGATTTCACCTGGTTTTCTGCGAATGCGCAAAGTGGCTTTGTACTTGTCTGCATACTTACTATAAAGACGCAAAAAGCTGCGATACGAGTACGGAATCTTCTGATTTGCTCGACATTCAGCTTCATATTCATGATGAAGAAGCGAAAGTGTCACATTAGGCTTGGCCAACTCTTCATGAATATAATCAAAGTTCAATGGTTGTCGGCCAGAAGCCTCCAAAGTCTTCTCTGGAAAGAGAAATTCCTCAATCCATTTATCTGTCATTTCTTCCTCTAATGGACAGACTAATCCCTTCTTTTCGGCAAGACTGATCACCTCTGTTACTTTTTGACGAGAGTTACCAGTACTTGCGGCAATGCCTCTAAGACTTATCCCTTCGTCTTGTAATTCTAATATCTTTCGATAATGAACCATACAAAAATACCTCCTACATAATAATGGCACACCCCAAGGTGTGCTCACTAATTATACAGAAGGTAAACTGGTAAACAGCCTGGCACTTACTGGTACATTCTTTGTCATTCGGTGGTAAGAACTATGTCAATGGTGGTACATTTCAGTGGCCGTAATCACCTAATTCATTTTATTAGTACCCAGTTTACTTTTATTTTATAGAAGGATATTTAACTGTTTTTATTCTATATATTGAATTTTTTGTTTTTAAAATAAATATTACAAAAATAACTATAAAAAAGAAGTTAATAAAAAAAATATATTTTTTAAATAAAAAAAGGAAAAAAAAGAAATTTATAGAATAAGATAAAAGGATATCCAAATTAAAGGTTTATAAACCTAAAGATAAAAAAATAGGAGGTATTAATATGAAGAAAAAAATTCTAATTTTCGCTTTAATTGGATTGCTAATGTTTACTTTTTTTGGAAATTCTGTAATGGCTCTTGCAAATTATGGTGAGTTTAATTATTGGTACTCAGATAGTTCTAGCATTATGTTTTTAAATGATTCTACTGTTCGTTATGCCTTTACATCGGACCCTGATTTTGGTATGAATCAAACAGATTATATTAATTCTGGGATATATGGAATTAGTCAGTGGACAAACCATTTAAATAATATTTCATCTCAATTTGACACCAATTATAACTTATTATTTTGGGGTATATCACGTGCTACAGCTGATAAACATGGTTTAGCTCCAAATGTTGTAGCCCAAACAATGCTTATAAAAACACTTATGGGAACTGGTACTTATAATACTAGTACAAAAAATGTTTATAGCATTTCATATGGAGAACTATATTATATTTGGGATACAAATCCTAGTGATGGAAGCGTACAGACATCTAATTTTGGTACTCTGTGGAAGGCAATTGCAAGCCATGAAGTTGGGCATTTTATTGGATATTATGGGCACAATACAGATTCATCAATTCCCGAGATTATGTATCCAGATATATTCCAAATATCTCAGTGGCAAATTAATCAACCACAAACAAACGATATACGTCATATGAGTAGTATGTACAGTGTAACGTATTAAAAATATTTTTAATACGATTAGTCATAAAATATATAGGAGGTAATATTATGAATAAAAAAAATATAATATTTTTAACTACTTTAGTAATAGTGATTGTAATAGCTTTTACAATGACTGCTAAAAATGATATAAAATTGATGAATAATAAACTTAATACAGAGGATATGATAGTTAAAGCTCCCAAAAAAATATCTGTTTCATCGAATAATAGAGAAGGACAATCTATATATGATCATTTAGCTCAATCTATTGATGAATTGAAAAGCGATAGTGAGTACATATTAATAGGAAAGGTTTCAAATGTTGAACCACATCCATCTGGTTCTGGATTTAGTTCTTTTTTAACAGTGGATGTACAGAATGTTATTAAGGGTAAAAAAATAAATTCAGTAAAAGTATTACAAATGAATGATGAATACTTAGCTTCAGTTGGTAAAAAATACATCTTCTTTTTAAAATATTATGATAAGTTAGGTTATTTCTATATCACAGACGGTTTCCAAGGAATAATGGATATTGACAATGATAATGTAAAAATTAACTCAATGCTAAAAAATAATTTTAATGAAACAAAAGATGGTCGAGTACCATTAAATATTCTTGTTAATCATTTAAAATAATAAAATTTTGTTATTTATAATATTGTAGAATCTAAAATAAAAACGAAATAATAGATCCATGTAACGTAATCAATTATAGTAATTAATGAATAGTCATTTGCCATTTCTAGCAGATGGCTATTTTTTTCTATAACTTTGTAAAACAAGTCAATTTTCGATAAAGGAATCATTATTAGATAAATCGAATATTTCATTGAGGTGATTTATCGTGTTTAGATCAAGATTAAAGTATATCTTATTAGATATTGGGATGGAACAAATAGAATTAGCAGAGATTTTAGGGAAAGAACAAACTTATATTAGTAGAATAGCTACAACTAAAACTATTCCTAATGTTCAATTTTTATATAAAATGGCGAAAGCTTTATCAGAAAGAGGTAACAAAAGATATTCTATTGAGGACTTATATCAAGGTTGGGACTAATTAACTAAATAGTTCTATAACGTATGAATAACTCATAAATTGTGGTGTGGGCATAAATATTCCCACAAATATTCACACAATGAAAGGAGTTATTTTATTATGTTTATCATTGATAATGGTAGAGAGAACACGAAAGTTTTGCCTGAAGAGGGAGAACCATTTAGTTTTCCATCAAAAGTAGGAGAAGCTGAATACAGCCACTGAAATGTACCACTCTCGCCATGTTTTTTACCAATGAATGC
>CAZEQK010000099.1:0-4297 GCA_964514395.1 uncultured Bacillaceae bacterium
GGCTCGAACTTCACCTGTAAGCTCAAGGGCGTCGGGGATACGGAACGTTATATGACATTGCAGGGTATAATTGAGATATTCAAAGGGGCTGAAAAAATGAAACATCCTTATAAGTTTGGGATTTACTCAGGAGAGACGGATAAAGAGTTCTTCTACAACAATACTTGGTATGTAGAAAGATATCCTAATTATGAAAGAGTGACTGCTGCTGCTCATGACAACCAAATAAGCTTAATGATTGATATTCTTAAAAGTTTCGAACCACTTTATTGGTGTTTGTATGTACTCTTAGTATCAAGGGTCGATAACGAACTTGGGAGATATCAATGTCCATATCCACTGACCTATAATGAAATAGAAGACTTTGCTAATAAATTTAGAGAGTATTTTGAGACAGATGGGAGACACAATCTTTGGATGGGTTCTGCTAAAACTAAGCAATTGCTTGTTTATGACAGACATAATGTTATCTATATATATGATGACATATCAAAGATAACTAAGTATCTAACTGAACGGGGATTTATAGAGGAAGATATTATATTTCCAGTTCCTCATTCACATATGTATAATGCTGAGAATGATAATAATGAGGTAGACATCATGAACTATTGGGAATGGAGAAAATTTTCACTACAAGAACAGAACGATTAGTAATGCTTTGTTGTCCTGCAACATCATATAACAATGCATCCCCGCGTCGGCGTGGCATAGAAGTAGCTCAATTTGAAGACGCCTCGGTCGCGGAGGTAGATTCATAGAAGTGAATCAGCGACACAACCCTTTCGCTAACCAAGACGGCGAAGCCCGAGCCTAAGAAAGGCATTTCTAAGGCTCGAACTCCACCTGTAAGCTCAAGGGCGTCGGGGATACGGAACGTTATGTGAAAGAGCTTAAGGTACTTTAAACGAGAAATAAAATTCATAATAAAGGTGTTGTTTATGAATAAGAAATTGCTAATGCTCTTATTAATATTTTTTTTAATAGTAATTCATGGTTGCAACAGTAGTTATGACAAAGTTGAAAATAAGAATAAAAATAATAAACCGATCTATATAAAAATAGGATGGGAGTTTGATAAATTTGAAGAGGAAGGAGTACCATTTACAGATCTGTTTTTAATAGTTGATAGTAATGTACGAAAAAAATATAAAGTCGGGCAATTTCCTCAATATTTAAAAGGGATAAGAAAAAAAGATAACAATTATTTTGTTTTACCAGATAACTACTTACTCGGATGTTATGGGACATACGCAGGTGTAACTGATATTTTTATAGTTGTAAGAAGTAATGAGGATACTCTCTCGGTTAAACATAAAATTATTGATGAAGGAATTGAAAATGAGGAAGAGAATAAGAATTTAGAAGATAAATATGAGGATTTAATAAAAATAACAATAAAAAAAGAAGCCGAAGTAATCCATCTAAGTAGTACAGAAAAATAATTATTAATAATAGGTTAGTATAGAGTTCCATTACATAACAAAATATCCCCGCGTCGGAGTAGCAGAGAAGTAACTCAATTTGAAGTGCGCCTCGGTCGCTAGAAGTTAGATTCATAGAAGAAGAATCAGCGACACAACCCTTTCGCTAACCGAGTCGACTTGTCTCAACCTGATATTAACAAATCAATAAATGCTAAAGCTGTTTTATTTAATAAAGAAAATAAGCAATTTCAAATATATCTAGAACCTAATAAGCAACAATTCTATTTTTTCACAAATGGAGGGTTGGAACTAATTAATAATTGATGAATACTAAAAGATGATACATAAAAGTAGGGGCATCAGATAACAAAATATCCCCGTGTCGGCGTAACAAGGAAGTAACTCAATTTGAAGACGCCTCGGTCGCAGAGGTAGATTCATAGAAGTGGAGTCAGCGACACAACCCTTTCGCTAACCGAGGCGGCAAAGCCCGAGCCTAAGAAAAGCATTTCTAAGGTTGAGCCTGCGTCTGTAAGCTCAAGGGCGTCGGGGATACGGAACGTTATCAGAAATCAACGTAAAAAACTTAATACAAACGTAGTAATATGTGCTAAATCTTTATTCAGAACGTAGCAGTAGTTGAATAAGAGTTAGAGGAGAGAGAAGTAAATGGCTTTTTTCTTTAGTATTTTTATAGTTCAATTTTTATTTTCGTTCTTAATAGTTTTCGTATTTTTTTCTTTATTTAAAAAATACCTCTGGAGTGTTCCAATACTTTCTTTATTATTATTAGGCTTATTTTTGGTGTCTTCTATAAATAATTATGGCACAGGCAGTTTTTCGGAAAGGTACCATCTCTTTTTCAGTAATGATGCTTCAATGATTCTGATTCCTGTTATATTGACTTTTATATTTAACACAATCCTAACACTTTTTTTCTATATATATATCTGGCTTACGAAGAAATAAAAATTTAGTAAAATTTTTCAACTGACGGGTTCTATAAATTAATAATTTATTTATCAAGTATTTCGCTGAGGACGTTGACATCTTCTAACAAAATATCTCCGCGTCGGCTTGCAGGGATGTAGTTCAATTTGAAGAACGCCTCGGTCACAAGATGATAGTCTCATAGAAGTAGAATCAGCGACACAACCCTTTCACTAACCTAGTCGGCAAAGCCCAAGCCTAAGAAAGGCATTTCTAAGGCTCGAACTCCACCTGTAAGCTCAAGGGCGTCGGGGATACGGAACGTTAAGTGAAATTGGTCGCAAGAAAAGTCCGCCCGTCCATGGGCGTAATGAGGATGGAGAATCAGAATGATTATTGAATCAAAAAGCTTTTATATAGATACAGTGGAGAATAAAGATCTAAATGATATTATTGAAGTTTATAACTCTAATAAACTTTTCTTAATAAATCATATCGGAACTAATAAAGTTTCATATGAATGGATAATTGAAGAGTTAGAGTCAATGAAAAAAATGAATTTTTATTCTTGTAAAATAGTAGAAAAGAGTTTAGGTAAAATAATAGGAATAATAGATTTTAAAATAGATGAGGAAACATATTTATCACTATTAATGCTACATAATGATTATAAAAATAAAGGATATGGCAAGTTAATTTATCAAACACTAGAGGAATATGCTAGATCATTAAAAAGTAAAAGTATGAGAATAGATGTAGTTACTAACTATGATAATTTTGTTCTTAAATTTTGGACTAGCATTGGTTTTAATAAATTTAAAGATATTGAAATGAAATGGGCAGGGGAACTATTGCCTGCTGTTATTATGAAGAAAATCCTGTAGTTATCTATATAAACGTAGTATGTAAATTAAATTTTTAAAAGTGGCTGACGTCCTGTCAGCATCTGTGAGGGGCGTCCAACATTACTTAACAAAATATCCCCGCGTCGGCGTGGCAGAGAAGTAACTCAATTTGACGACGCCTCGGTCGCAAGAAGTAAATTCATAGAAGAAGAATCAGCGACACAACCCTTTCGTTAACCAAGACGGCAAAGCCCGAGCCTAAGAAAAGCATTTCTAAGGCTCGAACTTCACCTGTAAGCTCAAGGGCGTCGGGGATACGGAACGTTATCTGTAATATCCTATGTGAGCTATTCAATGAAGTGAAATAATTGAAAAGTTAATTAATGCAGATCTTCTATTGGTAGGTTTATTTTCAACTATTGAGAATTACATATAAAAATAGAACTTTTGAAAGACAAAAAGAAAATGGATATAAAGATTGAAATAATTTTAAAGATGAAGGTCGTTTTAGAAGACGAATTATAAAATCGGAAATAGTATGTTTCCATCGTTTAATATAGGTAAAACAGAATTAAAAACTATATATATTGAGCTATTTACAAGAACAGATTAAATTAAATAAGGTCAAAAAGAGTAAAAGGTATACATTAGAAGTCAATAGTATTATTGAAATAGAAAGGAGATGCTTATATTGCTGAATGAGTTCTCACTAGTTTTAATAGTATTGCCGATATCAACATTTTTGATTTCATTAGTAATGCAAATTATTTTGCATAAAAAAATATGGGTTGTTGGAATAGTATTTTTGCTATATTTATTATCAACTTTCACTATATTTAATAGTACATTTTTATTTTGGGTCTTTATATATACATTTATAGCATTAGCTGGTACTATACTAGCTGATTTATTGATAAGAATTAAGAAAGGATAAGGATACTACAGATAACACAATATCCCCGCTTCGGCGTAAGCAAGGAAGTGGCTCACGAATGTACGCCTCGGTCGCAGAGGTAGATTCATAGAAGTAGAGTCAACTCCACAACCCTTTCGCTAACCGAGTCAGCATCCCTAAGCCTAAGATAAGAACATTCC
>CAZEQK010000100.1:0-4277 GCA_964514395.1 uncultured Bacillaceae bacterium
TAAGGCTCGAACTCCACCTGTAAGCTCAAGGGCGTCGGGGATACGGAACGTTATAAGAAATTTGCGCAAGTATATAAAAACTTGGAGGTAATAATGTCATCTATTTGGGAAGAATTATCACTTTATGAGAGTAGAGATTTAATAACAAAGCTATATAAAGAGAAGCATAATCGATCTCTTTCGTCCGAGAAAAGTCATGAGATTGTATCTTTTGTTGCTCAAGGTAGAGAGTATTTCCAAAGTGCGAGACTCTCAGCTGAGTTGGTACGTCCCTTATTGCTTTACTATGGAGTACTGTCATTTTCAAGAGCAATAATATTGTTTTTAAATACTAATTCAAGAGCTAATAGTATTGCAACTTCACATGGACTTTCTGCAAAGAACTGGAGAAATGTACTTTCAAAAGGAATTGCTGAACTTCCTAATATTGTAATTGAATTTACAGGAGGGACATTTTCAGAATTATCTAAAGTTACATCTAATCTGGAAAGATCCAAAATATATACGGGTCCCTTCCCTTCACAAATTAAGGTAGAAAGTATTAATAATTCAGTTATTGAAGGGAATCAGATAAACCTGAAACAGGTTTTGTCTCAAATTCAAGAACTAAGTGAACTGTATATCTATACTTTTAATGAATTTTCAAACTGCTATCTATCAAGTATATTCACTCTCGGAAAGCAAACAGATTATTCAATTTTCACAACGAAAATTGGTTTGCCTGAAATCGAGGATATAAAAAGAAAGTTTAATCTACCAAGTGATACACAATTTATGAGAAGGGATTCTTGTAATTTTTTTGGGAATATTGAAAATCTATGGTTCCGAATAACGCATCCACAATTAGATGATAATTATTCGTTAGATATACAAGTTAAACAAGGAGCAAAAGGACTCTCATATATTGTAAGTCCATTGTCTAATGGATTAAAGCTTTCTTCGTTATCTTATCTATTTTTAGCTTCTTTTAGTTTAGGAATGTTAGTGAGATATTATCCTTCTCATTGGCTTTCATTAATTAATAGAGCCAAAGGGGATCGAGTTTATCCATTACTGAAAGCTACGAGTAATTTAATTGAAACAAAGTTTCCACAACTAGTCCTTGAAGAATTAAATGAAGGCACTAGTTATTACAATAAAAATATTAGTTAAGATTAAGTTGACTCGAGGAAGGCGCCAACATCTTATAACAATGCATTCCCGCGTCGGCGTGGCAATGAAGTAACTCAATTTGAAGTGCACCTTGGTCGCAAGGTGATAGATTCATAGAAGAGAATCAGCGACACAACCCTTTCGCTAAACGAGGCGGCGAAGCTCGAGCCTAAGAAAAGCATTTCTAAGGCTCGAACTCCACCTGTAAGCTCAAGGGCGTCGGGGATACGGAACGTTATGAGAAATCGGCAAAACGAGGGGTGTTTTTATGAAAGATTATAAATCTATAAATCAACTTCCAGACATAAATAAATGCAAAAGAATTTTTCAATCTGCTGCAATGTTGGATGCTATATTAATGCCTGAATGGGAATATCGATACTATTCATATAATTCTAAATGGGATACTAATGAGCAGATGGCATCAATGAGAGACGGTCAAGGTAATCAATATTTTGCTTTATTAAGTAATTATGGATTAATAATAAAAGGATTTGATGTAGATTATTTAAGATCTAATAAAAATAATTATTACGACAATATATATGATGAAGTACCAGATAAGTTTAAAGACTTCCTATCAGAACCAGCATTTACTCTTGAAAAAGCAACTTTTTGTATTTGGAATGAATTCGCTGATGGTCAATGGAAAACTAGTATAGAAACTGATATTAAAAGTTTAAGATTATTGAAGATTTTATTAGGTGGACCAGAGTATTATTTAAAATGGGCGAATGAATATTATGATATTATTTTGCCATCAAATATAGTTGAATATATATTTGATTTTAATCCAATTAATTTAGAAATATTAAAACTATTAAATAAAGATATAGATTTAAGAGATATAAAAGTTGATATTGAAGAGATAGGATATCCATATGATAAGGATATTGTGAATGCATATAAGTAAGCGCCGACATCTCATAACAAAATATCCCCGCTTCGGCGTAGCAGTGAAGTAACTCAATTTGAAGTGCGCCTCGGTCGCAAGAAGGTAGATTCAAAGAAGTGAATCAGCGACACAACCCTTTCGCTAACCGAGACGGTAAAGCCCGAGCCTAAGAAAAGCATTTCTAAGGCTCGAACTCCACCTGTAAGCTCAAGGGCGTCGGGGATACGGAACGTTATAGGAAATCAGCGCAAAAAAATTCATTTTTCTTTAAGTAATATTTTTTAAAATAAAGTTCAGAATAACAGAAAGACAAATCGTCATTTTTTAAAAAAAGATGGATATTGATTGGAATGAAATGAAAGGAGTGTTAATGACGAATATTGAAAATAAACAATTTGCTGAAAAAGCTTTAAAATATATATTTATAGGAAGTCAATTAGATGGTATGAAATTCGGTCCAGGTCCTGGTGCTATCTTAATTCGTTTTCAGCATTATTCTAATAAAAATCCTGATGAACTATGGATAAATATTGAATCAAAATGGGCTGTATTCCCAAAAGGAAACCGAAATTTTCCTAATTCTGAATCAGAAATGGATGATATATCTGAAGAGGATGAGTATAAAATTATTTTTCAATTGCGTAGGGAGAAAGTGACTGATATCAGGTTAGGAACCACTTCTCCTCATCTATACATTGAATTTGAATGTGGGAAAACGCTTTTTGTAAATGGATACCATGAAAAATATGAATGTTGGCAAGCTGGAGATGGTGGAGGATACACTGGACAAGAATGGCTTGTAGTGTCTGTACCGGGGAATAGCATTTCAACATGGGCCCCAAAATGGTTTAGCTAATTTTAATGAATAAAAAGAATTGCATTGTAAGTTTCTGAGAAAGCGTTGACATCCTATAACAAAATATCCCCGCTTCGGCGAGCAGGGAAGTTATTCAATTTGATGTACGCCTTGGTCGCAAGAAGTTAGATTCATAGAAGAAGAATCAGCGACACAACCCTTTCGCTAACCGAGCCGGCGAAGCCCGAGCCTAAGAAAAGCATTTCTAAGGCTCGAACTCCACCTGTAAGCTCAAGGGCGTCGGGGATACGGAACGTTAGACGAAACTCTCGTAAACCCAAAAAAAAAGAAAAAATGAGGTAGGATAGATGAATATTTTTTTGAGTCATGTAATCAAACAACTAACTTCAAAACTTAATGGAATTCAAGCAATAATTCTAAGAGGTTCTTATCAATCTGATAGTTATGTTGATTTCTGGTCCGATTTTGACATACTTGTTGTTTTGGATCAGAATACAATGTTGAATAATGAGTTATTTTTACAAGCTGTAAATAATATCGGAGAAGTTATTGGTAATGAAATATATAAGAAGCCAGAATCTACCCTATATAGATCAGTAATTGTATATAATCAATCAATACACCTTTTAGATGCTTCTATTTGTACCTACAATGAGTGGCTATTGGTGGAATCTATTAGCAAAACATCATCAGTAATTTTTGGGAGTATAGAGATACAGAAGGAAGTTTTTGAAGCGTCTGATGATTTTTCATTTGAACCATATAAAGATAATATTAGCGGAACATGGTTTAAGTATTTTGTGACGATTAAGAAAATTGCTCGAAATGATAATCTGATTGGTTTGCATTTGATTCTTGATTTAATAAGAGAGTATCTAGTCCTTGAGATGATTGAGAGAGACATCAAACATAGGACTAATATTCATAGATTTGGTTATCAGGAAAGCTTACCGGAAAATATCAAGTTGTCATTGATTGATGAATTAAATAAAGAAAAGATTCTTGATTATATAGATAAATTAGCAAATGAATATGATAAAAAACTAATGATGAACATTACGAATTATAAAAGTAGATACAGTAAGGTTTCTAAATATATCGAAGAAACTAAACGACGAATCGTTCAAAAATGATTAATGTTCACTAAAAGAATTATTAAGATGTCTCGATGAAGTCGAGAGCTTCGTCTAACAAATTATCCCCGCGTCGGCGTGCAGGTAAGTAGCTCAATTTGAAGTCGCCTCGGTCGCAAGAAGCTTGATTCATAGAAGGTTAATCAGCGACACAACCCTTTCGCTACCCGAGCCTAAGAAAAGCATTTCAAAGGCTCGAACTTCACCTGTAAGCTCAAGGGCGTCGGGATACGGAACGTTATAAGACATATGGCGATTAAATACGATTTTATGAGTAACT
>CAZEQK010000101.1:0-4095 GCA_964514395.1 uncultured Bacillaceae bacterium
TGGGAAATGACACGATACTTTTCATCATTTGAATATCCCTTTTTTATCGGATAAATCTCACGATAATTCTTTAACAAAGAGATATTAGAGGAAATTTCATTATAAAAATATTTCATCACTGTACTCCCATTATTGATATAAAAAGGTTTGCTACAATATTTGGATATAGCTTATATCTTTTTTCATGAAAACTGTTTATAGCTTATCCTCTTCTCTAGGTTGATATTGATAAATTTCAAGATTTAACGACTTGTATCCAATAAACTGAATACCTTCACTTTCTAAGGACATTTTTTGATTGATAAATAACTCTTCATTCTTGATGCTTATTTCTCCTAAACCGTTTATCACTCTGTACCAAGGAAGCTTATATTTTTCACTCATCGAGTGAAGAATCCTAACCACTTGACGTGAAGCCCTTGGACTGCCTGCCAATTTAGCAATTTGTCCATAGGTCATCACTTTCCCTGAAGGTATTTCTTTAATAATCTTAATTACACGTTCTGTAAAGCTTTCCAAGCAAACCAGTCCTTGTGCTTAAATTTTAATAAATAATCAATTGTAGAACCATTTTGTTGGGAGCAAGAATGTCCATGGTATCGTAATGATTGCTATGAATATTGCTATTTTAAAACGTAATTTTACATTTAGTATCATTTTTTTCAAAGTAAATTTATAGTTAAAAAGAAATATAAAAAATCCTGATACAAGCATAGCAAATATAATGATTAGAATTGCCCCTACATGGCTAAATGGGTCATAATTAATACCATAGATTAATTTATTTGGTAAACTCAATTTGTCGCTTGAAATTGAAATGACTAGTAATATAATCGCGCCTATAATATCTGCTATAAAGCCAAATATCCATACCCGAAAGATATGTTTCTTATAATAAGTTCCAAGCATTATTTGATTATCTGCTACCTTAAATACATAGAAGCTAGCTATTAATACTAATGAATCTATGATGAAATTCCCAACTAAAGTAAGAAGAATAACTGGTGAAAAAAATAAGAATATCCATATTGGGAAAATCAAATTATATAATTTATTATGTTTCAAATGATTACCTCCTAGAGTTTATCTATCCTTTCTTACAGATAAATATTAGTTCAGGTCCCTCATTAATTGGACGTTTATCATAATAACCTATTTCTTCAACTATTTTAAATCCATTTGCGATAAGTAGACTTCTCATTTGCTCTTCATAGTAATATTTTAATGACAAATGCTCTACTATTTTTCTCTCCTTCCCTTCTTTATCAACTACGTAATAATTCAGCTCAGGATATATAATTTGATTCTCTATATCGATTTCTCGTCTTATATGTGTTCTTCGCACCATATTTCCTATGCTTTCGTCCTCTATTTCCCAATCCAAAGCTTCTGGTCTGATCCACGATTCGTCAAGCTTGGCATAAGGTCTAAAAACATCAATAATAAAATAACCATCTTGACTGAGATGATTCTTCACATTTGTCAGACATGCATTTTGATCCTCTACCTTTAATAGAGACTGAAACGATCGAAACGGAATAAATATTAACGAAAATTTGTGATTTAAATCAAAGCTTGTCATATTCCCATGTATCAAATTGATTTTCTGCTTCAGTTGACTATCACTTTCTATCTTCTTATTCAATTCATCAAGCATTTCCTTTGATAAATCTAAACCCCATACATTATGTCCAGCTTTAGCAAGGGGAATCGTAACCCTGCCAGTACCACAGGCTAATTCTAGTATATCTCCATTGATTTCTGAAGCATAATCAAGATAGAAGGGAATATCATCTTGTGTCACATTTCTTTGATCTAAATCATATAAGTTGGCAACATTTCTATATAGATTGGAATCTTTACTTTTATACATAGTACACAACCTCATACTTATATATTAATCCAATACCAATGATCTTTGTATTTACGAATGACTCTAAAGTGGTCAGGAATTGAATCATTTAGTATTTAGAGCTTTCATCATGGCTTCCTTACTTTCAGAAATAACGTGATTTTTTTGTTCATAGAGAAAATCCTTCTCTGTTTTTTGGAAGCCATAGTCAATGGCCAAAACATCAAAGCCAAGCTGTAAAGCAATGTTATAGGAATAGTAGAGAATAGGAGCCATATGTGTATAACGATTACCTGGTAATAGTACGACCAAAGTTTCGCTATCTTGCATGATATATTCATTTTTAATCATAATCTCCCAATATGATTCTACTTCAATAAATTTCTGATCCATTTCAGCACTCCCCTTCTAATCTAATACAGTACCTTCATATCTTTAGCTTTTTAGTTAATTTAAGTTTTATTAATGATATGCTTTATTCCTTTTATTTCATTTATCTGTTTTAATTCCTCTTTTAAAAAATCTGGCTTTATATGATGAAGGTCAATTTCATCTAAGTCAATCCATTTATGTAAATAACCGTCCTCTTCACTTTCAAATTCACCTTTATGGTTTAATAATTGACTAACGGGACTGATATTAACTTTAAAATAAAAGCCTATTTCATGAAATGGTGTCTCATTTAATTCGAAAAAATTTTCTACCGTCCAAATTTAACTACTGTCCATACTATCTATACAATATTCTTCAAAAAGTTCTCTCTTTAATGCTTGTTCAGCAGATTCGGAAAATTCAACTCTTCCACCTGGTAAAAACCAAAAGTCATATTTTAAGTCCTTTTGAAAGAGTATTTTTCCATCGTGTAAGAGAATACCTGCTGCTCTGTAATTAAATTTTTTATCATCCATATCAAAGGATAACATCATATAAATATTCCTTTCATATTACATTAGTAGTGAGTTATTATTTGCTATTTAATCATGGATAGTTCTCTGCGATCCACTATTATTCCTTTATGATTTCCTCAATTTCATTCAAATCTCTTATTATACCATCAGATTCAACATTCTTTTCACCTGAAAAGTTGTTCTTCCAAATCCCTTTCATTCCTACCTTTCGACTTCCTTGGATATCATGAATAGGATGATCACCTATAAAGACAGCTTCTTGTGGTTTAACCTGTAATTGTTTTAGGGCTTTTAGAAATATTTCTGATTGTGGCTTCTTTATTCCTTCTATCTCAGATATTAAGATAACATCAAAATATTCAGATATTGCAAGTGCCTCAATACTCCTTGTTTGAAATTCTCCCAATCCATTTGTGATTAATCCTAACTTTAGACCTTGTTCCTCTAATCTGGTTAGCATTACTTTTAGTTTTGGATAACCTACTACATGCTTTGAGAATGTTAATCTTATAATTATTAACTAATTACTGATATACTTTATCCTTCCAGATTAAACCATGATTATCTATTTTAATAAAACGATTACAATAATTTTTTTCGTAATGTGATGAAGTACATCAATGAATCTATCATATTGATGATTGATGAAGTAGTATAAAGAGGTATCTCGATCTAATAAGGTTCCATCTAAATCAAATAGTATCGCTTTTATCATGCTGTTTCACATCCTATATGTCCTTTGCATCAAGTGGTACATTTAATTCAATAATAGAGTCTTCATTCTCATCAATAATTTCTACACTAATTGTATCAACAGTCGTCTCAAAATGATGATAAAAACTCTTCGTTTCTTTCACTGCAATGTAAAAATCATTCTCATTTGTTATATTTCCAACAGTCATATGTGGGAAAAATACAACCTTTTTTAGAAAATTCGGGATATATTCCTCCAAGATATCTGTGTATAATCTCTGATGTAATTCTATTATTTTATCTCTTCCTTCTTTTATATTTAAAAATAAATAATTACCATTTTCTCTTGAAGAGACGATTCCCTTTAAAGAAAGCCGAAAAGGTTTTATACCTTCAAGTTTTTTTACTAAATGGTTTCTTAATGTCGCTGTTTCAATATTGCTTTCGAAGGGAAATACTAATGTAATGTGGGGTCTAACATGCTGGGCTAGTGGATCATATTTTGCTCTTAATTGATCAATCAAGTTCATGTTCTTAAAAACTGGAAAAATCATAATACAGCGATTAACCATTTATTACATCCCTCACCCTCATTTTTTATTTTATAAAACGATGACAAATATTACAATGACGACTACTAAT
>CAZEQK010000102.1:0-4064 GCA_964514395.1 uncultured Bacillaceae bacterium
AGTTAAAAATTATTTTTCAGCTAACACTTGACAAGGATTAGCTGGTTTATATGTTATTGGGGCCATCTTAGAGTTACCTGCAAATTCACTACTTTACTATATACTCAATTATAGGGTAAGAAATTATGTTCCGATCACGGTACGTAATATTTATCACATCATTCTTAGTACTTATAATTCCGTTTTGAAGCATCACTGTTTTAAAGCCTCTTTCTTTTGCACCATTATAGGTAAAGAGAACACAATGCTCTGCTGCAAAACCTGCAACAATAACTAAACCAACTTCATGATTTAATAAAATCTGTTCTAATTCTGTATTCCAAAATGCATTCGATGCTTCTTTTGTTATCCTAATATCATTTGGTTCGATTTTAATGTCTGGGATGATTTCAAGTAATTCAGAATTAATATCTTCTGCTCCTTCAACATCCTGAATATGTATAACAACATGATTTTTGGAACGAAGTAGGTTTGCGACATAGTTTATGTGTTCACATGCACTTTCTACATTCAGTTTTTCTCTTTGATTTTGTAAAAAACCTTTTTGCATATCTACAATTAAAAATCCAATTTTCATTATAAGTCACCTCTTATGTTTTAGTTGTTTTTAGAGCTGTTTTTAGTCTTTGCCCCAATTGCATATAACGTTCCGTATCCCCGACGCGGGGATATTTTGTTATACGATGGAATGTGTGCTTCTCTGATTAGCATACTTAATTATTGACTTTTGCTTTATAAAACTTTCCTTTATATTCAACTGCCATTTCATTTTCAATATTCTTCCTTGAAACCTTAAAAATTTTTGAACCTACTCCTAATAAATTTGAATCGCCATTTCTATTCTCAAATATTTTAGATTGTTCAGAAGGTACAATATATGTAGAAGAAATATATCTCTTAACTTCCCCTACTCTTTCTTCTATTTTTGATTGATCCAATTCTTGATCTAAATATATTTCATATGTCTCATTTCCCCAAAATACATATGGGAAGGGAAAATCGATTTCTAATACTGTTCCAGGTGGAAGTGGTTTTTCATTACTTAAATCAACTTTTTCAACCGTAAATAGATCATTTTTGTTATTCTCAATTGATTGATTATTACACCCTGTAATTATAAAGAACATAAATGCAAATACCATTAATAGCGTTCTTTTATTTTTCATACTAATTTACCTCCTAATAATTTGGAGATTTGTACACATTCTTTTCGTATAACGTTCCGTATCCCTGACGCCCTTGAGCTTACAGGTGGAGTTCGAGCCTTAGAAATGCTTTTCTTAGGCTCGGGCTTCGCCGGCTCGGTTAGCGAAAGGGGTGTGTCGCTGAATCACTTCTATGAATCTATCTTCTT
Source organism: uncultured Bacillaceae bacterium (assembly GCA_964514395.1). Taxonomy (GTDB): domain Bacteria; phylum Bacillota; class Bacilli; order Tepidibacillales; family Tepidibacillaceae; genus CAZEQK01. The sequence goes on from CAZEQK010000102.1 coordinate 1,355, forward strand.
GCGACCGAGGCGTCTTCAAATTGAGTTACTTCCCTGCTACGCCGACGCGGGGATATTTTGTTATGTGATGTCCCCCAACATCTTTGTAATTACTATAAAGATAATTTCTCTTTATGAAACTCACAACCCGATTTTACATTAACTAATTTTCCATCATTACTTGAATAATTATTACTACAAATCCCATAATCCCAAAAATGAAATCTACCTCTTAAAGGAAGATAATAAGCACAATTTAAGCATTGTTTATTAATATTACTATACATAGGTGTTTGCCATCGATTACTACATTCTTCTGAATGTATTGACACTAACTCTTCTTCCTTTGTTAATCCTTCCGTTTCGCTACTTAATAATGATTTAATCCAATACTTATTAGGATTTAATTCTAGATGAATTGAGTTAGGACAAAATACTTCAATAATAGGTAATTCAGTGGATATACCAATAACTTCAATCATGATAGCATTATCAAATTCTAACGTAATGTCATTGTTTGTAGATATAATCTTAGTTAGTTTTCTGTTGAGTAAATCTTTAATAATTGGTGAATTTTCTTCTTCAAAATCCATACTGCCAATACTAATTCTATTATTTCTAATATAACGCCATGCACTACTTGTAATAAACTCCCATTCTGTGTGATACAAATTCTTTTTTTGTTTGTGATAAATTTTCTTTCCAAAACCAATTTGTAATCCTCCAGAAAAAGTCTCTCTAACTTTACTGCATTTCAATCCAATAGATTGTAATAATATGCTTGGTAATTTATTTATCATCTCAGCTCCCTTTCTTGATATATGTTCTGAATAAATTCGGGGGATTTCATATAACGTTCCGTATCCCCGACGCCCTTGAGCTTACAGGGGAGTTCGAGCCTTAGAAATGCCTTTCTTAGGCTTGGGCTTCGCCGTCTCGGTTAGCGAAAGGGTTGTGTCGCTGATTCTTCTTCTATGAATCTAGCATCTTGCGACCGAGGCGCACTTGAAATTGAGTTATTTCCTCGCTACGCCGACGCGGGGATATTTTGTTCGTATTATAGGTACATAACCAGTTCGATTCTGGTGTGTACCTTTTTTCTTTATTTACTTATACTTTTATGTATCAAATGGGTTTAGAACGTATATTTTGTTGGGGCATTAGATCCCGTCGCATAAACTGTTCAAGCCTAATAAGGTATTCATACCACGATTGAGCTGGTTGGGCATTAAGCCCGTATCACCGTATGAACCTGTGGAGATTCCCTTATTTTAGGTAACCCATATTACTAAGGAGGTAGTTTATGATTCAACCTATTTTATCGATTGATGTTTCAAAATCAAAAAGCTATGCTGCTACTTTTCTATCCTACAACCATCCTTTTCAAAAACCTTTTTCCTTTGATCATTCTCAATCTGAAATGAAATTACTTTTATCTGCTCTTCATCATTTAGAAAATGAGTCTGGAGTTAAGCCTCATGTTGTTCTTAAGCGGTAACTATTCTAAACCTATCGTTTCTTACTTTGAAAGTAATGGTTATTTCGTTACCATTCTTAACCCTATCTCCACTCACATGCAGAAGAAGAAGGCTATTCGTAAGGTAAAGACGGATCCTATTGATGTGAACCGTATCAAGTTTATTATCTCGAAGACTTTAAATCTAATATCCCTCTAGCGTCTTATATTCTTGAATTACGCAACTTAGGTCGCCAATATACTAGATTTACTAATTTATACACAGAAACTCAAAACCAATTGACTAGCACTTGATTTAGTTTTCCCTCACTTTGGACGATTTTTCTCCCATATCCGTGGGAAAACTGCTTTAAATGTGTTATCCCTTTTCCCAAATCCTAAGTCTATTCTCTCTGCTAGTAGAAAGAATCTTCTTGAATCTTTAAAGCCTGCTAAAAAGGGTAAAGCGTGGTATGAACAAAAAGCGGATGAACTTATTCAGGCTGCTAGTGATAGTGTTCCTGATACCACGGGAAATGTGTCTAATATCTCTGCTCTACAAAACTATGTTGAGATGTTGAAGCATCAACAAAAGATTTTATTAGATATTAAGAAGCAGATGATATTTTGGACAAGACAATCTCCCCATTACGAACTCCTGCTTTCTATTCATGGTGTAGGGGAACTAACTGCGATGACTATCCTAGCTGAGATAGGTGATATAAAAAAATTCCCAACATCAAAACAGTTGGTCGCTTTTGCCGGGCTTGATCCATCTGTTTTCCAGTCGGGAAAATTCAAAGCTAGTCATAATAAAATTTCTAAGCGTGGATCCACCTATTTACGTCATGCTTTATATCAAGCTACTGTAGCTGGCGTTTCTAATAGAGTAGGTGGTCCAGTAAATAAAGTTCTATCTACATTTTACTCTAAAAAGCTGTCTGAAGGAAAACCATCAAAAGTCGCCATCATTGCTACTAGTAATAAGCTATTAAGAATGATATTTGGTATATTAAAGAACAATCAACCTTTTATTAATAGATAGATTGGTAGTAGTCTTACAGTAATATTTTACCAAAATCCTACTCTCTTGAATAGGTTTAGTTTGGGTATGTTCTTTTTTAGTTCTGAAAATTATTTTTAAGTTAATACTTGACAGAGATTAGCTGGTTTATGTGATGCCAGCGCCTTCTTCGAGATACCTTCATAGTTCAATTTTATTGTATGAATTTAGTATCATTAAACTCTTCAGAGTCTTATAGGATCTCCATTCTA
>CAZEQK010000103.1:0-3820 GCA_964514395.1 uncultured Bacillaceae bacterium
TGACAAGGTCTGTTGTAATATCTGCTGTAGGTTCATCTGTTGTGGTTTGGTCTACATTAGTGTCTGTTGTTGTACTTGATTCTATATTGGTGTCTGTACTTCCTGCTTGGGGATTGGTTGAATTTGTATTGTCTATTATCACTGTAATATTCTTTTTTGTTCTTTTATTCATTTTTTGCTGAAATTCTACAAAAGTAAAAACAGAGTAATCTTCAGGTTGATGATTTGATTACCCTGTTCTTTTATTGTGCTTAATCTTTCCTTTAATCTTACTTTTTTAAAATGAGTTGACCTACCCCTAGTTTTTTGCCAATAATACCAATGAAACAATGTCATCTTTTTTTATGATTTTTATCATACTGTTTATAGTGTGTTTTCTTGCTTTTAGATTGTTTTATATATAACTTATCATTATTAGTTTCTCTTGATTTTAAAATATATTTAATACCAATAAAAATAAACAGAAATACAAATAAACCAAAAAAAACATACGATAAAATCATAATAGGCACTTCATTTTTATCAGTATTCCCCCTGATAGACAATAATAAAAGTATAAATAATTGTATTAACCCTCCGAGAATATATAATACGCCAACAATTTTAGGATGTTTTGTTTTATACAGACTTCCCTGCCAATTCTTATATTCTTTAATATTATTATTTTTTATCTTTTCTCCCATGATTATCTCCACCATATAGTTTATTAGCTAAATAAAGAAACAAGAATGAATTAACAAATGCTTCTATTGATACACTTACTTTTCTTATGATTATATCATTATATATTGAGTCAATAATACCAAAAAAATTGTTAGCTATAGTTCCCATTAATAGTATATTTATAATTGAATATAAAATCGTAGATATCATTGTAAAGAATATTAGCAACCATATTAATTCTTTTGTAAAAATTACATCTTTTATTTTTTTAATGATATTAATGCACCTTTTATTTTTTTTCATAATAGTTGAAAATATAAAAATAAAATAAATTAAATTAAAAAAATAAACTAGACTATATTTTAATATTGGCATTACAAAAATAAGGTTATTTGTTGGGTTCAAAATGGGTATATCAGATAAAAATGTCAAAATTGTTAGTCCAAATAAATTTACAATAAGTACTCGAAGAAAATTAATTCTTATTTCAGAGACAATCGATTTAAAATATGATGTATTTTCTATGAAAACTTTATACCAGGTAATAATCAATATAAATCCAATAGTACTAAAAAAGATATATATGATATATATTAACAGAGCTTTGTTAAAAGTTAGAGATCCTATACTGAAAAAGTTTTGTAATAAAAATATTAGAGGAGTAGGGTACATTTTTACTACCATGTATGATTTCCATAGAAAAAATAATAATGTTACTAAAAAAAAATATTTATAAGAGTATAATAGCCTAAATATGTTTCCAATAGACTTCTTACTATCTACCATTTTCTCCATCTCCATTTCTATTTGTTTAAAAGAGGGACTTAATGTCCCTCTTATTATAAGATTATTATCTTTGTTTAAATTTTATTTTTTAATTTCTTCCTTAAGCATTTCATCTAAATCTTTACTATAATCCGTTAAAGGTATTGAATGTCTGATAAGGTAATCATAATACCCTAATGTTTTTTTCCATCTCCAAGCAAAATCTAAAATCCAACTCGCATACCCAACTTCAACTTTGTCCCCTGTATATATTTTAGGAGTAAAAATTATCTGATTCTTATAATTTATTGAAATATATCCAGTAAATTGATCATCTTTGTGTCTAATATCATAAGAAAATCTTCCGTCATATTCTTTAAATGGACGTATATTTTTTTTATTCTTCTTCAGTATTTTAATGTTACCAGCAGCACTTTTTGCTCTTTGTAAGTCAGCTCCTAACTGAATTATTATTCGTCTTTCGCTACCTTTCTTCTGAACTATTATTTGGAGAGGCGTAAACTCCCAAGAATCTGAGATAGCTTTTAACTCGTTTAAGAAAAATTGGGCTCGATACCCTTTTAATAATTGACCATTTATTGGTTGGAATTCAGAACTAATAGGTGAATAATTACCTGAAATAGTTTCTGACCAAAAGACTGACCAATGAAATTTTTGTAATACTGTGTTTGAAACTTCACCTTCAACATTTTTCCATCCGCCAATATTGATATTAGTATTTGTCTCTCCATTGTATCCAGGAACAAATATATGATAAATTTTCCCATCTAATTCAATAGTTCCAGTATCTGTTGGTTGATAAGGTTGCTCTGGTGCAGCCTCTATAGCCGTTCCATCACTTACCGATTCATTTTCATTTTTTCCTTGCGTTTCGCCCATTCCTGGCATTAGTTCAGCTCTATTTCCTGTATGGTCGGTATAATTCACAGGATTATTCAAACTATAGACATATCTATTCAGACTCAATGGATTGGTAATATCTCCATGATAGGTGTCTAGGGAGATGAATCGACCAATTCTTGCATTATAGTATCTTGCATGTAAGTAATAGAATTGAGTCTTTCTATCCCAATAATAACCAGCATATCTAAATGGATTCTCTTTGACAAGTTCTGTTGTAATATCTGCTGTTGGTTCATCTGTTGACGTTTGGTCTACGGTTGTGTCTGTTGTTGTACTTGTTTCTACATTGGTGTCTGTACTTCCTGCCTGTGTATCGGTTGAATTTGTACTGCTTGTTGTTGAATCCGATGTTACAGTTGTATCTGTACTTGTTGTTTGCTGTTTAGTTTGACCTTTTGCATTACCGTTTCCTGGGTGTTGGTCTATTTCACTTGTATCGGTTTGGTCTAGTCGTGAGCCTGGTGTTCCTGTACCTGTTCCTAGATCCCCAATCCAACCAATACCTTCTCTTACTCTTTCACCAAAACGATTATACATTTTGGTGTTTAAACCCCATTCATCGTATTCATATCTTGCTGCTATTTTACCATCTCTATCAGTTAATGCTACTACATCTCCATGACCGTTATAGATATACCAGAAGGTTTCTCCTTTATAAGTGACAGAGAGAGGTTTATTTCTTTCATCATAGGTGAATTCCATGATGATATTACCGTCTTCATCTGTTTCGTTTTCAATGTTCCAGCTATCGCCTTTATAGTGATAATTAACTTCCCACTGCTCATTTCCTTGATGGTTCAATTGAATTTTCTTTGTTCGACGACCAAAGGCATCATATTGGTAAGCTTGTCCATCTCCATCGGGGAACGTTACATTTGTTAGTTCACCTTTAGCGTTCCACTGGTATTGACTACGACCATCCGTTGTCATATTTCCAGCGTCATCATGACCATAATCGTATTCTTCCATTCGAATATAGTTTTCTCGATGGGTGAGTTCGTTTCGTTCATTATAGGTCCAGCTTGTTCCTTTTATGGCATAGCCTTTTCCTACTTCCCTAACAAGCTTGAATAAGTCTTCATGTTCTCCTGGTGGTAGGTTCATTTCTCCATTTACGATTTGATCGAGTACGGCTAGGATATTTTCTACTTGACCTGTCTTTTTGGCATCATCAAGAATGCCTAATTTCTTCAGTAGTCCTATTTTTTTACCTTTTCCTCGATTAACAGCGTTATAGATTCCCTTATCCTGTGATTTACCTTTTCCATTATTGGTATTGTTATTAGCTTTCCCATTGGATAGCTCTATTACTTTATTATCTTGATTTGTAGCAATTAGATTACTAATGGTCCCTGTCAAGATGCTACCCATATAACTAGCATTGGTTGGTTTGTTCTTATTCCCTTTACTATTGTTTGTACTATTATTACCAGAATTCGTACTATCTTCTGTTCCTGAATCCGTATCA
>CAZEQK010000104.1:0-3791 GCA_964514395.1 uncultured Bacillaceae bacterium
CAATAAGTGAGAATAAGACGTTAAAACCAACAACTTATGATTATACTTCTGATGGAGGTAGTGAAAAAGGAACAGATAATGGTGTATATGAAAATCAAAATTGGAAGATACCTGGGAATCGTGTTTTGCCAGTTACTCCACAATATACAAATAGAGAAGGTGAACGAAGTGAAGAAGCATATAATATTGTAATAAATCAATTTGATGTAGAACATGCTACTAAAAATAATGGACGATATGTTCCGGATGCTAATACTTATTGTAATATATTTGTATGGGATGTTACTTTAGCAATGGGAGCTGAAATACCTCATTGGGTAACAAATGATACTAATCAACCTTATAAATATGATAATACTTTAACTTATGGTGAAAATGCGAAAAAAGCGCATGAATTAAATGCAAATAATACTTATAATTGGTTAAAGGAACATAGTCATGAAATAGGCTACAATGAAGTAACTGCTGAGGAGGCACAAATAGCTGCTAATCTTGGAAATCCAACCATAGCAATATGGAAAAACCCTAATCTAAAGATTTCTGGTCATATGGCTATAATAAGGCCATATGATTCAAGTAAAGAGAAACATTGGACTGGTATATATATTGCTCAAGCAGGATCAACAAATTATAACTATAAAGGAATAACTTATGGATTTTCGAAAGATATATTAGATGACGTTTTATTTTATACACATGAATAAAAAAAAAAGAGCGTATTACTAGTATAATTATCAAAATTATGCTAGTAATACTAATAAGTTAGTAGAGAGTTTTATTAAGGAGGTAATTAGGATTAGAATTAAGTCGATTTTTTTACTTTTTGTGTTATTATCTTTTAGTATATTGGGTTGTACCAATGAGAATAATCAACAAAATAATATAGGAGTAAATAATGAAAATAATAAAATGATTTCTGATCAAAAAGATTATGCAACCGCCAAAGTTATAAATAAAAATCAAGCTATTGAACTTTTAAAAAGTAAAATGAATTTAACTAATAAGAACTACAAATATACTGGTATAGACAAGTTTGGTGGATATATTTGTTCATATACAGGCAAAGATACTACACAAAATCATATAGCTTATGTTATTAACCCATATACTGGAAATGTTTATGACGAGGTAAGTTCTAAATGCATAACTAATTTAATATACAATATAGATAAATCTTCAATTTTATCAGTGGATGAAGTAAAAGATTTATTAATAAGTGATAATATAGTAAATCTATCAGACAATACTTCTTTTGATTTTTATACTTTTGAGGCAGGGGATATAATTATTGCATTATTTGATAAAAATTATAATGTGATTACTAAATATAGAATTAATCCTGTAAATCTTGATGTGTATGATTACACAACTGGTAAGTTTATCAAAAATTTAAAAAGGAACTAACCATAATTACAAAGAAATTCAATATTATTTTAATATAATTACTAATAAATATAATGATACCAAGACAATTTAAATTGACGGAACACTAAGACTATCTGGTGAATTAAATGACAGTGAAGATAGCTCTGGAATAGTATATTTTTTATATTAGTGCAATCATATAACCCCTAGTTCAATGAATAGTAGTTCATTTGGATATTTTGAGAACCCTAGTTCAGAATTACAAAAGATTTTAGATCAATACGCAACTATATCATTTAACGTTACCATACAAGTATCAAAGGTTAAATATGTTTATAATAAAACAGATAGTACATATAACAAAATTGTAGCAAATTTTGATAAATTAACTTCTTAGATGATTCTCGTGTAATTATGAATCCAAATCAGTAACTACAATAATCTTAAATTGATAATATAGATGAGAGAGTATCGCAAAACTATTAATTAGTTAGCGATGCTCTTTTTTTGTAATTTCTCATCTTTGTAAGAAAATAGATGGTAAAATATAGATAAGAAAACACGTAGTTAGGAGTAATATGATGAAAGCAAAAATGAAAGTTAAATTCTTAGTTCTTGTAACCATACTGATAATCTTCTTACCCTTGTTACAAGGCTGTCAGGATCAATTTAATTTCTTAATTTAGCCATTTTTTAACAAAACCTGCTATAATTTGTTAGTAGGGGTCAGCTGACCCATAATATAATCCTGTGAATATGCTAGATCCAACAGGGCATGTACCAGATTGGGTGGAAGGTAGAGATAGTCATTATGAAATAAAAAAACCTGCTGATGATATTAGAGAATATGAAGATTATTGGTTTGAGGGTTACCATACAACTACATTGGAGGGTAAACATTTAATATCATCAATTATAAAAGAAACTGGCACAATTTATAATTATAAGAAAACCAATAAAGAAGTATGGGATTATAACTAGGTATATACAAAAATACAAATAATATATGATGATGATGGAAACTTGAAAAAAATTGATACATTAGAAGCTGATCCTCCAACTAGAATTTATTTTAGTCAAGTTTCGGCAATATATTCTCAGTACTATAAACCAGCTTCAGAGGATGCTACAGAAAATGAGGCTATGAAAGAAACTGTAGCAACTGTCAAAGTATGGACATTAAATGGTAAGTATGATAATGAATTTAGTAAAGATTCTCCAGCGCTAACGATTGTTTCAGACAGTAAAGATGGACAAGCTATAGCAATGTCTGTTGTCAAATCAGAGATAAATTCAATCACTGGTAAAAATATAGAGGTTAATGGTGTAATTAATGAAAAAAATGAAGCTGAAAAACAGGCATTAAAAGAGGTTCAAAATGTACTAGGTATGAAGCAAACGGGAAAATTTGATGCAGAAACATTTTATAAAATGGAAATGTATCTTGCAGAAAAATATCAAAAAGCGCAAAATCGGCTAAATCATAGATGGAAAGTACTAGAAATTGGTCTTGATTCACCAGATAGTAGTAATGACTCAACTGATAATGATAAGACCTATGAGAAAATGTTAAATGTAATTAATTATAAGCAATATGATACAAATTGGGAATCATTTAAAATGAGTGATGGACATACTTTACATCATTACGGTTGTACAATAACAGCAGCAGCCATGGCTATAAGTTATTTAGACCCAAGCAATCCAGTTAATCCAGGTCAACATCTGGCAGAAATGAAACCATTTGATAATCCGAATAATCCAAAGTATAAAGCAGATATCCCATACGCTTGGTGGATTGGTGCTAGAGAACATAATTTATCATATTTAAGATACGGGCACAATAAAGAAGATATCAACAGTTCAGATGAATTTGATAATTTGAAAGATAAGATATTTGATTATGTATACAATAAAAATATACCTGTAATCTTGAAGTTTTATAGAAGAAATAGTCAAGGGCATGAGAATACTCATTTTATAGTAGTAAAAGGCTTTTCTGGGACTTTACCGTTGGATAGTAACGGTAACCCAAAAAAAGAAGACATACAAACAAGTATGTTTTATGTGAATGACCCTGGAACCTCAAAGAATATTACCTTGGATGACGTCTATAATCAGAGCGGTTATTCAAAGACTCATCTGATAAGACTTGATATATTTACACAAAAGTAAAGGGTAAATAGGATGAAAATTTTTTACTCATTTTCATCCTATAATTATATTGAAAAAGAGGTGAAAAATATGAAGAAGCTTATAATAATAGTTATGTTGTTAGCATTAGCAGGCTGTAGTATCAATGGTCCTCATAGTCAAAAAATCATAACAAGCAAGAAGGATACTGATGCAAACAAGACAGAAACAAGTAATAATGTTCCTCCATTAAGTGAATATATGAGGGAAAATATTAAAGACCATGTCTATAC
>CAZEQK010000105.1:0-3767 GCA_964514395.1 uncultured Bacillaceae bacterium
CTCAGCGACACAACCCTTTCGCTAACCGAGACGGCGAAGCCCGAGCCTAAGAAAAGCATTTCTAAGGCTCGAACTCCACCTGTAAGCTCAAGGGCGTCGGGGATACGGAACGTTAGATGAAATTGACTCTGTTTTAAGTTTGTCACTAGAGAATAATTGAGAGGGGATTAAAGTGAGAGTAATTATTATTAATTCTGCCCCGGGTGTAGGTAAAACTACAATGCTAAAGTTACTAGAAACAAAATTACCAAAAGGGTTTGCATTAATGGATGGTGATGATGTTGGAAGAATAGTACCTTTAAATTTATCGATAGAATGGTTAAACCTTATTCAAGACAATTTCGTATCATGTGCTAAAAATTTTAGAGAATTAGAAATTTAATTATTTCTTTTGTTTTTCCTTCGGAGGACAGATTAGAAAGATTAAAAAATCTATTAAATAATGAAGGAATTAATAAAATACAAACTTTTTCAATGTATTGTAGTGATACTGAAATTGAAAAAAGAATTAGAAAAAGAAACACCTCTCGGATAATGAATATTGAAAGAGCTGTTGAATGTAACACAAAGATAAAGCAACTAAAATCAGATTTCTTGCTTGATACATCTTCTAAAGAGACTTATGAAGTTGTGAAGATTTTTTGTGATTTTGTTAATGGAGGCAACTTGTAATGTCTAATTTTATTGATTTAAGTTATACGATTGATGATGGGATGCCAGTACATCCATATGATGAAAAGGTTAAACTTTATCAGGACAGGTATTTAGAAAAGCATAAATATAATAATTCAAGGCTAGAAACTGGTATGCATGCAGGCACGCATGTAGATATACGTAGGCATCTATTAGATTCCAACACATTATTAATGAATTATCTGTTGAAAATTTTATAGGAAATGGTTGCTTACTAGATGTAAGCAATGAAACTATTATCAAAATGAAAGATGAATATGTTAATCTCGTAAAAGAAAAAGATATTGTTTTTTTTTAATTTATACAGGCTTTGATAAATTTTTTTACACAGTTGACTATTTTGAAAAATACCCAACAATTGATAAGGAATTAGCTGAGTTCCTTATAAATAAAAAAATTAAAATGATTGGTATGGACTTACCATCGCCAGATAAATACCCTTTTGAAATTCATAATATGTTTTTTGAAAATGATATTCCTATTATTGAAAATATGACAAATTTGAATGAATTAAACAACATAGAAAGTTTTGAAGTTATAGCTCTTCCATTAAAAATTAAAGCTGAAGCATCTCCAGTAAGAGTTGTAGCAAAGATTCGCTACAGCCTTTGGAGAGTCGGCAACTTCATCTAACAAAATATCCCCGCGTCGGCGTGCAGGGAAGCGACTCAATGAAGTCGCCTCGGTCGCAAGAGGCTAGATTCATAGAAGTATAGTCAGCGACACACCCCTTTCGCTAACCAAGTCGGCATTCCCGACCCTAACATAGGAGTTATGTAAGGCTCGGAAACGCCTGTAAGCTCAAGGGCGTCGGGGATACGCGAACGTTAGATGAAATTATCATAATATAGCTTTTTCAAAAGAGTTTAAAATATGGAAAAAATAACTTATAGAGAGATAGTTGAATTTATCAAAGCTGTTGATGGTGTTAAAGGTCTTCGTCGTATTTATTGGCAAGGTAGTACAGTTGAAAGTGTTTTTGTAGATGGACCTCAAGGCTTATTTACCAATTTAAATAGTATTTTTAATTTTTATAATAGGCACTTAATTGGAATAAATACTATTGATACACTATTTAATAGAATTAGTGAAGAAATATCAATGATATCAAAAGAAGACATTGAAAATGGACTTTTTCCAAAATTAAAATATAAAGAACAAATTCTGAAGATAAGCGATTATATTGAAAATGTAGATGATGAATCAAATAATTTATTTTCAATTATATCAATTTATAAATTTTACAATTTTACTTTTCAATCTGATACCCTACTGTATAATGTTCACACTATGTACCCCTCTGAAGTATGGAATTTTATTCCTGATAGTTCTAAAAGTGACCTGATTGAAGGAGCTAAAGGCTTATTAGTTGACATACCAACAGGTTCAGCTTTTCTTTTCTTAAGAGCTCTAGAAGGTTGTATAAGAAAAGTATGCAAAGATATAAACAAAGTAAATGAAAGTGGATTTGTCTCGTTCGGTAAGTCTATAAAAGAATTAGAGGAGTTTTTTGAAAAGATTGATCTTGATAAAAAGAATAAAGATTTTGTAAGTCGTCAACTTGATTTACTAAAGTATATTAAAAATGAATATAGAAATCCAGCTGCTCATCCTGAAAAATCATTTATTCAGTATGAGGCGGAACAATTGTTTCAGGTTGTAAATGTAGCAATTAATAGATTATATGATCTATCAAAATTGGTAATATAAATTATTAGTTTCACAAAGAAGCATGATAACTTCATCTAACAAAATATTCCCGCTTCGGCGTGCAAGGAAGTAACTCATTTCGATGTACGCCTCGGTCGCAAGTTGCTAGATTCATAGAAGTAGAATCAGCGACACAACCCTTTCGCTAACCGAGTCGACTTGTCTCAACCTAAGAAAAGCATTTCTAAGGTTGAGACAAGTCTGTAAGCTCAAGGGCGTCGGGGATACGGAACGTTAGCTGAAATAAACAACAAAAGGAGATAAGTCAATGCTGGAATTTCAATTTATTGAAAAGGAGTCAAATAAACTTCTAAACATGGTATCAACGGAAAATTTACCAAGAGTTCTATATCATTATACTAACAATAATGGATTGCTAGGTATTTTGTCCTCTAAGGAATTTTGGTCAACTAATTGTAGATTCATGAATGATTATTCTGAAATGGATCATGGATTTATTATTGCAAAACAAGTAATAGAAGATGAAATAAGCAATAATTCCAATAATATAATCAAAGAGTTTTTAAAAAAATTTTTACAAATGTTTTTAAGACCTGCTTGGTATGCTTTTGATGTGTATGTAACGAGTTTTAGTGAGAATGGTGATTTATTAAGTCAATGGAGAGGTTATGGTGAGAGTGGTAATGGATATTCTATTGGGTTTAATGGAAAATCACTTAATAACCTAAATGAAAATGTTATATTAAGTAAAGTTATATATAACCTTGATATGCAACAAACGATGTTAAAAGAAATAATTACTAATGTTAGTAACTTATATTTATCGAAATTAGATGATATAAATGAAAATAATAGAGAACGCTTTTCTGATGAATGCATGATTTTATTAGCAGAGTTGTTAATTGGAAAGGTTTATTCTTTAAAAAATCCAACTTTTTCTGAGGAAAAAGAATGGAGGTTAATACATCTTAGTTCTAAAATAATAGTTAAAGATAAAGATGAAATAATAGAAAATCCATATTCAGAAGTTGGATTTAGAGAAGGTTCTGGATATTTGATACCATATAAACAAGTAAAATTAACTGATAAAAAACTTATTGATATAGAAGAAATCATATTAGGCCCATCGATTAACTTTGAATTAAAAAGAATGTCAATAGATCTTCTTCTTAAAAAATTAGGGTACACAGTAAATGTTAATAATTCAGAAATACCTTATAGATTATAGCATAGGAGTTTGTTGTTTCCATCAGCTAACAAAATATCCCCGCGTCGGCGTGCAGAGATGTAGTTCATTTCGAAGTACGCCTCGGTCGCAGAAGTAGATTCATAGAAGGTTAATCAGCGACACAACCCTTTCGCTAACCGAGTCAGCATCCCTAAGCCTAAGATAAGAACATTCC
>CAZEQK010000106.1:0-3750 GCA_964514395.1 uncultured Bacillaceae bacterium
GCACACTTTCAAATTGAGCTACATCCTCGCTACGCCGACGCGGGGATATTTTGTTATCGGAAGTCCGTTATTGCTAGCTCTTGACTATCATTTTTTAAAAACACTTTCAACATAAATTACTACTAAGTATGTATGCATATAGTCTTTTATATAACTTGTTACCTCTCTTGTTCTTTAACCCAATCTATAGCACTTATTAATTTTGTTTTTAATTCAATATCTGTTTTCGCCTCAACCTCTTTAATAATATTAATCCAATCATCATTTTTTACTATAGTGATTCCAAAAGCTTGCTCGCTTTCATAATATCCAACATCAATCATATAACCATTAGGGTATTTTATTTCAATCATATCCTCACCAAACACTTCTATATAATTAACTTTTCCACCTTTGAAATCAACATTATCAAAGCTGATATGTCTAATTCCATCTTCCCATATAACATTTTGATTTATTTCTTTAGCACGCTTCTTTGCATTTTCTACTGAATCATACGTAGTATCTTGTTCTACCTCTTCATTTTCGTTACACATAAAAAGATAAATTGTTTCATCTGTCTCGTATTTACATACAGCAAGATATTTTATAGGTATTGCATCTATAGAATCATCTGTATACTTAATAACACCAAAATTAGCTTTTTTAGATATAGCGATAACTTCAGCACCATCTAAAATCATATAATGTCTCCTCACAAATCTAATCCCAATTAAACTATCTTTGCTTTGAACAACCATCCAAATGTCAATGCCACTTTGGAAGGATTTCCGATAACGTTCCGTATCCCCGACGCCCTTGAGCTTACAGGTAAAGTTCGAGCCTTAGAAATGCTTTTCTTAGGTTCGGGCTTTGTCGCCTCGGTTAGCGAAAGGGTTATGGAGCTGATTATTCTTCAATGAATCTAGCAGCTTGCGACCGAGGCGACTTCAAATTAAATTACTTCCCTGCTTCACCGACGCGACTTCAAATTAAATTACTTCCCTGCTTCACCGACGCGGGGATATTTTGTTATCGGTTGTCTTCGTCCTCCTGAGTTACTAACTAAATATCTTTATATTCATTCATCAATCTAGTTATAAATTCTGTCTTTCCTTTGGTATAAGCCTTGCGATTATATTTAAATCTTTTTGAAAGGTCCTTTTTCAAAGTCGTGTATTCAGTTACTAAATGTGGTCGTTTTCTTAATATATTCCTAAATGTTATATGCCTTAATAATTCTTCACTCTCTCTATTACATACATATAGATGATGTTCTAGCTTTAGCTTTGAATCTAAACTATATGGTACTTGTTCGTCTTTTCTAGCAAATGCTTCTCTATTAGGAATACCCAAGTCCCCTTCATGGTAATATCCTAATTCATTTAATTTCTCAATTATTTCTGGCAGTTCGGACATTGATCCAACTACGATATCAATATCAATTATTGGTTTTGCTGCAAGACCTGGGACTGATGTGCTTCCAACATGTTCAATTCTTATGACTAAATTACCAAGCTTATCTTGAAGGATAGATTTTAAACCATCAAACATCTTTGGCCAATTATCATTATAATCTTCGATTATCACTGGTTTTTGATTCATCTCAGAATCTTCCTCCTTGAATAAATGTTTTTACGAAGATTTCCGATAACGTTCGCGTATCCCCGACGCCCTTGAGCTTACAGGTAAAGTTCGAGCCTTAGAAATGCTTTTCTTAGGTTCGGGCTTTGTCGCCTCGGTTAGCGAAAGGGATGTGTCGCTGATTCTTCTTCTATGAAACACTACTTGCGACCGAGGCGTACTTCAAATTGAATTACTTCCCTGCACTCCGACGCGGGGATATTGTGTTATACGATGGAACCTTGAATATGCCCTTAAATATAAGCTTAGAATACAATTCAATTAGAAATTTCCTGTAATAATTCTATTGGTTCTAATTGATCTGATTCTATAACAATTGCTGTCATTCCTTGTTTAGTTGATGCCTGATGCCATTCTCCAGTTTTCCAATATGCTAATTGCCCTTCTCGAATAGGAATTTTTACTTGATCTTCCCCACTTACCCATCCTTCCCCATTAACAACAACAAATAACTGAGGTATACTTGCCTCATGTCCACCAACTACCCCATCTTTACATAAATGCATACAAACTACTTGAATAATATCTGTATGTTTTTCAACTAATCTCATGATTGGAGTTACAAATAAATTTTTACTCCCAAACTTATCAATCGGCTTTCCTATTGCTTGATCGAATCGAAATATTTTCACATAATCACCTCAAATGTTATTTATTAAATAAAGACTTCGTTCTGTCGTATAACGTTCGCGTATCCCAGACGCCCTTGAGCTTACAGGTGTTTCCGAGCCTTACATAACTCCTATGTTAGGCTCGGGAATGCCGACTAGGTTAGCGAAAGGGATGTGTCGCTGACTAATCGTCTATGATTCTAGCTGCTTGCGACCGAGGCGACTTCAAATTGAGTTACTTCCCTGCTACGCCGAAGCGGGGATATCGTGTTATAAGATGTACCTGCCTACCTTGCATTTACTTAAAAAAATAAGCCATTAATTCCTCGTCATACCCATGGTCATTATAAACTAAAGCATTTTTCTCAACACCATAAGATTGAAAACCAAATTTTTTGTACAACTCAATTGCTGCATTATTTGAAGTTACAACACATAAATTTATTTGTTTTAATCCTTCCATTTCTTTCGTTCTATTTAATAATTCGTTTAACAATTCTTTAGCAATACCTTTTCTTCGATGATCTTTTGAAACATAAACTCCCCAAATTGATCCTTTATGTTTCAATTTTTTCCTCTGTTCTCTCCTAAATCCCATTATACCTACAAGCTGATTATTCACGGTAAATGCACCAAAAATATAATTGTTTTTATCATTTATAATCTTCTCAACCTCAGATAATGGAGTTCCCACTGATTCTTCATATGAACTGCCAAAAGCTTCTGGATTTGTTCTAAACCCTTCAAGCCTTAACTTCCAAAACTTTTCAGTATCTTCAATTTTTATAGTATTTATTTTTATCATATTTGAACTCGCTTTCTAAAAAGTTATTATTTTCAGGTATTTCTTATAACGTTCCGTATACCCGACGCCCTTGAGCTTACAGGTGGAGTTCGAGCCTTAGAAATGCTTTTCTTAGGCTCGGGCTTTACCGTCTCGGTTAGCAAAAGGGTTGTGGAGCTGATTATTCTTCAATGAATCTTAGCAGCTTGCGACCGAGGCGACTTCAAATTGACCAACTTCTTTGCACGCCGAAGCGGGGATATTTTGTTAGAAGATGTCAACGCCTTCTTCGAACTACGTTAAAAATTGTTTATTCAATTTAAAATAGACGGACTAATTGCCAGCCTGATATAGCTAGTAGAATAATAGATAATAATTTAACATCCAATTTTTCTTAACAATCAAACCAATCGCTAATATTGCAAACCCTAATATTAGCACACCGATAATACTTGAAAATGTCATATAGTAAGCCCCTTATAATAAACTTTTTCGAATAAACTCAAAATCTTATTAAACAAACCTTACTGTTATCTTATTAAGGAATTAATTTACTACATTGTTATGTATAGATTTTTAGCGTTGATTTCTTCTAACGTTCTGTATCCCCGACGCCCTTGAGCTTACAAGGAGTTGCTAATGCCATGCCAGACTTGGCAGGCTAATGCAACGACTGGCTCGGTTAGCGAAAGGGTTGTGGAGCTGATTCTTCTTCTATGAAACACATCTAGC
>CAZEQK010000107.1:0-3702 GCA_964514395.1 uncultured Bacillaceae bacterium
ATAGCTCCTGAATTTCTTTCTCTGTAAATATCTTTTTACTCATTTTTATTATTCTCCAATCTCCATTTTTATTAATTATACAAAAAAGTACCCTATAGGTAGACTTTTTTTAGATGTCTACTCTATAGGGTACATTTTAAACATAATTGGTTCTTTACTATCATTTAGTAAAAAAAACCTAGTGCGAATAACCCCCCCCTCCATATATCCAAACTCAATTTGTTCATGAATATAGTTGTTCCCCTCAGGCGAATAATACCTTCTATCAATCGTATGGTCTTTATTAAGTAATTCAATATGATCTGAAGATAGTTGTGTTTCCTTCTCAACCTTATATTCCCTTTCCACAAACTTTCCATTTGTACATGCAGTCATCATTAAACTATTTAAAAGAAAGATTAGAATGATACCAACACTTATACGTCTCATAAAAGATTCCTCCTATTTATGTAAATTGGATAATTGATAATCAATGATTTCAACAATCCATTATTAGCTTTATTTAATTAGAAGATTCACTATAATTTCATCTATATTTTACCATCACTTCCTTCCAAAGATAAGGAATTATCAAAAAAAGAGCATTGATAACTTCTTTTTTTCTGAAAAATATAAAAAAACGGAGTATTTGTCACGGGTGTGTCAAATACTCCATCATGATTTGTTAGTTCTCCTTAATACTACATTTTCATTCCTTTTCTTTTCAGCTAAATAATTCAATATAAATCTTTTTCTGTTAAATGGTGATTTGTTAAACTATTGTTAGTGTTTACCAATGGTACAAAAGCTCCGTCAGAAGTTTCAATTACGACTCTTGAAGGAAATCCATTACTAGAATTAAATAGAACTAATCTCCATTCAGTCTCCTTATCATTATTTATTTTTCGATTATATTTTTCTAATATATTCCTTAATACTTTATTCTCTTCAATATTAATTGAGACTGGATGAATTTCATTATCATAATTATTATTATGTATATAATATACTTCATCAATCTTTTTTTCTTTGTTTAATCCTAATAAATCAATTGAATAAATATCTAATGCAAACAGATGTGCTTCTTGTTCTAAATCTTTCAGAAAATCACTTTCGTTATTATTATTTCTCAATTTATTTATAGTTGCAGTAAAATCATTATTTGTGGATTGTATTGGATTAGCAATAGCAAGATATAAAACTCCAAATCTTGAAAAACCATAGAATATAGGAGCATTATTACCTATAATTTCATCAATTTCTTTTTGTTTATCTACTACCCAATTGTAGTCTTCTATTACAGAATTATTAAGGTCTAAGTTTAAAGGTTCAAATAAAATACCATTTGCAATTATTGATGTAATAACTAAGTTATACTTATCATCACTGTCATTTAAATTTTTGATTCTTTGTTTGTACAATTCTAATAAATGTTCTCCAAGGTATTTTCCTATATCAGATACATTATTAATATCTTCTTTAGGCTTAGGGAAATTGTTGATGATTTCTTCGCTTCTTAAAGGTACTGTTACTGAGGTTTTTGCTTCGGATGTTACATTATTATCTCGGTTGGATTGTTTATTATGTGGATTTGTTTGATTGTGTCTAGCTTGGTTATTACAACCTACCATTATTAACATAACTGCTATTAATAGAATTGTTAACTTTTTCATCGTATACCTCTATTCTTTCATAACTTTTATTACCTATATTTTACCATCAATTTTCTTCCAAGAATAAGGAATTATAAGATAAATAAACCATCCTAGTTCTTTAATACGACTGGTTGAGTATATAAATTAAAAAACTACTATCAAAAGTTGTCTCATTCATTACTACCTGCATACTTTTGTTTCATGTGGTGGATTAAAGAAGATGACTTCATCTGAAGTCATCTTCATAGGTTTAAAGTATAAGGTTTAATGATTAATCAGTCATTACCTAATTACATATTAATTTTATAAGTTTCAAATTCCTTATAGAATTTAGAATTAAACTCGTCTATAAAATCAAAGTAAGCAATATCAAATGTATAGTAGCCATTATGATCATATTGTAAATTTAATACATCTTTACTCTTACTTAGTAATGGAGATATATCTAATTTCTTTACTACTCTTCCCTGTTCTTCAAGGTTTTCAATATATATTTGTTTACTGTTACGAGGGATATATGCAAATTGTTGACTATCTGGAGTCCAATCTAGCTCTACGGATAGTGGGATTTCAAAGCTTTTGTTATTTGTTAAATCTAATATAATCGTTTTTTGTTTTGTTTCATCAACATATGCTAAATACCTTTTATCCGGTGACTCATTCAAAATATATCCATGCTCTATGAATTTTTCAGTTTTCTCTGTCTCAAGATTATATTTTATAATACTATATTTGGGGTCGTAAGTATCATTTCCATGTTCATCAAGTTTCATATTTTCTAAGACTAAATCATCAAAAAATATTTTATCATTTACCCCCCATATCGCCTTTAAATGCATTTCTGAAATAGGAAAAGGCCCATAATGAGTATTATAAATTTCTTTAAAATGATTCGATTCTAAGTCATAAATATAAACACTATTCAATGCATTAAATACCATCTTGTTCATTGTCATATTTAAACTTGCACCGTAATAAGAATGGTCTAGATATTCCCCTTTATTTGGAGAGTTAATATCTATAATTATACTTCTTGTAAAAAAACCACTTAACATAACCTTATTGCTATTATTTAACCAAAAAACTCCTGGTGAAAAATTCTTTTCTAATGGTAATAATAAATAGTCTCCATCAAACATAATTGGTTCTTTACTATCATTTAAGAAAAAATTCCTATATCTATTAACTCCAAATTCCCCATACGAAATACCAATTTGTTCATGAATATAGTTGTTGCCCTCAGGCGAATAATACCTTCTATCTATCGTATGGTCTTTATTAAGTAATTCAATATGATCTGAAGATAGTTGTGCTCAACCTTATATTCCCTTTCCACAAACTTTCCATTTGTACATGCAGTTAGCATTAAACTATTTAATAGAAAGATTAGAATGATACCTACACTTATACGTCTTCTCACAAAAGATTCCTCCTTATTAAAAATTACTATATAAATTTCGATCTGTCTCCGAGTTTGGGTCTATCGGAAATTTTATTCTTTTATAATTCTCTGGTATCTGATTTTCCTCAATAGGAATGTAATCTAATGGGTCAAGGTAATTATTAATATTATCCCAAGACTTATTCGTTCCTAATATAGCAAAATGTAAGTGAGGTGCCACGTTAGGAGTATTTCCAACTAGCCCAATATAATCTCCTTGTGTTACATTTACTACATAGAATCCTTCTGGTCCTTCTTCTTTATTTTCTAGCCATTTCGTATATAAATCTGTATATCCATTACCAATTCTATGTGCATCTTCAAATTTATACGTATGAAAATTCCTTAATTTATATGTTTCTCCATTTATCTCTAAATAAATATCTATAGTGTTTCCTGCATCTCCATTATTCGCTCTGAACGTTAATTTACCAGAAGCAGGTGCATATATTGGCATTTTGAGTAATGAACCACTATACCCTCCTATATCTATACCTGTATGCCACTGTTCGGGATCCCAACCCTTCCTCCATCTCAATGCATCAGATAGCTTGCCTCCATAAACTGGTTTTATAAATCCATTTTTCTGATTAATGTTTTCATTTAGCTCATATATATTATTATAGA
>CAZEQK010000108.1:0-3501 GCA_964514395.1 uncultured Bacillaceae bacterium
GTAACATCGGATTCGACAACAACCAGTACAAATTCAACCGATACACAGGCAGGAAGTACAGACACCAATGTAGAATCAAGTACAACAACAGACACAACTGTAGATCAAACGACAACAGATGAACCAACAGCAGATATTACAACAGACCTTGTCAAAGAGAATCCATTTAGATATGCTGGTTATTATTGGGATAGAAAGACTCAATTCTATTACTTACAAGCAAGATACTATAACCCAAGAATTGGTAGATTCGTCTCCCTAGACACATATACTGGTGAAATAACCAACCCATTGAGTCTAAACAGATATGTCTATGGATTGAATAATCCAGTGCTTAATGTAGATCCAACAGGGCACAGAGTAACTTGTAAATTAGATTATGGTGATAAATGTAATAATTCAGATGAAGATTATGGAAATGGTTTTGTGACAATTGATGATAATTATATGCCAATATATGTACCTTCATATGTAAATGGTGCTAATGATAGTTTTTCTGATTATGGGTGGACTACATTTGATCAGTTTGATACAACTCATTATACAAGTACTAATTGGGGAATGTTTATTGCACAACTTGGTGGAGCATACTCTGAGGATAATCAACCTCAAAAAAATTATTTAAAAAATGAAATAAATTTGAACGGAAGTAAAAGTGGTAGAGTCTATACTGCAAATTCACCTTCAAGATATGGTCAGGGTGCTGGAGCATTTATTATTGCTATGGGTGAAGTCTTTAGTGCCTATCAAAATAATACAACTGAATATTGGGTTAAAGTAAATATTCAACGAAAAGGTGACTTAAAACGTGCAGTTATACAATTAGCGAATTCACGTAACGCACTTACTATGGTTGCAGGAAGGTCTTTTTATAAGATAGAAGGTACTTTAAATGAACCTATGCGTTATTGGGTTGAAGGAGCTATATACAGGACTTATACAAAGATGGGGTATAATGTTGATTATTGGCATCCTAATATTCGTTACTCTATCGATAAATCTCATTATAATGATTTATCGATAGGATATCTCAGTTTAAATAATGGTGGTAATTTACTTTTGACATATAAATTTTATAAGGGTGACAAAGTGGAACTTGGCCATCATACTACATTTTTGAACATGTTTAGTACGGGATTTGTAGTTGATTATGATTTATCTTATAAATTAAGGGGTTCATATGTTCTAAATGAAGCTAATGTAAATATAGTTAATAAAACTTTAGCAGGTAAAATAATATTTACAAAATAAAATTTAGCGACAAAAAATCAAGATATAACTTACTATGATTATTTCTAGAAAAGCTCAAAAAATGTAACCTATATGGTAAGTGTAAAATATAATGGTTGGTGTTCAATAAAGAGTGCACCAACCATACCAGTTTTCTTATAATTTATTTTAGAGCATATTTATTGATAATTAAATCTTCTTGCATGATTATTGATTAAAGAATTAACTCATGTAGATTAAAATTCACCAAATTTGTGTCTTATACACATGTTGACTTTGAATGCTAGTAGACTTGTGATAACAGTACGAATAGGTATTAATAAGCTCTATTGCAACATGGTGAACTATTTTTGCAATAATTCCATTAAGTGGAAACAAATACAAAAAAACAAAGATATGCTGGAGATATACCATATAGTAAAAATAGATAATATAATAGATAAAGAACAGAGAAATTGTAAGGGTACTCTAGATATATCAACCTATAGAATTTCCTATCGAATGACATTTTGTGAGGAGATTATCAATGAAAAAGAGGCAGAAAAAATCAGACAATTATTTTGATAGATTAAAAGAATGGCAGAAACATCAATATGATCCAGGTTATTATACTGGTGGCAAAATTCCTCCTATAATTACTCACCCTGGTAATCCAAAGTTACTTGGGTTGTTTATGGTGATATCAAGTTTTATAGGTGGAATAATTATAACTATTTTTTTTATAAATATATTCCAAGTTGAGAATATCATTCCTTTAAGTTTACTTGCTATCTTCTTATATGGATTAGGAATTGCTAATTTTATTGGAGGAATAAAATACCTTAAAAAAGGGACTAGTGAAAAGCATTATAAAAAATTAAAGAAAAGATTCTTTACTATTAGTTCCATCATAATCATTTCCATTGTTCTTTTTGTATCTGTAAATACTAACTTTCTTGAAAAAAATGCATCTATTTACATTAATAATGTAAATGAATTAAAACTTTTTCAGGAAAACAGCAAGAATTACGTAATACCTAAGAAAGGTAAAATGGTTTTCACTACTGATAATGGTAACTATTTTGATATTTGGGCAGTAAAAGTTACGGATGGTAATGAATCATTTAAAATATATTATAAATGGAATATTTTAAATCCGAATAATGGTAAAATCATAAAGGTGGAAGTATTACATTGAACTTTTATTAAAGGGAGTGAAGTAATGAACACAAATTTTAAAGGAATATTTATAAATACTATAAAAGAGCTAAAAGAAAATTATTTTATCATTCCTATATTTATCGTATTTTTTGCGATGATAGAATATTTTCTATTAAACTTAAATAACATTGAAGATTTTTTTATGACGTACATTGGGTCATTTTATAGTCTACATAGAATGCCACCATATTATTTAGCAATAATTATACTTTATCTATTACTCGTCATATTATTATTTACAATTTTATTTATATATCTATTGAACAAAAAAAGAAATCAAAAAATGACGATTAGAGAAATAGGAAGTACATATGTAAAAGTATTACTCACCTCCCTTTATCTCCTTATTTCATTTGGATTAATTCTAGAGATGGTAAAAGGAATTGTTTCATATATTGGATATATTTATAGACCAATTGGTAGTATTTTTACAGAATCTATTAGTTATTATATTATTTCTGTAATGATGTTTGGAGTGATGTACACCATCATTAAAGGTATAAAAATTAAACAATTATCAATTGAGATGCTAAGGTATATTTTCTCTAAAAAAACAGTTTATTTATTAGCTATTCTGATTGTGATGAACGTTATATATTATGCTATATTTGGCCAGATTGCTCAACACTATATACAAAATTCTATAAATATACTGAACTTTAAACCATTCTCAATGCATATTTGGCTATATTGGATAGAATGGATATTCAAAGGATTTCTGACTTCATTTGTTCTAGTATTTGTTAGTAAAAATTCAATAGTAGACTGATTAGTCCCCCTAGTAAGAATTAATAATATGTAAAAAAAGTGTAAACACACATATGTCTGATTACACTTTTTAAATTTAACAGTGGTCTGGTAAAATTTAGTAAGTAGGTAGATTCAAGCACACAGGATAGTACAATTACAGATCATCATAGAACAAGTAGCAATAATGGGAAGAAGAATCAAACAACCAATACGAGTGATATGGGTAGCATCTTGACAGGTAGCATTAGTAATCTAATTGCTACCTGTCAAGATAATAAAGTAATAGAGCTATCCAATGGGAAAGCTAATAACAATACCAAT
>CAZEQK010000109.1:0-3455 GCA_964514395.1 uncultured Bacillaceae bacterium
TAAAGTTAAAAATTATTTTTCAGCTAACACTTGACAAGGATTAGCTGGTTTATGCGTAGTACCTTTCTTCCATGAATTATCTATCTAATTATTCATTCAATGTGGTATAAATACTCTTTAGACATTCGAAGTAAGTGTGCTTATCAAATCTCATTTCATGAACTTTGTTAAGCCATTGCACATTAGTTCCTATTAATTCGTAATTATATGGTGTTCCAAACTTACTCAAATCAACTCCTATCCTTCTCCAAATAACTTGATTGTCATTTTTTACTATATCTGCAACAATTAATGTACAGGTTAAATCACAATCGTCTGGGCACATTAAGATCGGTAGAATTACATCATCTTGATCAGAGTGAAAACGGCTTAAGTCAGCCTCCTCTTTTAAATCAATCCATTCAGTAATTGTTGGAATTAACCCCAAAAATAATTCATCTGGGTATAACTTATGAAGAATAATATCAAGTGGAACTCCATCTATTAATATTGTTGGATGCTCTAAAGAAACATACTTTGTTTTTGTCATTTCAACAGATATTTTATTAATAGCAAATCACACTTCTTTCTTTATATTTTCAGGTATTGCGCATAACGTTCCGTATCCCCGACGCCTTTGAGCTTACAAGGAGTTGCTAATGCCATGCCAGACTTGGCAGGCTAATGCAACGACTGGCTCGGTTAGCGAAGAGGATGTGTCGCTGATTAACCTTCTATGAATCTAACTTCTTGCGACCGAGGCGACTTCAGATTGAGTTACTTCCCGGGGATATTATGTTATGTGATGGATGTCGCCCCGCAGTTTAGCTAAGAAAAATATCAGTACTTACTAATTTATTTTGTCTAACAAATACAATGTTGCAACATATGGCTTATTTATCTTTCCATCAGATTTATTTATGATTTTCCTAATCCCATTATATAACTTGAGTTTTATCTTATTATCTAAATTCCTATGGTCAGAATAAGTATCAAGTAAATCAATATATTGGCTAGAAGTATATTCAATCTCGAAAGGATATTTATATATTCTTAAATTTTCAAACTGCTTAGCATCTTGAATTTCTTCTATTTGTTTACTTATTCTCAACTCTACATCATCAGGTTTCTTATTATCAGGAAAATACTTCATATATACCTTGTCTAATTCATCAATAAGGTTAGTAGATAAATGATAAATCCATATTAAAGCCAAATTACCATTTTTTTTTAGTAACTTAGCAACTTTTGCATATCCTATTTTAGGATCTATCCAATGAAACGCTTGAGCTGATATAATTAAATCAAATTTCTTTTCTTTACTTTCCCATTCTTCAAAAGAACTATTAATTATGGTTGTATTAAAGTAATTCATAAATTTATTTTGCAAATAAGTAAAAAGTTTCTCTCCAATTTCAACCCCAGTAATAGGATAACCTTTTTTAGCAAAGGGGAAAGTAATTTGTCCAGTTCCAGGACCAATTTCTAGAATTTCAGAATCAAATGTTAAAGCTGAGTATTTTATTATGTCTTCAATGAGTTCTTCTGGATATGTGGGTCTTAATTTTTCATATAACTCAGGAAATTCATTAAAGGTTAGTTTTTTATCCATCATTGAAATACCTTTCTAAAAGTTTATTTATACAACCGTGAACTACGAAATGAAAAGCGACATCTTTCACATAACGTTCCGTATCCCCGACGCCCTTGAGTTTACAGGTGAAGTTCGAGCCTTAGAAATGCCTTTCTTAGGTTCGGGCTTCGCCGTCTCGGTTAGCGAAAGGGTTGTGTCGCTGATTCTCCTTCTTTGAATCTATCTTCTAGCGACCGAGGCGTACTTCAAATTGAGCTACTTCCCTGCTTCGCTGACGCGGGGATATTTTGTTATCGGATGTTGCTTCTTCCCCGAATCCACCAAAGATGTCGTCCTTCAAGTCTTATCCCATATCTTGCGGTTTTCAATAACCCTTTTATTAAGTATGTAAATTTTTTATCCGATTCCACCTAAGTTTACTATGGGTGGCGGATTGGGTCACTTCGTCGATCAGATCAGGGAAGAAGCTAACTTCCTCACTTAATCAATTCCACTTCTTCTTTTAGAACCCCTACTTTATTGATCAAATAAAAATCCTTTCACACACTTATTAAAATATTCGGTTCTTCCTCGCTACAAGCGAGGTACGAACTCAATTTATGTTTATAACATGAGGGAGTCGTACACGTCCGAATCCAGTTCAATTAGGGTTTGCTTATTTATATACTCCTCTATAATTTTCAGGTAATAATTCTGCTATTTTCTTCATGATATATTTTATGGCAATTTCTTCATATTCTTTTTTATCTTGTTCTTTTGCTCTCTTGTGAAATTCAAATTGTTTTCCAATGTTAATATGAACATCTGCATAATTAAAAGTTTCAGCCCTCATTTCTTCTTCTTTATTTATAGGTAACAGTTTTTCTGTCCCATATAATCCAATAGGTACTATAGGAGTTCCTGTAATTCTTGCTATAAGAAGTATTCCTTTCTTTGCTTCTATCAAACTACTAACTCTACTTCTAGTTCCTTCTGGGAAAATCAACAAACTTTCCCCTTGTTTAACAAGCTCAATAATTTTCTCGAGACCCTCTTTATCAGCAGTATTAGGTTTTATATTTGTAGTCTTTATTACATTAACCCCTATACTAGTAACAGCATTATTTGACAGTTTTTCACCTGCTACAAAAGTAGGATTAATCTCTTTTAAAGCCTTGTCTAAAACTAATCCATCAGAATTGCTTAAATGATTACATATAAAAATAGTTGGTGTATTTATTCCCTTTAAGTTTTCACTACCTACTATGTTTATATTGGCATATTTTTTTAGGTATTTATCTATAATTTTTTTAGATATGTATGTGACAAATTTACCCGGTAAAATATTTATAATTTTTGCCGTTGTAGTGGATATCATTTTGCCTACTCCTCCCGAATGTTTATACTCTTTCAAGTAGTCGAATGACCCGCACCAATAAGAGCCCACACAATTTGTATGTCTTCAATCTTATGCCAATCATGATCCAACACGATAATCTCATCGTCAAATCCAAATCCAATGCTTGTATATTGTCTATGCACCGTATAAGCGAGTCATATATTAAAAACTTATGATATAAGATTTAGGCGATTTCAGTCAGAAATTCTTCCATCATATAAACCAATTAAAAAAATTCCTGAATCAAAGTCCCGTCAAACTTACCCCTAACTACATTTGTGTCTCCAGGAGGGTTCTTGATTCATACTACTTCTTCGAATTTTCTTTGATACAAAATTAGTTAGGATTTGAAATCCTGATGGGTTTTTCTCTTATAAGGTCAGGCAATTTCCGATAACGTTCCGTATCCCCGACGCCCTTGAGCTTACAAGCATTCCTAAGCCTTAGATAGCTCCCTCTGTATTCAAAGTTATTCTAATGTATACTCGCTCATTCGTAGGATTT
>CAZEQK010000110.1:0-3430 GCA_964514395.1 uncultured Bacillaceae bacterium
ACATCAAAACACAATAAATCTTCTTCTTAAAAAATTAGGAGTTTCATTAACAGAAAAAGAAACTATTAATGTTGAGGATTTTAGTAAAAAATTATACGAATGGTTTGAAGCCATTAAAAACAGAGATAAAGATAAAGCTAAAGAAATTGAAATGTCAATAAATAAAGACATCTCAAAAATAGTAGACCCTACAATATTAATTCAATATCAATTATTTTCTCTTAGATACCAATTACTTTTAAGAAATATGGATGAAAGTGAACAACTTATTCATAAACTAGAATCTATTGAAAATAATCTAACTGACATACAAAAATACTATTTCTATTCTTTTTATGGACTTTATAAGTACATGCAAAACGACTTTTTAGATTCGCTTGAATATTATTCAAAAGCAGAAAAGATTGATCAACAAATTCATATGAATGAACCTGAACTATTTTACCTGTTATCTATTGTTTATACTAGGTTACATAATGTTACTTTAGCTATACGTTATGCTAGTATTTCACTTGATATATTCAATAGTAATATGGATTATATGCAGAGTATTGAATCTCAATCAGTATTATCAATCAATTACATACGTTTAAAAGAATATGAGAAAGCAAAGCAACATTTAGATAATTCATTAAAAATAGCTGAAAAACTTAACAATACATATTTAATGAGTAACTTATACCATAATCTTGGATATCTTCATTCCATGAATAATGAACACGATATTGCCATCAATTTTTATTATAAGAGCATAGAATTAAGAAAAGAAAAATACGAAAAACTCACTAATACAATTTATTATTTAACTGAAAGTTATTTTGCACTTAATAATATTCATACAGCAAAAGAATGGTTAGAAAAAGGGCTTAAAATCTCTGAAGAACATAGTATTATCAACATTCAGATAAAATTTAATCTATTAAAATTAGAATATTATGATAGTAAAGAGGAAATCGTTAAATTTATTGAAGGAACTGGATTGACTTATCTTGGAAAAAAGCAAGCATGGCCAGAATTAAATGAAGCTACAAAGAAATTAGCCAATTATTATGCTAATCAACAACACTATAAAACAGCTTATCAATACTGTTGTTTAGCAAATGATTATATAACAAAAATTCATAAGTGAGGTGAATTTAGATGAAAAAAATAGCATTTTCTTTAATTTTCAGCCTATTTATTACTACTACGGTTTTTACAGTACCTACTTTTGCTGAAGATATTCCAGATCCTACAAATATTGTAGTGAATAAATAGTATTGTATTTAAATCAATATTTTGGAGACAAGTTATACCAACCTTCAATATATTTAAACATTGCAAGTCTAGCAAAAGACCAGCTATTCCATCTTTATAGTAAATAGTTGACTTATACACATTATCATAATATTTTTTACTATAACATATTACTTTAGCAACTTCTAAAGGAGTAATTCCTCTTTATATCATCCTAATACCCAAATGCCAAGATGGTACAAGAATAGTTATACCGTAACGTGCAAGCCAATAATTTGCTCCTCTTATAGCTAATCTAATTACTCAAGTAACAATAGGATTGTGTCCATCTGGATCCGCATACATAACAGGGTTGTTTTTGGTAATATCCAGCATATCTAAGTGGATTCTCTGTTCTTACCTTCATGATCGTAAGTGAAGGTTACTATTGTTTGGCTAGCACATCTTTTACTTCAATGAGCCTTTTTTCTTCATCATAGATGAAGGTGTTATTACCGTTATTGGTTAAATTACCATTCGCATCATAGGTATAGGCTTGTCCATCTACAGAGATGAGCTCATTCCCATCATTGTAAGTGTAATTGGTGGTTGTTGGAGTTCCACCAACTGTTACTATTTTCTTCGTCCTATTTCCTACAGCATCATATTCATAGGCAATGGTACTTCCATCTAATAGTGTTTCTTGGGTTAATTGGTTTAATTCATCATATTGATAAGTGATTGTTCCACTGTTTGTTACAACGCTGGTAATGTTATTATTAGCATCATAGGTGTATTCATATTTTTCTTCCAAACTTCCAGTAGAACTGTAATTTTTCAATACCTTTAGACGATTCGCATCATCATATTCAAAGGAAGTGTAGGTGCTGTTTGTATAGGTTATAGAGCTAATATTACCTTGCTCATCATACACAAATTTGGCAAGGTCAACACTGTTTCGTGTTAACTTATTCATTTGATCTAATGGATTATACGTATAACCGTGAGTCGATGTTGCTGTTCCAGCAGTGATGGTAAATGACGTTAAGTTACTGTTAGGATCATATGCAAAATAGATACTGTTATTTGTTCCTTCTTGTTGTTTGGTTAATCTGCTATGCTTATCATATGTGAAGGTAGTCGTTTCACCTATTACCGTTAATGAATAAAGACAAGCTACGGGAGTATTTTGATAAAAATAGTAGATTTTAAAAAATAAATAGACTGTATTTTTGTTGTGGTAAGATGAATTACTAATAATACACTAAATTTAATCATTGGATTTGATATATAAGATGCTGCTTCTTAATCTCGTTCTTTTGTTAATAGTAGTGATTTCAGTCGTACTTCTTAAAGGGAACTACTCTTTTCCCATTATTATCATCACTATTACATTCATTGGAATAATAATGAAGCAAAAATACATTTGGAAACCACCAATTTAGTATTATATTCTAATTGTAGTTGTTTTAATAATCGTACTACTCAATTTGTTATGCTAAATTGAATAAACATACCAACTTATAGTCAGTATGCTTTTTTATTGGTTAAATATCAACTTTAAACGTTAGCAACCCAATAATTATCTATAGTAGTACTTAATCGACTTGATAGTATTTGAACAAAAATATTGTCATAACAGAATCTTCTTTTAACACTTGACGTGATGTTCTTCCACGTCAAGTTACCTAAATTACTTTATATTTCAAGGATGTTAAATGATAACATATCTAATATTTGACACTACAAGTAAGTGTAATAACGGGGTAAAACATTCGTTAAATATAAGCTTAAACCTAAAATAGCACTAGAAATTAAAGCAATTTTAGCATACCTTAAGCTTTTGTTGATGTTTTTTTGTAGATCATTTTCTGCATTTTCGGGAATATGCTTGTATTCTTGAAGAAATTTAGATAACTGTATAATTGTTACTACAGATATAATAAAAGAAAACATTGCGATAACATATAGAAATATGATTAATATATCCATGATGACCTATGTTCATCTCCTTAGTATTTTAACCTATTTTCTACCACAATCTTATTCTGATATACCCGTAAAAAACACCATCTGCTCTATCTAAAGTCTATGTTATCAAATCACCAACTGAATAAAATCCAAAACGTTTAGTAATAAAATTGAAAGCTTTAGAAAGTATTGGAATAGCAATTGCTAATCTTCAATTTAAAAGAGGTGCGTTTCAATTGGTGCA
>CAZEQK010000111.1:0-3403 GCA_964514395.1 uncultured Bacillaceae bacterium
TTCTGTTAATGAAACTCCTAATTTTTTAAGAAGAAGATTTATTGTGTTTTGATGTGGTTTAGCAATGTTATTTTCAATTTTACTTAAATAAGATTTTGTGCAAATACCATCAGCTAATTCTTTTTGTGTCAAATTCTTTTGTTTTCTATAATACTTTATTTTATCACCAATTTCCATAAAAACCCTCCTTTTCTTGTGTTGTACAACTTAAACTAAAAATGTTAACTTTAACCAAAGAAAATTATATCAAGTTTCCCAATTTACTACAATATAATTTGTATTAGTATTAATTTGTAATATTATTAAAAGTAATAGTAAATGGAGAAAGGGGGTAAAAAAATGAAAAGGATTTTGGTTCTCCTTACTTCATTAGCAATGGTTTTGTTAATAGCAACAACATCTTTTGCCTATGAAAAATCCTCACCAAATAGTAGTGCTGACGACACTTACTTTATCGCATTTCAATCAAAGATTGATAAGAATGTGATAAAGGCTTATGGAGGGGAAATAAAACATCAATTTAAGTATATTCCAGTTGTAACAGCAAAATTACCAGAAAAAGCAGTAAATGCACTTTCTAAGAATCCTAATATTACCTATATAGAAAAAGATGCCATAGCTTATGCCACAAGTCAAGTCATTCCTTGGGGAGTTCCCCATGTTAAAGCAACAGATGCTCAAGATTTAGGCTATACAGGACAGGGAGTGAAAGTAGGAGTAATCGATACAGGAATAGATTACACTCATGAAGATCTTCATGTTACAGGTGGTATCAGTTTTGTAGATGGAACAACTGGTTATATCGATGATAATGGACATGGAACTCATGTAGCAGGTACAATTGCAGCATTGAATAATGAAATGGGTGTTATTGGTATTGCTCCTAATGCTGAATTGTATGCCATTAAGGTATTAGATCAGAATGGAAGCGGCAGCTATAGCGACGTTGTAGCAGGAATTGAATGGGCAATTGATTATAACATTAACATCCTTAATATGAGTTTAGGTGGAACAGCACAATCCAAAACCCTAGAAAAAGCGGTTAATAAAGCCTATGATTCTGGGATTCTATTAGTTGCAGCAGCAGGAAACAACGGCTATTCAAAGAAAGGGACGATTGGTTACCCTGCAGCTTATAGTTCCGTCATTGCTGTTGGAGCAGTATATCAAAACAATACTAGAGCTAGTTTCTCCAGTGTGGGCAGACAATTGGAGCTCATGGCACCTGGGGTAGATATTTTAAGTACAGTACCGAATAACGGATATGAGTCATATAATGGCACTTCGATGGCATCTCCTCATGTAGCTGGAGTAGCAGCCCTTATATGGGAAGCTAAACCTAACCTAAGCAATGTTCAATTGAGGAATCTATTAAATGAAACGGCAACCTATTTAGGAGATTCGTTTGAATATGGTAATGGGTTGGTGGATGGTTTGGAATCAATAAATTAAGAGGAGGAAATTAAATGAAGAAAATATTGATGTTATTATTAGCTTTTACATTTTTATTTACAACAAGTTCAGTTTTTGCTATCGACAAAGAAATAA
The DNA here is from genome assembly GCA_964514395.1 of uncultured Bacillaceae bacterium. Taxonomy (GTDB): domain Bacteria; phylum Bacillota; class Bacilli; order Tepidibacillales; family Tepidibacillaceae; genus CAZEQK01. The sequence goes on from CAZEQK010000111.1 coordinate 1,549, forward strand.
ATGTTATTAAGGCGGACACATTTATGGAATTAGATGATGAGGGTAAAATGCTTGAAGGTGATAAAAGTAGTAATAAGAAAAACCTATCTGATTCTTATTTATCATTAGATTACGTAAATTTCTCTACAATAGATGGGAAAATTGTTGGATCAGTACAATATAGCAATCAAGAAAGTGTTGGTTTTGAACTTTCAGGAGATCTTAAAAATAGAGGAAAACAAAATGATATGGTTGTTATTGCTGATTTAACAGATTCTTTAGAAAATTTTGAAGTCATTCATGCAAGTATATCAAATGATCCAAGCAAAATGAATTTATTTGATAAAAAAAGATATAAAAAAAATAAAAAGTCAGTAAATTCAATTATGACATTGATACTATTACAAAAAGGAACACGTAGATTAACTATTGTTGAGTGGTATAATCCGACAATTAATGTTAATGAAATTTTGTCCAATCAAGCTTCTTTAACAAAAGCAGAGAAAGAGGATATTTTATGGCATCGAAAAATCCTTAAAACTATGACAAAAATTTATGAAGAAGAGGAAAGAACTGACACAATTGATATTATGGGTTACCACCCAGTAGTATCATCAGAAAAAACCTTTTATAACTGGTATGAATATTGGGGTGAGGAATATAGACAACAGTTAACAATAAGACATGGTCTAGAAACCACAACATCCTTGAGTTATTCTGAATCAATGGGTGCATGGATTAAAGTTATAGATGATCAAACAGTATGTGAAACTGACCCTGCATATTCTTTTCCAGATTCATATTTATCTGTGGGTAGAGGAAGCCCAACATTATTTGAGTTTTTAATTCAGGGTGATAATAATAACGCTGGAGGTGATGGCTTTAAATTTGCAGAATGGGATGCTATTGGAGAAACTTCACCAGGAATACAATTTGGAGCTGATATTGATTTATCATATTCGGTTACTGTTCCATATACCCCTATATCTTTTAGCATTACAGCAACTGGATCTCAAGATTTAGACCTTAACGATACTTATTCTTCATTTACCAACGACATAGCAAATGATGATTTAACTAGATCAATGGATGTTGAATTTAATAAAGAATACATGCTAAGTAATATAGATAATAAATTTACTATCGATTTTGATGTTCATAAGTATGATCAAACAATTCATAATGATGGTAAAATTGATTTTAAATTTTCGTATTTTGTATGGGATCAGTATGCATATAACCATGATTCATATTCTAGTACCTTGACAGGTTATTATATTTCTGATTAATTTTATTATTGTATTTTTTTATATGAGGGTGTCCAAAAAGTTGTACTTTTTATACACCCTCATCATCATAAATTTTTACGTATTTTAAAAATATTAAACTAGATTCTTGTATTTTCTTTTATAGCCCATACAAAAAATAAACTTATAGTGTTGAAGCTAACTATATATTTTAAAAAGCTAATTTACTAATCTAAAAGATTCGAGCACTTTACTAACGGCTTCTTTTTAAGTTCTTATAAATAAATAAGAGTTGCTTAAGATGATCTTTTCGAATGACTAATCACACCAATGTCAAAGAATTAGTAGCATTACATTCATGCCGTTGTAGTCAGTTACTTTGTAAGAAAACTGATATGATAAAAGTCAAAAAGTTATTAGAAATCAATAGACCGTTTCCATGGTTAGATGCACTTGATTATAAGAAGAACGTTACGAAATCTAAGCTTTCATCTATACAGTGGATGCAAAATAGGGTTATACTTGAATTAAATTTATCTTCCCAAGATAATTCGACTTTGATATTTTTCAGCTCTCTATAATGCACCCATAGGGTGAGACACAGAAATAAAAAACTAAGTTATAATAAA
>CAZEQK010000112.1:0-3396 GCA_964514395.1 uncultured Bacillaceae bacterium
CAGGGTTATGTACAAATTGGCTGCCAAAGTGTGTATTTTTTACTTGCCAAACACATGAAACAGAGCACCTAGAATTTTGCATATTATTTTTCTTTTTTCTTACTAATTTATTTTAAGATTTCCTTTCTATTTTAATTTGCTAAATAACACTTTACTTACTATTTTTAAAGTAGTATTGCTCATAAAATTCAGGATCCTCACCTGGAATTAAAATAACCTTAATACTTTCACCTTCATCCATAAGCTCCAATTTTCTTTTTAATCTCTCTAAATCTTCTACTCTCAAACTGTTATATACTGTTTGTACTTTTTCGATTGGAATAACTTCATCAAATAATTCGACGCGAGCTTTTGGGCCAGATTGTTCAATCATTAACTTTTTAACATTTTCTACTGAATCAAAAAGCTCTATTAAATTCAGAAGCGTTGTCTTATCAGTAAAATCAACAGTAAGTTCCTGCAAATTCTTTTTAAGTGGTTTATTGACCATAGCATGCTCTAATATTTCAATTGATTCAAAATCACTTTTGTCTATTTTCTCTGGTATAGTAAAGGAGAGGTTATAATGGTTCTCTATTTTATAAAGTCTTTCGATAAAGTTAAAGTCTTTATCTAAATCTCCAGTATCACCTTCAAAGCTAAAACGAGACACTACAATAAAATCGTTATCTTCTTTAAGATTTTTAAATGCAATTGTTTTATTTCCATCTGTAACTAACTTAAATAAATGTAATAAATTACGATTAGCCTCAACATTAGATTGAAAGTTCGGATTAATTTTTACATTTATTTTAGCATTAGAAATTTTATCGTATTCTTTTACCTGGTTAAACGGTAATTTTAGTGATACTAATAATTTAGCATTTTTCTGCCTTGTGTTATCGATAATTATTAAATCTTTTCCTCCTTTACCACTAATACTCATTTCCAAGTAATCTATTAGCGAGATATCTGGATTTCCTTTTATATAAAGCTTCAATTGTAACGGATTAGGTAACGGATTGGGTACAATTACCCATTCCCCATCTTTAAAAGACTCTTCTAAATTTGGTGTTTCCACAGGTTGCTCTCCAATCCATGTGGTTAAAGATGACATATTTATTTCGATTTCTTCCTGTTTAAAAAATGCATCCTCAATTAACTCGTATATGTTATTAAATCCTTCTAGTTTTTTATTAGAAACACTAAATTGTCCTCTATATGTTAAAGGATATTTTTCTCCTGCGTCTGCTGTTAGTGCTTCATGTTCCAAAACGGTTGTATTCCCAATTTGAACAGGCTTATATCGATAATGTGGATAAAAAGGATGTTTAGTACCAACAAAATCCTTTATTTTTTTTATAAGGTTAGCCACTTCTTTATGTTTTCCTTGCTTCGCTAGATGTTCTATTTCATCAAATATAGATACAATTACATGTACTTCTGAATTTTGTATAGCAAGATTATTTTGACCTGATTGATTGATCGTATTCTTTTTATCAAACATACTTTTAATCACCCTTATTTTTATCCGAATTTATATTGACCCAAGAATCCATAATTGCAGTGTTGTTTTCTCCTTTTTGTTTAATTGTTTTTTTTGTCTTGTTTTTATTAGTAAATTTATAGGTTGATCCCACTATAACTGTAGCTATAATACCCGCGAAAACAGACCATAAAAAAATATTTATAGTCATGTATAATCCCCCTTTTGTCATTTTTATTATTTAAATACTATAAATTATCATTATTAATTGCAATAATAAATGCAACAAAATAGTATAATACCAAAATATGTAAATGATTAAGCGGTATTTTTCATTTCTTCGAGATAGAGGTCATTAGGTGTTTTGTAGCCAAGAATTTTCCTAGGTAAGGTATTACACCAGTTTTCGACGTAGGTGATGAGATCAAGATGGATGTTGCTGATGGATTTTCCTTTTGGAATGAATCTTCGGATGAGTCCATTATGTCGTTTATTAGAACCTCTTTCACTTGATGTGTAAGGGTGAGTATAATATATCTCAGTTGTTTCAAGATTTGTGGGTAAAAACTTAATTGTAAAAATGCTTTGTAATTTATGCATTCTAATATGCCGAATATCATATAATTATATATCTGAGACTTTTCACTGTTATTTTCCTTCATTCGACATATGTTACATAATTTCCTTTGGTAGCTTGTCACAGCTCCCATTGGATCGGTAGATTGTAGTAATTGTCCAATGGCATCATATTGATTACTCATGGTTTGCCCTAAGGTGTTCAAGTTTGTATTCTATCGGGGTTAAATACCCAAGTGTTCCATGAATCCTATTGTGATTAAACCAATGCACATAGTCTTGTAATTCTCTTTTTAAATCTACCAAACTCTCGAAATGGCGCCCTTTGACAAACTCTGTCTTTATGATTTTAAATGTGGCTTCAGCCACTGCATTATCATATGGACAGCCTTTCATGCTAAGGGATCGTTGTATGTTAAATGTCTCTAGTGCTTCATCGATGATCTTATTTTTAAACTCATTTCCACGATCTGTATGGAATAATTGAATTTTGTTAAGATCTTTCTGGATCGTTGCAAATGCTCTATAAACTAATAGAATAGGGCATCCTTATCGGCACTGCACTATACCCGATAATTTCTCGATTAAAGAGATCAACAAATACACATACATACTGCCATTTTTGTTCGACCCTTACGTACGTCAAATCGTTTACCACCGCTGTTAATTCTTTTCTTTGATAAATTCACGGTTCAGTTCATTTATTTGAGCTGATTCATTGTAAGACTTGGAGTGTGGCTTGAACTGAGCTACTGTATAAGCGGAGACAAGTCCTTGTTCTTTCATAATACGCCCAATTCGTCTTCTGGAAACAATTCGTCCAAGTTTTTTTAGTTCAACCTTGATTTTATGCGTTCCGTAGTTTTGACGGCTCGCATGGAAAATATCCGATGATGTCAGAAGTTACATCATCCTCTGACTGTCTTTCCTTAGCCTCATAATAATAAGTACTTCTTGGTAATTGAAGGACTTTACACATTGCTGATATCGAGTATTTGTGCTGGTTGTTACGGATCACATTTACTTTCGTCCTAGTATCAGCGCGGCTTGCTTTAAAATATCATTCTCCATCTGTAACTGCTTATTTTCTTTACGAAGTTTAACCAACTCTGTTTCTTCTGGAGTTCTATTGTCTTTTTCACTGAAAGATCCAGTATTTTGGTTCTGATTGATCCACTTATCCAAGGATGATGGTGTCAAACCATACTCACGAATGATGTCCTTTCGGGGTTTACCGCTTAGATACAGCTGCACCATTTGATGTTTAAATTCTTTTGTAAATGTTCTTCTTTCTCTTTTTAGAACCAAAATACACCCTTTCAGTGGAAAGAGAATGTCCAGTTCTTGATCCAGTA
>CAZEQK010000113.1:0-3314 GCA_964514395.1 uncultured Bacillaceae bacterium
AATGGGTTTTCTTTGACAAGGTCTGTTGTAATATCTGCTGTAGGTTCATCTGTTGTGGTTTGGTCTACGGTTGTATCTGTTGATGTACTTGATTCTACATTGGTATCTGTACTTCCTGCCTGTGTATCGGTTGAATTTGTACTGGTTGTTGTTGAATAATCTGCTGTACGGTTGTATACATTTTGATCATGCTTAAAGCAAATTAAAAACAAAAAAAACAGAGCAATCTATCACGTTGTGATTTGTTGATTACCCTGGTCTGAATAACGTTGGTTATGATATTTTCCATTTTGTTGAAGATAAGGAACCCGTCACTTTGTATTAACCCTTTGTATTTGTATCTATTATAATTTATCCGTTACTGTCGTTACTTAATTCTGTATAAGTATAAATCAATATTATTTGTTATGTTTTCTATTCTTTTTCTTCTTTTTATGAAAACTCTTTTTATATAACTCTACTTGTTTTATTACGCGTGCTCTTAAAATATATTTAATACCAGAATAAATAAAAATAAAGGAAAATAATCCAAATAAGATAAAAGCTATAATTATAAGAGGTATATCCTCTTTAGAACTTAGACCAGTTAAAATTGGTATTAAAAGCACAAATAGAATTAATAATCCTCCAAAAATATATAGGACTCCTTTTATTTTAGGATACCTTGGTTTATGAATATAAGGTGGTATTTTTCCACCAGTATAATATCCTGGATCATATTGATGATTCTGCCATTCTTTAAATTCATCAATATAGTTATCTTTTAACCTATTTTTCCTTTTTATCATTTATCTCCCCACCATAAACTGTATTAAACATATATAAAAATAAAAAAGAGTTCATTATTCCTTCAGTTATTTTACTTATGTTTTGCAAATAAACATTGTAAGAAATTGAATTAACTAGAGTATAAAAACTATTAAATGAATTCCCTACATTGAATAAATTCCTAATAATGAATGAAGTAATTAGGTATAGTAGTGTTGAAGTTTACGCCTTCTATTCTAAACCTTGCTTTTCTAGAAATTAAAAGGCGTCGAAATTGGTATGTACACTTTGTTATATCTTCAAAGTATGGGTTATTTTTCATAAAGGTTTCATCCATGTCATCACTTATGTTTATTCCAAAATTCATCAATTCAAACTCATAATTCCCGTTAATATTACTTGGAAAATTTAAAAATATTACTGGATTCGTGGGTGCTACGTCTAAAAAGTAATCACTATTGATTACCGAATTGAATTTTTTAGTAATGTCAATTGTGTCTCCATAATTTACCTCTTTCTATCTTTGGGTAATATTTTATTGTACTAGATTCTATAATAGTATCTACACTTCCTGCTTGTATATCAGTTGCATTTTTACTGGTAGTTATTGAATCCCATGTTACTGCGTTCACTTCTTCATTTCTACAAAAGAAAACAGAGTAACCATTCAAGTTGTGATTGGTTACCCCTGCTCTTAATAACATTGTTAATCTCTTTTATGATAGTTATTCACAGTATTTTTTACTCAAATTGTGATAAAAATTTATTTGCATTGTGGTTTCTTGGTTATTGTGGCTAGTAATTAAGCCCGTTACTGTATTTGATTAAATCTTCAGTATCTTTTACATTCTTCAACTCATCATACGTTAAACGAAATTGAACATTTCTATCATTGTGCGTCGAATTATAATTAATTATCATATCATCAAATTGATAGTTTCTTTGTTTAATGAAATTAATAATTTCGTTTAATTTTTTATATTCTTCTTGCACTTCTAAAGTATTAAAATTTTTCTCAAAGTTAATGACTATATATGTTCCTTTCTTTAATTTATCCTTAATTTCTTCAAAACTTGGAGGAACTTTCTTTGAAATTAAATTATCTGGTACTTCCTGTATAATAAATCTCCCAGTAATTTTATCTGTATTAAGCACTTTCTTTATTCCTTTATTTAAATCACTATTTGCCTCATATGTCCAATACTCAATAAAGTAGGTATTATAGAACTCTTGTTTATTTTGATTTGACTGACCAACTGCAAATTTAACTGCCCTCATATTTTTCGGACTCGCCTCTACTGCATAAGTAGCCGATTTAAAACTATAACTTACTTTCGATACCAAAACCATTTTTTGATCATATTTTTTTTCTAAATACTTTAGTGCATCCTGTTTAAATTGTTCTCTACCCCATGGTGTCCCATTAAAAATAATAACAACATATAGCAAGAAACTAATGATTAGTATCAAAAAGAATACACTGTGGAATTTTAATTTTTGCATAAGCACCTCCCTATTTAATTTAATAATATAAGCCCTGTCTTATTTAGTACTTAACAATGATTTAATCTCCTTAATATTAATTCTAAAGTAAAATTTGATGAACCAATTCCTTTGATAAAAATTCAATTTGTCATTTAACTGTTTTCTGTATTCACTTAGCGTAAAAGCATCATTATAAAAATTTGCTTCAAATACAACCGCTGCAGAATTTGGTATAACTCTACTTGATCTTACTGGAAAATTTAAGAATTCGTTCACAGAAGTGCCATCGTTCAATTTTCCTAATGATAATGCTGTTGTAGTGACTTCAAGACAGTTGCGCCATACAACGTTATAGTCATTATTTACTTTACCCATTGCTCCATTAAAGTTAGTTATTTTGTCTTTAAAAAATTTTAGTGAAGCAGTAAAATCACCTGCAATATAGGTACTACTTGTATAACCCACTGTGCTCCATGTACTAAAATTTTGAGATGAAAGCCAATCATTTAATTCCTGCAATGAACTAAAATTTCTTGCCTTCTGTGCTACAACACCTTTATCCCCCCAATAAGTATAAAACCAAATCCCTAATGCATCCTGAAATAACGCCGAAGTATGACCAGCACCATATGCTGCATCTTTAGCAGTGATAATAATTGCATCATGGCCACTCGGATCCATAAAATTCACTGGATTATTCAACCCATAAACATATCTGTTCAGACTTAATGGGTTGGTGATATCTCCATTATAGGTGTCTAGGGAGATGAATCGACCAATTCTTGCATTATAGTATCTTGCATGAAGGTAATAGAATTGAGTCTTTCTATCCCAATAATAACCAGCATATCTAAATGGATTCTCTTTGACTAGGTCTGTTGTAATATCTGCTGTGGCTTTATCTGTTGTCGTTTGGTCTACGGTTGTGTCTGTTGTTGTACTTGATTCTACATTGGTGCCTGTACTTCCTGCTTGTGTATCCTTTGAATTTGTACCCGATGTAGTTGAATCCGATGTTACAGTTGTATCTGTACTTGTTGTTTGCTGCTTAGTTTGACCTT
>CAZEQK010000114.1:0-3174 GCA_964514395.1 uncultured Bacillaceae bacterium
AATCGAACCCCTGTCCGAAAATATCGCCACAACAGCTTCTCCGAGTGCAGTTACTTGATTAGGTTTCGCCCTTTAGACTGCCAAGTAACCAGCTATCTAAAAGACTAGTCTGATTCATCTCTTCGGCCACCTACAGACGGAAGGCGGACCGCGTATCCCACTAGAGTTGAGCCCTAATCACGCCACATGGGCGATGGTGTGGTAGAGCCGCAAGCTGTATTAAGCAGCTAATGCGAAGTTGTTGTTAGTTTTGCCAGTTATTATTGGCGTTTCGCGTTTTTACGAGGCCGCTGCCCCTCGACTCGCTACTGAAGCTCGAACTATCCCCGTCGAATCCTAAACGCCCCCAAATATAAACATACCCATTGCACATTTTCATATAAAACGCGCATTTATGAGTGTATCATATATTATTATACAATGAAAGAATCAATGTTTTCCATACATTAATTTTTTTGCTTTTCCCTAAGTGCTCTTGCGATTTGCCTATCTGCATCACGCTTAGCCATGGTTTGCCTTTTATCATGCAATTTTTTCCCTTTGGCTAACGCTAAATCCAACTTTGCAAAGCCATTGCGCAAAAAAATCCTTAAAGGAATCAAGGAATATCCTTTTTCCTTTGTTAAACCGATTAATTTATCTATCTCATTTCGATGAAGGAGTAGTTTTCTTGCACGGGTAGGCTCATGATTAAATCTGTTTCCATGCTCAAATGGGCTAATATGCATATTATGAATAAAGGCTTCTCCATTAGAAATTCTTGCAAAGCTATCCTTTAAATTTATTTTACCGCCGCGGATTGATTTTATTTCCGTACCTGATAAAACTAATCCAGCTTCGTATGTTTCTTCAATAAAATATTCATGTGTAGCCTTTTTATTTTGAGCAATAACCTTTCTATCCATTTTGCCCATATTAAACACTCCTTTATTGTAACCATCTTGAAATAAAATTATAGCACGGATAACCGAAGTATTCAATTTTAACCTTCCTATTATTAAGCACTTTTTGGGTAAATAAGTAAAAAATCCACCAACCTGGTGGATTTTATAGGTTCAAGCTCATTTTTTTACTTCTACTTTATAATAATCCTGTTCTTGATGATAGCTTGCTTCAATTTTTTTCAACTCACAATATTCGATGATGTTTTTTGCAGATTGTTCTCTTTCAACAATCATATGAAAGGAGCTATCAAATTGATTCAATGATTGCTTTAGCTGATGAACAGGATCAGGTACATCCATTCCTCTGTATTCATCAATTGGTACATTCCTTGTATCCACTGTATCACCATTAATGTTTAATTTAATACGATATTCTGTCATGATTCTTTGTTCTTGTTTGTTCCAATCCTCTTGGGTTAGCTCCGGTTTACCAAACAAATTGCAATGACAGGTTCCATGTTCTTCAATATCATGAGCAGCATAAACACATGGGCAGACAAGGTTTCGATCTGTTTGTTTGTCCTCTGTTTTTTCATAACAAGGACAGATTCTTTGTCCATACATATCTTCATTTTCAGCAAGCCAAATTTTTAGATTGGTCAAATACATTTTATTCGGATTAACTACTAAACCTTTAGCCTTAGCATATTTGTTAATCCAAATATCAGACTTTTTGATTTTCTTCCTATATTTTATATATCCACCAAAGAAATCCTTATACATACGAAGATTTGCTTTTAGTTTCCCCATTTTATCACCTCCTTTTTTTAGTGTTATAACAATTTTAGATTTTAACACAAAGATAGATACCCTACAAGGTATCCGGTTTAGTTCCTTTATCAAGAATAAATTTCACATTGTTTATAAACACTACTTAAAAGGAACTTAAAAAAGGGGAGTTTATTTTGAAATTAAAAATAATATTAACCGTTATAATTTCATTACTCATAATTCTTCTTTTTACAGGTATACAATTAGAACCGCAAAACCGTTTAGATGCTAAAAGGATAAAACTTCTTCTTATCCCCTTAGATAATAGACCAGCAAACACATATTTTCCATATAAAATAAGTAAAATTGGAAATATCGATCTTTTTATCCCGTCAAATTTAGAATACGAAGATATTAAAAGGTTTGTTTTTACCCATATTGATAATGCAGACGGTGTAATAATTTCTGTTGATCAGCTTGCATATGGAGGGCTCGTAGAATCAAGGGAATATCATACAAATGAGAAAGAAGCGATTAGCAAATTAGGAATGATAAAAGAAATTAAAGAAAAATATCCAAACAAGTTAGTTTATGTGTATGATACAATTCAACGAATAACTCCTACCGTAAAAAGTCTAGAAGATAAGTCTGATTATAATAACATGAAGAAATGGGCAATATTATATGATCAAGTAAACAACTTTAATTTTCTAGAAAAAGAAGGAGAATTAAAATATATAACGGCAAAAATCAATCCAACTAAAATTAAAAACTATTGGAAAGCAAGGAAAAGAAATTATACTATCACATACACACTTCTTAAATGGGTCGCAGACGAATATATTAATTATCTAATAATAGGTCAAGACGATGCATCGTATTTTGGACCTCATAGAGAAGAAAAAGAAAAGTTATTAACATTGGTCGATCAATATCAAATTAATGACAAAGTTACCATATTCCCAGGAGCAGACGAATTAGATATGATTCTCATCACTAGAGCAAGTAACATATTACATCATTTCCATCCGAAATACAAAATCATTTATCAAGATATTGATCGGTCTAAAAATGCTTATCTTGAGGACATTCCATTGGAACTAAATATGATAAAACACATTAACGCCATTCATGCAAGTGTTGTTGAAAAAGATGAAGATATTACAATTTATATCAATCCAAAAAATTTAGGTGATATAACTGAAAATAATATTTTAATATATGTTCAAGATGATACAAATATATTTAAAAATATTGGTAATATAAGTAGTCAAACGCTTGCTTTTGCAAATTGGAATACTGCTGGTAACACCATAGGAATCGCATTATCTCAAGGAACTTTGCGATATTATTTATTAAAAAGTCTGGATTTTAAAAAAGAAGAACGAATAGATGCAGCAAAATCTCATTTAGAATTTATGCTATCACGTTACCTTGAGGATTATTTTTATAAAAAAGACCAGTTTTGTATTTGCTAATCTAAAATTGAGCCATTTTCATAGCAATTGCTGATGAAAAA
>CAZEQK010000115.1:0-3161 GCA_964514395.1 uncultured Bacillaceae bacterium
AGGGTTATGTACAAATTGGCTGCCAAAGTGTGTATTTTTTACTTGCCAAACACAAATAGCTTTCTTGTAATAGTTGACCTAATGAATCATAGGTATATTCTACCCATGAACTGTCCATATCACTCCATATCTTTGTTATATTGCCATTTGAATCATAAATATATCTGAATTTATCGATGGTCTCGCCAGCTTTTTCTATCCTTAACTGACTGATACGACCTTCTTGATCATATTCAAATAGGTTCCTGTATAAATTACTTAAAAATATAAGAAACTCCTATTATGGTTGCTTTTCCATAATAGGAGACGAACATTTTGTGACGTTTTTAAATTATAATCTGTGAGTAACTATTTAATTCAAATTACTTTTTATATTTACTTAGCTTCTTTATAGATTTTTCAGCTTCTTTTCTGATCCATCTGTTTTCGTGTTTAAGGAACGGTTCAATATATTGAATTAGATTAGAATCTTTATAATAACCTAAAGCTACTATAATATGACCATCTATATCTTCATCATTTAGCAAGTCTAATAAAACAGATATGGCTCTTTGACTTCTAATCTTTCCTAAAGTAATGACTATCATTTTTCTAGCAGTACCATATTCTTTATTTTGTATAATTTCAATATAATCGTTCTCATATTTCTTATCTAGGATGAGAGATAGCGAATTCCCAATAGCCCACCTATAACTCAAACCACTTTTAGGTTTTTTAAATTCTTTTAACAGATATTCAGTTACTTCAATAAATCCTTTTACTCCTAATCTTCTAACTAAAAACTGTTTGTGAAGTTCATAATCTGTCTTTTTTAGGTGGCTTATTAAAATAGGAACTAAATCTTTTTTTGTTTTAGAGTTTAGAATTTGGTCTATTTCATTATAATGAGAAATAATGTATCCTTTTTTTCTTATATCATTTACTAATTCTTCAAAGTCTAATTCTCTCATATGCTTCCTCCTTTCCTATTTTACCATGGTAAGAATTTATGAATTATTTCGCCTGATTTTAATAACATTTTTAATTCTTTTGAAAATGTTGTTCCTTGCCTAGTAACCAAAATAAATTTCATTCCTTCCATTTTTGCATATAAATAAAAATCTTTTATTTGATTAGTGTATCTTTGATATTTAACATTTTTCACTTCTTTAATAATACCTAATGCTTCGTCAAACTCGTCAGGTATCCTTCTAACTGCTGTTTTTGTCAATGAATCAATAGCTATTTTTGTTTTTGTAATCCCTGCTGCTGCTTCACCAATTTCCCCAGCATATCTAGCATATTTAATACCTTTAGCTATGTTCCCTGGACCAAAAGGTATTTCTAATTTAAATATTTCACCTTCAGGTACATAATTTAATGGTTCAATTCCATTAAGTGAGTATTTCTCTCTAAATTCTTCCCATTTCTTTTTATTCCATTCTTTATCAGTATATCCCCCGCCACCAAAATCTAACTCAGCTACTAACCCCGAAGGGTCCACCAACATCACTGGGTTATTCTCACCATAGGTGTAAGCATTTAGACTTAAGCTATCTCCAATTCTTACTTCTAATGGATCCTTGGATAAGAACCTACCAATGCTTGCATCATAATATCTTGCCTTAAGGTAGTATTTATCAATATCGCGATCATACCAATATCCTGCATAGCGGTAAGGGTTAAGGTCTTGAATTTCAATACCTGTCCCTAATGGATAGGTAATATTACCCCAAGCATCATACTTATATTGTGCAACTGTAGTACCATTAACATCTGTCATTCTGATAACATTGCCATGCTGGTCATAATGGTACCAGTATTGATTATTATTATAGCTCATAAAGATTGGTTTTCCACTATGGTCATAAGCAAACCTGTATATCTTACCATCACTTTGGGTGACATAGGTAACTTGATCTCCATCATAGTGGAATGTTTTGGTTACCCCATTTGTATCAGTCATGGTTTCACGTCTGCCTAAAGCATCATAGGTGAAGGAAGCAATGGTGGTTGTACCTTGTTTGACTTCCTTAAGCTTGTTATCGTCCCCCCATATATAGGTATAGGTACCATCACTAGTCACATTTCCGTTGGCATCGTAAGTGTAGTTATTGCTTCCCACACTTACTAAGCGATTCTTTTCAGTGTTGTAGGTATAATTCGTAGTACCACTATTGTTAATTACTTTTGTACGATTGCCTAATTCATCATACTGGTATTCATTTGTTGTTCCATCTGAATAGTTTTCTTGTAATAGTTGTCCTAATGAATCATAGGTATATTTTACCCATGAACTGTCCATATCACTCCAAATCTTTGTTATATTGCCATTTGAATCATGTTCATAGCGGAATTTATCAATGGTCTCGCCAGCTTTTTCTATCCTTAACTGACTGATACGACCTTCTTGATCATATTCAAATAGGTTCCTGTATAAATTACTTAAAAATATAAGAAACTCCTATTATGGTTGCTTTTCCATAATAGGAGACGAACATTTTGTGACGTTTTTAAATTATAATCTGTGAGTAACTATTTAATTCAAATTACTTTTTATATTTACTTAGCTTCTTTATAGATTTTTCAGCTTCTTTTCTGATCCATCTATTTTCGTGTTTAAGGAATGGTTCAATATATTGAATTAGATTAGGATCTTTATAATATCCTAAAGCTACTATAATATGTCCATCTATATCTTCATCATTTAGTAAGTCTAATAAAACAGATATGGCTTTTTGACTACATTTAGCTGATGTTAGTCATTTTGTCAGTTATAAATCTATTTCTATTATAATTAAACACCTTTACCGATTTCTACAAGCATATAAAGTATCAATATATATGTTATTAAATAGGAGAGATTTATTGCTATATTTAATAATAATAATTTGATTTTCTTATTTTTCTTAAAGTAGTCTTTTATAGCTAGTATAATTCCAGTTATTGATAAAAACCCTGATACGAAAAATGAGATTATTAAAAACACAAACAGCCCATAGATTACAAGTTCTAAAAATTTAGGTAACTCAATTCTTAAGCCCATATCCTCAATTCTTAAGCCTATATAATAAATTATATAGATTATTATTAAAATTAACCAACTAACAATACCGTACAATAATGACTTGTTTGAAAATATCTTAGTTTTCATTCTTTAAACTCCTATTTTCCAATTTTTT
>CAZEQK010000116.1:0-3034 GCA_964514395.1 uncultured Bacillaceae bacterium
AGGCGTACTTTAAATTGAGTTACATCCTTGCACGCCGACGCGGGGATATTTTGTTGTCGGATGTCAGTGGCCATCCTTGCTATATCCCAAAATATATATTTAATTATGACATTGTTAGTTTTTCATTTACCATTTTTTATTATCTATTGCAATGTGCCACTTATCTGTATCCTTAAATCTATATATAAATATGTAAATTTTCAAATTTGAAGATAGTTGAATTTCATATCCCATTTTATCAACCCTGTGATCATCATCATTTAGTTCTAATAAACTATATTCCTCAATTTCACCTGATGTTTTCATTGTTTTCAGTTTATCGTTATAAAAGTTGATAAATCCTTTATCGTTTATATAGGTAGAGTAAAAAGGTGAACATCCATCTGATCTACCTTTAAGCACAGTTCTTTCAGGGAGTGGAATTGTTATTCCTCTCAACTCTTTTAAGTATTTGCATTCATAAACTTTACTTGGAAATATGAAACTCTTTACATAATCATTAAAATCCAAATTCCAATAGTAAAATTGAAATACTATAAATATTGGTAAAATAGAAATTAAAAATGTCTTTATTGCCCTTGTTCCTTTTTTCATTCCTAGAACAATACCAAGACTTATTATTACTAGTACCAAAACAATAGTAAAAAACACATATAATATATTGCCAGCTATATAATCATCTCCTTGTTACTAATCATATTATTGATGAGCTAGAAATAGATAAAGTTAGAATCGGTACATTTAAGCAATGATTTCCGATAACGTTCCGTATCCCCGACGCCCTTGAGTTTACAAGCATTTCTGAGCCTTACATAACTCCTATGTTAGGTTCGGGAATGCCGCCTTGGTTAGCGAAAGGGATGTGTCGCTGTCTCTTCTTCTATGAATCTTGCACCTGCGACCAAGGCGTACATCAAATTGAATTACTTCCCTGCTTCGCCGACTTCGATTTGCTTTCATTTAACTACCTCACCCTTTAGCTCAATATCACAAATTGCTTTGGAGTACGATTTTTCACATATTACCTTTAAATTATCCTTCAAGCAATACCATATAATATAAGTCTTTTCCTTCGTATTCAACTATCAAAATTCCAAATTCTTTTTCATTTTTATTTGTCGAATATATTTTAGTACCAATAGGTAATTTTGTAGCTGTAAAATCTTTAAATCTTTTACTACTTGTTGATTGTTTTTCAATCTCACCTATTAGATTTTGTTTGACATACTTTTCTTTTTCATTTTTAAACCACTCAACATCTGTCATATTACTATAAATAAAACCATTATATTGAAAAATATCCGCATCTGAATTCTGATTTAACACATCTTTGGCAGTAACCTTTCCACCATCAGCCACTACACAACCCGAAATTATTAAGAGAGATAAAATTACAATTAAAATCAAAATATGTGATTTGTTAATGGTTTTCAACTCCCTCACACGAAATAAAATTTCATAGCTTAATAATTAAGAATACCTCTATTTTTTTCTAACATCTCACTTCTTTCTTTTCCAATTTTTTCACTGGCACCAAAATAGACTTACTTTACTGTCCATTTTCAACCTCCGTGTGGTTTTGTATATATTTTTAAAGCGCTGATTTCCTATAACGTTCCGCCGTTCCCGACGTGGATTCGCTATACTTAGCTCTTAAGTTAGGCAAATCCATGTGGTTGAGGTCTCCAACATCTTGTCCTACCCACTTTGAGACCGAAACCCGAAGCGGGAGCGGGCGTGTTCTACGACGTCGCCTTACCCACTCAACAGCCAGGGATGGCGTTATTTCTATCCTTTCATGCATTATATTTTATATAAAATTTTTAATAATCTTTTATCTTAATTCGATTAATTTTTTTATCAATTTTTCAAAAATCAGATAATCGTTTTCAGTGCTAATGATTAATTGAATAGCATATCCTTCAACGTATTTCTTAGCTGTTTCAACTTTAGTTAATATGCCAGGATCCAATGATTTTTCTTTCATGATAATTTCTTTTTCGTTTTCACGTATAGTAAGACTGATTTTTAACTCATTTTTTAATGGAACTAAATAGAATAATGACTTCTTTTTATCATAATATTTCACCATCCATCCACCACTTTTAGAGAAATTCCAATCCCTTAAATATTTTTTTGTTAAATCATTTAACTTGATGTAATATAAATAGGAATTTCCTAGCCCATTTTTTATATTTTCGTCGGTTGGTTTATTCAATTCATCAAGAAATATCCTTTCTTCCATTATTTAACCTCCTTATTTGCTTTCAGTTTTTTATAACTAACAAGTTTATTTGCTATCATAAAGTTAATAAATTGTTTTATTCCTATTTCTTTAATCATCATAATACATTTTTCTCTACTGGTTTTTGTAATAAACTCTCCAAACTTGATTAAAAAGGGATTGTATTTTTTACACTTTGCTAAATTTTTAAACTTTTTACAATCAGCGCAGGTAAAATAGTTGTTTTTAATATTGCATGGCCTTACTTTACAAGAATTTAGACAAAGTGGGTTATCCCCCTGCATCCTTGACAATTATGTTTACCAGTTTTATATTTTGGACAAGCTCCACAATAGAAACCACAATATGCTACCAATTTTTCATCTCGTTCAATTTTTTCCATCATTGTTTTTACCTCCAAGTTTTTGAATCTATTGTAGCAAATAAACATGACAACAGTATGTCATATTCATTTCCATCTTTGAGTTCATAAAATCAATTAAGACATTTATTAATTTTATATATAACGCGACACGATGTCGCGATTGGCCCACTTTAGGGGATGTCGTAGAACGTTTTCTTATCCCCGACGCCCTTGAGCTTACAAGGAGTTGCTAATGTCCAGCCAGACTTGGCGGACTAATGCAACGACTGGCTCGGTTAGCGAAAGGGATGTGTTGCCTGATTATACTTTCATGCTTCTTTGCTATTGCATCTATGTAATCATGCTTCGGGCGACCAAGGGCTCTAACCCCAGCGGGGATATTTTGTTCGTATTATAGGTACATAACCAGTTCAATCTGGTGTGTA
>CAZEQK010000117.1:0-3016 GCA_964514395.1 uncultured Bacillaceae bacterium
CGATTCATCAAACAAATATCATGAATTCTTTTGATTCTAGAATTTTAAACTTCCCATTTTTCTAGGAAAATTAAGAATTGTCAATAATTTTTTATTAGGGCAAACTATAATTCAACTATTTAAAAATATAAGAAACTCCTATTATGGTTGCTTTTCCATAATAGGAGACGAACATTTTGTGACGTTTTTAAATTATAATCTGTGAGTAACTATTTAATTCAAATTACTTTTTATATTTACTTAGCTTCTTTATAGATTTTTCAGCTTCTTTTCTGATCCATCTGTTTTCGTGTTTAAGGAACGGTTCAATATATTGAATTAGATTAGGATCTTTATAATAACCTAAAGCTACTATAATATGACCATCTATATCCTCATCATTTAGTAAGTCTAATAAAACAGATATGACTCTTTGACTTCTAATCTTTCCTAAGGTAATGACTATCATTTGTCTAGCTGTACCATATTCTTTATTTTGGATAATTTCAATATAATCATTCTCATACCTCTTATCTAAAATGAGAGACAGCGAATTGCCAATAGCCCATCTGTAAAATAAATTACTGCTAGGGTTTTTAAATTCGTTTATTAATACCTCAGATGCTTCTGTATATCCTTTTATCCCTAGAGCTCTTACTAAAAATTCTTTCTCATCTTCATCTTCTGTATTATTTAAATTTTTTAATAATAAAGGAATTAAATCTTTAGTATTTTTATCCATTATTCCCCTTAAATCATCAATAATGGATATTTCATAACCTTTTATTTTTATGTCTTGAATCAATTTTAAAAAATCTAACTTTCTCATAAAAACCTCCGCCATAAATTAACCGTTCTGTTAAGTTATATGAAAATTATAACCTCAAACACATATAGATATAATAGTTACACTTTTAAATTCTTAAATTAATTTATTAGAGAATCTCTTGAATGATTTTTTAATTCACTAGATATATATAATTTATTTATTTGTTTTGTTACAAAAGATATAAGAAAGAAGAATAATAATATAGAAAATACCTCCTGTTGTTGCGGTACCTGATGCATTGTATATGACCAAATGCATCATATTCATAGCTTACTACTTCTACGCCACTGCTGTCTTTTAATCCTATAACATCTCCATGAGCATTCAGTTCATAGAAGTAATTAACTGGAGATGCTCCTGTATAGTCTGTCATAGCTATTAATTGCCCCGATGGGTTTCTGGTAAAGCTATATTTTCATCCTTTTTTGATGTTATTTCTTCTTTAACGAAATGGGTTAGTTTTGTTTAGATAATTTTATTTTATAAACTTATTGTTAAAAAAAGAGGAGCCATACATAAAAGTTTAAAAGCTACCCTTGATGATAACTCCATTACATATCAATATATTAGTAATCTAATAACTAATATATTTTTAACATGTCATCAGCGGTCTCACCATTAAGTGTAAATATATATTTATACATCCCTATTTCTTCGTCAAAATAATTTATAGTGAGATATGCCGTTACATACTCTACATCATTATCAAAGTAAAAATTAACTATCAAAGCAACCTTTTCAAGTTTTATATTTAATAAATTTAAATCATAGTCTTTAAATAGTTTGTCATCAGGCTCTTCGATTTGGTATGTTTTTAAATAATACCAAAAACCCTTAATAGTCCGTTCCTCTACATTATTATCTATTATCCATCTCCTTAATTCTTTTGTATCCAAAAATAGGCCCCCTTTTAATGCTTTGCTTTACCAAAACGGTCAAAAATCCATTCTTCATATTCATTGATATATCCATAAATTCTATAATCACTATACTCATAGTTCGTTACCTTTATTTCATGAGTATAGGTCTTATTCCCAAATTTAACTCCTTTACCACTTAATTTCTTAATACCGTTTTGTCCTTCAGCACCAACAATACCTTTTTCAGCCGCTTTAATAAATGCTTCTACTCCTTTTTGACCCCATTTCTTCTTAATCTGCTTTATAGTTTTATTACTTATACCCTTTGCAAAATTATCAAATTTACCTGGTAGTATAGTAATTCCTAATACTATACCATTTCCCCCACTAGGATGATGATAGAAATTATTAGCAACAGAATAATTATCTTGAATATCCATTGCAATTAAGGAACTTCCGACAGTGGTTGTTGCAAATATTGCTGCATCACTAACTAGGAATTCTACTAACCAAATTAATGCTGGTATAAAAAATTTACCACTTGGATCCACATACATCACAGGATTATTTCCGGCATAAGTGTAAGCATTTAAGCTTAAACTGTTACCGACTTTAACAGCAACAGGATCATTGGATAAGAACCTACCAATGCTTGCATCATAATATCTTGCCTTAAGGTAGTATTTATCAATATCGCGATCATACCAATATCCTGCATAGCGGTAAGGGTTAAGGTCTTGAATTTCAATACCTGTCCCTAATGGATAGGTAATATTACCCCAAGCATCATACTGATATTGGGCAACTGTAGCACCATTAACATCTGTCATTCTAATAACATTGCCATGTTGGTCATAATGATACCAGTATTGATTATTATTATAGCTCATGAAGATTGGTTTTCCACTATGGTCATAAGCAAACCTGTATATCTTACCGTCACTTTGAGTCACATAGGTAACTTGATCTCCATCATAGTGGAATGTTTTGGTTACCCCATTTGAATCTGTCATGGTTTCACGTCTGCCTAAAGCATCATAGGTGAAGGATGCAATGGTGGTTGTACCTTGTTTGACTTCCTTAAGCTTGTTATCGTCCCCCCATATATAGGTATAGGTACCATCACTAGTCACATTTCCGTTGGCATCGTAAGTGTAGTTATTGCTTCCCACACTTACTAAGCGATTCTTTTCAGTGTTGTAGGTATAATCCGTAGTACCACTATTGTTAATTACTTTTGTACGATTGCCTAATTCATCATATTGGTATTCATTTGTTGTTCCATTTGAATAGTGTTTATGGCAAAATAAAAGTACATAGAATGGCAGCCTAAAAATACATAAGTAAG
>CAZEQK010000118.1:0-2956 GCA_964514395.1 uncultured Bacillaceae bacterium
GCGACAAGTGATATTCTATCATCTTTCTTCTTTTCCTGTCAACTGTTTTTTTCTTTCCTTTTTTCCTCTTCGTTCTTGCTTTTCGAACGAAGCGACAAGAAACATTTTAACATATATTTTTGGATTTTGTCAATACAGTTTAATGATTTTATAATTATAATATCCTTTATTGCTCTTTAGCAACGTTTCTTAATTTAACATACCCATAATTACTTTGTCAATTATAATTCTTACATTTATTTAATAGGTCTCACGGTTTCTTGCATACTTTGATAACTCTCTATTTGCACCAAATCTTGTATACATTTTGAAGACAACATGATATCTATCTTCTATCGCTTTTCTTAAAGCACCATCTATACGATTATCACTTAAGTCTAACAGCATTTCGTCAAGTTCTTTCCTTAATACATATTCTAATTCTTTACATTCTCTTTCGTTAAACAAAAAACCTAGCATATTTATCACTCCAAATTAACGATAATTTTTAGTATCATTAATTTACCAATTTTACTAAAAAAAAATACTCCTAAATCGGAGTTTTTTTTTAAAAAACAAACTTATTCGTATTTTTCACCATTTAGTTCAAAACTATAGGTGATCTTTGCATTTAATGATTTAGAAACGGAACAATATGTTTCTTGAGTTAGGTCTATTGCTTTTCTAACTTTTTTCTCATCTAAATTATTCCCTATTAACTTGTAGATAATATTAACCTTTGTGAATTTTTTTGGATGTTCTTCTGCTCTATCTCCACTTATCTCCATTTGAAAGCTTTCAATATCCATTCTCATTTTTTTTAAAATAGATACTACATCCATACCAGTACAGCCACCTAAGGCGCTTAACAGGGTTTCCATTGGTCTTGCACCTTTATTTTCTCCACCAACCTGAGGTCCTGCATCTAATAAAACAGACTGCCCTGAATCCCCTGTTCCTTCAAAAGCCATATTCCCTTTCCAATCAACATTTACTTTCATAATTATTCACCTCATGTATTATAAATTTAAGTTTGCTAATAAATAGGGAGTTAATGTACTTTCAATGATTGCTGCGATGATTAATAAAACAGTCACTCCAAAAATGATTATTGGTAGCTGTATCACTCTTTCTTTTAAAGCTAATTGATTAGCTTCTTGAGATTCAGATTTTGTTATTGCATCTAATAATACTCTAAATAGCCCAAACCCTAAACTCATGCCAAATGCTGAAGCAATGATAATAGCTGGTATCTCAAAAATTCCATGGGGGACAATACCCACAATGAAGAATAATATAGAATGTCCAGCATTTTGAAGCACCATTTTTAAAAATACGCCAATCATTAATCCATTTACTACTATTGCAAAAATCGGAAATATTCCAAAAACAACTCCAAAACCAATCATAAATAATGCAGCTTTTAAATTATTTAAAAATATAACAAGCATAGTATAGAAAACATTATTTTGACTTTTAATTTGACTAGCAATAATTAAAAGCTTTTTTAACGTTTCTTTTATCATTGAGTTATTAACATCAATCATTAAATATCCAATAAAAGCACTAAATAAAAAAATAACACTCGTTGTTAGTATTAACCTTTTATTTTCCTTTAATGAGTTAATAAAATTCCCAATCATTAAAAACACCCCTTTATTAAAAAAGAAATTTTCTCACTTCCCCCACCTTACTAATAACTCTATTTCTAGGTTCAATCTATAATACCAAAGCACGCCCCAATAAATTGATTGACGTTGAATGTTAGACTATAGCTTCCTATGATAAACAATTTATATCATATCATATTTTCATGAATTTATCCCTTTTAAAAAGTCATGGAATATCCTTGTCTACCAAGCATACATTTAAAAATAAAACAACCTTTTTTAAGGGAGGGAACCGCTATAAAATTTATTTGGATATGGAACGCAAAAAAAATAAAACAATTTATTATTGTTTTAACAGCATTAATTTTTACTATAAGTATTGTATATAGTGAAAAGGAAAATATTCCTGTATTCTCCAGCCAAAGTAATGTAAAAGCTATCTACAGTGTAAAAACGAATAAAAAACAAGTGGCTCTAACATTTGATATTAGTTGGGGCGATAAGCGAGCTGCTCCAATTATAGACATTCTTGAAAAAAACGGTCTAAATAATAAGGTAACTTTTTTTATTTCTTCTCCTTGGAGTGAGGATCATCAAGAAATAGTAAAACGATTAGTCAATAATGGCTTTGAAATTGGAAGTCACGGCCATAAACATGTCAATTACAGTAAGCTATCTGATCAAGAAATCGAAAACAATATAATGAAAGCCCATAACATTCTTACAAAGATAATTGGTCAAGAACCAAAGCTATTGAGAACACCTAATGGAGATTTTGATGGTCGTGTTCTTAATATCGCGGATAGATTAGGGTATACCGTAATTCAATGGGATACTGATTCATTAGATTGGTTGAATCCAGGAGTAGATGCCATTGTAAAAAGAGTAAAGGAGCATGTGCACCCAGGGGACATTATCTTAATGCATGCAAGTGATACTTGTAAACAGACCCATGAAGCATTACCCACATTAATTAATTCATTAAGACAAGAAGGATACGAGTTTGTTACTGTGTCTCAATTGATATCCAATGCAAAGGTTGAATCGTCAGAGATAAATTAAATGAAAGCTAGGTAATTGCCTAGCTTTATTTTTTATTTTTTTTTGTAAATCCTAATGCTATATCTCCCTTAAATAAAGGATCATAAATAATTGTAAATGCAATATTTTTCTTGCTTGCCTCTTTTGCTATTTTTATTAGCTCTTCTGAAGGGACTTTCCCATTAATCAATATTTTTCCTACTACTCGATTATTCATGTAACTTGTTATTTTCTCATATGTTTCTGGATGGTCTAATTCATCAAATGTATATTCATAAATATAACCATTCCTTTCGCTTCGCTCAAGGCACAAAACGTAATGAAAT
>CAZEQK010000119.1:0-2830 GCA_964514395.1 uncultured Bacillaceae bacterium
CTGCTTTCTCAAAATTCATTGTTTGCCTCCTTGAAATTACAGTTATTGATTTTGCGCTGGTTTCACATAACGTTCCGTATCCCCGACGCCCTTGAGCTTACAGGCGTTTCCGAGCCTTACATAACTTCTATGTTAGGCTCGGGAATGCCGCCTTGGTTAGCGAAAGGGATGTGGAGCTTATTCTACTTCTATGAAACACTTCTTGCGACCGAGGCGTCTTCAAATTGAGATACTTCCCTGTTACGCCGACGCGGGGATATTGTGTTATATGATGTCTGGCCCCACATTAATAGAAGGTTGCCTCAAATGGCAACCCTCTGCTTTTAACTAAGTTGTATTGTTAAATTCTTTAAATCTATTATTGCACCTGACTCAATAAGTATATCGAGACCTATTAATCCATTTATTTTACCTTTTGTATCAATTAATCCAAAATCCATTTTTATATCTCTTAGTTTATAATCCCCTATTTTTATTTCTTCTATTTGTTTCACAAAAGCATTATGTAAACTACCACCAACTCCATAATAAGATATAATCCTATCCTCTGCTTCTGCATAAATGCCAATATCATCAACTATATCTGGAGAGATTATTGATTCAGAGGCACCTGTATCTATTACAACATTTTTTATTACTTTTGTTCTTTCTTTATAACTAATACTAATTGAAGCAAATATTAAACCATTTATATACTCAAGATTCATTGTACTAATCCTCTATACCCTGTGATGTTTCTAATTTCCACAATTATTTCTTCATTTTTCGTGTGATACACAAGCACTCCATCCTTTGAATGTACTAATTCAGATGTCGCTTCTTTTCCATTTTTAAGCGGTTTAATTACGGCTACTTCATCTACATATTTTTTGTTTCCTTTTATATGAGATTGTAAAATTTGTAACTTAACAAACTGATCAGGATAAGTTTTTCTTACCTCTTGCCATTTCATTAATATCAACCCCAGATACTATTTTATAAATAAATTATATCATCATTTGAACATTAGTTTTATAAGAACTTCTTAGAAATACTTTTAAGGGCCAGTTTTCATATAACGTTCCGTATCCCCGACGTCCTTGAGTTTACAAGGAGTTGCTAATGCCATGCCAGACTTGGCAGGCTAATGCAACGACTGGCTCGGTTAGCGAAAGGGTTGTGTCGCTGATAATACTTCTACGAAACACTTCTGGCGACGAGGCGTACTTCGAATTAAGTTACTTCCCTGCACGCCGACGCGGGGATATTTTGTTATATGATGGATTAGCCCCTACATCTTCGAATGACCCAACGGAATTCAACGATTAATAAAACTTAATGCTTTGCGTGAATGATGATTTATCACATCAATTGCTAATTGTTGATTTGGAAAACCTCTATGAAGTAACTTTAAAAATCCAGCTGTTAACGATATATGGTGATGAAAACGATAAAATAACATCCTATTAGGATCTAGATTATCATGCTTTAAATATTGATAATATTTTCCAAATCGAAACTCTAAAAAACTATGTTCATGTTCAATATCGAAGAATTCTGCTCCTTCGATATCAATAAAATAGGGTTCTAAGTTTTTATTAATTAAAATATGATCAGGACCCAATTCACCATGAATAAATCCATATTGATCCCTAGGTTCAATTATTTGTTCCAATTCGTATAATTTATCTAGTAATTGGCTATGGTTAACTTGGATATCATCTAAATGTTGAGAAATATAAATTAAATCTGATTTTGCATTTTTGATTTGCATTTCATGACATTTACCCTTACGGTTTCCAATTTGATTTACTTTTCCATAAGTGCCTCTTACATAAGAATGCATTTCCAATACTATATTCCCTATTTTTCTAAATATTTCACTTGTTATTCTTACATCTGCTTTATTGAAATAAAAGTCTGACTTTTGCCCATCTATGTATTCAACAAGAGCATAATCAAAAGGATAACGGTATCTTTCAGTGTTCATGTTATATAAAGTAGGAGTTGGGATTCCTTTTTCTTTAAAAAATTTATTATTGGTTTGAAATAAATCACCACCATATGATCGGGAATGTATCGCCTCTTTTTGTATTTCTTCCTTAAAATAATTCTTCGAAATATCCCAAACATACATGATGCATGAAAAATCATTTTTACAATCAATCTTATAAACTACTTTCTGTGCTCCACCTTGCATTTTCGTTACATTCTCAATTGAATAACT
This sequence comes from uncultured Bacillaceae bacterium, assembly GCA_964514395.1. Taxonomy (GTDB): domain Bacteria; phylum Bacillota; class Bacilli; order Tepidibacillales; family Tepidibacillaceae; genus CAZEQK01. Next base: position 2,207 of record CAZEQK010000119.1, read on the forward strand.
ATTTCCAAAAACTTTTTTTACATAATCCTCCAAGTCAATTTGGTCAAGATGACAAATAAAATCCAATACTCCACCACCTCATTCATCAATCATCAAGTCCCATGAAAGGGAAGAATGATTTACTTTCAGAATATGTTTTTGGGCTGATCTTTCATATAACGTTCCGTATCCCTGACGCCCTTGAGCTTACAGGTAAAGTTCGAGCCTTAGAAATGCTTTTCTTAGGTTTGGGCTTTGTCGCCTCGGTTAGCGAAATGATTCAACCTATTTTATCGATTGATGTATCAAAATCGAAAAGCTATGCTGCTACTTTTCTTTATTACAATCAGCCTTTTCAAAAACCATTTCCTTTTACTCACTCTCAATCAGAAATGAAGGTCCTTTTATCTGCTCTTCATCAGTTGGAAAATGAGACTGGATTAAAGCCACATGTGGTTCTCGAAGCTACTGGTAACTATTCTAAACCTATCGTTTCTTTCTTTGAAAACAATGGTTATCCTGTGTTCATTCTCAATCCTATTTCTACTCATATTCAAAAAAAGAAAGCTATTCGTAAGGTGAAAACAGACCCTATTGATGTTAATCGTATTGCTCAAGTTTACTATTTAGAAGATTATAAAATGA
>CAZEQK010000120.1:0-2715 GCA_964514395.1 uncultured Bacillaceae bacterium
TAAGCTATTAAGAATGATATTTGGTATATTAAAGAACAATCAACCTTTTATTAATGGATAGATTGGTAGCACCTCACAGTAATATTTTACCAAAACACTACTCTCTTGAATAGGTTTAGTTTGGTATGTTCTTTTTTAGGCTGAAAATTATTTTTAAGTTAATACTTGACAGAGATTAGCTGGTTTATACGTAGTTCTCACACCTCTTCGAATGAACTATTCACTTTTAATAACTTTGGAGATGTTACTCTTTCTAAAGAATTTCCTTTATCTTTTAGTTTTATTTTAAAATACTGCACATAGCTATATCCCTGAAGATCATCAAATTTAATCTTAAATAGACTCTCCCCCGTAGGAAAATCATTGTCAAATATAAAATTTAAGATAATAAATTCGTCTACTTTAAAATTAAATGAAGGCATTATAGCATAGTTTACTTAAAGAGTGGCTATCTAGTTCAAGAGTAACATCAATTGCTGACGATATACCAATATTATTTATTGATATTCTGACCATACGAATATTTGAGTCATAAGTAGTAATAATGCTCCCTTTTTCTTAAATCCCCCTCAAGTATCTTCCTATATTTTTCATCTAGCTTATTTGAATATTTCGCTTTATTTTTAGTAAATATTATATAACCCGATGGAAATTGTACTATCTGTTCTTCAGTGTTATTGTCTTCTTCAGATTCTCTATCCTCAATAAGATCCTTAAACAAAAAATTAACTGCATTTCCTATCGGCTTATCAAGAAATAATCTTACATCTATATATGGAATGATATCTAACCTCGATTTTTGGTTTTGTACTTGAAGATTTTTTTCATGTTGCTCAATATTTTGCCTAAGAGTATAAAATACAGCAAAAAGAGTGGCAATACCTCCAATACTGCCACCTAAGAAACTACCCCAAAAAGAAAGCCATTCTTTATTCCCTAAACCTTTCGGTGTAGTTGGATTGGGGTTAATATAGCTATAAGGATAAAGGCAATAATAATAGTAATACTTACTGAAACCGTTTTTTCTTTCTTCATTTGAATTCCCTTCATTAATAATTTTTGTGAATTGCGTATTAGGTTTGGTGTTCCTGACGTCGATTTTCCTTAGATATGCTTATCTTAGGAAAATCGACGTGTCTGCTGATATCATTTCTCCGAAAATTCTTCTGCAGACCAAGGATCGCTTGCGATCCGCAGCAGTAACATAGTGTTATCAGATGTCGACGACTTCTTCGAACTTACTATAAATAATCTTTCATCGTTCTTATCATCATTTGTTCTGTATTAACCCAAAGCAAATTCCCACTGGATCTACTATTATGTATGCAAGGTAAAAGTTATCAAAATCCATCTTTTCTCTTATGATTTGTGCTCCGTTTAATTTGGATTTTTCTAAGGCATCATCGATTGATTCAACCTCTATTATTATTCTTGTACCGTGAGGGTAGTCTGCAGGACCCTTGCTGATTCCTCCATCAATTCCAGGCTCTTCTTCTTTACTTGTCTTGACTGGCCAGTAACCCCAATTTGGTTCAGATATTTCCCATCCAAATACATTTGCATAAAATTCGGTTGCCTTTTCTGGGTTTTGACTACTCATTTCAAAAGATACTACACGTCCCATTGGTAACACCTCTTCTTTTTATTTTTGTTTTTTATCCTCTTGATTTCGTCGATTTCTGTTAACGTTCCGTATCCCCGACACCCTTGAGCTAGGCGTTTGCGAGCCTTAGAAATGCTTTTCTTAGGCTCGGGCTTCGCCGGCTCGGTTAGCGAAAGGGTTGTGTCGCTGAAATACTTCTATGAATCTATCTTCTTGCGACCAAGGCGTTCTTCAAATTGAGTTACTTCTCTGCTACGCCGACGCGGGGAAATTTTGTTATTTGCTGTAAGGGCCTTCGGAGCAATAGCAAAAGCTACGGCCTATAATTCACTCTTATATGTTTGAAAATCAGAACTCTATTTTTTCATTCTATATGCTATACCATCAATTTGCACTTTAAGTCCATTTGGACCACCATGATGTGCAAATTCTGTAGAAATCGTTTTTCTAGCTGGATAATTTCCTTTGAATCTCCGTTTAAATACCTCTTCCATTACTGGAATATCCCATACATCCCTAAGTAGAACATCAACTTTTACTACTGAGTCAAGAGTTAGATTGACCATTTCTAATCTTTCGCTCATATTATCGAGAGCACCTTCAATTTGCTTTTCTATTGATTGACCAACATTTCCAACGCAGAAGCTGAGAAATACAAAATCACCAGCTTCTACAATACCAGAATATGCATTATCTTCGTTTACTTCATTTCTAATTATTTCACTCATTTACACAGTCTCCTTATTGATTTTCTAAGATTCATGACAAATCTTGATCAAACAATAACAAACATATGTTCTAATGTCAATGTTTATACAATTTTACCTAATTCGATGCACTACCCAAGTTAATCTTCAAAGCCCTCTATCAAAAATACCTCCGTGGATGGCCGGGTCAAAGCCCTTATTGTTATAACGTTCCGTATCCCCGACGCCCTTGATCTTACAGGAAGTTCGAGCCTTAGAAATGCCTTTCTTAGGCTCGGGCTTCGCCGTTTCGGTTAGCGAAAGGGATGTGTCGCTGATTCTACTTCTATGAATCTACCTCTGCGACCGAGGCACACTTTCAAATTGAGCTACATCCTCGCTACGCCGACGCGGGGATATTTTGTT
>CAZEQK010000121.1:0-2534 GCA_964514395.1 uncultured Bacillaceae bacterium
CCTGTAAGCTCAAGGGCGTCGGGGATACGGAACGTTATATGACATTACCGAATAATCTTTCTTAGAATTTAAAGGAGGAAAAATGAAAAAAACGATTATTTTAGTCATTATAATTACATTTGTAATTTCTATTTTTTTTGGATTAAGATTTTTTTATGATGGATCGAGTAAAACTTCTATTGAAGCAATTGAAAAATATAGGGGTGATAAATACGTTAATTATGTTATAAAAGAAAGCAAAACCTCTGATGGAGAAATTATTTTTTATTTACATTATTTGAAAAATGGTAATAAACTTCTTGGGATAGATTATATAAAGAAAACTTGGAAGGATGGAAATGGGTATACGGAGGAGGAATGAGTGTTAATGAAGGAACAGAAATGAATATGTATCTTCCAAGTACAGATGAAAAAAAATTTAGGAATTCACCATTTCCATTGATAAGTGGAATTATTGGTAATTCAGAGATTTCAAGAATTGTCGTAAGAGATAAGACTAAAAATTTAGAAGTACAAGCAAAAATTGTACATATTAACAGTGAATTTAAACTCTATTATGTATTTTTGTACCATCTTCAAGATAAGAAATATGATATTATTGCATATGACAAAAATGAGGAAAAACTAAAAATTGAAACGATAGATGGAACTAAGTAAAAGTTTTATAAATAAAACTAGAAAGCTAAGCAATGAAGTCGGTAACATCATATAACAAAATATCCCCGCTTCGGCGTAGCAGGGAAGTAGCTCAATTTGAAGTACGCCTCGGTCGCAGAGGTAGATTCATAGAAGTAGATTCAGCGACACAACCCTTTCGCTAACCGAGACGGCGAAGCTCGAGCCTAAGAAAAGCATTTCTAAGGCTCGAACTCCACCTGTAAGCTCAAGGGCGTCGGGGATACGGAACGTTAGGAGAAATACCAGAAATACATTTAAATACGTCAGTTGTATATATAAAGTTACGGATTTAATTTCATACTTTCTCAAAAAAAATTAACTATAAAAGGAGGTAGAAAGTGAAAAATAAAATATTTACCTTGATTATTATAATTCTTTCTTTCTGCATTTTAATGTGCATGATTTGGTTTGGTAGTTCTACTTTAATAAATTATCGTATAGAGAATGTATCATCTACCCACAATGAAATACATCAAAATGAAGGTATATTAAATTTATCGCAGGCAGCATTATATATAAATGTATCAGAAGAAAAGTTAAAATGGTTAGTGCAAAATTCTAAATATAAAGACGGAGCGGGAATTCCATATTTTATGTTTGATGAAAAGATTCTTTTTAGTAAAGAAGCTCTATCAAAATGGATAATTCACATTGCTGAAAATAATTTTAAATATTAAAGTCTGTTTAATATATAATGCTATAAGCAATTCTATTTAACAAATATTGATGTTAATGAAAGTAATTTCAATGAAGTCTGGTACATCTCCTAACAAAGCATCCCCGCGTCGGCGTAGCAGGGAAGTAACTCAATTTGAAGTGCGCCTCGGTCGCAAGAAGTTAGATTCATAGAAGCAGAGTCAGCGACACAACCCTTTCGCTAACCAAGACGGCGAAGCCCGAGCCTAAGAAAGGCATTTCTAAGGCTCGAACTTCACCTGTAAGCTCAAGGGCGTCGGGGATACGGAACGTTATGTGAAATTAGTGCATAAATACATTTTTAGCTTCAACCTATGAAGCAAGGAAATGGAGTGAATTAATGAAGAAGGTTGCTATATATTTAATTATTTTTTTATTGATACTATTAGTAGGTTGTCAAAATATAAATAACCTTCATTGGTTTGAAACAAAGGATAAGGCAATTGAATATGGACTAAAACAAGAGGGAGTTGATAAAACAGCTGCTATTCTGTCTATTGAAGATTTTAAAGGAGAAACAATTATATTTTATGAAAAAGAAAGTGCTTTAGGTGTGGCAAGCATAATTGAAAGTGACAAAGGTTATAGTTGGTCTATAATTTTGAAGGAGATACTCCTTACGTAACAGTTGATTTCAATTATAAGACAAATACAGGAAAAGACGTTTTAATTTTAGCTGGTAGAGTTTTTGATCCATCAATACAAAAAATGAAGATAACAGATAATGGAGTGGAAAGAGAATTACTAATATATGAAAATTCTCGTTTATTTTATGCTATTCATAAATCACCTTTCAGATCGCTCAAAATTACTCCAATCAGTGAATAAGAACAAAAATAATTGGATTAAAATATAGCTTAAGATATTCGGAGAGGGCACTAGAATCACATAACAAAGCATCCCCGCGTCGGCGTAGTGAGGAAGTAACTCAATTTGAAGTACGCCTCGGTCGCAAGAAGTTAGATTCATAGAAGGAGAATCAGCGACACACCCCTTTCGCTAACCGAGACGGCGAAGCCCGAGCCTAAGAAAAGCATTTCTAAGGCTCGAACTCCACCTGTAAGCTCAAGGGCGTCGGGGATACGGAACGTTATGTGAAACCAGTGCAAAATCAATAACTGTAATTTCAAGGAGGCAAACAATGAATTTTGAGAAAGCAG
>CAZEQK010000122.1:0-2440 GCA_964514395.1 uncultured Bacillaceae bacterium
ATTGAACTGGTTATGTACCTATAATACGAACAAAATATCCCCGCTTCGGCGTGCAAAGAAGTAGGTCAATTTGAAGTGCGCCTCGTTCGCAAGCTGCTAGATTCATAGAAGAAGAATCAGCGACACAACCCTTTCGCTAACCGAGTCAGCATCCCCAAGCCTAAAATAAGAACATTCCTGTAGATGTTAAGATTTGAGCTTTGCAAAAAAAAGAGCCCCTCTGTATGATAAATTTAAAGGGACGGCACCCTGAAAAATATCAAGGAGGCTCTCTAATGAAGTTTAAATCATCTAACACAATTAATCAACGTATTGAAAGAATTACCACCGAACATTTAGTAATTGGAATCGATATCGCAAAAGAAAGACATGTGGCTCGTGCTGTTAACTTTCGTGGTATAGAACGTGGTAAAGCTTTATCATTTAACAACAATCTTTGGGGATTTGAAAAATTACAACACTGGGTCCAAAAATTGCAACATCAGTATGAGCATTCCTCAGTCATCATTGGACTTGAATCAACAGGACATTATTGGTTTAACCTAGCAAATTGGCTCGTAGAGCATGAGATTGACGTTGTTTTGGTAATCCAATGACAACAAAGCAAAATAAAAAAAATCGAGATAATAGTCAGTCCAAAAATGATGTCAAGGATGCACTAATCATTGCAGATGCAGTTTCACGTGGATACTATCGTGATTGGAACAAACAAGACGATTTTTATCAGCAACTACGAGTAATAGTTGATGAACGAGAGTATTGGTCCGATCAATAAGTGAATCTAAAGAACCGAATTCAACGATACTTGGATATTGTATTTCCTGAGTACAACCATATTTTCAAAAACTGGATAACACCGCGTTCGATAGCTACCCTAAAAGCATTTCCATTGCCAATAGATGTGAAAGACTTAACCGCCCAGGAAGTGATTGAAGGTTGGAGGAATGAGGGGTTTAAACGTGCTGAAGGAAATACAGGGATAAATAAAGCAAATGATCTTATAAATCAAGCACGCTATTCTGTAGGAAGCACAGTTGCTTTAGAGGAAAGAAGAAGAGAACTCAATCGATTAATAGAAGAATACGAGCAATCTATTTGTAGAATACAGCAAATCAATCAGGAAATAACAACACTTCTTAAGAATATTCCCCTATTAATCGAACAAATGAAATCGATAAAAGGTTTAAGCGTACTATACATCGCAGTAATATTAGCGAATGCAGGTCTCAATTTAGCAGAAAGCACCTCCGGAAAAAAGAAAGATCAAATTGTAATCTCGAAAAAGGGACGGAGGCAGCTAAGGAAAAATCTAGCTGTTATTGGACTAGTGGTAAACAACCCGAATTTAAAAACTGGCACCAATATAACATTAAGGTACTGAAGATGAAAAAACAAAGATCCATCTTTAAACTGATTGGAAAACTAGCAAGAATATTAATAGGAATGGCTCAAAATGAAGAGTCCTTTAATCCTGAAAAGGCTTCACCATTACAAAAAGAAATAGCTGCTTAACCTAGTAATCTATTAACAGAATTCAAAATTTAAGTATATTGGCTCATTCGTAGGAAAAGAAAAACAAAAGCACGGAGTACCGAAAGTAGATAGCAGAAGGGCACAGACCCGCCAAAAGAACATGATCGGTCTCCCGCCTTGGATAGGTATAACGAAGGAATGTAAGGGCAATGACCCGTTGACATGGGAGCTTAAACCTCCAAGGAATTTGTGGAGAAATGTGCACATAAAATGGTATGATATGGGGAACAAATACTTTCCTTTGTTCTTGTATGCCCTCATCTTCTTTTATATGACTTTCTATCTATGATTTTCTTAAATATATTAAATCCAAGAGCATGAAATCCTGCGAATGAGCGAGTATAAATAAGAAAAACTTTAAAGACAGAGGGAGCTATCTAAGGATTGGGAATGCTTGTAAACTCAAGGGCGTCGGGGATACGGAACGTTATGAGAAATCATTGCAAACATATGTAAAAATCTCAAAACCTAAATAACATGAACTTAAGAGGAGCAATAATAATGGATGATTTTACAAAGAAACGCATTATTAAAATCATGGATAATTACACAAAGAACAAAGTACCGAAACACATTCAAAATCAGATTAAACTGAGTTACAAAATCAGAGGAAACAATGTTACCTTGATTGAGGAAAGACCAGCATTCAAGAGTGATAGATGGGTCCAATTAGACATTGCCCAGTTTAGATTAGATCAAAACAAATGGAAAGTTTATTGGAGAGACAGTAAAGATAAGTGGCACTTTGTTGAAGATATATTACCTGATAAGGATTTTGAAAAACAACTAGAGATTGTGGATAAGGATAATAGAGGTGTTTTTTGGGGTTAACCAGAGAAGGTAATGACATCTCATAAACCAGCTAATCCTTGTCAAGTGTTAGCTGAAAAATAATTTTTAACTTTAA
>CAZEQK010000123.1:0-2362 GCA_964514395.1 uncultured Bacillaceae bacterium
TCGAACTTCACCTGTAAGCTCAAGGGCGTCGGGGATACGGAACGTTAGATGAAATTATGAAGTAATTATAAAAAAATATATCTCTCATAGGATGATCATTAATGGATATTATGCAAGGGGGAGTTCTCTATGTTTTCAATTTCTAGTGTCATTTACCAAGTTTTTTCTATAGTATTATTTTTATTAGTAATTCTAACAATCATAAACGTAAATCGTTATATTAATAGAAGAATTAAAACAGACTCAGAAACGAAGATAAAACTAGATGATATTATAAAACTTCTAGATAATAAGTAATAATATGTAGGTTAATCTATATAACATCATCTAACAAAATTTCCCCGCTTCGGCGTAGCAGGGAAGTAAACTCAATTTGAAGACGCCTCGGTCGCATGAAGATAGATTCATGAAGAAGACTCAGCGACACAACCCTTTCGCTAACCGAGACGGCGAAGTTCGAGCCTAAGAAAGGCATTTCTAAGGCTCGAACTTCACCTGTAAGCTCAAGGGCGTCGGGGATACGGAACGTTATATAAAATCATGCGCAAGTTCGCCACGTAAATTAAGAAATTATAAACAATATGATGTTTCCAATGGCTTAACAAATGTTATATTAGGAGGATTATAATGGGAACTTGGGGGACTGGTATATCATCAAATGATGATTTTATGGACGTCTATGGAGAAATCATGGATAATTTTAACAAGGGAATCTCTATTAAAACAGTAATACAGAACATTATAAAAAAATATGAAGATGCATTTGAAGATGATGAAAACTCTTTACACAATTTATATTTTGCTGCAGCATATGCAGCTTGGGAATGTGGTTTATATGATAACCCACTGTATCAAAAAGTTAAAGAAATAATAAAAAGTGGTAGTGATATTGATTGTTGGCGAGAACTAGGAGCTTCAGAAATAGATCTGAAAAAACGTGAAAAGGTACTCTTATCATTTTTAGAGAAATTATCTATTCCAAAAGAAAACCCTAAAAAACCAAAACCAATAAAATATAAGCCTACCCTTTTTGAAAAAGGTGATGTATTATCAATTCAATTAGATGATGGAAGTTATTCTGGTGGGGTTGTTTTAGAGAATATTAAGAGTAGTGAAGAATTTGGAAGTAATTTTATCGTTAAAGCTTATATGAATAGCCTAGAAAAACCAACAGTTAAAGAAATCCTTAGTTCAAAGGTATATAGCTATGCTTGGTATATAAGTGTTCAATATAGAAAGTATATTAAACGAATCGATAAAATTGGAAACGTTGAAATAAAATATGTTTACAACTCAGAAGGTGTAGGAACAACTCATTCTGGATGGATTACCCTTGTTTCAGCTAATAATCAAAATCATTATGGTGTTGAAGAAAATAAAGATATTAAGAATATTAATTTATTTTTAGATATGACTCCAAGTGAAATAGAAAAAAGACAAAAGGATAAAGTTAAGAGTTCTATTAGAAAAACATTAAATAAGAAAAAGTAATTATAAAAATATAATTATATTTGCACTAGATGTTATTAAGGGGCTAACGTCCTGTCAGCCTCTGAACAAGAGGGCGCATGACTTTACATAACAAAATATCCCCGCGTCGGCGTGGCAGTGAAGTATCTCAATTTGAAGTCGCCTCGGTCGCAAGGTCCTAGATTCGTAGAAGTAGTTCAACGACACAACCCTTTCGCTAACCGAGCCAGTCGTTGCATTAGCCTGCCAAGTCTGGCATGGCATTAGCAACTCCTTGTAAGCTCAAGGGCGTCGGGGATACGGAACGTTAGATGAAATCACTTATTCGAAGAAGTAAAAAGATGAATAATACAATATTACCCTCATGTAAACTAATTCTTCATTGGGTAGTAGAGGAATTAGAATCTTTTGAAGCGTGATCAATTATGAAAACATTTAAATAGGTGATTATTATACACAATTCTATAAAATGGAAGGTATTTACATAGTAAAAATAGAATTAGTTTAGAGGAAACTTACGAAAGTAGAAAAGGTAAGGTACATATACCATCTCAAAAAGAAAAAGAGGATAGAATCCCCAATTCAAATTTTGGAATCTAGGGTACTTTTAAATCGGACAACGATAACATTGATAAACGTTTCATATTCTATATATGGAAGCGCAAGAGGTACGTTTATTTTTTACTTAATCACAATGGTACATAGGTAAGGTACAAGAATCGAGTAACTAATTTGAATTGGTGATTTTTTTATAATGTTTTTTGAGATGGAGAGGTATCGATTTACTCTATGTAAGGGTGACATCATCTAAACCAGCTAATCCTTGTCAAGTGCTATCTGAAAAATAATTTTTAACTTTAAAAAGAGTATACCAAACTAAACCTACCCTAAA
>CAZEQK010000124.1:0-2177 GCA_964514395.1 uncultured Bacillaceae bacterium
ATTATACTGACGGAATGGCAAACCACGCCAATTATCATAGTGGTTATAATTTTAGTTATAGCACCGTTAATTCATCACTTGGTGCAACTGACTATTATAATACATTAAAAAGTGAGATTAATTCTGGGCGACCAACTGGAGTTTATATTGGGTTTAGTTCCGAATATCAATATTTATTTGATTACCATATAATGGCGGCTTATGGGTATTACGAAAATACTAATATCGGTTATAGTGAAGTTAAAGTTGCAACTGGTTGGGGATATTCTGATTCATTCGATTATGAATATTATCGCGCAGTTTATCCTATTTACTTTATGACTTTAATACCTAGTTAAGTACTATGAAAAAACTAATTATATTTATTGTCGTGTTTTTGATATTAATCATGATTTATCGTGGTTGCTTATACAATGTTAACCATATTCTTTTTGGCTATAATGTTGCTGAAATTAAAATAATAGAAAACATAGGTTTAATTATGGACGAAAAGCAATTAAATGAAATTTCGAAAGATAAATATACGGAAGTAAAATTTTCGATAGTTAATGGTACTTTCGAAAATCAAAGCTTGACGATAATTACCAAAAATGATAGACATACATTTGAAATGAATTTACCTTTATATGCATATATTGCTAAATTTAGAGATATGAATTTTCTCATTGGTTTGAAAGATGAGACGGATGAGCTTAACGGGATTATAAATGAAACATCTTTTAAGGTTGGAGATACAATTAATATCAAGTACAAAGGTAGTATTCAATAAAAATAAGTCAGATAAAAAGCTTCCCATCAAGTAGGCACAAAAATAATGATTCGGTCTACTTTGCTGAAAACGTTAACTCTATCATTAATTCTATTTCTGGATCTGTAGCTAATATGAGTGCTGCTGTTCAGGATTCTGGCGCAATATCTCAACAGCAAGCTGCTGCAACACAAAAAAATGCAGCCTCAATTGAGGAACTATCAAATATAGCAGAAAAGCTTCATGAGTTTGCAAGTTCAACCTGGAGTAATCAACAAAAGACATTATCAGTATGAGGGGATAATAACCCCTCATATTTTTTTATTGTCGTGAGTTAAAATGACCTCCATATTTCCTTTTAAGCGTCTTTTTGTAGCCAGGTAAGGGTTTAGTATTCGTCGCATAATTTTATTTGTCTTTAAGTGTTCTCATGTTATTTGTTATCATTTTACATATTAATGTAATCGTACAATAAACAAGGGAAATCGATGGTACAAAACGGTTATAATTACTAAAATCATCCCCAATTATGCGTTAAATTACGTCCGATAATATATATTATGTAAACTAGAAGGATAATTATAAGGACGGAACCATAAATTATTGGTATCGTCCTATTTAAGATTGGATGAATTAAGATAGGAATGTTGCTAGGAGAATTGCAATAATTAAAAATCCTTCAGAAATCTCGAGATATTTCTATGCTTGTAATCGCCCCAAGGCATTAGTCTTTTTGCTGGCCAAGTTACATATAAAAATCGTTTCGATCTTGTAAATGCAACATAAGCGTTATTTCTTTCCTGTACTATTTCTGATCCTCCATTTTTAATTGCACGGTAATCAGGAAATGTTTCATCATCCATACCCATAATAAAAACAATATCATATTCCTGACCTTTCATAGTATGAACAGTACTTAAAGCAACTCCATTTTGTTGGGTTGAGGGATGCGTTTTACCGAGTGCCATTGAATTTTTGATATGAAATACATACACAATAATATTCCATATTCATTTAGACTTAATAAAAGATAAAAATACTTTATAAATTTTACAAATGTCTTTTTTTATTTTTTTTAATTCCTTCATCAAGGTGTTATGAAATGTATCATATGCTAAAAATGTCACAACAGCACTCATTATATAAGGTTTTATAATTAACCATTCTTTGTTTTCAATAATTTTAAATCCTGAATACGTTTCAATTGATGAAATAATTACTAGTAAAAACGCAAAAAAATAAATTATCAATTTACTTCTAATAAATTTAGAAACTAGTTTAAATATTGCAGGTAATTTTGTTTCTTTTGAAAAGACCTTTCCTAGAAACTTCAAAAAATAATATCCTAAAAAATGTGGAATATATGTAAATATCATCTGTAATTGTCAATTGAAAATTGAGCCACTTGGCTAACTACATTTTGAGCCAC
>CAZEQK010000125.1:0-2130 GCA_964514395.1 uncultured Bacillaceae bacterium
TTAAAGATATTATTAACCTTGATTAAAGCAGAAATCTATATTATTATTTTTCAGTGTGAAAAAATATTGGAGGTGTGTAAATGATTAAAGTAAGTTTTCCAGGTGGAAAAAAAGTTTATGCGCAAATTGGTGAATATACGGTAGAAACAGACCAACCGATTCAAGGCGGTGGAGAGGGCAGTGCCCCTACGCCATTTGCCGTATTCCTATCATCTATCGGAACTTGTGCAGGTATCTATGCATTAGGTTTCTGCCAAATGCGAGGTATTGATACGGAAGGTATGTCCATCGATATGGATCTTGAAAGCGACTTCAGAACTGGCTTGATTACAAAAGTCATTCTGAAACTAAATACACCTGAAGGATTTCCAAAAAAGTATGAAGCTGGCATTATCAGAAGCATGGAGCTTTGTGCAGTGAAGAAACACTTCGAGAACCCACCACAATTCGTCACTATGACAGATCTTACTGAGAAAAGCATCATCGACTAATATATGGACATACGTCCTTACATGAGTTTCATGACAACTCATGAATTTTTAAAGATGAAATTGTAAGAAATAAGGTGCGACCCCCCAAAATTGAAGGGGGTCGTTATGAAAGTTTTATTTATTTTTAATTGCATTTATTGGCTTCATTAACGTTACACCCTTAACTAGTAAAAATGCCGCTGAAATAACTACGATCATTGATAATACAAACATTTCTATTCCGATAATAAACGATGAATTGAAAATAGAAATATCCAGTCCAAGTTGAGCTGTCAATGAATTGTTTAATATCTTTGTAACAATTTGCAATATTATAGTTGCTAAGGTAGATGTAAAAATGCCAATAAATATTACCTCAAACACAAATATTTTTGCCACGTCCCCACCTTTTGCACCTATTGCTCTAAGCGTTCCTATTTCTTTCTTGCTAGCGAAGACACTGGAAGAAATATTACTATACATAAGAAGTGTTGCAAAGATTGCTAGTCCTAAGGATATATATCTAAAAATATGTGCAGCATCTCTCCTAAAATCCTCGAAGGTTTGCAATATCTGTCCACTTGGAGTTTTATGTATATATCCTTTTTCATTTGCAACTGTAAAAAATTTTCTGTTTGTCTCTAAGTCTTTTAGTTTAACTACTACATATTGAGCTTTTCCAGCCGTAAATGGATTTAATTCATCATACATTGCTGGGTTTATAATTAATGGGCTCCACATAGCTTAAAGATATCTATTAGAGTTTCAATATCTTTATCGATTTTTTCTTTGTTTAAGTCTTTGTTATTTACCATTATTGAATAGTCTAGATAATGAATTTTTGATAAAGGATCCATTTCTGTTGTACTAATATCAACACTGTTATCCAATCTTATATAAAGTAATACTCCTATTAACCCAACCAATAAAACAAAAAAACCTATAAAAATGTTTTTTTTCATTGAATATTCCCTCCTATTATTTCTTGTAAACTTGTTCCAAACAATAAAAGAATAAAATTAGTTGTAACCACAAAGCCAATAAAGAATCCCATAATTAGAGTTGTTTTTATTACAAATCTAGCATAAGTTCCTTTAGGATAGACTATATTGTAAGGATTCATTGAATCAAAGTACCTAATAATCAATTTAAACGTTTTTTCAAAATTAAACAAACCTACTATAGAAACTATTAACAATCCTAAAAAACATATGTATAATATGAGACTGCTTAAATCCACATAAAAATCTCCTTTTCTAATTAATATTTTTGAAATAATTTTTCAAATAAATTCTTTTCCTAGAACTTACAAGAGCTGTATCTTCGCATTTGTAAAAAGACATCTCATCATAATTATCAACTTTTAGATATTGATAAGATTCTGCCTCCCGTTTCACGTTTTGGAGGCAGAGGCGGAGGCCGCGCAGCTAAAAAGCAAAGTGTCATTGAAAAGCTAATGACATTCTTCGATAAGTATTTTGGTCTGATATAGTCTGGGCAAACGGGAGAAAAAAAACACCCCTGTGGAAATGCCTAAATAATTCATTTCTACAGGGTATTCTGGTTTCCTTCTCAGAAGTGTTAATGTCTTCAAATTATATGTAAATTTAAACATAACATTTTCACAAACGGCTTTTTTAAGAAATCTTCTAATATAATC
>CAZEQK010000126.1:0-2093 GCA_964514395.1 uncultured Bacillaceae bacterium
TTAATAATACACGCTTTAGATTTTAAAATAGATGCCTTTTCAATGCATAGCATAACAAAATATCCCCGCGTCGGCATGGCAGGGAAGTAACTCAATTTGAAGACGCCTCGGTCACAAGAAGCTAGATTCATAGAAGTGAATCAGCGACACAACCCTTTCGCTAACCGAGCCGGCGAAGCCCGAGCCTAAGAAAAGCATTTCTAAGGCTGGAACTCCACCTGTAAGCTCAAGGGCGTCGGGGATACGGAACGTTAGACGAAACCTTTTAAGGAGGGACAAAGATGAAATTATCAGAAATAGTGGATTCAGACGAATGGAATGATGAGATTAAGGAAATATTTTTTAAAAAACTCAAAAGATCTCCTTCTGATTTTCATAAATCTCAAAATTGTTTGGTTAAAGCATATAATATTGCGAAAACTGAAGATAAAGAGAAAGTAAAAGAAGCTATCAATTTGGTAGATTATGTTATTAAGAATTTTAGTGACGAAACACATTCATTACAACGAGCATACTCATTAAAAGGTAATATTTTAGAATATTACTTGAGAGATTTTAAAGGAGCTTTTGAATGTTATAATAAATGGTCCCAAATAGGTTCAACTCTAGCTGGTCACGATTTTGAAAAGTTAAGAGTTTGGATTAGGTACTCAAAATTAAAACCGAACACTACTTTATATGATTTAATAAAAAACTTAGAAAAGACTCATTTACCATCTAAAGAATTTCGATTTTGGACATCAGTAGCAACATCAATTGTATATTCAAATGAAGGTGATTACGAAGAAGCGAAAAGGTATGCTCGGTCTGCATTAGTAATATATAGTGAAAACAATCCTACTGTTCTGCAGCAAATGTTAATTAAACATAAAAATATATCAGATAATTTAGATATTACTGATGAAGAATTAAATCTAATAAGGACAATTGCAAAAAAAGGTAAAGTGTAGTTTTAAAGGCTTCGTCTAACAAAATATCCCCGCGTCGGCGTAGCGGGGAATTAACTCAATTTGAAGTACGCCTCGGTTGCAGAGGTTGATTCATAGAAGTAGCTCAGCGACACATCCCTTTCGCTAACCGAGACAGTCGTTGCATTAGCCTACCAAGTCTGGCATGGCATTAGCAGGCGTCAGGGATACGGAACGTTAGGTGAAATTCATCTTTGGGGTTAAAAGATTTTAAGAAGTAAAGAAAGGAGAACAGAGATGATACTAAGGAATTTTTTATTTTTAAATACCAATTCTATGAATGATTACTTATCTGCACTTGAGGGATACATTGTTGAGGAGACAGATGTAATTGAATCACAAAAAAGCCAGCTTGGTGGAAAGGCAGGAATGAAGATCGTTGAAGGTAATACTAGTACAGAAACACATAAAGAAACTAAGAAGAAAGTTGCTATAACGGATGTATCAAAGTTTCAAAGGCTTTATGAGCTAATGGAGGATAACAACTTAGTACAGTATTTAGATGCATTCGACGAGGAAATTTGGAACGATATTAAAAGAGGAGAAATTATAGAGGTTCCTGTTAAGGCAAAAGTTCCTAATACTTTTAAGCTATTGCAAGAAGCAGAGAGTATAACTCCTTTTGTAGAACTGTTTAGAACGCTGAGGGATGAAGATTTTCTAAAGAAGGAAGATACAGATACTCTCAATGGAATTAAAGCAATTAGTGAGCTAAGCAAGAATCAAGATATTCCCTTAATTCTAGAGATAGAGAATACTCCAGGTTATTCTCTGATTACTCGACTATCACCGAATTTTATTAGGTGCGAATTAGAGCAATTACAAGGCGAAGTTACTATTATTGGTAAAGTAAGTCGAATAGTACCAAAAGGTAAAAAAGAAGAAATATTTAGTTTAATACCTAATTTTGATGGAATATACGGGAAAATGAATAGAGATCAAAAAAGAAAATTCAACAAAGATAAGAGCAATAAAAATATCTCAGATTCAGTAAAAGGGCCGGCATTTATTTTAGACCCTTTGGCTATTTATAAGTAGTGAATCTTAGGTTATGAACTTCACCTAACAGCATATCCCCGCGTCGGCGTTCAGAGAAGTAGCTCAATTCGAAGTGCGCCTTGGTCA
>CAZEQK010000127.1:0-2036 GCA_964514395.1 uncultured Bacillaceae bacterium
TATTCATACTTTGTCCATTCCAAAGTAGGATCATATCAATCACATAATTTTTTAGCGACAATCCGCAATATTTGTTACTATTTTAGGGTTATCGAGGTGGCAAGAAGAGAAGGAATAATTCAATAGTTAATTAAATTATAAGAAATAGCCCCTTACCTTTAAGATAAAAGGCTATCTCTACTTCCACCATAAACCATTGAAAGGTAATCAACCTTACTAACAATTTATTAATTCGTTTAAAAATAATTGTCTAATTTATATAATTTATTCTAAAGCATTTGTATCTTTGGAACTAATTTGATACATCCGCAAATTCAATTTTTTTGAATCAAATCATATAATACCTCAAACCATATAATCTTCTCTGAATCAAATGGTTGATATAGAGTTTAAAATTCGCGCAGTAGAATTAATCCATTTATAATTTTAATTCATCCTTAATTTTTAGGCATATTTCTTTAGCACGTTTCACTCGTTCGATTATATTTACATCTTTCGATTCAATATCCACAAGGTATAATACTTCTATAATAAATAGATGTGCCAAGTCTTCATCTCCTAAGTCAATAGATAGAAAAATAAGACCACTCCTTTGACTAATATCAAGCCTTCCAATAATCGTTTCAGCAATTGTCAAACTCTCTATTAGTGATAATTTTTTATCAATAATTATTTTTAATGACTCTTTCATCAGCTTAAGGTACTTAGGTTTTTTTAAACTCGTAGTTAGGTCGGCCATTTGATCAAAACTCTTCCAGAAAGGCATATCTATCGCGTCATATTTTAGGTTTGTAAAAATCTCATTAAAACGTTCTTCTCTCCACTTCATTTCTAAAGATTTGGAAATTCCCATTCGTTTATACTCTTCAAATAAAGGTAAATTCTCACGTTCCATTACACAATTCATTGATATGAAGAATTTTTTGGCATCTTCAAGAGTCATATCATAATCACTATCTCCTTTGGTTTATCACTTCAGCTACATAACTATTTAATTGCTTTCCAAATACCACTTGATACCCCTTTTTTGTCGATGTAGGGCGGGGCAGGAACAAGTTAATACACTTATATATAAATAAGGGATAGTTCCTTACCTTTAAGATAAAGAACTATCCCTATAAGAATAATTTTTTGTTAGACAAGTCAATAATGTCGAAAATGTCTTAGCTTCGTTGTCTTTTGAACTGCTAAGTAGGTAGATTTATGAATTATCTTATATAATTGAAGAACTCCTTCGCCCAAAAGGGAAAGCAGTGGAAAGATATGTTTTCCTACCACTTTATACATTATTAAATTTTCAATGATATCCTATAACCTCAATATCAGCTTCACTGTAAGAAACACCTTTTTGTTCTAAATACGTGCTTAAATCTTGAAACGTTGATAGTTCTATTTTTGAACTTTCATTCCAGCAAGCCTCACATTCATCACAAATATATAATATAATATTAAGGTTCTTTACTCTAGCTTTATAAATGGCACCTTGACCATCGCATCTTGGACAAATCATTATATACCTCCTTATTTTATGGGATATGCTGTAATAATCTCTGATGTCCCAGGTTTTACAATTATTTTAATTGTTGTTTCACCATTAGTCCCTATAACTCTGCCCATGTCAACTAAATATGCACCTGGGTCATCTACCAATGGATTTCCTTTCATAGTCCATGCTTCATCAACAAGACCTAGTATATCATCACTGCTAACACTAAAAAAAGTATGATTAGCTTTAGCAGGATTTGGTTCTCCATGAGATAAAACATGCTGAACTCTATTACCAAATTTTTTATCAGGTCCATAAATCAGCCCTGCTGATGATTCAAAGGTATTATCACCGATTTTAGTAAGCTTACCAAGTTTACCCGTCTCTTCTTTTCCTAACTTCTTCTCAATTTGTTCGATAATGTCATCTGCTTTATCTCCGAACTTTTCCCTAAGGTACCTTTTAACTCCGTCTATTCCCTCTTCATCTAATATTTTCTTTAGTTCTTTCATTATCACTTTTCTAGCTACATCATCTATTGGCAAGGCAA
>CAZEQK010000128.1:0-1965 GCA_964514395.1 uncultured Bacillaceae bacterium
AGAAAATATGTTCGTTTTGATAAAAACAACATGGTATAATGTGGATACAATAGAACAGGCTCTCAAGGGCGGTTGGCTCATCTCCCCAATAAAGGAGGTGATGCCTATGGATATCTATCAAACGTTAACTCTCATGATAATGTTTGGGACATTAATGGTTTTGATAATGTCCAGTAAAAAGAAATAGACCTCCCTTGAGTTTAGTAGACTAGGAGAGGTCTATCTTCTATTTACGTATAAAGCCGACTGCCTTTTTGGCAATCTATTGTACTGACCGTGGATGCTACAACATCTACGGTCTTTATTATTATATGCAACATCTATTATTTACATACTTTATCTAAAGCTATTTTATCATAGATTATTCTATTTAGCACCTTTTTCCTTATATGTTAGAAGTATAGAATGTATAATTAGTCTATATAAGTAAAGAAGGAGCGTGATGATATGGACGTATTAGACGCAATTAAAACAAGAAGAAGTGTTGGAAAAGTGAAGCAAACCCCAATCGATAAAGAATTAATATATAAAATACTAGAAGCAGGGACTTGGGCACCTAATCATTTTCATACAGAACCATGGAAGTTTTTTGTGATGATTGGCGAAGGTAGAAGAAAACTAGGGATGACCTTAGTAGAAATTGCAAAGGAAGAGATGGAGGACCCAACAACTGAAGAAAATCTAGAAAAACTAAAAAAACAGGAAGAGAAACCCTTCCGTGCACCTGTTGTCATAGCAGTTGCAGCCATACCTTCTGACAATCCAAGAGTATTAAAAAACGAAGAAATAGCAGCTGTCCATGCGGGTATCCAAAATATGCTATTAGTAGCTCATTCATTAGGTCTTGGAGCAATATGGAGAACAGGAAAACCATGCTATCATCCAAAGGTAAAAGAGCTATTCCAATTAAGCATGGAGGACGAGGTGCTAGGTTTCATCTATATTGGGTACCCTGACCTTGAGAATCTAAAGGGTCGTCGTAAACCAATAGATGAAAAAACTGTCTGGATCGATTAGATCATGTAAAAAAGCTAACTGAACCAATCATCAGTTAGCTTTGTCTGTCTTACTAAGAAGCTCGATTGTCTTTTGGAATTAATGGGTTTGGTGGTTCTGGTGATTTTGGTTTATCAAATTCGATTAAATAATTATAAATAAATTTTGAAACGGGTACATCCGCTTTGACTAATGCTTGATTACCAAACATCACATTAAATTCAAAAAAATAAACGTTTTCCCCAATGACAGCGACATCGAAGCCGGCATGGTTAATACCTAATTCCATCGCTACACGTTCAACTAAATCAATAATATGACGTGGTACATTGGAAAAATCGATAATTCCACCTTGTGCCACATTATTCTTAAAGCTGTCTTGGCCAACTCGCCAATAAGCACTAATCACCTTGTTACCAACGTAGACCACTCGTAAGTCCTTTTCTATAGGAAGGTATTCTTGAATATATAGGACTTCGTTCTGTTCTATATAATGATCTAAATCGCTCTCATCCTTAATCAAATATACACCGTTTCCCATAGAGCTTCGAACCTCCTTTGCAACAAAGGGAAAGTCGAATTCTTCTAGAATCTGTTCTTTACTTTCTATATTATTGCCAAGTATAAGGGTATAGGGAACATGCTCTGGGACAAGAGCTTGTAACACACGAGTCATTTCAATTTTATCGTGGCCTAAATGATAAGAGCTAATACTTGGGAAAATACGTTTTTTCCATGCATAGACAAGGAAATTGACCTGCCAATATTCAGGGAAAAGCACCCAGTCTGTATTCTTAATGGTCTCTTGTTCCTTCAAAATCAATTCAGGCTTCACATACGTAACATTTGGAATCCTAACACTGCGAAAAGGATTAAATGAAATAAAGCGCATGCTTTCTCTTCTTTCTATAATGTGATATATGATATAAAATATTAATGACTTTGATAGGAATAGTCAATATAATTTTT
>CAZEQK010000129.1:0-1919 GCA_964514395.1 uncultured Bacillaceae bacterium
ATAAAAATTGCCATGCTTAGTAACTTTATTTTCATTTTATGCCTCCAATTCTACGCGTAAGCACACTTTATCCGATTTCAGCTAACGTTCCGTATCCCCGACGCCCTTGAGCTTACAGGCGTTTCCGAGCCTTACATATCTCCTATGTTAGGCTCGGGAATGCCGACTAGGTTAGCGAAAGGGTTGTGTCGCTGAATCTACTTCTATGAATCTAGCTTCTTGCGACCGAGGCGTACTTCAAATTGAGCTACTTCCCTGCACGCCGACGCGGGGATATTTTGTTAGTTGATGTTAATGCCATCTTAGAAAATACTTATAATTATTTACAACATCCATCTTTACGAACTGTTTCTAATCCAGAAAAAAATTATAATAATTTTTTTGATAAAATGGTTTCACTACTAACGATTTTATTACCATCTATTATAATCTTATCAATTGCAATTTCTTCAATTTTCCCTTTTAACGGTTTAAAATTCTTTATACAATATTCAAATGTTTCTATCATTTTTTCAGAATTTAATTGAATCGCAAGAGTACAATGAGGATTCCATTTATTAGGTAAATAATACTCGTTAGTACTTTCTTTATAATTTTCAAAGAAAATATGAGTTTTTTTATGTATCTCCAATAACTTTGACGTGACTGTTGGAGAAATAAAGATAGTACCTGATACTGGAAATGTCCCTAGAATATCAAAACTTAAGTCAAACTTAGAAATATCTTTTGTAAAAATATTAAATTGTTCTTTGAATTCTATAATTGGAATTTCATTATATACTGATAAAGTAATATGGGGTCTTATATGTTTTATATCAATCATATTTGATGTAATTGCATTATCTGATAACCCTCCCCATATTTTTCGTATATCATGTTCCAATTCATAATTCATGAACATCTCAATGGCATACATTGTAATTCTCCTTTTTTTATTTTTCTGCTTTGTAAATGCATCGATATTACATCTCTGAAACTAACTTCATTGTATGTCAAGCATTAATTTCAACTAACGTTCCGTATCCCCGACGCCCTTGAGCTTACAGGTGGAGTTCGAGCCTTAGAAATGCCTTTCTTAGGCTCGGGCTTCGCCGTCTCGGTTAGCGAAAGGGTTGTGTCGCTGAGTTACCTTCTATGAATCTAGCTTCTTGCGACCGAGGCGTACTTCAAATTGAGCTACTTCCCTGCACGCCGACGCGGGGATATTTTGTTAGATGATGTTAATGCCTTCATAGATTATTCTCAACTTTTTTATCTTTTAATTTTCATCAATCTATCGATAATTATTATTGCTATCTCATAATATTTAACTGCTTCTAAATATGATATATGTTTCTCATTGTGTGCATGAACAGCATTATTTCTTAAAGTTCTTAATTCATTTATCAATAAGTATGTAGATTCATCAATTAAATTATTATCTCTTAGTAAGGTTATATTTTTTAAGAGAGAGTTGTATGGTGGGTAGTCAGGTGATATTGCCATTCGATCTATTACTGAAATTATTTCTTGTTCTACCATAGTCCACGTTATTGTTATAGCAGCACTAGGTGATATTTCTGCAACAGTTATAACTTCATCAGCCTTATCGTTCATTGGCCTTAAAACATCTTGTGCTTGATCCTTAACATTTTCCTTTAGGGTATTCTCTAACTTAGATAATTCTTTTCCAAAATCCATTTCAATGTTGTTATATTTAAATTTACTTAGACCAAGAAGTAGCTGCGATAAAGGCTTCTTTAAAATTAGGATAAAGACTACAAAAACAATTGGCCAGGCTAAGGTATTAATAATCGAAGCGATAAAACTGTATAAATCCATTGTTACCTCCATGAATTAGTTATATTTTGCATTAATGTCATCTAACTAATGTATTCGCGTATAATTTCGGGAAATCCTCCTTATAGGGGGGATTCCTG
>CAZEQK010000130.1:0-1910 GCA_964514395.1 uncultured Bacillaceae bacterium
GTTAAAAATTATTTTTCAGCTAACACTTGACAAGGATTAGCTGGTTTATCTGAAGTGAATGTCTTCATTGATTTTCTTTTAAGATTAAATCTTTTCAAAAAATTCTAGTGTTTCCTTTGCTAATAAATCTGTTCCCTCTAATTGTTCATCCAAAGTTGGAGCTGAAATAATTCTATTAATGTCTTCTATCAATTTATATTGTGATTCCTTTGGTAGTTCTCTTATTAAAAAAGTTAATAAACTATATTTCCATTGCTCATCTGAACCTTTTAGTATATCCCTTATGTAAGGAAGTAGTATATCTTCACATTTTGCTAACACCTTTGATAGTTTTATTGCTACTGGCCAGTTAATATCTTGTAGCCACATCATTAAATCAGAAATTATTTCAATAATCTCTTCTGGTTCTCTATCTGATAATTTATTAACTGCT
This sequence comes from uncultured Bacillaceae bacterium, assembly GCA_964514395.1. GTDB lineage: Bacteria > Bacillota > Bacilli > Tepidibacillales > Tepidibacillaceae > CAZEQK01. The sequence continues at coordinate 434 of CAZEQK010000130.1, forward strand.
TCAATATCGAATTTATTTTTTGGAATCAATTCTTTAATATTGTTCATATGAATCAATCCTTTATATTGATTTTAGTTGTTTTTGAGTGTAGTTTCATTTATTTCAGATAACGTTCCGTATCCCCGACGCCCTTGAGCTTACAGGTATTTCCAAGCCTTACATAACTACTATGTTAGGCTCGGGAATGCCACCTTGGTTAGCGAAAGGGTTGTGTCGTTGATTCACTTCTACGAATCTAGCATCTTACGACCGAGGCGTCTTCAAATTGAGATACTTCCATGCCGACGCGGGGATATTTTGTTAGCTGTTGTGAACAATATCAACTTTTTTTACTACCAGGTTTTTTAATAAAAAATATAAAATTCCGACATTTACTAATAGTACTTTTGATTCTTCATTTGAAAAAAAATAGGACAATAAAAAGAGTATGGTAATAGGGAATAAATAAAATATCCCAACAATATATACATTATTTTTTGTTGATTCTCCTTGATTTTTTCTTACAATTAAAATAATCATGGAAAGTATAAATATTACTGAAAAGTTTGCTAACCCCATAGATGCTGAATACCATAATAAATCTTTTATATCAAACCAATATAAATAAAATCCAACTAATGGTGTGATTCCTAATATAATAGCACTTAAATATTTAAAATTCTTTGTTATATTTGTTAAAAAATATTTATTCACTACAAATATGACATAATATAGTAACAGTGATGCTATTGAAAATAATAATCCATTTATAAAAAATGAATATTTAAAATTAGCATTTATAAAAAGAATTGGTCCAAAAGTTGCTCCTATCACACAAAAAACAATAATAAACCAATCTTTCTTTAACAAATTCTTCAATGAAAATCACTCCTAAGATATTGTTCATTTCAGCTAACGTTCCGTATCCCCAACGCCCTTGAGCTTACAGACGCAGGCTCAACCTTAGAAATGCTTTTCTTAGGTTGAGACAAGGCGCCTCGGTTAGCGAAAGGGATGTGTCGCTGATTCTTCTTCTTTGAAACTAGCATCTTGCGACCGAGGCGTCTTCAAATTGAGTTACTTCCCTGCTACGCCGACGCGGGGATATTTTGATGGCACACGTCTTCGTAGCTGTGCTAGATAATAAGTATTAATTAGCTTTTATATTTTTTTAACCATTCATCCGCCCACTCTCTCCAATTTACATTTGGATGAATCTCTTCAAATGTTTTTCCTTTTAATGAATATACTCCTCCAAGTAATAGTTTATCTGTCACAGGCATTGAAGTTCCTCCTATGATTTTTCCATCAACAATCATTACATTAACTCGGGTTTTTCCTAACGATTTATTGGAACCTGATTTCCAATTATCTAAAGGGTGGTTCTTAACTATGAAACTCTCATTATAAATCGTTTTACCTAAATATTGATCGGGCTCAAAGTTTTGGACTCCCCATGTACCTGATGAAAATGTTTCAATTAATACTTTCTTAGTTA
>CAZEQK010000131.1:0-1906 GCA_964514395.1 uncultured Bacillaceae bacterium
TTCCATTCGGACTAATGAGAGCTACAATATTACCTGTAGAATCTGAGATGGAGTAACTTTCTATTAGTTTTGGATGATCCGTCAGAGCTGGGTAGGTTATCTTATAACGTCTACCGTTTACATCATAATCAGTAGTTTAACAATCCTTCAAGTAATTGTTCTAATAGAATCTTAAACTTTTTTAATTTTCATTGTTTAATGAAGAATCCTGTTGTTGTTTATACCGTTATTGCCAAATATATGATATAAATTAATATAAATAAAAATTTTAAAACATTTATTTTAAAAAAAGGAATGAGAAAAATGAATTTTTTCAAAATATTAAATCAAGGTTGGGTTGGTGTTACAATTGGAATTTTAGGTATCATATTTTCATATATTACTTACCGAACCTCTAAAATCGGTCCAAGATTAGTTTATCAATTTAAATCTTTAGAAATTATAGGAGGATTAAAATCTTTTCCAAATGAACTTGAGATTGTATATAAAGGTAAAAGTGTTCCAAGAGTTACAAAGACTAACATTATCATTTGGAATTCTGGAACTAAAACTATTGAAGGAAGTAATATTATAACTGAAGATCCTTTAAAATTTGTATTTAACAATGATGCTAAAATTCTTAGAATAATAGTTGTAAAAAAAAAGAGAAATATAATTAATCTAGATATAACACAAAATGATAAAGAACCGAATATTGCTTATTTTTCTTTTAATTTTTTAGATCCTAAAGATGGAGTTGTAATTGAAATTTTGCACACAGACATAGATCACTACCCAAAAATAAAAGGGACTATTATGGGAATACCAAAAGGGTTTAAAAAGTATGGTACAAATAAATTATATATATCTAATAAATTAAAAGTATTTATTATTATATTAACTATTTTAGGTATAATTTCTTCAACATTAGTTCTATATTACGATATCTTATTAGGTAGGCCTTATATAATTCCAACTATTCAGTTAATCTTATTACTATCTTTAGGTATTCCTTTTTGGCAAACAAGGAGAAAGTATCCTAAAGAATTAGAAGATTTTATTACGAAATTCTAATTAAAAAACAACAATCTTCACTTGTATAAATAGCGAACCCAACTCTTTTTAGCAAAGGATGAAATCCCTCTAGCGACGAGGCTTATATTCTGATTATTCTTTTTGCAAGTAGAAGCAAAGGATAATTTGTTACCTAAAATTCTATAAATCCACCTGAGAAAAGTTCATTTAAATCATAAGAGACCCTTTTTGAGTTCTTTCGTACTGGAATAGAGTCATATAAGATTCATTATGTGATTTTATTGTATCATCGGTATATGAGATACGTTATCTGTAAATTCAAATTATACTAATTCAGATTAATTTACAAACCTTAAAAAAAGGAATTCGATTTATACGAACCGAATTCCTTTTCTTTTATTTACTAGCAGATTCAAATTTAATCATCAAAAAATTAAGTGCTACACTTATATCAATTTTTGGGGCATTATAAAGAGAAGGTTTATCTTCTCCTTATCTTCAATCTCCCCTTTTTTTTTAGTTTTCAAGTAAGACTGGGGGGGTAATTAAAACCAAATCAAAAATTCAATTTTTAGTTAGATGTCATATACACATCTAACCAGCGACAATATCACATAATTTCATCTACTATGGAACTTTACTTTCATGGAGGTGTATGTTATAGCATTCAGTCATTGACTGATGAACAGAAAATGCCCTCTACACTATCTTGGATGAATAATGGATGCTGACTATAGATTTCTTGTTAGAGGAAGAATCGAATCTTTGAGTATTGGAAAAAGCTTAATACGTGCCTGCAATGTATCATAATAAAAAAGAACCTTGAAAGGCTTGAAAAAGTGAACATGCCCCTGTCAAGTAGACAGTGGAAAAAATAAAATTTCTTGACACC
>CAZEQK010000132.1:0-1857 GCA_964514395.1 uncultured Bacillaceae bacterium
TAGCGACAGAGGTGTGCAATATGTATCAAAAGCATATGTTGAGGCAACACCAGCATGTAAAACGCTTCAATATATTCAAAAATGAGTTCATGAGCATGACTAATATGCCTTATGACAAACCTATTGAGCCATTCCCTCTTTATTAGAGCATGAAAAGACTCGATGACGGCATTGTCCCAAGGGGTACCTTTTTGTGAATAACTGCGAATGAATTTGCCTTATAGTGCAGAATTTAAACAAGATGCAGTCAATTATTACTATTCATCCGGTAAATCCATCAAGGATGCAGCTGAAGATTTGAAAATCAGTACTTCAGGGCTGAATAATTGGATTCAAAACGCCAAGAAGAATGATGGTATAGTCGATCATAGAACTATTCTTTAGAGCAGTCACTTGCATTAAAACTTCTTTATGTTGCACAAGATAAAATGATCAACTATAATAAACCTTCTATTAAATATTTAAAGTCAGACGCAATAAAAAACTTAGCTAATTTAATACGTGACAAAAGTTCAATAAGAAAACCAATTTTAAGTGACTTATTTATGGTATTGAGAAATAAAAACATCTTGATTAAAGAGTTTTCAACAATCGAGGTACCAGAATTATTCATTGATTCAATATTAATAAAGGAAATAAAGTTAGAACCAGGTACTTGTTTAACTCCATGGTGTAATTCAAATGGGTTAAATACTAAATTAAAAGTCATAAGTCCAAAAAAAGAAAAAGATTTGATTATTAATAAATTAAAGTTTAGGGAAGTATATGTATGCTCAGATTGCTATATGTGGTATGGATATAATCCCAATACTAATGTTTGGGAAGAAGTCAGAGGGTTATTAAAATTAATAGATAAAGCAAAAAATTTATTTGGTCAAGGTATGTCAAGAGATGAAGTAACAAAACAGATGAGAATGTCCCATTATAAGATAAATATGTTATTAGGATATATATTGGTCTATAAAATGATTCCAAAGGAAACAGAAAAAGTTTATCTTCCAAAATCTAAGGATAAAAATCTTATACCATATTTTCATAAAATAGATGGGAAATATAGACTTTATCCGAAAAGAGATTACGAAAAGGCAAAAAATTTATTTGGATGGAGTTTAATCGAATTTTGTTATTATTTTTGGTCAGCGGACGTACAAGAATATTTATTATTTAAGAAAGCACCTATGAAAAAGGGAAAAAAATTAGAAATAACAGTAGAACAGATTAAAATAAAAATAGAAGAATTAATTAACAAGGATATAGATATAACATATAAAGAACTAGCTGCATCGTTGAAATGTGGTCAGAATGTTATATATAGAAGAAATGAGTATAAAGAATTGCTTTTAACTGCGAAGGATTACCAGCAACAAATGAGATATATGGAAGAAGAATCTTTGCTTTTTGATCATGCTAGTTTGATTTTTACTTATCATGATACATCTATTCCATTATTTAAGAGAGATATTTTTAAAACATTAGGAAGAACAAGGGCTTATATTGAAAATCATTTTCCTAAGTTATTAGAATACATTAATGTACAAACAGAGAATCTCCAAAAAATTCACGAAAAAAATTTAGAAGAACAATTACGTAATAAAATAAGAGAAATTATTAATATGTTTATGGATGAAAAGATAGATCTTAATATAGATGCAATTGGGAAAAAGCTAGGAATTAAAAAAAATAATTCTAAACGTTATGCAAATACTAAGAAAATAATAATTACCGAAATCTCAAAATATGATTTTAAAATAAGTAGTTTTTTTTAAATAAATATAGAAATAAAGATACATATTAAGTAAAAGTGAACTGTGCCCTATAAAATGGACACGTTATAAAGAAACACTTTATTGGTTATGC
>CAZEQK010000133.1:0-1841 GCA_964514395.1 uncultured Bacillaceae bacterium
AAGAAGATAGTTTCATCGAAGAAGAATCAGCGACACAACCCTTTCGCTAACCGAGACGGCGAAGCCCGAGCCTAAGAAAAGCATTTCTAAGGCTCGAACTCCACCTGTAAGCTCAAGGGCGTCGGGGATACGGAACGTTATATGAAATTACTAGCAATTAGAGGAGAGATGTTCATGGAAGTATTTAAATCGAAATTTGTTCATGTGTATATTCATGAACTTTGGAGATTAGCAAGTGAGATTGTATCAAAAGCAGAATTTGTATTTAATGAATCAAGGATTCCTGATTCTGGGTATATGATCCAAGTTTCACCTGAAATCCATTCTAATATTATATATATTCTTATCAATTCAGCCAATATAAAAAAACTACTTTATACATCTCCACATAAAAGGAAAGATGAATCCAAAAAACAATTTGAATATCGAATAAATAGATCCAAAGATTTGCAAAAACTATTTGCTGAAATAGATATTTCAGAAATAAAAAACAGTAAAGTTCGAAATAGTTTGGAACATTTTGATGAGAAACTTGATGATATAAATATAAAGTTTAGTGGTTCAAAGCAAGATATTTTCCCCGCAGCTGCATATAACATGACATTCTCCGAATGGAAAGTTATTAACCCTAGGGTAATGCCTATTAGGCTTTACATATCATCGGAAAAGAGATTTTATAATTTTAATCATTGTATAGATATTGGGAAACTACATGCTGAGGCATCATCAATAATTAGTCGATTAAAGGAATTGAAATTATTGGAACAATCAGAAAAACCAGGTGGAATGATTTTATTGCTTAGACAGGAAGGCTAGTAACATCATATAACAATGTATCCCCGCGTCGGCGTGGCTGGGAAGTAACTCAATTTGAAGTACGCCTCGGACGCAAGAAGATAGTTTCATAGAAGTGAATCAGCGACACAACCCTTTCGCTAACCGAGACGGCAAAGCCCGAGCCTAAGAAAAGCATTTCTAAGGCTCGAACTTCACCTGTAAGCTCAAGGGCGTCGGGGATACGGAACGTTAGCTGAAATTAACCAATATATAGAATAATCAATATACACGATGGAGGGAAATATACAGGTGTGGAGACATTTAAATAATGATGAAATAGAAAAAATGAAAAAAGAAAATATAGAACTATACATTGCTATAGAGAGACTAGTAAATGAATGGGACCCTGTAGGTTTTATAAGAGGCGGTGCACCAGATGACGAGTACGATTGTATTTCCGTACATTTAATAAACCTACTTAAGAATCAAAATACTAGCGATGAAATCTATGATTTTATTGTTAATGAGTTGGATTCTCACTTTGGAATGGGAATAAAGAATGTAAAACAAGAATATCTACAGAAATTTATAAATAAACATAAGGATTTTAGTGATAGATTGGTTGAATGGTATAAGAATTACGAGGGTAATTCAGAGTAGGGTTAACTTCAGCTAACAAAATATCCCCGCGTCGGCGTGGCGAGGAAGTAGCTCAATTTGAAGCTGCCTAGGTCGCAAGAAGATATATTCAGAGAAGAAGAATCAGCGACACAACCCTTTTGCTAACCGAGACCAGCTAAGGAAAGTCAACTATTTTTATTGTAACTAAGGATTTACTAAAAAAGGGCATAGGAAAATAAGATTATGTGTTTACATAATCAAAAAGTAATGAAATTAGCTCGCTTTTTGTGAAGAATTTAATTGGTGATACTTGGTCATATGTTGCTCTCTAGAGTACTCTACAAAAGGTTGTTGATCTCTTAAAACAGCAAAAATATAATTTACTAGTTTATGCATCACTGCGACTAATGCAGACTTTTTCGGTTTATACTTAATCTTTTCAA
>CAZEQK010000134.1:0-1818 GCA_964514395.1 uncultured Bacillaceae bacterium
ATGCAGGATTAGCTGATCTGAATACGATGTTTTTAGTGGACATGAAATTTACGGAGATGTGGGATAAAACAGGGAATTGGTCTTATGAAAGTCCTAATGTAGATAATGGAGATACTGGCTCTTATTCTGGCGATCATATTATTCAAAATGTTGATGAGATGACTCAGCTAAATACACATTATGAAAATAGGGTTTATAAATACGGATGTGCTTTAACTGCTGTAAGTATTGTTTTTAATTATTATGGAGCAAATACTGACCCACAAATATTATATGGTAAACAAGATGATTATATAAATCATCATCCAGATGTTGAAGACAAAGATCCAATAGATGCACATTGGACCATCTTACCTGATCTTGCTAATATGGATGCTAAGATTAAGTTACAAAGTGATTCAGGTACAAATAATCACCTAAAACAAAGTAAAGTGTTAAATTATATAAAAGATTATATATACAGAGATACACCAGTTATTGTTCGAATTAGTTATGATTATTATAAAGATAAAAAGCATACCCAAATTGATAAAGGAACTCATTTCGTAGTTGTATATGGTATAAGAGGAGATGGAACAAACTTATCTGATTTCCCAGCAAGAGACCCAGGAAGGCTTAAAAGTACGTATGATTCAATTGACAAACAGAGTAATCAATATACAATACAAGATGCGGTAGATTATTTATCAAATGGGTATATGGACCATAATGGCTGGACAATGAAGGACATAAATGTTGATAGATATATTATTTACACAAAAAAATAATAAGGAATAATAGGTAATTGTGATTAGTAGACAGTATAGAACTTTTTATACTGTCTACTAACTTGATATTGAAAGGGGAATTCATATATGAAAAAATACCTAATAATCACATTTGCGATTTTATTAGTTTTATTAACTGGATGCACTAGTGTGGTAGAGAAAACAAATAAACAAACAAGCCAAACAACTCAACTAAATAATAAAAAATATATTATTAAAGACAAAGAAAAAGAACAAGAAAATAATATTGTATCCAAAAAGGTATGGTTATATTATGCAGATGGGAATTTATCTAAAGGTTATCTACTAAATATTTCTGATGCTATTGAAGGTGTAGTTAAAATTGTAAGTGTAGATAACTTGAAAAAACAAAATTTAGATATCCCATATAGAAATTACCAAGTTGATGTGAGTAATAAAGATTATAATTCTGACGGGAATTATTTGATTTTAAAAATTAACGATAAAAAACAAGAGATTAATATACCAGTTGACGGTTATATAGCAGATTATCTTTGGTTAATTTCCGATAATCATAGATATCTTGCATTATCAGAAAGTAAAAAGGTTCCAGAAAAAGATGATACATTTAAAATTTATGCGGTAATATATGATTTAGAGAAAAATAAAGTTATTGACGAAGTATATATAGGAGATGGTCCAGGCAACGATTTAGGAGTGATAGAATTTACTCAATGGCATGATAATAAGAAGGTACTATTCAGCTTATTAGATAAATCCTATATGTATGATTTAAAGAATAAAAAACTTACCATGTTAGGTGATTTTGATTCTCCACTTGTAACAGATGATAATCATTACTTAATCTATGTAAAATATTTTTATGTATCACCTTATGATGGTACAAAACTTTATGTAAAAAATCTAAAAACAGATGAAGTGAAACTAATATATAGTAGTAAAAAAATATATATCATACCACATTTCTTATTTAGTACATCTGTAGATTATAGCAAGCTACAAATAGAAACGACACAAAAAGATGAAACGACTAAAGAAAATAGCAATGCATTAAGCAGCAATGACAATA
>CAZEQK010000135.1:0-1807 GCA_964514395.1 uncultured Bacillaceae bacterium
TTTGTCACCCCATATGGTCCATACTCATAGGATGTGGTGGTTTTACTATCATCTATGGATAAAATTCGTCCTAATTTATCTCTTGTATATATAGTAGTTTTTTCTTCAGGATTGCTAACAATTTTTAATCTACCAACAGAGTCATATGTATACTTATATATTCTACCAATAGTATCAATATAACTATCTAAGTACCCATTATTATTATAAGTATATTTCGTCTCATTTCCCTCTGGATCAATGAAATTGACTAGTCTACCTGATGAATCGTATTTATATTCATTTATCTTTCCTTCAACATTACTTTTAATTAGCCTTCTAGTAGAATCATAAAATAATTCAACATTTGTTCCATCTGCATTAGTTATTTTTCTTAAATTTCCTAAAATATCAAAATCGTATTCTTTTGTTTCATTTAATGGATTAATTTCTTTATTTAAATAACCATATTGGTCATAATCAAATTCTGTGTGATTATCAAGTGCATCAATTACCCATACTAATAAACCCCTATTGTCATAACCAAATGAGGTCTCTACCCCATTGGCATCTGCTCTTTTGATGATATTCCCTTCATCATCATAATCAAAGGTAGTGATTTCCCCTAATGAGTTCGAGATTTTTGTAGGAAGATTCCATCTATCATTATATTCGTAGGTGGTTGTTACTCCTTCTAAATTTACCTCTTTTACTTTTCTTTTTTTATCATCAAATGCATATGAAATGGTTCCACTATTATTATGGATTTCAATAAGATTGTTATTTCCATCATACTTATAGGAAGTCTCTACTTCATATGGATCGATAATACTAACAATTTTATTATTATTAAAATTATAAGTCCAAGTATAATCAAGTGCATTTTTCATTTCTGTATTAAGAGCATTATATGTAAAGCTATATAATATATTATCATTACTATTTTTTACTACTTCTACTTGGTTATTGTCATTGTAAGAATATTTAATTTTCTCTTCACCTTTAATTACTTGAAGTATTCGATTACTGTCATCATAAATATACTCCTCTGAGCGATTATCTTGGGTAGTAACTTTAATTAATCTTTGATTGTCGTCATATGTGTATTGAATTTTATGATCTGACGGATCTATTACTTCTGTGATAACATTATTAGTCCATACAAATTGAATCGTTCTTCCTGAAGCATCAGTAACTGTTGTTAGATGACCTTGATCGTCATATTGGTATTGCATGGTATTCCCATAGCGATCTTCTTTCTTTATGATTCGTCCTTCTTTAGGATTCTGATTCTCCCTCCATGTTGTACCATAGCTGTAATAAGTAATTTTATTTCCTGTTGCAGTTGTTACTACATACTCGTATTGACTGATTCTTTCTAATTTGTCCCCTTTAGTAGTTTTATAATAACCTTTATCTAGATCGTAATTTGTCATAGCATCGCCGTCAAAACTCGTAATATAAGCATCAGGATCATCTTTAACAAATTCAAATTTTCTCGTCGTACCATCCTGTCTAAACTCTCCGATATTATAATCTGAAAACATGCGAATTAAGCCATCGAGATTATAACTCCATCCATAACCAAACGGACCTAATTTCTGATTATCATTAGAAGAATAGTCTCTCTTTAAATTAAAACTAAGACCTATTCCACTAATATTAAAATCTGTTCTATTTAGGCTTAAATATCCCGTTATTAAGCTTACCGAATGCTCCTTTTCTTGATTAAAATTTGCGATAATATCATTACTTCCTTTAATGCTTTGTATCTGAGTTGAATAATCCTTAGTAGGTAAGACTGGAATCTGTGGTGATAATCCTTGTA
>CAZEQK010000136.1:0-1796 GCA_964514395.1 uncultured Bacillaceae bacterium
CAGTCATCCCTAATTACATTTTAATTTTATAGGTTTCAAACTCCTTATAATATTTTGTCTTAAAATAGTCTATAAAATCAAAGTAGGCAATATCAAATGTATAGTAGCCATTATGATCATATTGTAAATTTAATACATCTTTACTCTTACTTAGTAATGGAGATATATCTAATTTCTTTACTACTCTTCCCTGTTCTTCAAGGTTTTCAATATATATTTGTTTACTGTTACGAGGGATATATGCAAATTGTTGACTATCTGGAGTCCAATCTAGCTCTACGGATAGTGGGATTTCAAAGCTTTTGTTATTTGTTAAATCTAATATAATCGTTTTTTGTTTTGTTTCATCAACATATGCTAAATACCTTTTATCCGGTGACTCATTCAAAATATATCCATGCTCTATGAATTTTTCAGTTTTCTCTGTCTCAAGATTATATTTTATAATACTATATTTGGGGTCGTAAGTATCATTTCCATGTTCATCAAGTTTCCTATTTTCTAAGACTAAATCATCAAAAAATATTTGATCATTTACCCCCCATATCGCCTTTAAATGCATTTCTGAAATAGGAAAATCATAATGAGTATTATAAATTTCTTTGAATTTATTCGATTCTAAGTCATAAATATAAACACTATTTAATGCTGCATTAAATACCATCTTGTTCATTGTCATATTTAAACTTGCACCATAGTAGGTTTCGTCTAGATATTCACCTTTATTTGGAGAGTTAATATCTATCATTGTACTTCCTGTAAAAAAACCACTTAACATAACCTTATTACCATTATCTAACCAAAAAACTTCTGGTGAAAAATTCTTTTCAAATGGTAATAATAAATAGTCTCCATCAAACTTAATTGGTTCTTTATTATCATTTAGTAAAAAATTCTTAGAGCGAACAACCCCCCCCTCCATGTAGTCAAACTTAATTTGTTCATGAATATAGTTGTTGCCCTCAGGTGAATAATACCTTCTATCAATCGTATGGTCTTTATTAAGTAATTCAATATGATCTGAAGATAGTTGTGTTTCCTTCTCAACCTTATATTCCCTTTCCACAAACTTTCCATTTGTACATGCAGTCATCATTAAACTATTTAATAGAAAGATTATAATGATACCAACACTTATACGTCTCATAAAAGACCTCCTTATTAAAAATTACTATATAAATTTCGATCTGTCTCCGAGTTTGGGTCTATCGGAAATTTTATTCTTTTATAATTCTCTGGTATCTGATTTTCCTCAATAGGAATGTAATCTAATGGGTCAAGGTAATTATTAATATTATCCCAAGACTTATTCGTTCCTAATATAGCAAAATGTAAGTGAGGTGCCACGTTACCAGTATTTCCAACTAGCCCAATATAATCTCCTTGTGTTACATTTACTACATTGAAAGGTTTTTCTGGTCCTTTTTCTTTACTTTCTAGCCATTTCGTATATAAATCTGTATATCCATTACCCATACTATGTGCATCTTCAAAACTGACCGTATGAAAATGCCTTAATTTATATGCTACACCATTAATATTTAAATAAATATCTATCGTGTTTCCCGCGTCTCCATTATTCGGCCTGAACGTTATTTTACCAGAAGCAGGCGCGTATAAAGGCATTTGAAGTAGCGATCCACTGTAACCTCCAATATCTATACCTGTATGCCACTGTTCAGGGTCCCAACCCTTTCTCCACCTCAACGCATCACTTAAAATGCCTCCATAAACCGGTTTAATAAATCCATTTTTCTGATTAATGTTTTCATTTAGCTCATATATATTATTATAGA
>CAZEQK010000137.1:0-1782 GCA_964514395.1 uncultured Bacillaceae bacterium
AGTAACTGCACTCGGAGAAGCTGTTGTGGCGATATTTTCGGACAGGGGTTCGATTAGTAAAATAGTCGCCTTATGTGGTGACACATAAGTAAAAACTTGGCTTTATCGGTGAAACCTACGTCATTAAGATAGGGTAATACCGAGCGGTATGTGGAGTAATCCAACAGCCGTGTATCGACTTATAGGCTACCTGAAATTGGATAGGTAGTACTAGGATGTGGAATAATGGATCACCATCCAAAAATAAATTTCGCATAAAACGCCAAGGGACTTGAAGATTCAAGTTCAAGATATAGTCAGTGCCATAGCGAAAGCATGGAATCACATGTCCCCTCGCCTCCACCAAATATGAGAAAAGACACCGCGCGAGGTGTCTTTTTTCTTGCTATAAAGTAAAAAAATCCTCCTCAAAAGTTTTTTTCAATAAGAACTCAGATTTATTATATCTCCCATTTCTAATTGTAACTTTCTCATAATTTTCAATGATGAATTTTGCCCTTTTAATTTTTGAAGGTACTTTTAAGTATGGAATAATTTCTATTAAAGTTTTCAATACAATATCTTTTCTTTTAATAATAAAAGTATAGGAGTTTTTATGTTTGTTTGGAGAATAGTTTTTTTTATTATTAACGCTTCCACCAATAAGCGACTTTATATATTCAAGTAACTCTATATCTGTAGAAGCAATAGATATTATTGGTCTTCGATTTTCATTTGAATGTAGTTTCGTTAATGTTATTGTTCCTTCACCATCAACAATACCTGCTAAATATGCAGCTTCTGTATGTTTCAGTTAGCCCACCCCCAAACATACGTTCTAATAAAAATATAATTTATATATAATAAAAATTCAACTTTAAATTATACAAGCAAACAAAATGAACAAAGTGTATTTAACCATATATTTGCAACTAGTTGTTTTGATGACGTAAAATATTTTGTGTAAGGTCTTGGCGAAATAAAAAAAGTAGGGTATCCTCGGATTGACGAGATTCCATAAAGAGAGGAGATTTCCCTACTATGTCATCTAGTATATCGAATTCTGAGTTCACTATTCAACTAGAAAATATGATCAATGATTTTATCAAAGAAAAAATTGAGCTCATCATGAAGCAAGAACTAACAAACTTTATCCAAGTTGAAAGACCTGATCTTGAAGACAGTAAAAATGGCTACTATCAACGGTCTCTAGATACGAAATATGGTCGTATAAAAAACCTACAGTTCCACGTGATCGCATGGGTGAATTTCAAACGCAAATCTTTGAGCCATATCAGCGACTGAAATTCTCAGAAAATTACTATACAATCATTTATACATGTTTCCAGTAGATCGAACAGATAAACAAAGAATATCAGAAATGTTTGGGATATCTATAAATGTAATTAGACAAATTGAACAAAAATCAACAAATAGATAGTAATTATTTCATTGCGGATTTATCATAATTATATATATTTAATTTCTAACGGCAAAGACCAGAATGAACTAAAGGAAAAAATAACTTCAAAAAGGAAACAAGAAGGGCAAAAAAGATAATTTTATAGTTTTTTTCGACAAAAATATTCCAATTAAGTGTAATTTACAGGAGTGTGAATTTTCTACAAAATAACCACTTGGGCTAAGTACCTGCATCCCTATGTTGGGAAAATCCTCAATGACATGTGTAATTGTCAATTAAAAATTGAGCCACTGAGCTGACCACATTTTGAGCTACCTAGTGAAAACCTTAAACCAGCTTGTAAGTGTAACCAATCCTAAATTAGAAACCACAGAATATCA
>CAZEQK010000138.1:0-1769 GCA_964514395.1 uncultured Bacillaceae bacterium
ATGCAGGATTAGCTGATCTGAATACGATGTTTTTAGTGGACATGAAATTTACGGATATGTGGGATAAAACAGGGAATTGGTCTTATGAAAATCCTAATGTAGATAATGGAGATACTGGCTCTTATTCTGGCGACCATATTATTCAAAATGTTGATGAGATAAGTCAATTAGATTACACAGGAATTGTTCGTGATGCAGGTTGTGCTTTAACAGCAGTTAGTATTGTTTTTAATTATTATGGAGCAAATACTAATCCACTAACATTATATGAAGCACAAAAAAATGATATAAATGCTCATTGGACCGACTTACCTGAACTTGCTAATATGGGTAGTAAGATTAAGTTACAAAGTGATTCAGGAACAAATAATCATTTAGAACAAAGTAATGTGTTAAATTATATAAAAGATTATGTATACAGAGATACACCAGTTATCGTTCGAATAAGTTATGATTATTACAAAGACAAAAGTCTTACCCAAATCGCTCATGGTACTCACTTTGTAGTTGCATATGGTATAAGAGGAGATGGAACAAAGCTGTCAGATTTTCCAGCAAGAGACCCTGGTAGAACTGAACAAAAGTATAAAGAGCTTGATAACGGAAAGAATCAATATACAATACAGGATGCTTTAGATTATATAAAAGTTCCATATATGAATCGTCACGGATGGACAATGAAGGATATTAGCGTGGATAGATATATTATTTATACAAAAAATGATTAAGAATTAGAAGAATAGAAGTTAGTAGACAGTTTATCACATGATTATACTGTCTACTATCTATTAAAGGAGTGAGGATTCTTAAAATGAAAAAATATCTATTAATCATATTGGCAGTCTTAATAGTCTTATTAGCTGGGTGTACTAGCATAAATAAAACCGATAAACAAACAACTCAGAACAATAGTGAACACGAAATCTCTAAGGATACCCAAAATGATATGGAAGTTACCAAAAAAGACTGGCTTTATTTTGGAGATGGCAATTCTTCTAATAATTATTTACTAAATATTTCTGACGCTATTGACGGTAAAATATCTATTGTAAATGAAGATAGCTTAAAAGGACAAGAATTAAATTCCTTTTCAAATAATTATAAAGTAAGTTTACGCTGGAATAATAATAACTTGTTATTAACCATTAATCAAAAAACAAAAAAACTTAATTTACTAACTGACGGATATATCGATGATTATTTTTGGTTAATTTCCGATAATCATAGATATCTTGCATTATCAGAAAGTAAAAAGGTTCCAGAAAAAGATGATACATTTAAAATTTATGCGGTAATATATGATTTAGAGAAAAATAAACTTATTGACGAAGTATATGTAGGAGAAGGCCCAGGAAATGATGATGGAGTTATTGATTATACCCAATGCTATCACAATAAGGAATTATATTTTAGTTTATTGCATCAATCCTATATGTATGATATAGAGAATAAAAAACTAACCATGTTAGGTAACTATGATTACCCATTTAAAACTGATGACAATCAATATTTAATTTATGAAAACTTTATATTTTTACCACCAAAACATGCAACAAAGCTTTTTGCAAAAAATTTGAAAACAAATGAAGTGAAACTAATATATAGTAGTAATAAAATTTATATATTACCATATGATTTAGTTAATACATCTGTAGATTATAGCAAGTTACAAAAAGAAACGACGCAAAAAGATGAAACGACTAAAGAAAATAGTAATGCATTAAGCAGCAATGACAATAGTTCAAAAGTAGATACTACAAAAGAGACAA
>CAZEQK010000139.1:0-1700 GCA_964514395.1 uncultured Bacillaceae bacterium
AGGTTTCTCCTTTATAAGTGACAGAGAGAGGTTTATTTCTTTCATCATAGGTGAACACGTAGTAAAGCTACACCTGGGTACGTTTGATATCTCGTAGGCATCTGGAAACCTCAGATTCATAAAGCCATGTTCTCCCCTTAACAGGGGAGAACGCTCTGTTTCCTAGCTTCACTTAAAAAAACCCCCCGCTTGCGACAGCGGAGCGGGCGGGGGGATGAGAAAAAGGCATTGCCTTAACATAAACATACAGTAAGAAATAGATATATAACCAAAGATAATATAAATAGTTCATCTAAAATATAAACTAGAATATAAGGTACTATATATAAGATTAATTAATCAATGAATTGTAATTCTT
Source organism: uncultured Bacillaceae bacterium (assembly GCA_964514395.1). Taxonomy (GTDB): domain Bacteria; phylum Bacillota; class Bacilli; order Tepidibacillales; family Tepidibacillaceae; genus CAZEQK01. Next base: position 359 of record CAZEQK010000139.1, read on the forward strand.
ACCATAATATTACCTGTATCTTTTTGCCCCCCCACCGTTTTTTTCAGCTACTATTAGCCTTATTTCCATTTCTTTCAGCCGTTCAAAAATCTTGAATTTGTAATCTATCAAGATAATCAATCATGGTATTAATATTAAATTTATTTATGCCTGTCATTAGATGACTTTATGAATACTGCGTAACTGCTCTCACTGATACCCCGTTTTCTATACAGGGCGGGGGCGATGATAGGTACAGAGGAATACACTAATATATAAATAAGGGATAGTCCCTTACCTTTAAGATAAAAGAGCTATCCCTATTAGAATTAAGTTTTTATTAGACAAGTCTATAATGCTAAAAATGTCTTGGCTTCGTTGTCTCCCTATACCATGATAGGTGTTGTGTGTTGCGAATTATTTAATTTTCTTACTAGTTTTCATATCAGTTAATAATATAAATTTCTTTTTACACTAACACCCCAAAAAATAAACCTTAGTCACTGGTTGACCCACCTATAAAAAAGCGATGAAAAGTGTTAACTTTCCACCGCAAAGCAATATCTATCTCATCATGAATAGACTAAGCAATTTCACTACATCTTCATATTCTGTATCAATGCTTTGATTTCATCTGTTAATTCTAATATCTCTCTCCATTCATCTGAGTATTTAACTGCATTAACATTCCATTTATCTCCATTCTGCAATTTTATTACCAACTCTCTAACCAAACAACTTTTTTCTAGTACCTTCTCATTGATTAGTTGTTCGTTTTTGAGTCTAATCAAATTGTCAATGTGTAGGAATGTATTAACACCAATATCAAACTCTTCAAAAATGTTATATTCAATAACTTCATCATCTGAGTTTAGTAAAAACATCCCACATTTATCAATAGTGTCTAAATACAACTCCATAAGTTTCTGTGTACTGATTTCTTCAACCAATATAGAGTTCCTCCTCTAATCTCCAATATTAATAATTGTAGCTTTATCACCTGGTAATGGTACATAATCAGGACCTACAATTTTATTTTTTCCTAACTTACCACTTGAAAATCCATAGTAACCCCCATCATGTCTTCCTCCACCTGGGTGATAGAAAATAGATTGGTCTCCTTTTGTAAATTTCCATCCTGTTTTGCTTGAACCATAACTTCCTTTTGTCCAACCTTCTCCAAGAATCTCTGCAACCTCATCAGCAGATTTTCCCCATAAAGCCTTTGGATTAGATGCAATATCATCAAAGGACTTTAATATAATGTTACTCATCCCCTCTTTTCCTAACTTCTTTTCAATTTGCTCGATAATGTCATCTGCTTTATCTCCGAACTTTTCTCTAAGGTATCTTTTAACTCCGT
>CAZEQK010000140.1:0-1684 GCA_964514395.1 uncultured Bacillaceae bacterium
TTTGGATATCTTTATCACTATTACAACCAACAAAACTAATTATTATTGAAATAACTAAAATAATTATGAAAGTTTTCTTCATCGTATCCTCTCCCACAAATAATTAATCATCCACAATTGTTATAGAATAGCAATTGTGGATATATTTTACTCTTTATAAAATGCAAAATCAAAAGGATTTTCCGGTATATTATCAACATTAATTTGAAAATGTAAGTGTGTTCCAGTAGATCTTCCTGTAGACCCCATCTTTGCTATCAGTTGACTAGCATTAATTTCATCTCCGATCTGTACTTGAATTGAACCATCCTGCAAATGAAAATATCTTGTATGATAAATTACACCATCTATTTCAGTTCTTATTCTTATCATATTTCCACCACCATGGGTGTCCCAACCAGCATATTCTACAACTCCACCTAAAGAAGCCATTATAGGATCTCCTTCAACTCTATATTTTTTTGGAGAAATATCTATTCCATTGTGACCTTCAGGTTCATTTGTAATTGGATTTATTCTGTATCCAAAACCACTTGTTATTAGATATGTTTCCGTCGGCCATAAAAACGCTACATTTACAATATCATGAATTGTAAGACCATTTTTCACTGTTTCTTTAAGCTTTTCTAATAAAGTATCATCAACCGTTCCATTAACATCCAATTTCTTATACTTTTGAAAAGCTTTAATTGCTGACCGGGTTATGTCTCCATATAAACCATCTACACCATTTTTATTTGGACCATAGTTTCCTAAATCAAATTTCATTAATCTTAAATATGCTTGAGCAGTTGCTACATCTTTGTATTTATTATCTATACCTGCTATCAACTCAGCAATCTTTTCATCTATATCAGATACACTTTCTCCTGGCCCTGCATTTCCATACATATCATATACTTGTCCATATCCATTTGCTGTGGTGTAATCTACACTAGCTGGACTGTTCATAGGATTATCTAATAAATACATCTCTAATTGATATAACGTTTCTTTATTTAACTCACCATTTTCTTCTAAGTTTGTTCCTATCTCTTTGTTAAACTTGGTTTGTAAAGCCTTTACTGCACTATTTGCCTCTCCATTAAAGGAGTTATCTATTACTAGATTTGTTCCTAATATTGAGTTTAATTCAGACTTCATGATGAGGTTAGCAACAATCATTCCACAAAAAAACCCACACAATGAAGATGAAGTGGGTTGTTAAAATTAAGTCCTTGTCTATTGTTCTTGTAGCTTGCTATAATCTACAGATGTATGAAATAAGGTATGTGGTATGATATAAATTTTTTTACTACTATATATTAGTTTTACTTCATCTGTTTTTAGATTTTTAGCGTAAAGGTTTGTTCCGTCATATGCTGTAACATAAAAAAATTTTTCATAGATTAAGTACTTATTATCATCTGTTAAAAGAGGATAATCAAAGTTACCTAACAAGGAGATCTTTTTATTATCTAAATCATACATATAGGATTTATTTAGTAAAGTGAATAGTAACTCTTTATTATGATACCATTGAGTAAATTCTATTACTCCTAAATCGTTTCCTGGACCTTCTCCTACGTATACTTCGTCAATAAGTTTATTTCTCTCTAAATCATATATTACAGCATAAATTTTAAATGCATCATCTTTTTCTGGAACCTTTTTACTTTCTGATAATGCAAGATATCTATGATTA
>CAZEQK010000141.1:0-1617 GCA_964514395.1 uncultured Bacillaceae bacterium
CTCGAACTTCACCTGTAAGCTCAAGGGCGTCGGGGATACGGAACGTTATATGAAACTGGCTATAAAAAAGCAGAAACCTAAGATCAAAACATAGAGACATTTCACATTTTCTCTACCCCTTATATGCAAGTACGTATAGATTAATTTCTCTATTTTTTGAGACATTTAAAATAGAAAGTTGGATTTAGATATGAAAGTTGCAAATTACTTTGGGGACGATAGATTACGTCACAGAGTAGTATATTCAAAAAAAACTTATACAGAATGTATATATTGTGGAGAAGTATCAAAAACAAGGGAACATGTTCCTTCAAAAGTATTCCTGAGCGAACCCTATCCAGAAAATTTGCCTACATTACCAGCTTGTTTTACGTGTAATAATTCTTATTCGGATGATGAATTATTTTTATCCCTTTTGATTCAAATATTGAAGAAAGATTATTTTGGTTCAGAGTATGAATTTCCAAAAGAAGTTATTTCTAGGATAGAGAACGAGAGAAATGTAGAATTAATGAGTAAAATATATGATGTATTAAATAAGGGTAATCTTAATGAGTTTTATCCTCAGATTTTTAGGGTATTGACTAAATTAGCTATTGGACATTCAGTTTGGGAAATTTCTGAAGGTTACTATACTGATGATGAAGGTATAACATCGGATTCAGCGAGTGTAAGTTTCTCTTTTCTAAGCGACATTTCTCAAGAAGAAGTTGATAAATTTTTAAGTTATTTCATTATTACTCACGAGTTGCTTCCTGAAGTAGGAAGTAGAGCTTATGATGAAAGAATATTGGTCTTGGAAAGCGACGGCAAAGAACCTCAACTTATATTGAATTGGGTTGAAGTTCAACCCTCAGAGTACATTTACACTTGTTATAAGTTTGGTAATGAAATTGTAGTAAAAATTGCGATAAACAGTTTTTTATTTGCAGAAGTAATTTTGAAGCAAGCACCGTGATCTCTAAAGAAAATGATGAGAAGTAGAGAGGATTGAATGGTAGTTCGATGAAGAGCCAGCATCATATAACAAAGTATCCCCGCGTCGGCGTGCAGAGAAGAATATCAATTTGAAGTACGCCTTGGTCGCAAGAAGATAGATTCATAGAAGAAGAATCAGCGACACAACCCTTTCGCTAACCGAGACGGTGAAGCCCGAGCCTAAGAAAAGTATTTCTAAGGCTCGAACTCCACCTGTAAGCTCAAGGGCGTCGGGGATACGGAACGTTATCAGAAAGTCTAAGAAAACATTTGAAAGAGTGACAAAGGTGATAATATTACAAAATATAATGTTAAATAGTCTAATAATTTTGCTTTTAGGTAGTTCACTATATGCTATTCTTAGTTTTATTAATAATAAAGTGAAATTTATTTTATTTGAGATTATAAAAAAAGTAACAGATTATATTATACTTGTAGCTCTAATTATTTTTGGTTTAACTTTTTTTCTTTATATTTTTATCATTACAATATTTTTATTTTATAGCATGATACAAAAATTGTGTTACTTCATTACTTCAAATAATGCCTTTTCTATCTATATTGCATTAACAATTGTATTGATGATTGTATTTGCTAATCTAAAATTGAGCCATTTTCATAGCAATTGCTGATGAAAAA
>CAZEQK010000142.1:0-1576 GCA_964514395.1 uncultured Bacillaceae bacterium
AAAGTTAAAAATTATTTTTCAGCTAACACTTGACAAGGATTAGCTGGTTTATCTGTTGTACCACGACCTCTTGTTCAGAGCTCTCCACGGACGGCGAGCCCTTATCCACTACCACCAATTTATCATTGCATCAGATAGCACTTGGATTACAGTTGCTTTACTAATAAAATTCCGTGGTAATTGTTTCCATAAATATTTGGTAACATTCCTGAAGGTATATATCCCATAGATAAAAACCATTTATATTCTTCTCTATCTATTGCATGAATATCTCTTAGTTCTTCCCATGGATTATTTAAATCCCTATTATGACACGATAATCCTCTAGAACCTATTATAAATTTCATGATAACAAAACCTTTTTCTCTTGCCCATTCTTCTGATTTCTCAACTAAAGGTTGCAGTTCTTTTCCTATTTTAAAATACCCGTTATTGTCGTATCCAAGGTTTTCAATCTCCAAAGTTTTATATAATTCTAATGTTTTACACAAAATCCAACCTTTGGGCTGATCTTTTGTTAAACCAAAATACCAACCTATTCCTGAACTTAATTGCTCTATAGCTCCTTTTTTGTCCCACCATTCGGGCTTAATTTTAGCCATAAATTCAGAGACAGTTGGAATATTATAAGTATCTAATTGATATATTTCCATAGTATGCATCTCCCTCTATGTACTGTATTTAAGTATGTGTTGTAAAAACAGCGGAGCTCTTTACTTAAAAATTAGCGCACGGATGCGCGTCCTTATCGTGGTATTACAGATAACGTTTTCGTATCCCCGACGTCCTTGAGCTTACAGGCGTTTCCGAGTTTTACATAGCTCATATGTTAAGCTCGGGAATGCTGACTAGGTTAGCGAAAGGGGGGTGTCGCCTGAACATGCTTTCAAACTTCCTTGATATTCTTCTATGTAACCTTGCTTCGGGCAACCAAGGCGTTACTCCTTTTGAGTCGACTTCTTTGCTACGCCGTAGCGGGGCTACAGTGTTATGTGATGCCGTTTCACCACTACATTTGATCCTTCCTCTAACCTTCCGATTCCACTTAGTAAAATTGAGTCAACTTCTACACTATTTGCAGGTATATTGTAGATAACGTTATAATCTTCTATGTTATCACTCCAATACTATTTTCTTCTTCGCTTAGTTGACTCAAATTACCTTCTTTGCAAGGATGGTTCAATTAATGTTATCTCGGCAGAATCATCTTTGATTCTACTTCCTAAACCATCATTCTAATATTATTAGGTTAACTCTACCTACCTTATTTGATGATATGTATTAGGTAACGTTATGTAAACTACGCCACAGAATATGAGATAATAAGGTTACCGACTCCCATTATGCTTATTCTTCTCATCAATTCTATTAAATAAAGTTAATCATACCCAAAAGATAATGATGGTAGGGATAACGTTAATTGTTGAAATGAATTACATACAATTGTACCAAAACGGTTTCACATAACGTTTTCGTATCCCCGACGCCTTTGAGCTTACAGGTGAAGTTCGAGCCTTAGAAAGCTCCCTCTGTATTCAAAGTTATTCTAATGTATACTCGCTCATTCGTAGGATTT
>CAZEQK010000143.1:0-1542 GCA_964514395.1 uncultured Bacillaceae bacterium
CATGTAGAAAAATATCGTTCTTCTATGGGTAGTCCTACCCTTGTTTACCGTATGGTACCTGAGTATATGACTGCAAAAGAAGAGATTGCTTCCTATAAAGACCTATATTATCCAGGCAGAAAAAAGACAGATGATCTATTAACCAAATCCTAGAGAAACGTATCCCCCGTGCTTCTATACACGGGGGACTAGATTATTTTTTCTCGGCCACCCTTGAAGCCTGCTGTAATGGATCCCAGACTGCATTAAATGGCGGGGCATAAGAAAGGTCCATATCCTGCAAATCATCTATTTTCATTGCATATGTAATAGCCATCGCTAGCACATCAATTCGTTTGTCCACTCCTTCATAGCCAACAACCTGTCCTCCTAATAGAGTTCGGTCGTCCTTTCGGTAAAGAAGCTTAATATATAGTCTTTCTGCATTAGGATAATAAGTTGCATGATGACGAGAGCGAATTGTCGTCACATCATAATCGATATTTAATTCCTTTGCCTCTTTTTCATTTAATCCGGTTCTAGCCATATCTAAATCCAACACTTTCATCACTGCTGTACCAATGATACCTTTAAATTCGGCATTTCCACCACCTAAATTCGTTCCAGCGATTCGACCTTGTTTATTGGCTGTTGTTCCTAAAGGAATGTAGTCTAGTTGCTTTTTCACTAAATGATAGTGTGTTGCACAATCACCAGCAGCATAGATCGTCTCAATATTGGTCTGCAATTTGGCGTTTACTCGTATGGCCTTTTTCGGACCTAATTCAATACCGGCATCTTCAGCTATTTTGCTGTTCGGTTTAATCCCAATTGATATTAATACTATATCTGCCTGGTATTCTCCTTTATCTGTCACAACTACTGTTACTTGTTTGTCGCCCTTTAATTCCTTTACTTCTTCATTTAAGGATACCTTAATTCCTTTGTCTTCTAGCTCCTTGACAGCATGTATTGCCATATCTTGGTCAAAGGTTAAGTTCACTTGATCTGCTATATCAATAATTCTTACCTCTTTGCCTTTCAGATGAAATGCTTCAGCCATTTCTAAACCAATATAACCGCCACCAATAATCACAACCCTTTGAATGTCAGAGTTACTATCTAGATAGTGGATGATTTTATCCGCGTCTGGTATTGTTTTTAAAACCACGACCCTCTCTAAATCTACTCCCTTCCATGGTGGAACGAATGCTTCTCCACCTGTTGCAATAAGGAGGTAATCATAGCTAGCTTCAAAATCCTTTTCTTCCTTAAATGATTGAACCTTTATAGTTTTTCTATCAGGGTCAATTTTTGTGACTTCATGGTTTACATGTATCTTGATGTTGTATTTATCCATAAATTGTTCTTTTGTTCTAGCAATTAATCTTTCAGCTGATGGAACTAATCCTGCTACATAGTATGGTAATCCACACTGGGCGTAGGATAATATTTCCCCTTTTTCAAACACTTCAATCTCTGCTTCAGAATTATATCTTCTGATCTGTGTAGCTGCACTCATTCCCGCGGCATCTCCGCCGATAATGACGTATTTCATAAATA
>CAZEQK010000144.1:0-1536 GCA_964514395.1 uncultured Bacillaceae bacterium
TATTCATACTTTGTCCATTCCAAAGTAGGATCATATCAATCACATAATTTTTTAGTGTAACTATCCGCTTTATTTGTAACCCTTTTAGAGTATGTAGCGGGGCAAGTGAAATAATTTAATACTCTAATAAAGTTATATAAATAAGGGATAATCCCTTACCTTTAAGATAAAGAGCTATCCCCTAATTGAAATTATATTCTTGTTAGACAAGTCTATAATGTTGAAAATGCCTCAGCTTCGTTACCACTGAACTGCTAAATTGGTAGAGTGTGGTTCAGATTTCTAAGCAGTATATATTTCTCAAAAGTCTCTTGATATAAGTTAATGTATGTGTGCTGTTCTGAACAGATATCTTTTTTAAAAATTTCTCGAAGATATGATAAATTCTTTAAATTACCTTTCAACAATAAAAGAAAGTGATGGAACAACTAATTTTGTTAATTCCATCACTTTTAATCATTTGAGATTATCTCATTGTTAATTCTTCAAGTGGTATAAAGGTTACATTACTTACATTGTTTTCCTCAAAAAGCTTTTTTACTTTATCAGTAACAATTATTGAAAGTAATCCATAATCAAACATAAATATATCTGAGCCATCCCAGAATTCATCAATTATTTTAATACCTTTGTCCGCTTTAATTCGCTCACTATCATCTACTTTCTTACAAACTGGGCAGTGTTTAATTACATCTCCATCTATTGAATGTATCCTATAGCATCGCCCAATAATTTCTATCTCTTTTAATTCTTGAAGATGCTTTTCACTTAATTTAGATGAATCTTGTATATTGATCTTACATACTTTATAGCCAATAATGTCATTATTGCTTAATATATTTTGTACTTTCTCACCTGTAATAACATATCGTGGATGATGATATACATCAGCTTCTTTCGTACCTTCAAACAAAAAGGTAGATGTTCCTAATACTCTTCTTTCAATTCCATCACACAAACTACATTCCATTAGAGATTTTGGAGTTTTCTTTTTAACTGGTATTGGATAAGCATAATTACCCTCATTACCAATTGATAACTCATAAAAAGTAGGATGTTTTGGTTTGTCAAACCCAAAGGTTTTTAAGGATTTATAAGTTATATTTTTTTTGTACTCCATTTATTTTTCCTCCTATTTATAGATTCCAATTCCTGTTTTATCTATCATGTATTGCCACTGATTTAAAACATCTGTCTTAGTATAATTTGGATTCTTCATAAAAAAGTCCTTCCATTCAGCATTCCACGTTTTCCCAAGTGGATTAGTTGTAGTGTGTAATCCGTCAGGCTTCAACCTGTGTGCATCTTTAGGTATGTCAAAAAGAAATTCTCCACTATTAACGTCAAGGCCAACTTCTGCAAATTCATCTGCAAACTCTTGAGGTAGTGTGTGATGCACTTCTCCAGTTGGTATCTTGCCAGTTGCTTCATAGTATATTTTCTTATTACCTGTTAATTTCGTTACAGTTTCACTCGTCTCTTCTTTTCCTAACTTCTTCTCAATTTGCTCTATAATGTCATCTGCTTTATCTCCGA
>CAZEQK010000145.1:0-1512 GCA_964514395.1 uncultured Bacillaceae bacterium
AGTTAAAAATTATTTTTCAGCTAACACTTGACAAGGATTAGCTGGTTTATATGTTGTCAGCGCCTTCTTTGAGTTTCATAATACATATTTTTAAAAAAAGGGAATCATTCATAATTTTTTAACTTCTATCTCGTATGTAAAAGGTATGCCTAAATAAGTGTATTTTATAATAATTTTCTCTATAGGTTTTCCATAATAAATTCTAAGGCCATAAGCTAATGATTTTGTTCTATCATTTTTATTAATGATATCTTTTAATTCTTTTGAAGAATACTCTGGATTTATTTTGTAATCATCAATCTTGTGAAAGGTTATACTTGGGTTCTTATCTAACTCCTCCCCAAGCACGAGGCGTAAACTATTGCTTGAACCAAAATCAACTCTTTCTGGTGTTTCTTCTGCATTTACCAATACACTTCTTATTTTCACAGATGCGAATCCTTTGTTCCACAACTCTATACCAAAAGGTTTACCGTAATACTCTCCACCAGAATATAATGGAGGGTTCATTATTATATAAATAACAAATGATGCAATGACAACAACAATTATGAATATTCCAAATAATATTCTTAATTTTATGTTATTCATACTACCTCCTTCAAAAGGACTCTAAGCGCTGATTTCATATAACGTTCCGTATCCCCGACGCCCTTGAGCTTACAGGTGAAGTTCGAGCCTTAGAAATGCCTTTCTTAGGCTCGTGCTTTGCCGTCTTGGTTAGCGAAAGGGTTGTGTCGCTGATTCTTCTTCTATGAATCTATCACCTTGCGACCGAGGCGTCTTCAAATTGAGTTACTTCCCTGCTACGCCGATGCGGGGATATTTTGTTATGTGATGACCCTGCCATCTTTGAATTACTTAGTAATTATTTCTTATATTCCATTAACCAACAGTCCCTCATTTCTCCTTCATGCCATTCATGTTTCGGTAAAAACTTCTTTCTAATAAATCCACATTTTTCATATGTTCTTAATGCTCGATGATTCCATGTTTGTGGATCCATTACGATTTTCTTTATTCCTTTTCTTATTAAATATTCAGTAGTTGATTTTACAAGTTTAGTTCCAATCCCTTTATTCCAATAATCAGCCTCACCTATGAACTGATCCATTCCATATATCGGTTCTTTATAGTTTTCATATCGGTACTCTTTACGTTCTTCCTCAGTAATAGGATAAAATTGAATATATCCAATTTCTTTCCCTTTGTATTCAATAATACATTGTGTTATATTATCACGATTCTCATAATAATGTTTATGTATTTGTTGAATATTTTGTGGTCGGTCTCTTCCCTCGTAGTACTTTAATATTATAGGATTGGACAACCAATTTACAAGGAGTAAAGCATCTTTTTCAGTTAACTTTCTTACAGCTAGTTCATCATACTGGAAAAGTATCATTTCTATCCCTCGTTTCATGACTTACAATATATCTTTTTGCAGGGGTTTCACATAACGTTCCGTATCCCCGACGCCCTTGAGCTTACAAGGAGTTGCTAATGCCTTGC